>NZ_CP029188.1:3855000-4541899 GCF_003097515.1 Streptomyces tirandamycinicus | reverse complement strand
GAAAGGGCCGAGCAGGGCACTGACGGTACGGAGGACGGCAGGAAGGCCGTCCGCAGATCGCTGCGCGCCGAGAAGCAGGCCGAGAAGCGGGCCATGGGCGAGGCGCTGGACGAGGCCCGTGAGGAGGACCTGCTCGCCCAGATCCGCCACCAGGTCCTGCTGATCCGCCCGCAGGCGCCGGTGGAGCCCGCCCGGCTGGAGCGGATCCGGCCGCGCACGCTGGTCAGCCTGATCGCCGGGGCCATCGCCGCGTACTTCCTGCTGTCGCAGCTGACGCGGACCGACCTCACCGTGGTCAGCCAGGCGCACTGGGGCTGGGTCGCCGCCGCGGTGCTGTTCTCGGCGCTGAGCTATGTGGCGGCCGCCATGAGCCTGCTGGGCTTCGTGCCGGAGCGGGTGCCGTTCCCGCGGACGGTCGTCGCGCAGGTCGCCGGCTCGTTCGTGAAGATCGTCGCGCCGGCGGCGGTCGGCGGTGTCGCGCTGAACACCCGCTTCCTGCAGCGCTCCGGGGTCCGCCCCGGGCTCGCCGTGGCCAGCGTCGGCGCCTCGCAGCTCTTCGGTCTCGGCGCGCACATCCTGCTGCTGCTGGCCTTCGGCTACCTCACCGGCACGGAGAAGACGTCGTCGCTCACGCCGTCGAGGACCGTCATCGCGGGACTGCTGACCGTGGCGGTGCTGGTGCTGGTGGTGACCGCGATCCCGTTCCTGCGGAAGTTCGTGGCGACCCGGCTGCGGTCCCTGTTCGCCGGGGTCGTCCCGCGCATGCTGGACGTGCTCCAGCGGCCGGGGAAGCTGATCACCGGAATCGGCGGCATGCTGCTGCTCACCGGCTCCTTCGTGATGTGCCTGGACGCCTCCATCCGGGCCTTCGACAACGGCGACCAGCAGCTCAGCTACGCCAGCATCGCCGTCGTCTTCCTGGCCGGCAACGCCCTGGGGTCCGCTGCCCCGACTCCCGGCGGTGTGGGCGCCGTGGAGGGCGCGCTGACCCTGGGCCTCATCGCCGTGGGGCTGCCGCCGGAGGTCGCGGCCCCGGCCGTGCTGCTGTACCGGCTGCTGACGCTCTGGCTTCCGGTGCTGCCGGGGTGGCTGTCGTTCAATCACCTCACCCGGAAGGGTGCGCTCTGACGAGCCGCGGATGACGCGTTCCACGGGGCGCCCGCCGGTCCCGGCCGAGGGCGCCTCGTCCGTGCGCGTCCGGACGGCCTGACGGCCCGGCGATCGGTCCGCATCGGCCGAGGGGAGTCCTGCGCAGTGCCGCGCCGCCGGACCCGCGCCGCCGGACGGGCGGCCGCTGCGGGTCCGGCGGCGCGGCCGTATCCGCATGCGGCCCTCCCCACCCCGCGCACCCGGCACTCGCCCACCTTCAGTGGGGACAGCCCATGACTAACCCATGACCGAGTGGGGAGGAAGTGTGCACACGCTGTGCTTGAATAGCTCACAACTCGGCCAGATGGCGGGATCTGATCGATTGCCACTTCTTCCTGCCTCTTCCGGGACGACTTGCGCACGGTTCGGGGTCACCGGCCCGCGCCGATGCGCACACGTGGTGGAGGACCTGGCGAACGATCCGCAGCCGCCGCGGGCGGCTCTCCGACCGAGGGCCCCGCGCATCCTTCTCCCACCCGGAGCCGAACCCGGCCCCGTCGAGGTCCGGCGGGAGGGTGCGCCGCATCCTCGTCCCCGCCCACCGCACCTGTTCCGCCCGCAGCCCCACCCATCCCGCCGTCGCACACAGCCGCGGTCGCCCACAGCCGCCGTCACCCACATCCCGCCGTCACCTGCATCCCGCCGCCGCACCTACGGGGAGGACCCTGAATGACCGCCACGATCTCCAACTTCCACTACGGCGCGGTGACCCCCATCTCCGCCTATCTGCTGGCCTGCCTCGGAGCGGCGTTGGGGCTGCGGTGCACGACACGCTCCTTGCGGCGTCCGCACGGCAGGGCCCGATGGCTGGCACTGGGCGCCGTGTCGATCGGGTGCGGCATATGGACCATGCACTTCATCGCCATGATCGGCTTCAGCATCCAGGGCGCGCTGGTCAGCTACGACACCCCGAGAACGCTGCTCAGCCTGGCGGTCGCCATCGCGGTCGTCGCCATCGGGGTGTTCCTCGTCGGTTACCGGGGCGGCTCACCGGCGAACCTGGCCGTGGCGGGCACGATCACCGGTCTCGGGGTGGCCGCCATGCACTACCTCGGCATGTCAGCCATCCACACCGCCGGTGACCTCCACTACGACACGCCGACGGTGGCGCTGTCGGTCGTCATCGCCGTCGTGGCCGCCACCGCGGCCCTGTGGGCGGCCGTCTCCGTCCACGGGCTGTGGGCGAGCCTGGGCGCGAGCCTGGTCATGGGAGTGGCCGTGACCGGCATGCACTACACCGGCATGGCCGCGGTCTCCGTCCACCTCACCGGCCAGACCTCGGCCTCCGCGGCGCACACGAGCCTGATGTCCTTCCTCCTGCTGATGCTCGCCGGCCCGCTCGCCGTGCTCCTCATCGCCGCCGTGATCGTCATGTTCGACCCCGACATGATGCTGGGCGACAGCGACAGCTGGGACCCGCCCGCCTCGACACCGCACGGCACCGGCACCGGCACCGGCACCGGCACCCCGGCATGGCAGCCGGGACAGCACCCGCCGTCCTACCCGTCCTCCGGACAGCACCCGTCGTCCTCCCGGTCCTGGTGACCGTCCCCCCGTCCCGGCGACCGGTTCCGCCGTCCCGGTGACCGGCGCAGAGGGGGAGCCGAGCGGGCCCCGATGCCGGACCCGGCTCGGGGCACGCTCCCGGTCCCGGCCGGTCGGAACCCGGGGGCGGCCCCCGGGCGGGCCCGGGTCCCGCCCGGTCCCGGCCGGGCCGCCGCCGACAGGCGGAGCGCCGCGCGGGGCCGCAGGATGGGGTCATGCCGACCACCCCCACCGGTCGCCCCGCGGCCGGCCCCGACCCCGGCGGCGACGGCCGGGACACCGACCCACCCGGCTCGCCGGAGGCGCCCGGCCCGCGCCGGGACGCTCAGGCCCCGGCCCGGGACGGCGGCACCCGGAGGGCGTCCGGCACGGTCCACTCGCGGGGCTCCGGACACCGCGGCGCCGCCGCCCGGCGCGCCGGGACCCTGCTCGCCGCCGCGACCGCCACCCTGCTGCTGGTCACCGCAGGCTGCTCGGACGGTGACGCCGGAGGCGGGAACGGGGAGCAGCCCGACCGGGACCTCGGCAGCCAGAACCTCGACTGGAGGCCGTGCCCCGCGCCCTCGGAGGCCGAGGGCGGCGGCACCGCGCCCTCGCCGCTGCCCGGCGGCACCCCGTGGGAGTGCTCCTTCATGGAGGTGCCTCGCGACTGGGCGAAGCCCGACGGCGAGACCATCGAACTGGCCCTCATCCGGGCGAAGGCCCGCGACCAGGCCGACCGGATCGGTTCGCTGATCTTCAACTTCGGCGGCCCCGGCGGCTCCGGGGTCAGCACCCTGCCCGCGGCGGCGGCGGACTTCGAGCGGCTGCGCGCCCGCTACGACCTGGTGAGTTTCGACCCGCGGGGGGTCGGCCGCAGCCAGCCCGTGGAGTGCCTCGACGACCAGGAGCTGGACGAGTACTACGCCCAGGACGCGACCCCGGACGACAGCGCCGAGGAGAAGGCGTACAGCGAGAACCTGAACCGGTACGACTCCGCCTGCGAGGAGAACTCGGGGCCTGACCTGCCCTACGTCGGCACCACCAACGCCGCCCGGGACATGGATCTGATGCGCCGGGTCCTCGGGGACGACAAGCTCCACTACTTCGGCATCTCCTACGGAACCGAACTCGGCGGCGTCTACGCCCACCTCTTCCCGAAGAACGTCGGACGGGCGGTCTTCGACGCCGTCGTCGACCCGACGAGCACCGCGGTGGAGGGCTCACTCGGCCAGGCCAGGGGCTTCCAGCTGGCGTTCACCAACTTCGCCGAGGACTGCGTCGCGCGCGGAGACGCCTGCCAGCTCCCGGGCAGCACACCCGAGGAGATCCAGCAGTTCGTCCTGGACCTCCAGAACCGGCTGGAGAAGAAGCCGATCCCCGGCATCGGCGACCGCGAACTCACCCAGACCCAGGCGACCAACGGCATCGCCCAGGCCCTGTACTCCAAGGAGTACTGGCCGCTGCTGGAGCAGGGGCTCGACGAGGCCGACGGCGGTGACGGCTCCCTGCTGCTCGCACTGTCCGACGCGATGAACGGACGCAACAGGGAGGGGCAGTACAGCAATCTCCAGGCGGCCAACGCGGCGATCAACTGCGTCGACTTCAAGGAGCGGTACTCGCTGGACCAGGCGAAGGCGAGGCTCCCCGAGTTCCGCGAGGCCTCGCCGATCTTCGGCGACTACCTCGGCTGGGGCCTGATGGGCTGCAATCACTGGCCGGTACCCGGGCAGTGGGAGACGCCCGACGTCAGCGCGCCCGGCGCCGCGCCGATCCTCGTCATCGGCAACACCGGTGACCCGGCGACCCCGTACGAGGGCGCCAGGGCCATGGTCGAGGCGCTCGGCAAGGGCGTCGGGGTCGAGCTGACGTACGAGGGCGAGGGCCACGGCGCCTACAACAGCGGCAACAAGTGCGTCGCGAGAGCGGTGGACCAGTACCTGCTGAACGGGAAGGTACCGGCGTCCGGGACCGTCTGCCGCTGACGGCCGACGAGGCGGAGGGCCTGCCGGCGTCCGGGACCGTCTGCCGCTGACGGCCGGGCGGGCCGCACCCGCGAACGGCCCTCGCGGTCACTGTCAGTGACGGCGCCTAGGATGGCGCAGCAGAGTGAACGGACCGGGTGATGCACGGGGGGCACGGATGTCTTGGCGTAGGGGACCGGCCGCGGCGGCCGCGGCGCTGGTGCTGGCAGGCGGAGCGGCGACCGGCTGTGACCCGGGAGGTGGTGCGGGGGCGGACGGCAAGGGACGTCCCACGGCCTCCGTCCCGGTGCGGCCGGGCGACGCCGCCGAGGGACTCCCCGGCAGGCTCGTGAACCAGCGTCCGAGCTGGGCGCCCTGCGCGGGTGCGGAGGGCTGGACCTGCGCCTCGGTGAAGGTCCCGCTCGACTACGGCGCCCCGGACGGCAGGACGATCTCCGTCGCGCTGGTCCGCCGCCCGGCGCGGGACGAGGAGGGGCGCCTCGGCTCGCTGCTGTTCAACTTCGGCGGCCCCGGAGTCTCCGGCGTCGGCCTGCTGCCCCGGGCCGCCGCGGAGTACGAGAAGCTCAACTCGCGCTACGACCTGGTGGGTTTCGACCCGCGCGGGGTGGCGGCGAGCTCGGGCGTGGTGTGCCGGGACGACGAGGGCATGGAGGCGGCCGCCGAACGCGTCGACCTGACCCCCGACACGGCCGCGGAGGAGGCGGCCTACTTCGCGGACGCCAGGGACTTCGGCAGGGGCTGCGAGCGCCGCTCCGGAGAGCTCCTCGCCCATGTGGGCACGGCGAACGCCGCTCGGGACATGGACCTCCTCCGCCATGTCCTGGGCGACCGCCGGCTCAACTACTTCGGCATCTCGTACGGCACCCAGCTCGGCGGCATGTACGCCCATCTCTTCCCGGGGAACGTGGGACGGATGGTGCTGGACGCGGTGGTCGACCCGACGGCGGACACGGTGGGCCACGCCCGCAACCAGGCCGCGGGCTTCCAGCGTGCCCTGGACAACTACCTCACGAGCAGGGGCGAGGACCCGCAGCGGGGCACGGCCCGGATAGCGGCGCTGCTGGCGCGGATCGACAGGGAGCCACTGCCGGCGGGCGACGGCCGCGAGCTGAACCAGAGCCTGGCGCTCACCGGAATCGTGTTGCCTCTCTACTCGCAGAGTATGTGGCCCGACCTCACGGCGGCCCTCGACGAGGCGGAGGGGCGCGGTCGCGGCGCGAAGTTGCTGGCCCTGGCCGACTCCTACAACGACCGTGCACCGGACGGCAGTTACGGTACGCAGAGTCACTCGCAGCGGGCGATATCGTGCGTGGACGACGCCCAGCGCCCGACCCCGGCCGAGGCGAAGGCCCTGCTGCCGGAGTTCAAGCGGATATCCGAGGTGTTCGGCCCGTTCCTGGCCTGGGACACGGCGGGCTGGTGCGCCGACTGGCCGGTTCCCGGTGAGCACGAGACCCCCAAGGCCAGTGCGAAGGGCGCGGGTCCGATCCTGGTCGTGGGCACGACCGGTGATCCGGCGACGCCTTACGAGGGGGCTCGGCGGATGGCGGACGAACTGGGCGAGGACGTGGGCATCCTGCTCACCAACAAGGGCGAGGGCCACGGCGGCTACACCCCTTCGAACGGATGCGTGACCAGCATCGTCGACGACTACCTGCTGGAGGGAGAGGTTCCGGAGGACGGCGGGACCTGCGGCTAGTGCCGCGTTCAGGCAGGTTGTGCTGGTCGCGGAGCGCGTCCGGTGCATGGAATGTCCCCCGGCCCTCCGAGCCGAGGAAACGGGGTGTCCCCCGGCCCCCCGGGCCGAGGAAATGGGGCGCCCCCGGCCCCCCGGGCCGAGGGGATGGGGTGTCCCCCGGCCCACCCCCGGGCCGAGGGGAAGATCGCAAGACGCCGGACCGCCTGATCGTGGGTCTACTCGGTTGATTCGGCAACGCCGCGAGTATCCGTGCCGGGCGTCGCGGCGGGGCGAAGGCTGCCCGATGGGCACTGGACACCTCTTCGCGAATGCCGCCCGCGAGACCGGCCCGCGATGTGACGGCCGGGGCCCCGCGCGCCGCGCCGTCCGTGAGGGCCCCTCCGCGCATCCGGCTCTCCCGGGCCTGCGCCGATCCGGCCGAGACATGCGGAGGGGGCCGGCCTCGGCGGCCGGCCCCCTCCGATGGACCGTTCTAGTAGACCGGCTTCTGCGGCTCGATCTGGTTGACCCAGCCGATCACGCCTCCGCCGACGTGCACGGCGTCGGCGAAACCGGCCGACTTGAGCACAGCGAGGACTTCCGCACTGCGGACGCCCGTCTTGCAGTGCAGGACGATCTTCTTGTCCTGCGGCAGGTCCTGGAGGGCGCCGCCCATCAGGAACTCGTTCTTCGGGATCAGGCGGGCGCCGGGAATCGAGACGATCTCGTACTCGTTCGGCTCGCGGACGTCGATGATGTCGATGTTCTCACCGTCGTCGATCCACTCCTTCAGCTGCTTGGGAGTGATCGTGGAGCCGAGCGCCGCCTCCTGTGCCTCCTCGGACACGACGCCGCAGAAGGCCTCGTAGTCGATGAGCTCGGTGACGGTCGGGTTCTCGCCGCAGACCGCGCAGTTCGGGTCCTTGCGGACCTTCACCTGGCGGTACTGCATCTCCAGGGCGTCGTAGATCATCAGCCGGCCGACCAGCGGCTCCCCGATACCGGCGAGCAGCTTGATGGCCTCGTTGACCTGGATGGAGCCGATGGACGCGCAGAGCACGCCCAGGACGCCGCCCTCCGCGCAGGAAGGCACCATTCCGGGCGGCGGGGGCTCCGGGTACAGGCACCGGTAGCAGGGGCCGTGCTCGGACCAGAACACCGAGGCCTGGCCGTCGAAGCGGTAGATCGACCCCCACACGTACGGCTTGCCGAGCAGCACGCAGGCGTCGTTCACCAGGTACCGGGTGGCGAAGTTGTCCGTGCCGTCGACGATGAGGTCGTACTGGCTGAAGATGTCCATCACGTTGTCGGCCTCGAGGCGCTCCTCGTGGAGGACGACGTTCACGTACGGGTTGATGCCCTTGACGCTGTCGCGCGCGGACTCGGCCTTGGAGCGGCCGATGTCGGACTGGCTGTGGATGATCTGACGCTGCAGGTTCGACTCGTCGACCTCGTCGAACTCCACGATGCCGAGCGTGCCGACACCGGCCGCCGCCAGGTACATCAGCGCCGGTGAGCCGAGGCCGCCGGCACCCACACAGAGCACCCTTGCGTTCTTCAGCCGCTTCTGCCCGTCCATCCCGACATCCGGGATGATCAGGTGGCGGGAGTACCTGCGGACCTCGTCTACGGTGAGCTCGGCGGCCGGCTCGACCAGGGGTGGCAGCGACACGGGGACTCCGTCGTTGGTGGTTGCGTCAGTACGGTTGTTCTCGCTGTAACACTGCCACGCGCCCTCTCATTCCGAGACACCCGGTCCAATCCGCGAGACGATTTCGTCCCAGTAGCCGGGCAACGAGTGGAATGCCCCGTTCTGCCCCCGCCCTGCGCCCGAGCGGTCGGTGAAGAAGATCGTTCCCGCTCCTTGCCAGCGGGCGATCCTCATGGCCTCGTCCAGATGGGTCCGGGGCACCCCGTGCACGAAGTGCACAAAGCGCTCGGGCGGATGGTCGGCGGTCCACTCCGCCACCTGCGACCAGCGGTAGTCGGTCCAGGCACCGCGGAAGGTGACGAGCTGGTCGGCCACCTCCGCGTATCCGGGGTGCGGGTGCCCACCGTGGCCCAGCACGATGTGCCCGCCGTCGAGAACGGCCTCCAGCGTGGCCGTGGCACGGCGTACCCCGGGGAGGTCCGCCTGATCGACCGGACAGCGCTCCAGCAGGAACCCGCCGACCTTGTACCAGTCGAGGTAGCGGTGTGCGTCGGAGACGATCTCACCGAACTCCCGGGCGCCGTGGGCGAGGTCGATACGGCCCAGCACCCGGACTCCGGCGTTGGTGAGCTTGCCCGCCGCCTCCAGGCAGTGCGGGTCCGGTCTGCTGCCGGGGCCGTCCGCGACATCGAGGACGGCCCAGTGCAGCGGGGTGCCCGGTCTGGTCAGCTCGGCCCATTCGGCCGGGGCGACCAGGGGGTGGGCATAGCCCGGGACACCGAGACCGAGCCGGTCGGCGCCCGTGGCGGAGAGTGCGCGGTCCGTGCTGATCAGATGCGGCATGCCGCCTCCATCCAGATGTCCGCGAGGGACTCCTCCAGGTTGATCCGCGGCCGCCAGCCCAGCCGGTCGCGGGCGGTCCGTACGTCCGCCTGCTGCCAGCTGCCGCAGCCGTCGGGGTACGGGTAGGGCGTGATGCCCAATTGCTCCGGCGCGGGCTCGGGGCCCCGTGGCGCCCCGATCACGGGGTGACCGGCGCGGTGCGGCGGGCCGTCCAGCTCGTGCAGCGCCCCCGCGTACCCGGCCACCCGGGCGAGCACGGCGGCGGCGTCACGCAGCCGTACGGAGCGGCCGGTTCCGATGTTGACGACGCCTTGTGCGGCGGAGAGCGAGGCGGCGTGCACGGCGCGCGCCACGTCGCGCACGTCGACGAAGTCGCGCTGGACGCCCAGGCCGCTGAGCTTCAGCTCGCCGTCGCCGGACTGCATGGCCCGGCGCATGGCCTCGGCCAGCCGGCCGAGCGGTGAGCCGGCCGGGGTGCCGGGGCCGACCGGCGAGAAGACCCGGAGGACGATGGCGTCCAGTCCGGACCCGAGGACCAGCTCGGTCGCGGCGAGCTTGGACACCCCGTACGGCCCGCCGGGGCGCGGCACGGCGTCCTCCGCGGTCGAGGAACCGGGCTGCGAGGGCCCGTACTCGGAGGCGCAGCCGAGCTGGACGAGCCGGGCGTCGCAGCCGCTGCGGCGCATGGCCTCGCAGACGGTGGCGACGGCCACGGTGTTGTGCCGGGTCAGATCGCGGGCGCCCCCGCGGGTGGCGCCGGCGCAGTTGATCACGACCCCCGGGTGGACGGCGTCCAGGAACCGGGTGAGTGCTCCCGGGCTGC
Source organism: Streptomyces tirandamycinicus (assembly GCF_003097515.1). Taxonomy (NCBI): domain Bacteria; kingdom Bacillati; phylum Actinomycetota; class Actinomycetes; order Kitasatosporales; family Streptomycetaceae; genus Streptomyces; species Streptomyces tirandamycinicus. Next base: position 4,532,246 of record NZ_CP029188.1, on the reverse strand, counting down.
CGCCCGCGAGGTCGAACCGTACGTCGGCGTCGTCGCCACGCCCCAGCGCGGTGAGATGCACGGCCGGGTCGGCCAGTAGCCGGTCGGCGACGAAGCGGCCGAGGAATCCGTTTGCTCCGAGCAGCAGCACCCTCATCGCGTGGCTCCTCGGGGCCGACGGGCCGGTGCTGGGTGGTGCGGGGTCATCGTCGTCTGTCTCCTCGGGGATGGTGCGGTGGTGGGATACGCCCGCGGCGTCGGCTCCGCGGGAGTGGGTGGGGGGCACGGGAAGGTCGTCTGGTGGGGGCTCGCGAGGGTCATTGGGTGTGGGCCGATGCCCGGGAGAGGGCCGCGGTCGCGTGGACCAGCAGCCCCAGGGCGGCGGCGCCGCACACCAGGGCGGGCACGGCCGGGGCACCCCAGGCGTGCACCGCGGCCTCCACGGGCCGGGCGAGGAAGCCGCAGCCGGGAAGGCGGCCGCCGAGGACCGCGGCCAGTGCCAGGGCCTCGCCGGCGCAGGCGAACGCGAGACCGGACACCGCCGCGTGCGGGTAGCCGTGCACCGTCAGCAGCCGGGCGAGGAAGAGCAGCAGACCGAGGGCGACGGCCGGGGCGATCGCCACGGGCAGCAGCAGGGACGTCAGCACCAGCAGCCCGATGAGGGCGCCGGTGTGCAGGGCGACGCAGCCCAGCAGGAGGGGCCGGGTGCCCGCGGCGAACTCCTCGAGGCCCCTGCTGCCGCCGAGCCTGCGCCGCGCCTGGGCGGAGAAGATCCGCGCGAACCAGGCGGCGGGGGCCACGGCGAGGGCGAGGCCGACGAGCGGGCCGGGCGTGAGCGGCCAGGGTCCGTGGGGGCCGCCGTCGACCAGCTCGGCCAGCAGCCCGTCGCCGAGGAGCGCGTACGCCACGAGCCAGCACACCACATGGCGCGTCGCGCGCATCGTGCGCCCGGGGGCGCGCAGGGGCCCCCGCCGCAGGCTCCAGGCGAGCGCGCCGGCCAGCCCGACGGCTCCGGCCGCCCCCACTCCCAGACTGGCCGCACCGTCGGTGAGGCGGAGACCGGCCGCCGTGACGACGGCGACCGCTCCCGGCGCCGTCGCCGACAGCAGGTGCCCGGGGCGTGCGACGGCGTCCTCGTCCGCCGGGGGCGGCGGGGCCTCCTCACCACGCGGCACCCGGGCGTAGAGCTCCTCCGCGAGGGAGAAGACATCGCGGTGCCGGAAGCGGGCGGCGGTCCGGTCGGTGACGCCGTGGGCCTCCAGACCGGCGGCGATCTCCAGCGGATCCACGGCGCGTTCGCACAGTTCCCGGTGGCGGTGCATCAGGGCCTTCACGGGATCGGCGGGCCCGCGGCGGCCGGTCCGGGTCCGGGCGGCCGCGCCGGTCCCTCCCGCGCCGGCCGCTTTCGGGGCGCGCTCCTTCGCCGCGGGCTCCCGCGGGCCGGCGTCGCGGGCCGCGGCACCGGCGGGTCCTCCGGGAGTGCCGGCCACGGCGACCGGGCGGCGCCCGGAACCGGGCTGCCGCGCGGTGACGGTTCTGCCGGCCGGGGTGGAGTCGGTGAGGTCAGACATCGGGTCCTCCTGGTGCGGCCGCGGTGGTGATGGACGCGGCGTCCGCCCAGCGGGGGCGGCTGCGGCCGCCGGTCCAGTGACCGGGGACATGGGCCTCCGCCGGGGTGGCGAAGGGGACGGGCTCACCGTCGCCGTCGACGGCGTCCGAGTCGCGGTGCACCGGGCTGTGGGAGATGAGCTCCAGGTAGATGCCGCGGAACGCGGCGATGTTCTGCTCGACGGTGAAGAGTTCGAGCGCCCGGGCGCGGGCCGCCGCACCGAGCCGTTCCCGGCGTTCGGGGTCGCGCAGCAGTGCCAGGCAGGCGTCCGCGAGCGCCCGGGGGTTGCGCGGGGGGACCACGAGCCCCGTGCCGCCGATGACCTCGACGACCGCGCCGACATCGGTGGACACGGTCGCCCGGCCGCAGAGCATCGCCTCGACCAGGCTGATCGGGAAGCCCTCGACGACGCTCGACAGCACGATCACCGCTCCGGCGGCGTAGGCGTCGGCGAGGTCCGGGGCCTCCGGCCCGCCTATCTCCTCGAACGAGACGGGGTTGTCGCCGACCGCGTGCGCGTCCGCGGCCTCGTCGGGGAAGAGCTGCGCGGCGAGGGCTTTGCAGTGCGCGAGGTAGGCGCCGGACTCGGGCCCGGTGACGGGGGCGCCCAGAATCCTCAGCCGCGCCCCGGGCTCCTCCTCGCGCACCTTCGCGAAGGCGTGGAGCAGTGCGATGAGGTCCTTGGCCGGCTCGATCCTGCCCACCCAGACGAGGGTGTTCGGGTCGCCCGAGTCGTCCCCCTCCCCCACCGCGGTGAAGCGCTCGGCGTCCATGCCGGGGTAGACCGTGCGCAGCCGGGCCGGGTCGGCCCCGCACCTCTCCTGCCAGCGTCTGGCGTGGGTGTTCCCGGGGGTGATGACGGACGCCTGCCGGTAGACCTCCGAGGCGAGGCACCCGTGGAAGGCGGCGAGCAGGGCACGGACGGGTGCCGCGACGGGCGTGCCGTAGGCCGCGAGGTAGTGGGCCCGCAGTTGTACGCCGTACTCGGTGACCAGGAGCGGAACCCCGAAGAAGCGTTTGGCCAGAAGTCCGGGCAGGGCCGCGGTGCCGCCGGACGCGGCATGGCAGAGGTCGGCCGCGCCGAGGGAGTCGTCCCCGTACCAGTCGAGCGACAGCGGGCGCAGAGCGCGCTCGATCTCGTCGGTGAAGGCGAGGTAGTCCGGTACCGCGGCGGTGTGCACGGCCCGGCGGGCACCGGGGGCGCGGCAGGCGGACTCCAGTGTGCGCACGGCCAGTTCGGAGCGCAGCGCCGCGTACAGGCCACCGCGCTCCCGGGCGAGGCCGGCGAGCCCGTACAGCCCCTCGGCGAACGCCTCCGGGTCGCCGTCGGAGCAGACGGCGGCGGCGAGGGAGGCGAAGTGGGCGGCGAAGAGGCGCCGTTCACGGCGCCCGTAGGTGCGCCCGTCGTCCTCGGGCGCCCACAGCGGTGCCGTCCGCACCCGCTGGACATGGCGCGGCAGCTCCATCCAGCCCTGGTCCTCCTGGTGGGCGGAGCGGCTGAGGGCGTAGACGTCGAAGTCGTGCTGGGGGAGCCCGCGCACGAGCCGGTCGCACCAGAGCCTGGACTGACCCGTCGCATACGGATAGCCACCATCCGTGAGCAACCCGATCCGCACGAGTGCACCCCCGATCTCCTGTGTGGGCGGCCGCCTTCCGTCCGGCGGCCCGCAGCGCGAAAACCTACGCGGAGATGTCGGTGGAGCGACGGACGGTTGTCCGTCGCGCCACCGGAAGGGGTGAATGCACGTAACTTTCCCGCTCTCGTAGCGTTCGGTCGCGCTACACGCGGATTCCGTCATATTCCGTCAGAGCCCGGCGAGTTCCCGCCGACGGCCGTGAGCGGCGGCGGCCACGGGCACGGGCCGCGAGCGGAAGCACCGGAGTACGGCTCCCGACGAGGCCCGTACGCCTTCGGCGGTGTCCCGCCGCGCGGCGCGCTCCTGCGTACGGCCGCCGCCGTGCGCTGCACCTGCCGTACCCGCGCCGGGGCTCGCGTGCGGTGAGCACCGCGCACATCCCCGCGGCGGTCCCGCCACCGCGGCCGCGGATCAACCGCCCGGGTGCGCCCAGGGGTTGGGGCGGCATGCGATCCCGCCGATGTCCAGCGACTTCGTCTGCTGCTGCATCACGGGGGCCAGGGCGCCGGCGGTGCGGCAGTTCACATGGCCGTAGCCGAGGCGGTGGCCGACCTCGTGGTTGATGAGCATCTGGCGGTAGGGCAGCATCGCCTTGGCGCCGTAGGTCTCCGCGCCCTGGGCCCAGCGGTACGCGTTGACCATCACGCGCTCGGTGGAGGCGGAGTCGCAGGAGACGTTGTCGACGGTGGTGTCGAGTCCCGACTTGGCGCACCAGACCGCGGTGGTGCCGGGACTCGCCAGGGTGATGACGAACTCGGGCTCTCCCGAGGAGATCCGCTCGAAGCTCATGGCCCCGCCGTGCGCCCAACTGCGCTCGTCGTTGAGGGTCTTCTGGACGGCGTCCGCGAACAGCGCCCCGTCCAGGCCGAGTCCCTGCTCGACATCCACCCGGTAGCGGATCTTCCGGCCCTTGCCGGGCGCCCGGTCCAGGCCGGGGACCGCCTCGAACTTCCCCGGGCCCTTGAGCTCGGGGTCGAACGGGAACTGCCGGGCCATCAGCTGTGCGTAGGTGGGCGGCGCCGCGGGGGCGGCCTGCCGCGGCGGCTGCGCGCGCTGGTCGGAGCGGGACGCGTCGTCCTCGGTGATCCGCTCGGCCCCCTCGGCCGCCTCCGTGGCGGCGCCCCCCGGCCCGGTGTCCGTGACCTGCCCGGCGACCACGACCGCGAGGACCGTCGTCACGGCGGCGGCCGCGACGCCCGTGACCGTACGGCCGCGGGCGTGTTTGGCGGGCGGCTCGTCCTCGCCGCCGGGCCCGGTCTTCGCGCCCTGCGTCCGTTCGCCCGCCGGGGGCGGTGCGTCGAAGGCCTCGACGAACTCCCGGCGCGGGCCGGGGATCCGGGCACCCGCGCCGATCGGCGGCCGCGCGGCGCCGGGCGGGGAGCCCGGGGGCTGTCCGGTCGTCGCGGTGGCCGGCCCGCCCGGGTGCCGTCCCGTGGTGGCGGCCGTGTGGCCGCGCGGGACGCCCTGCCAGTCTCCGTACCGTCCGCCGTCCGCGGGCCCGCCCCAGCCGCCGCCCGTCTCGTACTGCTGGGGGTGACCGCCGCGCACCTGCGGTACGCCGTGCGCCGGTGTGCCGTCCGCCGCGGGACCGGAGTGCTCCGGCGGTCCGGCCGGCCGCCTGCGCCGCCCGGGGCCGGGGCCGGCGGCCTGGCCCGGGGCGCCCGCACCGCCGCCGCGGGTGTCGGCGGCCTTGGGTGCGGGGCCCTTGCGGCTGTGTCGTCCCACGCCCCGGATCAGCTCCTCGTGCTGTCGTCGAGCAGTTGCCGTACGGCCGCTGCGACCGTCTCCGGATACTCCATCATGGCGACATGGCCCGCGTCCGGGAGGGTCAGCAGCCGCGAGTCGCGGAAGGCCGAACTCGCCCGGCGCGCCATGCGGTACGAGACCAGTTGGTCCCGGCAGCCGTACACCAGCAGCGTCGGCGCCAGCACCCGCTCCGCCTGGCGCCACAGCCCGTGCTGCCCCCCTAGCGTGTACGCGTCAATGAGACCGCGTGCGGAGCGGGCCATGGCGTCCCAGAAGTAGGGCAGCGCCAGCCGGCGCTCCATCTCCTCCACGGCGTGCAGCAGGGCCTCGTCCGTCACCCGGCCCGGGTCTCCGTAGCAGAGGGCCATCACACCGCGGACCCTCGTCTCGGGCGTCCAGTCCCGCGTCAGCCTCTGGACCAGCGGGGCGACGCCGGGCAGAGCCAGCGCCGCGGTGGGCCAGGCGCTGCGCTGGGCGCGGAGCTCGGGCAGCGCGGGCGAGACCAGGGTGAGGGTGGTCACCAGGTCGGGGCGGACGGCCGCGACCCGGGTGGCGACCGCGCCGCCCAGCGAGTTCCCGAGCAGATGGACGGGGCCGCGTCCGCGCGCGTCGACCAGCCGGATCACCGCGCGGGCATGGGCGGTGATCGAGTAGTCGCCGTCGTCGGGCGGCGGGGAGTCCCCAAAGCCGGGCAGGTCGACGGCCTCGCCGTCGACCGTGTCCTTCAACGCGTCCATCAGCGTCGTCCAGTTCTGCGACGATCCGCCGAGTCCGTGGACGAAGAGCGCCGGGGGCAGTCCGGAGCGGGCGGGCGGACGGGCCCGCACCGTGAGCGTCAGCCCGGGGAGCGCCACGGAGCGGAGCTCCTCCCCCTCGGCGACCCGCACGGAACGGATCCGCCCGGCCGGATCGGCGGCACGGGTTCCCGGCAGCTCGGTCGAAGACATGGGGGCAATGTTACGAGACGATCACGCCACGGAACCTGTGTTCGGCATCACACACCGCATAGCGCCCGGCCCGGCATGCTCATACGCTCGATTACGGGGTACTCGCTCCTGGCCGAACGCCGCAGCGGAAGCAGCGGATGCAGAGGGCAGAGGAAGGGGATCCAGATGGCTGCCGACCCGACGGACCCGGACGCCGTCACGGAGTACGACCAGGGGATGCCGAACGAACTCGGGGAGCCGGAGGAGCTCGACGAGGAGACTCCCGAGGCCGACGCCGCCGAGCAGCACACCGAGGTGCGGCCGGTCGCCGACGAGCCGCTCACCCGGATCGACCCGGCCGGCGCGAACGAGGCGGACGCCCTGGAGCAGGCCAGGGTGGTGGCCCTCGACGAGGAGGACTACCGCTGATCTGTTCGTCTTCTTCGAGCCACCACCTACCGCGGGCGTCCGGTACGTGAAATTCTGCGCCCGCAGCGCGCACACCACGGTTACCCAAAAGTACGATGGCGGGCGCGAGCGCAGAGCGCACGCACGGAACACTGTGCTTGTGACATCGAACGTGGGAGGCGGCGTGACAGCCATCGAGCAGACAGAGGCGGCGCGCCCGCGAGGCACCCGCCTGCCGCGCCGTGCCCGACGCAACCAGCTCCTCGGCGCGGCCCAGGAGGTCTTCGTCGCCCAGGGGTACCACTCGGCGGCGATGGACGACATCGCGGAGCGGGCCGGCGTCAGCAAGCCGGTGCTGTACCAGCACTTCCCCGGGAAGCTGGAGTTGTACCTGGCGCTGCTGGACCAGCACTGCGAGTCGCTGCTGCAGGCCGTGCGCGGCGCCCTGGCGTCGACGACGGACAACAAGCAGCGGGTCGCCGCCACGATGGACGCGTACTTCGCGTACGTCGAGGACGAGGGTGGCGCGTTCCGGCTGGTCTTCGAGTCGGACCTGACGAACGAGCCCGCCGTGCGGGAGCGCGTCGAGCGCGTGTCGCTGCAGTGCGCGGAGGCCATCTCCGAAGTGATCGCCGAGGACACCGGACTGTCGCAGGACGAGTCGATGCTGCTCGCCGTGGGGCTCGGCGGGGTCTCCCAGGTGGTCGCCCGGTACTGGCTCTCCAGCAGCTCGGGGATCCCGCGCGACACCGCGGTGCAGCTGCTGACGTCGCTCGCCTGGCGCGGAATCGCCGGTTTCCCGCTCCACTCGGCGGAGGGCCACGGCGACGGCCAGTGACCGCCCGGGCGTCCGGTGTTCGCTGCGGGCGTGCACGGCCGGGCCGTGTGACATCGCCTCACCGGGCTAATGTGTGCTGCGTACGGCGCGGCTGACCGCGCATCGCTGACCGTTCGGAGGGACATAGCCGTGGAGGTCAAGATCGGCGTGCTGCACGCGCCCCGGGAGATCGTTCTGGAGAGCGGCTCGACCGCCGAGGAGGTCGAGCGGGCGGTCGCCGACGCCCTGGCCGGAAAGGCACAGCTGCTCAGCCTGACCGACGACAAGGGGCGCAAGGTGCTGGTTCCGGCCGACCGCGTCGCCTATGTCGAGATCGGCGAGCCGACCACGCGCCGCGTGGGCTTCGGCGCGCTCTAGTTGCTCGACCGGCGGTAGCCGCCCGACCGGCGGTGTCCGCCCGTCGAGGAGCCTCATCCGGCGCCTGCCGCCGCACGGCGGCGGGAAGTCCCGGTGGCGCCGCCGGGTGGGCCTTCGGCCGAAGGGGCGAGGGTGCGTGCCGGACGGCACGACGGGTCGGCGGTCGGTGCCCGGCGCCGTCCCGGCACCGGGCACCGACCGTGCCGAGGGGCCCCGCGGGCGAGTCTTGGGTTCAAGGGGTCGTCGCAACACCACTTGGTTTCAGGTGGTGAGTAGATCACGTAGACGCTCGGCTGGGGTATCCCAGCCGAGCGTCTTGCGTGGGCGGCCGTTGAGTTCCTGGGCGACGTGTTCGAGGTCTTCGGGACTGTGCAGGCTCAGGTCGGTGCCTTTCGGGAAGTACTGCCGCAGCAGCCCGTTGGTGTTCTCGTTCGAGCCGCGTTGCCAGGGCGAGGCCGGGTCGCAGAAGTAGACGGGCATGTCGGTGGCCATGGTGAACTGCTTGTGGCGTGCCATCTCGCTGCCCTGGTCCCAGGTGAGAGAGCCGCGCAGGTGGGCGGGCAGGGTCTGGATGGTGCGGACGAGCCCGTCACGGACGGTCTCGGCGTCGTGGGCTCCGCCCGACAGGTGGACCAGCATGGTGTAACGGGTGCTCCGTTCGACCAGGGTGGCGATCGCGGAGCGCCCGCCTGCGCCGATGATCAGGTCGCCTTCCCAGTGCCCGGGCACGGCCCGGTCCTCGACGGCGGCGGGCCGGTCGCTGATCATCACCATCGGGTCGATGAACCGGGGAGTGCGCCGCTCGGGGTCCCGGCGTGGTTTGCGGCGGGTCCGGCCGGAGCGGATGGCTGCCTGCACTTCCCGTTTCAGGCCGCCGCGGGCCTGGAAATACAGCGCCTGGTAGATCGTTTCCACGCTCACCCGCATGCTCTCGTCGTCGGGATGTTCCTTTACCAGAGCGTGGCAGATCTGTTCCGGTGACCACCGCCTGCGCAGGTGGTCCTGGACGAAGCGGCGCAGCCGTCCCTCGCGCAGCAGCTTGCGATCCTTGGGCCGGGGCCTGCGCGCTGCCGCCGCCCGGTGGGCCGCGTAGGGCTGGTAGCCCTCGCGGCCCGAGTTCGCGTCGATCTCCCGCTTGACCGTGCTCGCCGGCCGTCCCAGAGCACGCCCGATCGCCCGCAGCGACTGACCCGCCGCGCGCAGATCGCGGATCTTCTCGCGCTCGGCGAGCGTCAAGAATCGCGGGTTGAGCTGCTTCTCCAGGGCCGTCAGGCCCACCGGTGGCGTGGTCACACCGCACATCGTGACGGTCCCCGCCGTGTAGTCGACACGCCGCCCGTCGGCATAGGTGCGCGTCGTGGCGGTCTTCTTGACGCCCCAGTCCCAGTCCTTGGCCGTGCGCTCGTTCACACCGACCTGCCGGGCCGCGACCCGGCGTGCGACACCGGCGGCCCGAAGCCGCTCGTACTTGTCGCGCCCGGGGTGCCGCCGCGGCAGGCGCACCGAGTTCCGTCCGGCTTTCCGGGCCCAGCCGAAGGCGGTGTTCCGGTTCACCCCCAGCTCACGCGCCACCACGGTCACGTTCCCCACGGCATCCAGCCGCGCAAGGAAACGCTCCCTCAACCCCGCAAGATCATCGCGTCCAACGGCCACGGTCCTCGCAACTCCCACAGATCGCGGGTGTTGCGAGGACCGTCAGAACCCAAGAGTCGCCCGCGGGGCCCTTCGGCGTGTCCGGCCGCTACCCCGTCGGGGCCGAGGTGTCCAGCGGTGATCGGGTGGAGCGGAGGGTTGTCCGCCGACCGGTCCGGGTAGGACGGGCTACGACCGCATCCGCCGCCCGCCGCCCGTGAGGTGATCCGTGGTGATCCTGGAGGCTCTCGGCTCCGTCCTGCTCGGCCTCGCGCTGTCCTGGGCCGCTCTGCGACGGCTCGCGGACCGGCTCCCGGCCCAGCGGGTGGTGTACCCGGCGGGCACCCTCGGCGCGCTGTTCGGCGCGTACCTGACGCACACGGCCCTCGGCTCCGGCCATCTGCCGGCCACCCTCCTCGGCGCCGCGCTGGTCGCCGCCGTCGCACTGTCGCTGCTGATCCGGCCGAGGACGCGGCGGCTGCGCCGATCAGCCGCCGTCTGACACCCGCCGCCACCCGCCGCCACCCGCCGCCACGCGCCGGACGCACAGACCGCACCGGACGCACGGGACGCACCGGACGCACCGGGATCGAGGACGCGCCGCGCTCGGGACGCCCCCGGATCGAGGGCGCACCGCGCTCCGGCATCCCCGGCCGCTACGAGGCGAGCCCCAGCGCGGCCATCCGCTTGGTGTGCGCCTTGGTGATCCGGGTGAACATCTCGCCGACCGCGGCCAGGTCGAACCCGTCCGCCACCCCGCCCACGAGCATCGTGGACAGTGCGTCGCGCTCCGCGACGACCCGCTGGGCCTGGGACAGCGCCTCGCCCATCAGCCGGCGGGCCCACAGCGCGAGCCGGCCGCCGACCCGCGGGTCCGCCTCGATCGCGGCGCGGACCTTCTCCACGGCGAAATTGCCGTGACCGGTGTCGTCGAGCACCGCGAGCACCAGGGCGCGGGTGTCGGAGTCCAGCCGTACGGCCACCTCGCGGTAGAAGTCGCTGGCGATCGAGTCGCCCACGTACGCCTTGACCAGGCCCTCCAGCCAGTCGGACGGGGCGGTCTGGCGGTGGAACCCGTCCAGCGCGGCCGCGAACGGCTCCATGGCCTTGGTGGGCTCGGTCTCGATCGCGGCCAGCCGGTCGCGGAGCCGCTCGAAGTGGTGGAACTCGGCGGAGGCCATCTTCGCCAGCTCGGCCTTGTCGGCCAGCGTCGGGGCCAGCTTGGCGTCCTCGGCGAGCCGCTCGAAGGCCGCCAGCTCGCCGTAGGCGAGCGCGCCGAGCAGATCCACGACCGCGGCGCGGTACTGGGGGTCGGCGGAGGCCGCGGCCCAGTCCTGGGCGGCGATCCCGGTCGGTTCTTCGGCCGCGTCGGCGGCCGGCGCGGTGGCGTTGTCAGGCGTCTCCATGAAGCGCACAATAGCCCGCCGTCGGCAGCGCGGAAGGGCCTGGTCAGCCCCGTCGCGACACGGCTCCGGGGAATTCGGCCGACACAGATGCGCGAATCCGGGGTACAGTGGTATTAAGCCTGCCGGTCTTATCGGCGGGCCCTCTGAATGAGGATGCCCGGTCGGTGGCCCGATCGGCTCCGACCCGACAGCCCTCTGTGCGCATTCCGCCACATGAGGGGACCTCAGCGGCACGAGCGCTCGAGCGACGGCAGTGGTCCCGCGCCTTCCGGCCAATCCACCGCCGGCACCCGTACCCAGGTGCGGTAGGACCCCCAGCGTTCGCCTCGCGCCGCGTCTCACAGAAGAGGCAACACCCTGACTACGCAGGCCAAGACTTTCCGAGAGCTCGGGATCCTCCCCGAGACCGCCGAGGCCCTGGAGGCCGTCGGCATCACCACGCCGTTCCCCATCCAGGAGATGACCCTTCCGGTCGCGCTCTCCGGCTCCGACGTCATCGGCCAGGCCAAGACCGGCACGGGCAAGACGCTGGGCTTCGGCCTCCCGCTGCTGGAGCGGGTCACCGTGCCCGCCGACGTGGAGGCGGGCCGGGCGAAGCCCGGGGAGCTGACCGACACGCCGCAGGCGCTCGTGGTCGTCCCCACCCGTGAGCTGTGCACGCAGGTCACCAACGACCTGCTCACGGCCGGCAAGGTGCGCAACGTCCGGGTGACCGCGATCTACGGCGGCCGCGCCTACGAGCCCCAGGTCGAGGCCCTGAAGAAGGGCGTCGACGTCGTCGTCGGCACACCCGGCCGGCTGCTGGACCTCGCGGGGCAGAAGAAGCTGAACCTCTCGCACGTCAAGGCGCTCGTCCTCGACGAGGCCGACGAGATGCTCGACCTGGGCTTCCTTCCCGACGTCGAGAAGATCATCCAGCTGCTGCCGGTGCGCCGCCAGACCATGCTGTTCTCGGCGACCATGCCGGGAGCGGTGATCGGGCTCGCGCGCCGCTACATGTCCCAGCCCACCCATATCCGCGCCACCGCGCCGGACGACCAGGGCGCGACCGTCGCGAACATCACACAGCGCGTGTACCGGGCGCACTCCCTGGACAAGCCCGAGCTGGTCGCCCGCATGCTGCAGGCCGAGGGCCGCGGCCTGGCGATGATCTTCTGCCGTACGAAGCGCACGGCCGCGGACATCGCCGACCAGCTCGCGCGGCGCGGCTTCGCCTCCGGCGCCGTCCACGGCGACCTGGGCCAGGGCGCGCGCGAGCAGGCGCTGCGCGCCTTCCGCAACGGCAAGGTCGACGTGCTGGTGTGCACCGACGTCGCCGCGCGCGGTATCGACGTCGAGGGCGTCACGCACGTGATCAACTACCAGACCCCGGAGGACGAGAAGACGTACCTCCACCGCATCGGCCGGACGGGCCGTGCGGGCGCGACCGGTACCGCGGTGACGCTGGTGGACTGGGACGACATCCCGCGCTGGCAGCTGATCAACAAGGCGCTGGACCTGGACTTCAACGACCCGGCCGAGACGTACTCCACGTCTCCGCACCTGTTCGAGGAGCTGGGCATCCCGGCGGGTACCAAGGGCGTACTGCCGCGCGCCGAGCGCACCCGCGCCGGTCTGGCGGCGGAGGAGCTCGAGGACCTGGGCGAGCCCGGCGGCCGCGGGTCGCGCACGAGGACGTCCGACCGCTCCGAGTCTCCCGCCCGTACCCGCACCCCGCGTCAGCGGCGCCGCACCCGCGGCGGAGCTTCGGTGGAGGCGGAGGCTGCCGTGACCGCCGCGGCCCCGGCCGCCGTGGAGGAGACGGCGGAGGCGCCGCGCACCCCGCGCCGTCGCCGCCGGACCCGGGTGGGCGCGGGCGCCGAGGCGTCCGCCGTGCCGGCGACCGAGGCACCGGCCACCGACGCCACCGCCGAGGAAGCGGCCCAGCCGCGCCGACGCCGCACCCGCGCCAAGGCGGTTCAGCCGGAGGCCGCGACCGCCACCACGACGGACGCACCCGCCGCGGAGGCACCGGCCACCGACGCCACCGCCGAGAAGCCGGCCCAGCCGCGCCGACGCCGCACCCGCGCCAAGGCGGTTCAGCCGGAGGCCTGAGCCGTTCACCGAGGGCCCGCCCCGTCCCGCCGAGGGATGGGGCGGGCCCTCGGCCGTCCGCTGCCGCCCGCCGGCGGCCAGCCGGCCGGACACGCCGGTAACCTCGTCCGCATGAGCCGGCCGCCCACCTTCCGCCCGCCCGCCTGTGCCCGCGCCTACGCGCTGCGCACCAGCCGCGGGGAGTTCGCCGTGCTGGACGCCGGACCGGGCCCCTGCCCGGACGGGGGCGTCCGGGACCGCAAGGGGACCGCGCTGCTGCTGCCCGGGTACACCGGCAGCAAGGAGGACTTCATCGCGCTGCTGGAGCCGATCGCCGCGGCTGGGTTCCGGGCCGTCGCCGTCGACGGGCGCGGCCAGTACGAGACCGGCGGCCCCGACGACGAGTCGGCCTACGCGCAGACCGAGTTGGCACGGGACGTGCTCGCGCAGGCGGAGGCGATCGGCGACGCGCCCGTACACCTCGTCGGGCATTCCCTGGGCGGCCAGATCGCACGGGCCGCCGTACTCCTCGACGTACGCCCGTTCCGGACCCTGACGCTGATGTCGTCCGGCCCGGCGCGCATCGCCCCCGCTCAGCAGCACAAGGTCAAGCTGCTGAACGACGCGCTGGCGGTGATGGACATGAGCGAGGTGTGGGAGGCCATGCGCGCCCTCGACCCGCCGGAGGAGGCCTCCACCGACGGCGAGGAGATGCGGCAACGATGGCTGCGCCACCGTCCCGCCCAGCTGCGGGCCACCGGCAGGCAGCTCACCGTGGAGCCGGACCGGGTCGACGAGCTCGCCGCCGCGGGGCCGCTGCCCGTGCATGTGCTGTCGGGCGAGCGGGACGACACCTGGCCGGTGCCGCTGCTCGACGAGATGGCCGCGCGGCTCGGGGCGTTCCGTACGGTGATCCAGGGGGCCGAGCACTCGCCGAACACGGACCGCCCGGCGCCGACCGCCGAGGCCCTGGTGGACTTCTGGTCCCGGCACTGACGGGCCGCCCCCTCAGCCGGCCGTCCGGTCGCCGAAGCCGTACCTCCGCGGCCTGCTGCCTCAGAACCGGCCCTGCAGGTGGTCCCAGAAGCCGTCCCGCAGCGCCCGCCGCAGATGGGCGTAGCCCCGCAGGGAGTGCTTCAGCAGCTTCTCCGCCTCGATGAGCAGGTCCTGGTCGACGGGGCCGGGCAGGTAGGGATGGCCGGGCAGCAGGGCGGCCAACGGATCACGGCCGCGTTCGGCCAGCCAGGTGGCGGCTATCTGCGCGCCCACGAAGCGCACGTCGTCACGGGACGGGGGCGGGCTGTCGTCCTCGTACGTCGTGACGGGCCGGCGCGTGACGTACGGGCGGCAGAAGTCGAGGTCGAAGGTGCGCTGGCTGTCGACCTCCCAGAGCAGTGGCTCGGCCTGGTTGCGGCCCTCGGCCGCCTCTATGCCCCACAGGTGGACCCGGGCGCCGAAGCCCTGGGCGGCCTCCACCGCCGAGACGAGGTCCTCGTCCCCGCCGACGAGCGCCGCGTCGCTGATCGCCCGGTGCCGGGCGAGTGACTCCAGGTCGCTGCGTATGAGGGAGTCGACGCCCTTCTGCTGGTTGTTGGCGTTGAGATTGCCGAGCCGGACCTTGACGTCGGGCAGTTCCGCTATGGCCTGCTGCTCGGCCGTGTGGATGCGGCGCCGCGCGCCGTCGTACCAGTAGACGCGCAGCAGCCGGCTGTCCGCGAAGATCGTGCGGGCCTTGTCGATGAACGCCTCGATGAGCCCTTCGGCGTCGAGGTCGAACGAGCGCCGGTCCTCGGTACCCGCCACAAGCAACCCGGCCGCAGCATAGACGTAACCGGCGTCGACGAAGATGGCATGCGTGGACGGGGTCTTGGCGACCTCGGCGATCATGCGCTGGAGCAGCTCGTTGGTGCGCTCCAGGCGGGCGCTCATCTCGGAAAGCTCAGAGTCGTTCATGACGACCCCATTGTGAGCGGGCCGGGGGCCGCCTGCCAGTAGTTAGCCATCCAAAAATTTTCTTTAGCGTAGGGAATGTTTGTAGGCAGCATCCCGTTGAGAGGTGCATACACAGACGGCCAGAGGGGAGTACTTCATGCGTTTCGAGATCATGCGACTCGACGACGTCGACGGCACCGCGGTGGACAGCACCGTCGTGGACGCCGCCTCCGTGGGCCGGATGGTGCAGCAGGCCGCCGCGATCGGCCAGCGTATCTACATCCGGCCGGCCGAGGCCTCGGCTTCGTAACGCCATCCGGCACAGCTGCACGGCGCCCCCGAACGGAGAAGCCTCCGTTCGGGGGCGCCGTGGCGAGCGCGGGCGGACCACCGGCGCGACGGCCTCAGGAGCCCTGGATCACCTGGGTGACCCCGTTGATGATCTGCTGCACGGCGATCGCCGAGAGCATCATGCCCGCCAGCCTGGTGACCAGCACCACTCCGCCGTCCTTGATCAAACGGATGATCAGCAGCGAATGGCGCATGGTCAGCCAGAGGACGGCGTGCATCGCGACGATCGCGGCCCAGACCGAGATCTGCTCGGCGGCGCCGCCCGCGTCCTGCACCGCGAGGATGACCGAGACGATCGCGCCGGGCCCAGCCAGCAGCGGCATGCCCAGCGGTACGAGCGCCACATTGACGTCCTTGGTCTGCTGGGGTTCGTCGGTCTTCCCGGTGAGCAGATCGAGCGCGATGAGCAGCAGGAGCAGCCCGCCCGCGATCATCAGCGCGGGCACCGAGACATGGAGGTAGTCGAGGATCTGCTGGCCGAGGATCCCGAAGACGGTGATCACGCCGAAGGCCACGGCCACCGCCTGCCACGCCATCCGGCGCTGGACCTTGGCGGGCCGGCCGGACGTGAGGGCCAGGAAGATCGGGGTGATTCCGGGAGGATCCATGATCACGAACAGGGTGAGGAACAGGGAGCCGAAGACGGCGGAGTCGAACACGGTGAGGCCTTGCGGGTGTGGGACAGACAGGGGTGTCGGGGAACCGGGGACGGACGAGGAGCGGCGCCGCGAGGTCCGTGCGCCGCAGGCGCGGGTACCTCGCCGCGGCGGACGGCGGCGTCCCGGAGACGGAGGGGGCCCGGGGGCCCGGGAGGAAGGTCGCAGAGGGGCGGTCAGACCCGGCGGCCGGGCGTTCCGCCCGTGCCCGGGACCGGGAACGCGCCGGTGGCACGGCGGGTGATCTCGCCGTACACCTCGGGGTCGGTGGTGAAGTCGCCGAGCAGGCAGGTCTTGCGGCTGCCGTGGTAGTCGCTCGAACCGGTGGCGAGCAGGCCGAGGTCCGCGGCAAGTCCGCGCAGCCGGGCCCGGGTCGGCTCGTCGTGGTCCATGTGGTCCACCTCGATGCCGTCCAGACCCGCCGCAGCCAGCCGGGCGATGACGTCCTCGGAGACGACCTCGCCGCGCTGCACGGCGAGCGGGTGGGCGAAGACCGTGACCCCGCCGGCCGCCTTCACCAGGCGAACGGCCTCGAACGGGTCGAGCTCGTGCTTCTCGACGTAGGCCCGGCCGCCGTTCGCGAGCCAGTCGGGGGTGAAGGCCGCGGACACATCGGGGACGACGCCGAGCTCGACCATCGCGGCGGCGATGTGCGGCCTGCCCACCGAGCCGTCGCCGGCAGTCCGGGAGACCTGCTCCCAGGTCACCGGCACACCCAGTTCCCGAAGCCTGCCGACCATGGCCCGGGCGCGCGGCACCCGGTCGTCCCGCACCAGCTCGCGCTCGCGCGCCAGCTCGGTCTCCTCGGGATCGAAGAGGTACGCCAGCATGTGGAGGCTCACACCGCCGGTGCGGCAGGAGAGCTCCGCGCCGGTGACGAGGGTCAGACCCTCGGGCAGCGCGGCGATCGCCTCGGCGTGGCCGGCCACGGTGTCGTGGTCGGTGAGCGCCACGACGTCGAGTCCGGCGGCCGCCGCGTTGCGGACGAGCTGCGCCGGGGTGTCGGTGCCGTCGGAGGCCGTGGAGTGGGTGTGCAGGTCGATGCGCACGACGCGGGACTCCAGGGCTCGGGGCGGACGGGCTGACGCCCAATCGTAACGGGGGCCCGAGCACCGCCCCGACCGGCTCGTCACGTGAAACCCGTCACGGACCGTGAGGGGTTCACGGGTCCGGGGACATCCGCGCGGAGCATGTGACCCGGTCCGCGGGCCGTCGTGCGGGACTGCCCCCGCCGGTCAGCGGGCCGTCGTACGGGAAGGCCGCGCCCTCGCCACCCCGCCGGGCCCACAGCCCACAGGGCCCACGGACCGCCGGGCCCACACCTCGCCAGACCCACAGCCCGCCGGGCTCACACTTCGCCGGGCTCACGCGACGGCTCGCGGCCACCCGCACCGGCCCCGTCCGGCTGCGGCTCCCACAGCCGGCCCCGCCGGCCCCGCCCAATCGTGCCGGGTCCCGGGCGCGGGCCGCCCGCCGTCACATCAGCAGGCGCGGCGAAAGCGCCCCGCAGGGCAGCAGCTCGAGTTCCTGACCGGCGTCGCGCAGATCGGTCAGTATCAGCTCGTCGTACATCAGCAGCCCGGTCGACTCGGGCCAGACGATCGCCCACAGCCACAGCCCCCGAGCCTCGCCCGCGAACACCGCGCGGTCCTCCGGGGCATCGTTGACGTGCCACAGCGGCGTCGGCCTGCCCGCGGCGAGGACCTTCGCCTGGGGCGAGGTGTCGACGGTCATGTGCGGCCCCGGGTCGGGTCCGTCGATCCCGGCGAACCGGGCGCCGAGGCCGACGCCGAGTTCCTCGGCGACGAGCAGCAACTCCCCCACGCCGCCCAGCGGTCCCGGCCCCGAGCAGGCCACGGCCGTGGCCCGGCCGCCGCTGCGGTCGTCGCCGGCGTAGGCGACGCCGGTGAAGAGCCAGCCGACGGGGAGCGGCCACGGCATCCACACGGGGACCTCGGCACGGGCCACCACCACGCTGAGGGCCTCGACGCTGGGCGGGATCACGGGCTGCAGCGGATACACGGAGCCGTGCACATCGCACTGCCACGTGTCGGCGAAGAGACCGGGCGCCCTGACCCGGCCACCGCACTTCGGGCAACTGGGTTCGCCCCTCATAGCGCTCAACGGTCCTACCCGTCCGGCGCCGCGTCAAGGACGATCACCCGTCCCGCACGGCGGTTTCACCCGCCCTCAGCAGGAAGGGCCGCATACCGGCCCGCGCCGGCCGGCAGTCCCGGCCGTCCCGCTCCACTGCCCGCGCAGGAGCGGAGAACCGGCCCACCCAGGAGAAGTTCCACTGTCAGTCCTGCGGCCACCAGAGCACACGCGGACACAGTGGGCGCCCTGAACGTTCTACGGGCCGGGCTGGTCCGTCGCGACGCCAACCCGGCATAGCGAGAAACCCCCTCGTTCACGAGGAGGAGGAGTCACGAGATGCGTCACTTCACACTCCGCACGACTGCTGACATCACGTCAGCGGCACGGACGAGCGCAGCGGATCGCGGAGGTCGGTGCCCTGGGTCAGCCACCGCTCCTGGAGCTTCTCCGCACCGTGCACCCGCTTCCACGCGGCCTCGTTCGGCGTCATCGGCAGCAGCGGCAGGAAGCGGACCGGGTCCATGGGGCCGCCGAGTTCGAGGTCCTCGACCAGGCCACCGGACTCGGCGACCAGCACCGAGGTGAACGGGGCACCCGGCCACAGCGGCTCGCCCACGTCCATGGAGTTCCCGGGGGCCACGACCACCCCCTCCACCTGCGGGGACGAGGCCAGGACGGCGAGCGGCCGCAGCACCTTGTCGGTCTCCGCCGACCCCGCGCGCACCGACAGGACCAACTCGGCGCGCGGTCCCTTGACCGGGTCGGCGAGGGCGTCCTCGGGGTCGTTCATCGGACGGGCCGACATGCCCAGGGTGGCGTACCGGACGACGTCCCCGTCGATGAACCGGAGCACCTCGATCCGGTCCGTGCCGAGAAAGGTGACGGCGGCGCGCGCGTCCGGTTCGCCCAGCGCGCTGCGCAGCCGCGCCTCGACCAAAGCAAGAACTTCTCCCATCCCGCGAGCATAGATCGCCCCGGGAACGGGCAAAGGAAGGGATTGGCCCTCAGTCGGCTGATAGGCTTGGCCGCCTGCTCGGGACAACATGCAGAAGCATGGTTCTCGGATCCCGACGACACGTCTTCCCCCACGGGGGACCGGCCGGAGGAGGTGGGGCTGCGATGGATCGAAGTCGACCGTGCAGTACCAACCGCTCTTCCGCGCGACTCCTTCCCTCCTTCCGCTGAGGACCCCCGCACCGGCGGCTCCACGGCACCGCGCACGACGGAAGAGCACGACTCACCTGCCTGACTGTCTGTAGCGAACGCCGTCACCGCGTACCGCGGTGCCGCCCGCTTTGCGGACGTACCGAGACACGTCCTCATTCCGGGCTGTGCCACGCCACGCACCGGCGGCCTCCGTCGTGAAGGAGCGTGCCATGTCGATGATCCGTGACCTGCGCCAAGTCGTCCGCCCCGCGCTGCGGAAGAGCGTCGGCCCGTACAGCGCGTACGACGCCACCCGTGACCCCTCGGCCTCCACCGCCGTCGTGGACTGCGCCGTCTACCGTGACGGCAAGCGCCTGGAGGACACCGGCTGCCTCACCCCGCGTGAGGCGATGCTGCGGGTGCGTGAGGGCGGCGGCTTCGCCTGGATCGGCCTGCACGAGCCGACGGAGGAGGAGTTCTCCGGTATCGCCGCCGAGTTCGGCCTGCACCCGCTGGCCGTCGAGGACGCCGTGCACGCCCACCAGCGGCCCAAGCTGGAGCGGTACGACGACACCCTGTTCACGGTCTTCAAGACGGTCCACTACGTGGACCACGCCGAGCTCACCCCGACCAGCCAGGTCGTCGAGACCGGCGAGGTGATGTGCTTCACCGGGCCCGACTTCGTGATCACCGTCCGGCACGGCGGGCAGGGGTCCCTGCGCAACCTCCGCCACCGGCTCCAGGACGACCCGGAGCTGCTCGCCAAAGGCCCCTCCGCGGTCCTCCACGCCATCGCCGACCACGTGGTGGACGGCTACATCGCGGTCGCCGACGCCGTGCAGGTCGACATCGACGAGATCGAGATCGACGTGTTCTCCGCGCCGTCGAAGGGCAGCACCCGGGGCACCGACACCGGGCGGATCTACCAGCTCAAGCGTGAGGTGCTGGAGTTCAAGCGGGCGGTGACACCGCTGCTGCGGCCGATGCAGCTGCTGAGCGAGCGTCCGATGCGGCTGGTCGACCCGGACATCCAGAAGTACTTCCGCGACGTCGCCGACCACCTGGCCCGGGTGCAGGAGCAGGTCATCGGCTTCGACGAGCTGCTGAACTCGATTCTTCAGGCCAATCTCGCGCAGGCCACCGTCGCCCAGAACGAGGACATGCGCAAGATCACGTCCTGGGCCGCGATCATCGCCGTACCGACGGCGGTGTGCGGGATCTACGGCATGAACTTCGACCACATGCCCGAGCTCCACTGGCGGTACGGGTACCCGATGGTGCTCGTCGGCATCGTCGGGATCTGTCTCACCATCCACCGCACCCTGAAGCGCAACGGCTGGCTCTAATAGGCTGCGGGGCATGAACGACGCTTCCGCACACCCCGCCGGGGACGCCCTGCTCGGGCCGGCCCTCGTGGAGGAGGCCACCAAGAAGTCCGGCCTCATCTGGGTCCGCGGCACCGGCCCGGACCGGGCGCTGTGGCACGCGTGGCACGACGGCGCCGCGCATGTCGTCGGGGACGGTCCGGGCGAGCAGCCGCTGCCCGGCCTGACCGGCGGCTCCACCGCCGAGGTCACCGTGCGCAGCAAGGACAAGGGCGGCCGGGTGGTGTCGTGGACCGCCGCGGTGACCGAGCTGACGCCGGGCTCCGAGGCCTGGGAGGCAGCCGTCGGCGAGCTGAAGGGCAAGCGGCTCAACGCCCCGGACGGCGAGCGGATGACCGAGCGCTGGCGCCGCGAGTGCCGGGTGCTGCGGCTGGAGCCGCGCGAGTCGACCACCGAGCACCCCGAGGGCTCGCTGGCCGCTGCACCGCTGCCCTCGCCGGCCACGACCAGGCGGCCCGTTCCGGCGGCGCTGCCCCGGCTCCTGGGCCTCGGCCGCAGGCGCCGCCGGAGCCGCTGAGGCCGCTGAGGCCGCTGAGGCCGCTGAGAGCGCGGCGCAGGCACCACCGGGGTTTCCGGGGGCCGTCGAAACCGGCGGGGGCACAGGCGCCACCGTGGCCCCCGAGGCCCCTCAGGCCGCGCAGGCCGCGCAGGCCGCGCAGGCCGCGCAGGCCGCGCAGGCCGCCGAGGACCGTACCCGTCGCCCGAGGACCGCGGGCCGCTGCCGAGGAGCCGCGCCGGGCGTCCGCGACCCGTCGCGCGCCGCCGGGGATCGTCCGGCGCGGGCGACACGGCCTACGGGCTGTCGCGCGGAAGCTGGCGGCCGTAGTCGACCGTCTCCTCCTTGGCGGGGGCCTCCAGCGGGAAGTCCTGCCCCCAGTCCCCCAGGGTGAGGACGCCCGCGTCGCCCGCCCGGTCCAGCTGGAGCGGGTACGGCGTCCCCTCCAGTGAGACGGCGAGCGTCCCGCCGTTGCCCCCGCCGCCCATGATCTTGATCGTGCGGACGCCGCCGATCGTGCTGCGGTCGCCCTTGCTGAGCTTGCCGTGCAGCCCCAGCAGCCCGTCGAGCAGCACGTTCATATCGGTGAAGCCCCGCAGCTGCTTGTAGGCCGGGTCGTCCTGGGGCACCTTCACGTACTTGTCGTCCAGCTTCTCGGCGGCGGCCCGGTCCTCCTCACCGGGTTCCGCGCCCCCGTCCCCGCCGTCGGAGTCGGCGTGCACCCAGAAGCCCGCGTCGGCCTTCAGATAGAGCGCTTCACCGACCCGGAGCAGCTCGAACGTGGAGTTCTTCGAGGTCACCGAACCGACCCCGCCGGTCTTCTTCAGCCGCATGTTCAGCTTGTACGTGCCGCCCTTGGACACCAGCGTGCCCGCCACCCGCACCGCGACCGCCGCGTCCGCCGCCGTCTTGGCCTTCTTCTCGATGGCGGTCGCCTCCAGCTTCCCGACGCCGTTCGTTCCCGCGTCCGGGTCCTCGCCGCACCCGGCGAGGGCGGCGGTCAGCGCCGCGCACAGTGCGACGGGGAGCGCGGCCCGGCGCGCAGGGGCTGCCGGACCCGGGGGGAGAGCGGTCACGTGCGCACTGCCTCTCATACGCGTGGGGGTGGCAGACCGCAGCGTACCCGGGGCCGCGGGGCGGTCCGGAAGGCAGTCGTCCGCACCGCCGGCGCCAGCGCCACGGATCGGTACGGGCTAGCCTGAAGCCGTTGAACGATGCCATTTCGGAGCAATCCGTTTCGCTCCTCGTACGACCTCCGGCGGACCTCTCGGTGCCCGCCGCGGCGGCGGTGGAGGAGGCTCTGAGCATGACGGCGGACGGCGCCCGGTTCTTCGTATCGCACCTCGCCGGGGTCCCGGTCTTCGGTCCCGGCGGGGTCCCGGTCGGACGCGTACGGGACGTGGTGGCCACCTTCCCGGCCGGTCGCCCGCCGCGGCTGACGGGTCTGGTCGTCGAAATGCGCGGGCACGGTCCCGTCTTCGTACCCGGGTCCCGGGTGACCGGCCTCGAGTCCGGCCAGGTCACCGTCTCCGGCGCGGTCAGCATGCGCCGTTTCAGCCCGGGACCGGGCGAGACACTCGTCCTGGACGGACTGCTGGACCGGCGGGTGCGGCTGGCCGACTCGGGCGAGGAGGTCACCGTCCTGGACGTCGAGGTGCACCGGCACCCGGAGCGCGGGCAGTGGGAGGCCGACCGGATCTGCGCCCGCCGGGACCGGGGCGGACCCGCGCGGCACCGGGGCGAGGCGCTGACCGTGCACTGGTCGGCGGTGCGGGGCCTGCCGCCCGGGGAGCCCGCACCCTCCCCGGAGCAGGACCGCGCGCGCCCCGGGGCGGAGGGCGAGGCGTCCGGGCAGGAGCGCACGGCACGCGCCCTGATGAGGACCGGGCCGGTCGTGGTGCCACCGGAGAGCACGGTCGCGAAGGCCCTGGCCCGGATCGGGGAGCGGGAGCCGATCCCGGCGCTGGCGGCCCAGGTGTACGTCTGCCGGCCGCCCGGCGAGCCGCCCACGGGCAGGTATCTGGGCACGGTGCCCGTCCAGCGGCTGCTGCGAAGCGCACCGGACGCGCCGGTCGCGCCCCTGGTGGACGCCGAGCTGCCGTCGCTGGACGCGGACACCCCGCTACCGGCGATCAGCTGCTGCCTGGCCGCCTACGACCTGGTGGCGGCGCCCGTGGTGGACGGCGGCGGGGCGCTGCTGGGCGCGGTCACCGTCGACGCCGTACTGGACCATCTGCTCCCCGACCACTGGCGGGAGGCCGAGTACGGATTGCCGGACTCCGAGGGCACCCGGCCCGGGGCGGCCGGGGCCCGCCCGGAGGGAGGACCACCGGGGCGGCCCGCGCCGGCCGCGCCGTTCCCCGCCGGGCCCCTTGGCGGACGTGACGAAGGCGACCGCTGACGCGGGCCCCCGGGGCGGGATCGCGCGCCGTACCATCGTGCGTATGGTTACGGAAGACGCGGTGCGCGACGCACTGGCGACGGTCAACGACCCCGAGATCAACAAGCCGATCACGGACCTCGGTATGGTCAAGTCGGTGCGGATCGGGTCCGACGGCGCGGTCGCCGTCACGGTCTACCTCACCGTCTCCGGCTGCCCGATGCGCGAGACGATCACCCAGCGCGTCACGGACGCCGTCTCGGGCGTCGAGGGCGTCACCGGCGTCGAGGTCACCCTGGACGTGATGAGCGACGAGCAGCGCCGTGAGCTCGCGGCCGCGCTGCGGGGCACGTCCGCCGAGCGCGAGGTGCCGTTCGCCAAGCCGGGCTCGCTGACGCGCGTCTACGCCGTCGCCTCCGGCAAGGGGGGCGTGGGCAAGTCCTCCGTGACGGTGAACCTGGCGGCTGCCATGGCCGCCGACGGGCTGAAGGTCGGGGTCGTCGACGCCGACATCTACGGCCACAGCGTGCCGCGCATGCTCGGCGCGGAAGGCCGTCCCACCCAGGTCGAGAACATGATCATGCCGCCGTCCGCGAACGGCGTGAAGGTCATCTCGATCGGCATGTTCACCCCGGGCAACGCCCCGGTCGTCTGGCGCGGGCCGATGCTGCACCGCGCGCTCCAGCAGTTCCTCGCGGACGTCTACTGGGGCGACCTGGACGTGCTGCTGCTCGACCTGCCGCCGGGGACGGGCGACATCGCCATCTCCGTCGCCCAGCTGGTGCCGAACGCCGAGATCCTCGTCGTCACCACCCCGCAGCAGGCGGCGGCGGAGGTCGCGGAGCGGGCCGGTTCCATCGCCGTCCAGACCCACCAGAAGATCGTCGGTGTCGTCGAGAACATGTCGGGTCTGCCGTGCCCGCACTGCGACGAGATGGTCGACGTCTTCGGTACGGGCGGCGGCCAGCTGGTGGCCGACGGACTGACGAAGACCACGGGCGCCCCGGTGCCGGTGCTCGGCCAGATCCCCATTGACGTGCGGCTCCGGGAGGGCGGCGACGACGGCAGGCCCGTCGTCCTCACCGACCCCGGGTCCCCGGCCGGTGCCGCCCTGCGGTCCATCGCGGGCAAGCTCGGCGGCCGTCAGCGCGGCCTTTCGGGCATGTCGCTCGGCATCACCCCGCGTAACAAGTTCTGACGCCGTCCCGGCCGCCGGCGGGACGACCGCACGGGACTGCCCACGGGCCACAGGGCCCGTGGGCAGTCGTCGTCACCGGCGGCGCGGCACGGCCCGGCTACGCGTACGCGCCCAGGTCCTGCACCACGGAGAAGCCGAGCCCGTACGCGCTCATCCCGCGCCCGTAGGCCCCGATGTGCACCTCGTTCCCGGTGGAACCGGCGAGCACCCAGCCGAACTCGGACTCGCGGTAGTGGAACGGCATCGGCACCCCGTCCACCGGCAGGGAGAGCTCCGACCAGGGGGGACCGGCCAGGTCGTCCGCGAGGTCGAAGGCGGTCTCCGTCTGCTGGTTCAGCCAGTCGTCCCGCAGGGAGTGGTCGAGCTGCGCCGGCCATGTGCAGGCCAGCAGGCCCGAGCCGGCCAGCCAGGCGGCCGAGGAGACGGTGGTGGCGTCCAGGACGCCCGTTCCGTCGCCGGTGCGGCGCACCGGGCTCGACGCGACGGTGACGACCACGGCGAAGTGTTCCTTCTCCCCGCCCGCGGCGTCGGACTTTATCGACGGCTCATCGCCGTGCCCCATGGAGCCGTGCTGCACCGAACCGTCCGCGGCCGTACCGACCTGCATCAGCCAGCGCGGCCCGGTGAAGGCCTCGTCCAGGCCGTACCAGGGGAAGGGTGCGCGCAGGTAGCCGTCGACGGTACGCCGGGCCGCGGGCACCCCCTCAGCGGTGGAACTGCCGGGCGGATCCTGCGCCCCTAGCCGACTCGTCGTCTCCATCTACCCGGCCGCCTCCTTGGTCAGCGAGGTCCGGAACGGCCCGCCCCCCGCGGGCGTCCTCGATCCCGGACAGATGGAGGATAGCCACCCGTCACCGCCCGGCCGGGATTGACGGCGGTTGGGGGCCTCAGGTGGCGTCCGAGTCGAAGGGCGGTCGCTCGCGCCGATCGGGCGTTTCGCGCTTCTTGAGGAGGTCCGGGGTCGCGCCGCCCGGCGTGCCGCCGACGCCGGCCGGCACCGAGTCGCCGGGTTCCTTGCCGTTCACGGCGTCCGCGACCTCGTTGATCTCCTTCTTGAGATCGAAGCTGCTGCGGATCTCCTTGAGGTCCTCGTTCTCGGTGAGCTGCTTCCGGATGAACGCCTTCGGGTTGAGGTCCTCGAACTCGAAGTCCTTGAACTCCGGTCCCAGTTCGCTGCGGATGTCGTGCTTCGCGTTGTCGGAGAACTCACGGACCTTGCGGATGAAGCGCGAGACGTCCTGGATGACCTTGGGCAGCTTGTCCGGGCCGAAGACCAGCACGGCGAGGACCACGAGCGTCACGAGCTCGAGTGCGCCTATGTCGTTGAACACCTTGCCGCTCCTTGTGTTCTCGTTCTCCGTGCCCGCAGCGCGGGACGAGCGGGACCGCTCCACGGTACCCGGCAAATCTGTCCCGACGGTACCTTCGGGATGTCCGGCACGTGCCGGTCGACGAGCCCCGGCAGCATCTTCGTGACGCCCGTCACACGGCGCTCTTGGCGAGCCCGACAGCGCCGTCGCCACGCCCGTCACCTCCCGCCCCGCGAACCCCGGCAGCACCGTCGCGACACCCGTCACATCCCGCTCCGCGAACCCCGGCAGCACCGTCGCGACACCCGTCACGTGCCCGTCGAGGAGCCGAGTGTCACCGCCCTGGTCTGCTCCTTGCCGTCGCGGAGCACCGTGAGCTCCAGCCGGTCGCCGGGCCGGTGCGCCCGGATCTTGACGATGAGCTCCTCGCCGTTGTGCACCCGCTGGCCGTCGACCTTGGTGATGACGTCGCCCGGGCGGATGCCCGCCGTGGCGGCGGGGCCGCCCGCGATGACGGACGGGGCCCCGTCTTTGCCCTTCTCGCCGACCCGGGCGCCGTCTCCCGAGTACTGCATGTCGAGGCTGACGCCGATCACCGGATGGGTGGCCTTTCCGGTGTTGATCAGCTCCTCGGCCACCCGCTTGCCCTGGTTGATGGGAATGGCGAAGCCGAGACCGATGGAGCCGGCCTGCCCGGAACCCGAGTCGGGGCCGGAACCGCCGTCCGCGGCGCGAATGGCGCTGTTGATGCCGATGACCCGCGCCTTGGAGTCGACGAGCGGTCCACCCGAGTTGCCGGGGTTTATCGGTGCGTCGGTCTGCAGGGCGTCGACGTAGCTGATGTCGCTGCCGTCACCCTTCTCCCCGCCGGCGGTGATCGGGCGCTCCTTGGCGCTGATGATTCCGGCGGTCACGGTGTTCTGGAGGTCGAAGGGGGCGCCGATGGCCACCACCGGGTCGCCGACCCGGACGTTGTCGGAGTTGCCCAGCGGCAGCGGCTTGAGGCCGGAGACCCCCCTGACCCTGACCACGGCGAGGTCGTAGCCGCTGTCCTTGCCGACGAGGGTGGCGCGCGCCGTCTCCCCGCCGCTGAAGGTGACGGAGATGTCGCCGGATCTGCCGGCCGGGGAGACCACGTGGTTGTTCGTGAGGATGTGCCCCTTCGCGTCCAGGACGAAGCCGGTGCCGGTGCCCTGCTCGCCGCCTCCGCTGACGTGCAGCGTCACCACGCCGGGGAGGGCGCTGGCCGCGATCCCGGCGACGCTGCCGGGCGCGCGGTCGGTGCTCTCCGGCCCCGCCTGGGGCAGTTCGACGGTGGTGATCCCCCCGTTGCGTTCCAGGTACGCGCCGACTCCGCCGCCGAGGACTCCGGCGAGCAGCGCGACGATCAGCCCCCCGGCGAAGGCCGTGCCCCGCCGGGTCTTGTTCTTCGGCGGTTCGCCGGTCCCGATCAGGGGCGCGCCGGGTGCGCCCCAGGGGTCGTACTGCCGCCACTGCTCCGCCACGGGGGCGGCCTGCGGCGCGGGGCCCGGGACGGGCTCGACGGGTACCGGGGCGGGGCCGTGGGCAGGTGCGGAGCCGGGGGAACCGCTGCCGGCCGGGTAGCGCGGCGGTGTGCCGCCCGCCCCGGTGGGGTGCTGCACCGGCGGTGCGGGCGCCCACGGGCCGGGGTCGCCGTACGGCGGTGTGCGGTACTCGTCCGGCTCGTGCAGGGGCCGGACGGCTTCACCCGTGTACCCGGCCGCCTGCTCGTCAGCCGGGCCGTGCGGGAGCTCCCCGGCCGTGCCGGGGGCGCCGTCCTGGGCCGGGTGCGGCCCGGGGCCGGGTGTGATGCCCCCGCGCCCGGCGCCGGACGCGTGGTGCGCCGCGGCGGCCGGATCGCCCTCGCGGGCCTCGTCCGGCGCGGGCCGCCGGGACCGCGCGTCCTCGGCGGGTGTGCCGCCCGGCGGCTGCGGGACGGCAGGGGCCTCGGCGCCGAAGGGCCCGGCCGGGGTGCTCTCGGGCCGGCCGTCCACCGTTTCCTGCCGTGCCACGGGCGCCGGTGGCGGAAGCGGGTAGTCGGCCCGGTCGTCGACGGGGGCCGGGGCCGCCTCTGCGTCACCCACCGGCGCTCCTGCCGCGGGCACGGTGCGGGCCGCGCCGGGAGGCGGCGACGGCTCGGGGTGGGCCGGACGGCTCCACCACTTCGGCTCGGGACCCGTCGGCTTCCCGTTCTCCATGCTCTCCCCGCAACTGCCGCTCCGTGCGCCCCGCCGGGCACCGTCCCCCGGATTCAACCAGGTTTGCGGATGGCGTCCTACCGTGCGGCCGGCCCCGGGGGTGATCGCCGCGCGTCAGCGCCGGGGCGGGGCGTCAAGTCTGCTGGGCAGCGGGGACGCGGACGGGCCGGGGCCCGGGGCGGTGGCCAGCTGGAACGCGGAGGCGGTCGGCCTCGCCTGCGCGGTGAGACCACCGTGGAGCAGCGACGACGCCGCGAAGGGATGGGCAGGTGGCCGCGTCCGGACCAGTGTGTGCGGGGCCACCGCCACCACGGGAGTGCTGCTGACGCCGGTCACGCCGACGCCGCCGGCCCGTCTGCGGTTGGCGTCCGCTCCGGCGCCGCTGGTGGCCGTGCGCAGGGGGGTCACATTGTTGCCCCGGTTGTCCCCGCGGGCCGAGGCGTCGCCGGTGGCGGCGAGCGGCAGCGCCCCGCCCAGGGCGATCGCGGCGAACGACACCGCGCTGGCCGCCGCGAAGGCGAACCTCCGGCCGCGCCACATGGAGCGCTCCGCTTCATGCCGGGCCGCGTCGTGGATGCGGAAACCGGACTCCGGGCCGCCCTCGGCCAGGCCGTGGCCGCCGGGGAGGAAACCGAAGCCGTTCGCGTTCACGCCGAAGACGCCATCGCCGGGACGCCCCCGGCCGAGAGGGCCTCCCCGCCGGTCGTCATCACCTCCCGGCGGCCCCGCGGGCAGCCCCTGGAGCCGTGCGAGCAGGCCCTCGGACGGCGGCGGCGGCGCGGCCGCGGCGAAGACGCTCTTCAGCCTGCGCTGTGCGTCGGCCTCGGCCTTGCACCTGGGGCAGGTCGCGAGATGGGCCAGGACGCGCTCGCGCGCGTCGTGTTCGAGCTCGCCGTCGACCAGGGCGGCGAGCCGGTCCCCCAGATGCTGCTCCGCGGGGGTCGGAATCGTGCCGCTCACGGCGCCCCGCCCTCCCCGGCCACGCCCGCGAGGGCCCGCTGCTCGGCACGCGCCTCGGGAGACCGGTGCTGCAGGGCCCTGCGCAGGTGGGAGCGGCCGCGGTGGATCCGGCTGCGGACGGTGCCGAGCTTGACGCCGAGCGTGGCGGCGATCTCCTCGTACGACAGGCCCTCGATGTCGCAGAGCACCACGGCGGCGCGGAACTCGGGGGCGAGGGTGTCCAGCGCCTGCTGGACGTCGGCGTCGAAGTGGGTGTCGTTGAAGACCTGCTGCGGGGACGGCTCCCGGCTGGGCAGCCGCTCGGCAGCGTCGTCGCCCAGGGCGTCGAAGCGGATGCGCTGCTTGCGGCGGACCATGTCGAGGAACAGGTTCGTGGTGATGCGGTGCAGCCAGCCCTCGAAGGTGCCCGGCGTGTAGGTCGACAGGGAGCGGAAGACCCGGACGAAGACCTCCTGGGTGAGGTCCTCGGCGTCGTGCTGGTTGCCGGTCAGACGGTAGGCGAGGCGGTAGACCCGCCCGCTGTGCGTGCTGACGATGTCCTCCCACGAGGGAGGCGTCCACGCCTGCGTTTCCGCATCCGGTGCGAACGTCGCGGTGGGTACGGAGTCGGCCTGGCCGGAACGGGCGTCAGCGGTGTCGGTCACGGATTTCGGCTCACCCGCCGACCCGAGAAGGCGCCTCAGCACCCCTCTCCGATCCAC
Organism: Streptomyces tirandamycinicus; assembly: GCF_003097515.1. Classification (NCBI taxonomy): domain Bacteria; kingdom Bacillati; phylum Actinomycetota; class Actinomycetes; order Kitasatosporales; family Streptomycetaceae; genus Streptomyces; species Streptomyces tirandamycinicus. The sequence continues at coordinate 4,502,804 of NZ_CP029188.1, read as the reverse complement.
AGGCGCAGCCGCACCTCCCCTGTCGGCTCTGGTGGTGTCCAGTGGAGCCCCTACCATAGCCACCTCGCCCGTTAGCTCCGGATAAGAATCTTTACGCGAATTTGGGGAGCGCGCCGTCCGCCCCGGCCCTTTTCCCCGCTCTTCTGTAACGCCCGGTCCCATCTGCGGGTTCCCGTGCGCAACGGATACAGTCACGGTTGCGCCGACTACGGGGACAGGAGAGGGTCATTACCGCCAACCGGCAGACGAGCTGGGCGTTCGCCGACGCCTTTGTCGCCGAGGAAGAAGCACTGCGCTGGGCCCGTGACCGGGCCCGGGAGGCGGGGCTGCCCTCGGTGTCGCCCGGCACGGGCTCGGCCCTGCGTCTGCTGGCCGCGACGGCGGGGGCCAAGGCGGTGGCGGAGATCGGCACCGGCACCGGTGTCTCCGGGGTCTACCTGCTCCAGGGCATGCGGCCGGACGGCGTGCTGACCACGGTCGATCCGGAGCCGGAGCGCCAGCAGTTCGCACGCGAGGCGTTCCGCGCCGCCGGCTTCGCCGCGAACCGGGCCCGGTTCATCCCCGGCCGCGCGCTCGACGTGCTGCCCCGTCTCGCGGACGGCGGGTACGACCTCGTGTTCTGCGACGGCGACCGGCTGGAGTCCCTGGACTACCTAGCTGAATCGTTGCGCCTGTTGCGGCCCGGGGGTCTGGTCTGCTTCGAGGGCGTCTTCGCGGACGGCCGCACGGTCGACTCGGCGGCCCAGCCGGGCGAAGTGCTGCGGGTGCGGGAGCTGCTGCGCACGGTCCGGGAGAGCCAGGAACTGCTGCCCTCGCTGCTCCCGGTGGGCGACGGGCTGCTCTGCGCGGTACGGCGCGGCTGACGACCGCTCCGGGGTGCCGGGGCCGGGGGCGCGGGGCCGGGGAGCGGCCACGGGGGCGCCGCGAACTCGACTCGACGCCGGCCGCGGGAAGGACCACCCCCGGCGAGAGGCACCGGGAACGACCACCTCGGTGAAACGCGCGGCGTCGGGCAGGCGGCCTCCGGGAACGGCACCGCCCCGGCGCAGCGGGTGCCGTGCCGGGGCGGTACAGAAAGGTGTGGGCGCTTCCGCGTCAGCCGACGACCTTCTTGAGGGCATCGCCGAGGGCGTCGGCCTCGTCCGGAGTCAGCTCGACGACAAGCCGACCGCCGCCTTCGAGCGGAACGCGCATGACGATGCCCCGCCCCTCCTTGGTCACCTCGAGCGGGCCGTCGCCCGTCCGCGGCTTCATGGCCGCCATGCTCGTTCCCCTTCCTGAAACCAGCTCATCGTCAGCCGACGGCCCCTGGGTGGGCACACGTCACCGGCATCGAACACATTGCTTCCCAGCCATTATCCCGCATCGCGGGACCCGATGACCAACATCGGCCGGCATCGCTTGCGCAACGCGCTTTCGCAAAACCACCTAATTCGGGGAGCCGGCTGCGATACTTCGCCCCCCGCCCGGTACCGGCGCCGGAAACCGGGGCCCGGGAATTCTTTGACGCAGGTCACATACCGGGGGGTAGGTCGGTCCCGGCGGCCTCCGCCATGCTGGGCTCGACAACACTGCCCGAGGTGCGAAGGGGACACTCCATGGCCGACACCGTGCTGTACGAGGTGAACGACGGACTCGCGACGATCACGATCAACCGGCCCGAGGCCATGAACGCGATGAACGTCGAGGCCAAGGCCGCCCTGCGGGACGCCCTGCGGGCGGCCGGGGCGGACACCGGCGTACGGGCGGTGCTGCTGACGGCGACGGGCCGCGCCTTCTGCGTGGGCCAGGACCTCAAGGAGCACATCACCCTGCTGGCCTCCGACCGCGAGTCCGGCACCCACCACACCATGAACACCGTGCGCGACCACTACAACCCGATCGTGCGCGCGATCACCGAGATGCCGAAGCCGGTGGTGGCGGGCGTGAACGGCGTCGCCGCGGGTGCCGGCATGGGCTTCGCCCTGGCCGCCGACTACCGGGTCGTCGCCGACAGCGCCACGTTCACGACGTCCTTCGCCGGGGTGGCGCTGACGGCGGACTCCGGGGTCTCCTGGACGCTCCCCCGGCTCATCGGCCCCGGCAGGGCCGCCGACCTGCTGCTCTTTCCGCGGTCGATCACCGCGCAGGAGGCCTTCGAGCTGGGCATCGTGAACAAGCTCGTACCGGCCGGCGACCTGGCGGCGGAGGCCGCGGCGGTCGCCCGCGCCCTGGCCGGCGGCCCCACGCTGGCCTATGCCGCGATCAAGGAGTCCCTCGCCTACGCGGCGGGCCACACGCTGGGCGAGACGCTCGACAAGGAGGACGAGCTCCAGACCAGGGCCGGCGCCTCGGAGGACCACGCCATCGCGGTCCAGGCCTTCATCGCCAAGGAGAAGCCCGCGTACGTGGGCCGCTGAGGGGCTCACAGCACCGGCCGGTGGCGGTCGCGCGGAGCGTGCGCGACCGCCGGGATCACCGGCCGGGATCACCGCCCCGCGGCCGTCGCGCGTGCGGCGGGCGCGTCCGAGATCAGCTCGGCACGGACGGGTCGCGCCCGGGGCCGCCGCGCGCACGGAACGGGCGCGACGAACAGCCCGATCGCCGCGACCGGAGCCCCGCGGCCGTCGCGCTCACGGAACGGGCGCGGCGCCCGGGTCACCGCCCCCCGCGTGCCACGCAGTCCGCGAGATGGTCGTCGACCAGACCGCAGGCCTGCATCAGCGCGTAGGCCGTCGTCGGGCCGATGAAACGCAGACCGCGCCTCTTGAGCTCCTTGGAGAGGGCGGTGGACTCGTCCGTGACCGCCGGGACGTCCGCGAGGGTGCGCGGCGCCCGGCGGACGGCAGGATCCGGCGCGTACGACCAGATCACGGCGTCGAGCTCGCCCTCCGCCCAGCCCGCCAGCACCTGGGCGTTGGCGATGGTCGCCTCGATCTTGGCGCGGTTGCGGATGATGCCCGCGTCGGCGAGCAGACGCTCCCGGTCGTCGTCCGTGAAGGCCGCGACCGAGACGATCCGGAAACCCGCGAACGCTTCCCGGAAGCCCTCACGGCGGCGGAGAATGGTGATCCAGGACAGGCCCGACTGGAACGCCTCCAGCGCGAGCCGCTCGAACAGCGCGTCGTCCCCGCGGACCGGGCGGCCCCACTCCTCGTCGTGGTACCTGACGTAGTCCTCGGTGGACAGGCCCCAGGGGCAGCGCAGCCGCCCGTCCGGTCCGGCCACGGCTCCGCCGCTCATCGCCGCCCCCCGTCGTCCTGTCCGGTCCCCTCACCGGGGAGGTCCGGGTGCCCGGGCGGGGGGTCCCCCGGATCCGGCGCGCCCGGGCCGCTCTCCGCGGCCGGGCGGTCCCCGCCGGCCTTCGGGAAGGGGCCCGGCCGCTCCCCCGGCACGTCCTCGGGCCGCTCGCCGAGGAGCCGGTCCCGGCTGAACTCCGTCGCCTGCCGGCCCGCCAGCGCGGTCTCCAGCTCGGCGATCCGGGCGTCCCGCTCCGCGAGCTCCGCGCCGAGCCGTCCGAGGACCTCGTCGACGTCGAGCATCCGGTACCCCCGCGCCGTCACCGGCAGACGCAGCGCCTCGATGTCGGCGCGGCCCACGGGGCGCGTCAGCGGCAGCGGGTCCACCAGGCGCTCCGGCGCCACCTCGGGGAGCACCGCCTTGTCACCGCCGCCGACCACCGCCAGGGTGACCGCGGCGACGACCACGACCATCGCGATCAGCAAGAACCAGAACACAGCGCGCCTCTCCCCGGAGCAGAAACCGTCCGCTGCCGATCGTGCCATGCGCCACCGACGGTTAAGGTCGCAGGCGACCGATCGCAAGGAGGAAACAGCGGATGCAGGGGATGCACGACGGGACTCTGCGACTGGGGAGGCGCGAGTTCGGCGCGCACGAGCCAGTGATCATGGCGATCGTGAACCGGACGCCGGACTCCTTCTACGACCAGGGCGCCACGTTCCGCGACGAGCCGGCTCTCGCCCGGGTCGAGCAGGCGGTGTCCGAGGGTGCCGCCATCATCGACATCGGCGGAGTGAAGGCCGGCCCCGGCGAGGAGGTCAGCGCGGCGGAGGAGGCTCGCCGCACGGTCGGTTTCGTCGCCGAGGTGCGCAGGCGCTTCCCGGACGTGGTGATCAGCGTCGACACCTGGCGGCACGACGTGGGCGCCGCCGTCTGCGAGGCGGGCGCCGACCTGCTGAACGACGCCTGGGGCGGCGTCGACCCCGCTCTGGCCGAGGTGGCCGCCCGGTACGGGGCGGGCCTGGTCTGCACGCACGCCGGCGGGGCCGAGCCGCGGACCCGGCCGCACCGGGTCGCGTACGACGACGTGATGGCGGACATCCTGAGGGTGACGACCGGGCTGGCGGAGCGCGCGCTGGGACTCGGGGTGCGCCGGGACGGCATCCTGATCGACCCGGGACACGACTTCGGGAAGAACACCCGCCACTCGCTGGAGGCGACCCGCCGACTGGGCGAGATGGCCGGGACGGGCTGGCCGGTGCTGGTCTCGCTGTCCAACAAGGACTTCGTGGGCGAGACCCTCGACCGCCCGGTCAAGGAGCGGCTGATCGGCACGCTGGCGACGACGGCGGTGTCGGCGTGGCTCGGTGCGCGGGTGTACCGGGTGCACGAGGTGGCGGAGACCCGGCAGGTGCTGGAGATGGTGGCGTCGATCGCCGGGCACCGGCCCCCGGCGGTCGCCCGCCGGGGCCTGGCCTGAGCCCCGCGCCGGCCCGGAGCGGCGACCGCCCGGGATCCGGCGGTGGGACCCGGCGGCGGAACGCGACGCGGAGGCCGGCGCTCCGGACCGGGAGGGCTCGCCGCCCTGGTCCGGGGCGCGGCCGTCCGGCCGGGGCGGACCGGGCGGGGCGGACCGGCGGGCCCGGCGAACCGGGCCCGCTGCTCACTGCCCGCTGCCCGCTCAGGCCTCGTAGCCCTCGTACGGGATCGGCGGCGGCGGTCCGGTCTCCTTGGTGACCAGGGCGACGGCCTCGTCCACGTCGTCCGTGACATGGAAGAGCAGCAGATCGCGCGCCGACGCCTTGCCCTCCGCGACGACCGTCCCGCGCAGCCAGTCGACCAGGCCAGACCAGTACGCGGACCCGAAGAGCACCACGGGGAAGCGGGTCACCTTCCCGGTCTGGACGAGGGTGAGCGCCTCGAACAGCTCGTCCAGCGTGCCGAAGCCGCCCGGCATGACCACGAAGCCCTGCGCGTACTTGACGAACATCGTCTTGCGGACGAAGAAGTAGCGGAAGTTCACGCCGATGTCGACGTGCGCGTTGAGGCCCTGCTCGAAGGGCAGCTCGATGCCCAGCCCGACCGAGATGCCGCCGGCCTCCCGCGCGCCGCGGTTGGCGGCCTCCATCGCCCCCGGACCGCCTCCGGTGATCACGGCGAAGCCGGCGTCCACCAGCGCCCTGCCGATCCGCACGGCGGCGTCGTACTCGGGGGTACCGGGAGCGGTCCGGGCGGAGCCGAAGACACTGATGGCGCTGGGCAGTTCGGCGAGCGCGCCGAAGCCCTCCACGAACTCCGACTGGATGCGCATGACCCGCCACGGATCGGTGTGCACCCACTGCGAATCGCCCTCGGTGTCCAGCAGGCGCTGGTCCGTGGTACCCGGCTGGATCTGATCCCTGCGCCGCACCACCGGACCCAGCCGCTGCTCCTCCGGCCGCGCTTCCCCGGGACTGCCCATGACCTGCTCCCTCCGCTGTGGTGCACGTTCCAGGTCAGGGTAGGTCGCCTGAGATGGACGCGAGCGAAATTCCGGTGGTCGGATACGGGGAAGTCAGCAAGTCAGCACGTGGCGGTTCATCCGGTGATCGGTCACGCGGTGGCGTGCCCCCGATCCGGACGGTGACTCCGCACACCTGCCGTCACGCGGTGAGCCACCGCCGCAGACGCTCCTCGCAGTGCGTGATCCTTTCGACGGCCACATGCTCGTCCCGCTTGTGGGCGTAGAGCGCGTCGCCCGGACCGTAGTTGACCGCGGGGACGCCCAGCGCGCTGAAGCGCGACACGTCGGTCCAGCCGAACTTGGGCTGCGGGGTACCGCCGACGGCCTCCATGAACGCGGCTGCGGCCGGGTGCGAGAGACCGGGCAGCGCCCCGCCGGTGTGGTCGTCGACGACGAACTCGGCCACCCCGCAGTCGGCGAACACCTCGCGGACATGGGCCTCGGCCTCGGCCATGGTCCGGTCCGGGGCGTAGCGGTAGTTGATCACCACGGTGCACTCGTCGGGGATGACGTTGGTGGCCACACCGCCCTCGATCCCGACGGCGTTGAGCCCCTCGTGGTACCGCAGCCCGTCGATCACGGGACGGCGGGGCTCGTAGGCGGCGAGCCGGGCCAGGATCGGACCGACGGCGTGGATGGCGTTCGACCCCATCCAGCTGCGGGCGGAGTGTGCGCGCTCTCCCGTCGTACGGAGGTGGACACGCAGAGTTCCCTGGCAGCCGCCCTCCACCTGGGCATCGGAGGGCTCCAGCAGAACGGCGAAATCGCCCTCCAGCCAGTCGGGGTGGGCGTCCGCTACATGCCCGAGTCCATTGAGGTGTGCCGCGACCTCCTCGTTGTCGTAGAAGACGAACGTCAGGTCCCGGTTGGGCTCGGGAACGGTCGCGGCGATCCGCAGCTGGACGGCGACCCCCGACTTCATGTCCGAGGTGCCGCAGCCCCACAGGACGCCGTCTTCGTCGAGCCGGGAGGGCACGTTGCCCGCGATCGGCACGGTGTCGATGTGCCCGGCCAGGACGACGCGCTCGGCCCGGCCCAGGTTCGTCCTGGCGACCACGTTGTTGCCGTGCCGGTCGACGGCGAGATGGGGCAGGGCGCGCAGCGCCTGCTCGATCGCGTCGGCGAGGGGCTTCTCGTCGCCGCTGACCGACGGGAAGTCGACGAGCCGTGCGGTGAGTGCCGGGCCGTCCAGGGTGAGGTCAAGCGCGCTTTCGGGCATGGCCCCGACCCTAGCGTCCCGCCCCGCGCCCCTGCCCGACGGCGGTCGGCCGCCGGGCCCCGGCGGATGCTCCGCGGCACCGACGGCCGCCCCGCGCGCGGGAGACTTCGGTTCTGCCCGCAGTCGGCCCAGGCCTCTCGGACGCGGTCGCCGCGCGCGGGAGACTCCGGCCGGTGCGCGGGGCCCGGGTCCCGTGCGCGGCCGCGCGAGGTGCCCGCCCGGCCGTCCACGGGGCTCCAGTACGGTGGGCGCCGTGACCAAGACCGCCTCCCCCACCCGGCGCGGCCGCTCCCTTCGTCTCGCGGCCGCGTTCGCCGTGCTGCTGGGACTGGTCGCCTATGTGGTCGTGCACTACGTGAGCGGCGACGGCGCGCCGCGCTGTGTGGTCCGCTCCGGCGACGGAGGGGACCCGGACCGCTCCGGCGCGGAGGCGGCGGAGGGCGGCGGCCGGTACGAGCTCAGCCCGGAGATGGCCGCCAACGCCGCCACCATCTCCGCGGTCGGCACGACCAGGGGGATGCCGGAGCGGGCTGTCACCATCGCGCTGGCGACGGCCCTCCAGGAGTCCGCGCTGCGGAACATCCGGCACGGCGACCGCGACTCCCTCGGGCTCTTCCAGCAGCGCCCTTCGCAGGGCTGGGGCACCCCGCAGCAGATCCTCGATCCGGTGTTCTCCGCCGGGGCGTTCTACGACCATCTCGCCGAGGTGCCGGGCTACTCGAGGCTGCCGCTGACCGTCGCGGCCCAGCGAGTCCAGCGCAGCGGTTTCCCGCAGGCCTACGCCAAGCACGAGCCGGACGCCGCGCTGCTCTCCGCGGCGCTCACCGGCCGCGCCTCGGCCTCCCTGACCTGCACGGCCGCGCCCCCGACCAAGCCCGGTGACCCGGCGAAGCTCCGTTCCGAGCTGACGCGTTCCTTCGGCCCGGGGGTTCTTCCCGCGGCCGGCGGCAAGGGACGGGCAGGGGCTTCGCAGTCCTCGGAACTGACGGTTCCGGTCACCTCGGCCGCCCGGGACTCCGGCGACGCGGACCGCCGCGGCTGGGAGCTCGCCCACTGGGCCGTGGCGCAGGCGTCCGAACTGGGGATCTCCGAGGTCTCGTTCGCCGGGAAGGTCTGGAGCGCGGAGGAGGCCGGCGAGGGCTGGCGCACGGACGGGCCGGACGGCGCGGCGGTACGGATCCGGCTCGCGCGCTGACCCTCGGGCCCGGCCGTGCTGCGGCACGGGACGGCTTCCGCGGTCCCGTGCGGTGGCCCGGCACCGCGGCGCGGCTCTCCCGGACCCCGGCCGGCCGCGGATCCCGCGCGCCCGGGCCGCGGCGGCGAGGCCGGCCGCGAGTACGCCCCGGCGGCAGTACGGCGCGCCACGCGGTCGGGAATGCGCCTTCCCCCGGTAGCGCACCCGTCCTACCGGACACCCTTACGGGTTATGCCGCGCATGCCGTCGTGAGGCTTTTCCGAAGCGCCCGAGCCGGTGCGGGCGGAAACCCCAATTCCCTTGCGGCATCGCAGAAGTGACGGTTCAGCAGGCTGTCCGCGCACATATTGTTCGCCCGTTTTTGTCCCCAGCCGATTATGCGATGCATTGCAAACTCTTTACCTTGCGCCACCGCAACCTTCCCCGCCCTCCGAGGGGTTGTCAGTGCGTCCGATCGCCGGACATCGCCCTCGGACACCACCCAACGTTCTCTCGTCGAAGGAGCATCATGTCCCTCCCCCTGACCCGTCGGATCGCCCGTGCCGCGCTGCTCGTCGCAGCCGGGGCAGCTCCCGTGGTCGGTGCGGCCGGCTCCGCGAACGCCGTGGACCTCCCCACCCGCGACCTGGGCAACGGCGGCCTGACCCAGCTCGACGGCGACGCGGCCGGCTCCGCCGTCGACGGCGCCGCGCACCAGGCCGCCGGCACGGCGAACGAGGCCGGCGGCAAGGTGGTGGGCACCACGCTCCCGGCCGCCGCAGGCACCCTGGGCGGCGCGGCCCGGACCGGCCTCCCCGCCGCCCAGGAGACCGCCGGCCAGACCGCGGGCAGCACCGCCGGTGTCCTCGGCGAGACCGCCACCTCCGCGACCGCGCAGGGCCTGCCCGCCGCCCAGGGTCTGGCCGGCGGCGGCCTCCCGGACACGGGCGCCGCGCTGCCCGCGGGGGAGCTGCCGGTGCAGGGGCTGCCCCTCTGATCCACCCCGCTGGGGGCCGAGCACAGCAAGAGGCCTTCGGGAGCGGCATGCCGCTCCCGAAGGCCTCTTGCTTCCGTCTGCCCCGGCCCGCACCGGTGCACACCGTCCCGGACGCCCGCACGGCACTCACGCCCGCACCGTCCCGCCTGCCCGCTCGCTCGGCGATGACGCCCTCACGGCACGGAAGCGCCGGTGCGTTCCCCGCGTCGTCTTCACCGGCGGCGGGCGCCACGAGCGGGCCCCGGGCGGGCACCCGCGGACGGCCGCCGGATCCCCGTCCGGGTCCGCGCCCGTCACCCGAGGCGCTTGACCGCCGCCTCGACCCGCTCGTCGGTCGCCGTGAAGGCGACGCGCACGAAGCGCTCCCCCGCCTCGCCGTAGAAGTCGCCGGGCGCGACCAGGACGCCCAGCTCCGCCAGGTGCGCCACCGAGTCCCAGCACGGCTCGTCCCGCGTTGCCCACAGGTAGAGGCTCGCCTCGCTGTGCTCGATCCGGAAGCCGTGCTTCAGCAGGGCCTCGCGCAGGGCGAGGCGGCGGGCCGCGTACCGGGCCCGCTGCTCGGCGACGTGCGTGTCGTCGCCGAGGGCCGCGACCGTGGCCGCCTGCACCGGCGCGGGTGTCATCATCCCGCCGTGCTTGCGGATCTTCAGCAGCTCGCCGAGCACGGCCGCGTCACCGGCGACGAAGGCCGCCCGGTAGCCCGCGAGGTTGGAGCGCTTGGACAGCGAGTGGACGGAGACGATCCCCTCGTACGTACCGCCGCAGACGTCGGGGTGCAGCACGGAGACGGGCTCCGCCTCCCAGCCCAGCTCCAGGTAGCACTCGTCGCTGAACACCGGTACACCGTGCTCGCGGGCCCAGGCGACGACCCGGGCCAGCTCGTCCCCGGGGAGGACCCGGCCGGTCGGGTTGGACGGCGAGTTCAGCCAGAGGAGCTTCAGACCGGCGGGGTCGAGGTCGGCGACCGGGTCGTCGTAGACGACCGGGTCCGCCCCGCAGAGCCGCGCGCCGACCTCGTAGGTCGGGTAGGCCAGGCGCGGGTACGCGACCTTGTCGCCGGGCCCCAGGCCGAGCTGGGTCGGCAGCCAGGCCACCAGCTCCTTGGACCCCACGACCGGCAGTACGTTGGTGTGGGCGAAGGACACCGCGCCGAGCCGCCGCTCGCACCACGACACCAGCGCGTCCCGCAGGGCGGGGGTTCCCCACACCGTCGGATAGCCGGGCGAGTCCGCGGCCTCGACGAGGGCCCGCCGGACCAGCTCCGGGACCGGGTCGACGGGTGTGCCGACGGAGAGGTCGACGATGCCGTCCGGGTGGGCCGCGGCGGTCGCCTTGTACGGCTCCAGCTTGTCCCAGGGGAAGACGGGGAGTCGGGACGATACGGCGGACACGGTGCTCACTTTCTCGTTCGTACGGCGGTTCGCCGGCCGGCCGGCGACCGGTCGGGGCCACCGGCTCCGGGCTGCGCGCTGCGCCGCGCCGGGCTGGGGCCTGCCGTAAGGCCCTGGGGCCTTACGCGAACGCCGCGGTCCCGCACGGCGGACGCACCGTACGGGACCGGGGACACGCGATCAGCCGTTCTGCGGCGGCAGTGCGGCGATGAAGGGGTGGTCGCGCTCGATCAGACCCAGCTTGGAGGCGCCACCGGGCGAACCGAGCTCGTCGAAGAACTCGACGTTCGCCTTGTAGTAGTCCTTCCACTCCTCAGGAGTGTCGTCCTCGTAGAAGATCGCCTCGACCGGGCAGACCGGCTCACAGGCACCACAGTCGACGCATTCGTCCGGGTGGATGTACAAGGACCGCTGGCCCTCGTAGATGCAGTCGACGGGGCACTCCTCGATGCAGGCCTTGTCCTTGACGTCGACACAAGGCTGCGCGATGACGTAGGTCACGCTGTCGTTCCTCCTCGGTAGGGCGCGGCGTCCGGTCTGCGGCTCGCCGCGGGGCTGCGCGGGAGCGCGGCGTCGTCGATGCCCGCACCTAGTATCTCCGTTCCTGGGGATGATCCGAACAGGAGGGGAGGCCTGAGCTGTGGAATTCTCCGCGGGCGGACGACTGGAGGTCCGCATCACCCCGTCTGACGTGGGAAAACGCGTCTCGGTGCGACGGCGCGCCGAGTCGGCGGACCGGCCGGCGGAGTTCACCGACGCGGTCGGGGTTCTCACATCGTGGAACGAGGGTGTGCTGCTGATCACCCGAAGGACCGGGGAGACCGTCCGCATTCCGGAATCCTCGCTGGTCGCGGGCAAGGTCGTGCCCCCGGCGCCGGCGCGCCGACGGGGTGTGCCGGCGGCGTCCTTCGAGGAGCTGGCGCGTGTCTCGGCCCGGGCCTGGCAGCCGGTCGAGAGCGAGGCGCTGGGCGAGTGGACGCTGCGCGCGGCGTCCGGCTTCACCCGCAGGGCGAACTCCGCGCTGCCGCTCGGCGACCCGGGCATACCCCTGGACGACGCCCTGGCGCGGGTCGGTGACTGGTACGCCCGACGCCGCCTCCCGGCCTACGTCCAGACGGCGACCGGCGCGGAGGGGACCCAGGAGCGGCTCTGCGCCGCACTGGAGGAACGGGGCTGGGAGCGGGAGGTGACCGCCGAGCTGCGCGTCGGAGGGCTGGCGCCGGTCGGCGACCTGGACGCCGACGCGGCGCGGGTACGGCTGCTCCGGTCCGTGGACGAGCCCTGGCTGAGGCGGTACCAGCGGTTCACTGCGCCGGGCCCACATGTGCTGAAGGTACTGGGAAGCGGCCCGTCGGTATGGTTCGCCACCATCCCTGGTGACTCCGATATCCCGGCGGCAATCGGCCGGTGTGTGGTCGACGGACGCTGGGCCGGCTTCATGGCGGTGGAGGTGGACCCGGCGCAGCGCAGGCAGGGGCTGGCGAAGGCCGTGATGGCGGCACTGGCCCGGCGGGCACTGGACGAGGGTGCCTCGGCGGCCTGGCTGCAGGTCGAGTCGGACAACGACGGCGCGCTCGCCCTGTACGAGGGGATGGGATTCGCGGTCCACCACCTCTACCACCACTTCCGATACTCCCGATCTTCCTGAGCGGGTACGAGACGCGTATGCAACCGCCACTCCCCGAGGCCACGGGCTGGCGTCGCCGGTTCGCCGAGGAGGCCCGCTCCGAGCGGCCCGACCTGGCGACGCTGTGCCTGCTCGTGGGCGCGGAGGCGGACCCGCGGCTGGACGAGACGGGTCTCGACGCCGCCGAGATCGAGCTGGACCGGCTCGCGGGGCTGCTGCCGTACGGGATCACCGGCCCGCACAACTGGGTGGCCGCGCTGTCGTCGCTGCTGGGCGAACGCTGCGGCTTCCACGGCACCCCCGACTGCTACCAGCGGCTGGAGTCGTCGCTCCTGCACGAGGTGCTGCGCCGCCGCCGCGGCCTGCCGATCCTGCTCTCGGTCGTCTGGATGGAGGTGGCCCGCCGCGCCGGCGCACCCGTGTACGGGCTGGCTCTCCCGGGCCACTTCGTGGTCGGCTTCGGCGACCCCGGGAACCCGGTGATGGCGGACCCCTTCGCGGGCGGCCGCCTGCTCACGGGACCGGACGCGGAACTCCTCGTCGCGGGCACCACGGGCGCGCCGCTCGACCCCTCGATGATGGCCCCGGCGGGCCCGCTGGAGATCGTCCTCCGCATCCTCAACAACATCCGCGCCTGGGCCGCCGCCCGCCCCGAGCACACGGACGTCGCCCTGTGGGCCGTCGACCTCTCCCTCCTCCTCCCCTCCCACCCGGCCCGTCTGCGCTACGACCGTGCCGAACTCCTCGTCCGGCGAGGCGACTTCCTCGCGGGGGCGGCGGAGATGGACGCGTACGCGGACGTCGTGTCGGCGGTCGAACCGGCGACGGCGGCGGCGATCCGGCGGAAGGCGCACGCGGCCAGGTCGATGCTGAACTGAACCGCGGGCGGGGACTGAGCGATACCGCCGTGACGATCCGGCGCGCGCGGGCCAGGACCCCGCGGTACGGCCCTCCCCGGGCCGCGCGCGAGGTGCGGGAGCGCACGGCGGCTGCGTGTACGCCCAGCCTCCCCGGGCCGGCGGGGACGGGTGGGCGTCGCGGGTGACACGCCGACGCGGGCGGACCGCAGTGAGTGGACCCGCACACACGGCGAGGTGCCTCACCCCGGTCCCACCGCTCCCCCGGAGCCGTCATGGGTGGCGGCCGACCGGGCCCCGGCTGATGCGGACACGCCCGAGCCCCCGGACCCCGGAGACCGGGACGGGGGCTCGGAAGGCGCGGCGGCGGGCTCAGCCCTGCTCGTGCCCTGCCCTGACCGTGCTCAGCCCTGCCCGTCGAGCTCGATCGTCTGGGTGCGTTCCTCGGGCGTCCTGCCGAGCAGTGCCTTCTGCATCGCGGAGGCGACGTCGTCGGCGGACACCGGGTACTGCTTCCCGTCGCCCTTGGTGACCGTGATGCCGTCGAAGACCCCGTCCAGCAGTTCCGTGATGGCCTGCTTGTCGTAGACCTCGACGAGCCGGCCGTCGACCGCCTTCATCGACAGGATCCTCGGCAGCGACCTCGCCGGTCCGAACTGGATCTCCTTGTCGCCCGCCCTGATCGTGACCAGGCCGGACATGGCCGGCTCGGCGAACTCCTTCATGGCCCGGTTCAGCTCGGTCTCGGTGATCGTCGGTTCGCGGGTGGTGACGGGGAGTTCGACGTCGTTCGCGCGGCCCGTCTCGACCTGGGCGCGGAACGCGTCCCGCACCGAGATCATCGACTGCCGGACGTCCAGTGCCCTGCCCGCCTTGCCCGGAACCGGCACGGCCTTGCCCGGCTCGAACCTGATCGTGCCCTCGGATGCCGAGCCGGACGTGCCCGCCAGATCGGTCAGGGCGACAGCGAGCTTCTCCTCGTCGACCGGGATGACCGGCTGCGCGACCCGCTCGCCGCCGAAGAGCGAACCGATGACCGATACGGGGTTGTAGTCGCTGCCCGCGGCCCCTCGGACCGTCGCCTGGCTGTCCAGGGTGAGACCGGCCTTGTCCGGCGCGAGTTGGACCTTCTGGCCGGCGACGCTGAGCCGCAGCGGGGAGGTGGCACGCTCGCCGAGCGCCGCCTCCAGCCGGGCCTGCGCGTCCTCCTTGGTACCGCCGCCGATGTCGACGCCGAGGACGGTGGTGCCCTTGGGCACCTCGGAGTGGTTCAGCAGCAGCCCCGCGCCGTAGGCGACGACGAGCAGGCCGAACGCCCCGGCACCGGCGAGCACCAGCTTGGACCGGCCCTTCCGCGCCGGGCCGGACGACGCCGGCGCGGACCGCGTGGGGGACGACGACGCCGGCGACGAGCCGGACGCGGGCGGCTGGGAGGTGGCGCGGCCGGGGAAGTCGGGCGCGGAGAAGTCGGCGCCGCCGGGCCCGGAGGGCCACGGGGACGCCGCGCCGCCGGGCCCGCCCGGACCGCCGGGCTGGAATGGTGAGCGGTGCTCGGGCGGCACCACGGGCAGGCCGCTGGTGAGCGTGTCGCCCGAGACGTTGCCGCCCGGGCCACCGGGCGGCACCGGTCCGCCCGCCCCGGAACCGGGTCCGGGATTCTGCGGGGTGAGGACGGCGGTGTCGTCGCTCATCCGCGGAGGACCGGCGGGCCCGGCCCCGGTGACACCGCCGGGCGCACCGGTTCCCGGGACACCGCCCGCGCGGGCTCCGGGAGCGAACGGCGAGGTGCCCGGGGCGGGTCCCGTGGTGGGGCCCGCCGGACCGGCACCCGGGGGACGCTGCCCCGGTGCCGCCCGGCCCGCGGCCTCCGGGTCCGGCGACAGCACGTCCAGACCGCTGCGGGGCCGGCTTCCGGCGCCACCCTGCCCGTCGGGGAACCCGGGGGCGGCGGGCGCACCCGGTGCCCGGTGGGCTCCGGTGTCCTCGGGGCGCGGTCCCGGTACCCCGTTCGGCCCCTGGCCGGGGCCCGTCGCCTGGGGCGGGACGGAGGCCGGCGGGGGCGTGGAGCCCGGCGGCGTCCTGCGCGGGGCGAACCAGTCGCTCGTCTTCTCGTCGGCGGGTTTCCCGGGTGCGTCCGGGCTCCCCACGTCCCGTCCCGCGTCGGCGGGCGCGGTGGCGGACTGTGCGGGCGCGGGCGGGCGGGGAGTGCCGCCCGTACGTTCGGCGACCCCCTCGCGGGGTGCCGGGGCGCCCTTCTTGTCCAGGTCGCTCATGGGCGTGCGCATGACCACCGGCGGGATCGGACGCGACCCGGGGATGTTGATCCGGATGCGGGTCGTCAGCGTCGTCTCGGTCCTGGGCTCGTCCGGCCGCCGCGCGGGGGCGGGTTCGGTTCTCTCCTCCGGAGCGTCCTGCGTCGGGTGCAGCGACGGATACTGGCGGGATCCGTACGGCGGTGTCCCCGAGGGGTAAGCGGCCCCGCCGCGCCCCTGGGGGCCGGAGGACGAACTGTCAGTTTCACGGCTCAAAGCAGGTTCTCCCGGTTGGCTCCGCCGCCCGTTATGACTGGTTCTCGTTGCTGCGGGCGGCTCGGCGGCGCGCACCACCATACTGGCCGCCGCCGACCCGTATCCGGCGAGCGCGGGAAGCGGCGGCCCGCGGCCGCCCCGACGAGCGCGGGCAATTCGGCCTCAGATGGGACACGTCACGTGCCAAGTCGGCCGGAGGACCCGCCCGGTTGCGGCAACCGCGTCATGGTGGCACACATCACAGCCAGCGCGGTCCCCCCGAACAGGAACACGATCTCGCCGAGACCGCCGGCGAAGAGACCGTCGCCTTCCGGCCGTCCGGCGCTCAGCAACAGCACGGAGGCGACCCAGCCCGCGGCGGGCGCGACGACACCGAGCTGGGTGCCGGTCGCGCGCAGCCCGCCGTAGAACAGCGCCGCCGCGCCGAGCAGCGCGAGCAGCAACCCGAGCGGGAACCAGGCCGCTTGGACCAGCGAACCGGCGGCTCCGACCGCCACGCCGAGGACGGCGAGACCGATGTACGCGGCGATGCGCACCGCCTTCGGGGGCCTGGCCGGCCAGGCTCCGGACCCGCTCATCACGCTGTCTCCCGTGTCGTCTGCGACGACTGTGTCGTCGGTGTCGTCGGTGTCTTCGGTGTCGTTGACGGCGTCTGCGTCTCTGATGTCGTCTGCGCCGTTGACGTCGTCTGCGTCGCCGAGCCCATCGTCACGGCGCCGGAGTCCACCCCCGCGAAGAGGTCGCGTTCACGCTCGCCCTCCGGTGCGCCGGGGGTTCCCCGCACCAACTGGTAGTACTCCGTGGTGAACAGCGGCTGGCCGAGGTCGTTGGAGAGCGCGAAGAAGGGCCCGTCGACGGCGATCTGTGTCGCGTGGGCGCGCATCGCGGCGGCCTTCCGCTCGGCGTGACGGGCGCCGTCGATCTCGGCGGTCACCTCCGCGTCGTCGACCACACCCGGGATGTCTTCGACAGCGGCGACGCCCGGGAACCGCACGTCCGCGGCGCGCAGCCGGGCGAAGCCCTCCTCGGCCGCCGTGCGCGGCACCCGGTTCCAGTAGATCTTGGCGATGCGGTACGGGGCGCCGAGGTCGCTCCGGAAGTCCGGGTCCGCGGCGAGCTCCGCCGCGCGCATGGCGACGCGATGCGCCTGGATGTGGTCGGGGTGCCCGTAACCGCCCTGCGGGTCGTAGGTGATCAGGACCTGGGGCCGTACGCCGCGGATCACCTCGACGAGATACGGCGCGGCCTCGTCCACGGGTGTGTTCCAGAAGGCGCCCGGGCGGCGGTTCTGCGGAACTCCCATCATCCCCGAGTCGCGGAAGCGCCCGGCACCGCCCAGGAGCCGGTGGTCGTGCACGCCCAGCTCCCGCATCGCGGCCGCCAGCTCCCCGGCCCGGTGCGCACCGAGGGTGTCGTCCTCGTCCGCGGCGAGATGCCCGAGCCCGGGCGGGATCACCTCGCCCTCCTCGCCGAGGGTGCAGGTGACCAGGGTGACCAGGGCGCCTTCGGCGGCGTACCGGGCCATCGTGGCGCCGTTGTTGATCGACTCGTCGTCGGGGTGCGCGTGCACCAGGAGCAGACGACGGGCTGGGAGATCCGTCATGGCTACCAGCCTACGAGGCCGCGGTCCGGTGGCGCGTCGGCCGAGGTTCGTCCCGCCGCGGCACCCGGCACGGCGCCCCGCGGCGCTGCCGCATCCGCCGGGCAGGCCCGCTGCGAGGCCGGTGCGGCGCCTCGCGATCCGCTCGGCCCGGAGGGCCGGGGAGGCCCCGGGCAGCGGACACCGCTCCTCGGCGGGCAGCCCCTGCGTGACGCGGCGCTAGAACTTGAGCCCGCCGATCATGCCGGCCACGTTGGTCGTCAGTTCGTTGATGGTGGGCGCGATCGAGGAACTGGCGAGGTAGAACCCGAGGAGCATGCAAACCGCCGCATGTCCGGCCTTCAGTCCGGATTTCCGGACCAGCAGGAAGACGACGATCGCCAGCAGCACCACCGCCGAAATCGAGAGTGCCACGGCGGCTCACCTCCACAGATATTCGGTCGGGAACGGGCAGCATGCATGTGCCGGAAGGTTCCTACCCACCTGGCGCTACGGATCATAACTATCCGTTCCGCCGCATCGATCGGTGCACGGCAGCACACGGGGGCGCACGGCCGCGGCCCCCGGGTACGTCAGGGGAAGACGGCGGACCGGGCCGGCCGGTTCCGTGACCGCGGAGTTCGATCGGCTCGCCGTACCGGCCCAGACGCTAGGTTCGGTCCCATGACGTCGAAGCAGCAGCTCTCCTTCCCCCGCCAGTACGCCAGGACGCAGCGCTTCACCCTCGGCGCGCCCCGCGCTTTCACGGTGGCCCCGGACGGTTCCCGGGCGGTGTTCCTCAGGTCGCCTTCGGGGACGGACCGTTCGCACCTGCTCTGGGTGCTGGACCTCGAGGGCGAGGTCCGCGAGCGGGTGGCGGCGGACCCCGGGGTGCTGCTGGGCGGCGCGGACGAGGAGTTGCCGGCGGAGGAGCGCGCACGGCGGGAGCGCAGCCGTGAGGGTTCCGGGGGCATCGTGGGCTACGCGGTGGACCGCGAGGTGGAGTTGGCGGCCTTCGCGCTGTCCGGCCGGCTGTTCACGGCCGAGCTGCGGGCCGGCACGGCGCGCGAACTGCCCGCCGCCGGGCCGGTGATCGACCCGCGGCCGTCGCCGGACGGACGCCTGGTGGCGTACGCCGCCGGCGGCGCGCTGCGCGTCGTGGGCGCGGAGGGCGACGCGGACCGGGCGCTCGCCGAACCGGACGACGCGGACACGTCGTACGGGGTGGCGGAGTTCGTCGCGGCCGAGGAGATGGGCCGTTCCCGCGGCTTCTGGTGGTCGCCCGAGTCGGACCGGCTGCTGGTGGCGCGGGTGGACGACTCCGCCGTGCGCCGCTGGTGGATCGCGGACCCGGCGTATCCGGAGCGGGAGCCGGTGCGGACCGCCTACCCCTCGGCGGGGACGGCGAACGCCGCGGTGGGGCTGCTGCTCATGGGGCTCGACGGCACGCGCACCGAGGTGGTCTGGGACCGTGAGCGGTATCCGTACCTGGCGCGGGTGCACTGGTCGCCGTGCGGACCGCCGCTGCTGCTCGTCCAGACCCGCGACCAGCGCACGGCGCTGCACCTCGCCGTCGACACGGAGAGCGGCGCCACGCGCACGGTGCATGTCGACGAGGACCCGGCGTGGGTCGAACTCGCGGACGGGGTGCCCGGCTGGGCGCCGGACGGACGGCTGGTGCGGATCGCGGACGAGGGCGGGGCCCGGGTGCTGTCGGTGGGCGGCCGGCCGCTGACGGGGCCGCAGTTGCACATCAGGGCGGTCCTGGACATCGGCGATTCGGATGTGCTGGTCTCGGCGTCGGCGGGCGAGGCGGCGGCGGAGCCGGAGACCGGCGAGATCCATGTGTACCGGGTCGGCGAGCAAGGGGCGGAGCGGGTCTCGGAGGGCGCGGGGGTGCACGGGGCGGTGCGCTCGGGGGCGGTGACGGTGCTCGCGTCGGCGCGGCCCGGAGAGGCGGCCGGCGCGGCGGTCCAGGTGCTGAGGGACGGCAAACCGCTCACCACGATCGCCTCATATGCGGAGAAGCCCGTCATCTCCTCCCGCGCACGGTTTCTCGAAGGGGGCGCACGGCGAATTCCGTGCGCCGTACTCCTCCCGCACGGCTACCGGGAATCGGATGGCCCGCTTCCGGTGCTGCTCGACCCCTATGCGGGGCCGCACGGCCAGCGGGTGGTCGCCGCGCACCATCCGCACCTCACCTCCCAGTGGTTCGCGGACCAGGGCTTCGCCGTGGTGGTCGCGGACGGACGCGGCTCACCGGGCCGCTCCCCCGCCTGGGAGAAGGCGATCAAGGGTGATCTGCTGGTCACCCTGGAGGACCAGATCGAGGCGCTGCACGCCCTGGCCGGGCGGTTCCCGCTGGATCTCGGCCGCGTGGCGGTCCGCGGCTGGTCCTACGGCGGCTATCTCGCGGCGCTCGCCGTGCTGCGCCGGCCGGACGTCTTCCACGCGGCGGTCGCGGGCGCGCCGGTCACCGACTGGCGGCTGTACGACACCCACTACACGGAGCGCTACCTCGGCCACCCAAAGGAGCGCCCCGAGCTGTATGCGGCCAACTCCCTGGTAACGGACGGCGGACTGACCGATCCGGCCGAGCCCGCCAGGCCATTGATGATCATCCACGGCATGGTGGACGACAATGTGGTGGTGGCACACAGCCTCCGACTGTCATCGGCCCTGCTCGCCGAAGGCCGCCCCCATGAACTGCTGCCGCTCACCGGTGTCACACATATGACACCCCAGGAGCAGGTGGCGGACAACCTGCTGCTGCTCCAGGTGGACTTCCTGAAGCGCGCTCTGGGGATGGACTGACGGGACCGCCGGGGGTGCCGCCCGGGGCGGTGCGGAGGCCGCGTACGCCGTCCCGTCTCACCGCCGCCCATCCCCGGCCGTCTCCGGAACCGGCAGGAAGGGACCGCCGCCCTCCGCCGGCATGACGGCGCGGTTCACGGTGCCGGACCAGCGTTCGTGCGGAGCGAGGCCGTCGCGTCGCAGGAGGGCCGCGAGCGGCGGCGCTCCCCACAGCACCACGGCCCCCAGCGCGGTCGCGTAGGGCAGCACCGTCGCGAGCGGACCGGGCATGGCCAGGGTCCCGGTCTCGTGGACCAGGGTCAGCCAGAGCAGCGCGAGCGGGAGGTACAGCACGCCGGTGCGCACCATCATGCGCAGGGCCCCCGGCGGGCTTCCGTCGGGGCGGGTGACGCGGAGCAGCAGGGCCCGCTTGCCGACGGTGGCGGCCATGGCGGCGGGCAGCAGCCAGAACCACAGCAGACCGAGGACGGCCCCGGCGGGCAGCGCGTGGCGCCGGCCCGTGGGCCAGTCCGCGGCGACACCGAGCAGTCCGGCGAACAGCGTCCAGACGACGAGCCAGCCGGCCGTGTCGGTCAGAAAGGCCAGAGCCCTCCGGGTGAGGGTGACGCGGGTGCCGTAGCGGCTGCGTTCGGAGTCGGGGTTGTTGACCGGGAGCAGGCGGGTGAGCGGCCCGGCGACGATCCACCCGGCCATGGCTCCCGCGGTGTTGAGGATGAGGTCGTCCACGTTGAACTGGCGGTAGGGGCAGGCGTAGACGAACCACAGACCCGTGTACTGGGTGCTCTCGAAGAACAGCGAGATGGCGAACGCCAGCACCGTGCTGGAGAGGAACCCCCGGCGCAGGTAGTAGCGCAGGTAGACACCCAGGGGCAGCAGGAGCACGGCGTTGAGCAGAGTGGTCCAGGCCGGGGCCAGCGTGATCAGGTGGGCGGGTGCCCAGTTGCCGGCCGCGGCCGTGGAGACCGTCCCGCGGAAGGCGAGCGGCTCCAGTTGGGGCCGTTCCGCGTAGCGGGTGACCGCGCAGTGGCCGTCGATGTCGGCGGGCAGCGGCACGACGGTCTGCAGCAGGGTGGCCAGAAGGTAGAAGACGAAGCTGTAGAAGACCAGTACGGGCCAGCCGCCGGCCCGCCCGCGCCGGCGGTAGCCGCGGATCGCGACCGGGACCACGATCAGCGCGGCGATCAGCGGGAACACGGTGACCGCGACCTCGACGGGCAGCAGGTAGGCACGGAGCACGGTGAGCGCTTTCTGCGGCCGACGGCGCCGCGGGGCCGTTGAGGGGGAACGAGAGAGAAGCAGAGAGAAGCAGAGAGCAGGAGAGGGATGGCGGGGTGAAGGAGAAGGAGGGGAAAGGGGGACGGACCTCCCGGGGCGTGGGCACCGCACCGGGACCGCGTCCGCGTCCCGGTCGTGGCCCCTCCGGCCATGGCTCAGGTTAGCGGACGGTGATGCACGGCGGCAGCCCGCGACGGCGGCCCGGCGGACACCGTCCGCGCGGTGGCGCCGGAGATGCGGTGTGCGGCAGCGCTCGGCGCCGGGACCACGGAGGACCCGGGCCCAGGCGCAAGCCCCGGCCCGTACGCAAGCCTCGGACCCACACACAGGAACCAGACTCATGAGCAAGAACCGGACACCGACGGGAGAACGGAACATACCCCGAAGAACCGGGCCCCCGCGGGAGCGCGCGCACGACCGGCCGGAGCGGCGTGTGCGCCCCGGCCGGTCTACGGCACCCGCACGGCCGTACGGGATTCAGGATGACGTGTCCGTATATCGGTGCCGCTTCGGCCAAGTTGCCTGGCTGTTAACAAAACTGACGGCCGCTCATCGCGTTCCGGACTTCTCCGGGCGCCAGTACCCGAGCGCGTTCACCCGGTCCTTGGGCAGGCCGAGTTCCTTGCGGACGTACGCGGTGAGGGTCCGGGTCGTCGCCGTGTCGCAGGCGATCCAGACGAACGCGTCCGACCGGTCGTCGCCGAGCAGTCCGGGCAGCGCGGCCCGCACCTCCGCCACGAGGGCCGCGCCGCCGTGCTGCCGGGGGACCCGCCGCACGTCGTGGTGGGCGGCGCCGGCCCGCAGGGGCAGTTCGGCGTCCGACGCGTGCTGGGTCTCGAACCACAGGGTGGCGGGCACCTCCGGCATGGCGTCGAGCAGGGAGTTGACGGCGGGCAGCGAGGCCGGGTCGCCGACGGCGAACAGCCGCGAGGGCAGCGGGTCGGGCACGGTGAACCCGGTTCCCTGGAGGGTGGCGTCGATCCTGTCGCCCGGCTTGGCGGCGCGCGCCCAGTCGCCGGCACGGCCGTCGTGCAGCGCGAACTCCATGCTGAACGTGCCCTTGGCCGGGTCGGGGTCTACCAGGGTGAAGGCCCGCTGGTGCGGCTTGCCCGCGTCGTCGAACCAGAGGCGCACCCACATGGTGGGATGCACTCCCGTGGCGGCGAGCATGCCCCCGTCGGTCAGGTGGATCCGGCGGTAGTGGTCTGTCACCTGCTCCGCGCCCGTCACCGTGAACTCGAAGTCCCTGCCCCGGAACAGCCTGAGGACCACGCCCTCCCAGCCATGCCCCACTGCCGTCTCCTCCCCGCACGCCGACTAAGGTTAGGTCAGCCTAACCTAGGGGTTCGTCCAGCAGGAGAGTGGGGACAGTGTGACGACCGAGGTCTACCGGGATGCCTGGGGCATCCCGCATCTGCGCGCCTCCAGCGCCCTGGAACTGGCCCGGGCCCAGGGGCGGAACGCCGCCACCGACCGGGCCTGGCAGATCGAGGTCGAACGGCACCGGGTACGGGGCACGACGGCCGCCTTCCTGGGCGCGGAGGCCGTGGTGTGGGACAGGTTCGCCCGGCAGGCCCGGCTCGAGGACACCGCCCGGCGCTGCTTCGCCGCCCTGGACGCGGACACGGCGGCCTGGGTGGGCGCCTATGCGGAGGGAGTCGGCGACGGGCTCGCCGAAGGCGCCCGGAGCGCCCCCGAGTTCGCCGCCACCGGTCTCGAACCCGGCCACTGGGAGCCGTGGGTGCCGCTCGGCATCTGGATCGCCACCCACATCCTGTTCGCCGGGTTCCCGACCAAGCTGTGGCGGGAGGAGGTCGCACGGCGGCTCGGCGGCGACCTGGCCACCCTGTTCGCCACCGACGGCCCCGGCACCGCGGGCAGCAACGGCTGGCTGGTCACCGGCGCGCGGACGGAGACGGGAGCGCCGCTGATCGCCGGGGACCCGCACCGCTTCATCGAGGACCCGGGCGTCTACCAGCAGATCCATCTGGTGTGCCCGGACGTCGACATCGTCGGCCTGGCCGTGCCGGGCGTCCCCGGACTCGCCCACTTCGGCCACACCGGCTCCGTCGCCTGGGCCATCACCAACGCCATGGCCGACTACCAGGACCTGTACCGCGAGCGCCTGCGGCGCACCGGGGACGGGATCGAGGCGGAGGGCCCGGACGGCTGGCACCCGGTCGCCCACCACCACGAGACGATCGAGGTCGCGGGCGGTGACCCGGTCACCGTCGAGGTGATCGAGACCGGACGCGGCCCGGTGATCGCCGGGGACGCCCCGGCACCGGGCGGGAGCGGCGCGATGTCGGGCGGGGGCGGCGCGGTGACGGAGGCCGTCAGTCTCCGCTACCCGCCGCGGGTCACCGCGGCCCTCGGCTTCGAGGCGATCCCCGCGCTCCTGCGGGCCCGGACCGTCGGCGACGTCGACCGGGCCTTCGACGACTGGGCCGAGCCGGTCAACGTCGTGCAGGCGGCGGACACCGAGGGCGGTCTGCTGCACCGGGTCGCCGGGCGCGTACCGGTGCGGTCCGAGGCCAACCGGCTGCGGGTGGTGCCCGCATGGGAGCCCGGGCACGAATGGCGCGGCTGGCACGAGACACCCCGTGCCGAGGTCGGGGACTTCGCCGTGATGGCGAACGCCCGCGGTATCGCCACCCCCCTGGGAGTGGAGTTCGCGCCGCCCCACCGGGCCGACCGCATCGCCGCGCTGCTGCGGGAGTCCACGAGCTGGACGGCGCCCGGGATGGCGGCCGTCCACACCGACACCCGGCTGGCGTCGGCCGCACCCCTGCTGGAGCTGGTGGCCGCGCTGGACCAGAGCCGGCTCAACCCCGGCGCCGCGGCGCTGCGGAACCGGCTGCTGGGGTGGGACCGCCGGATGGCGGCCGACAGCACCGACGCCGCGCTGTTCGCCGCCGTCCGCTCGGCCGTCGTACGGCGGTTCGCGGCCCATCCCGCGCTGGAGCCGCTGAGCGGTTCGTTCGGGTACCCGGAGGTGTTCCTGCCCTGGCTGTACCTCCCGGCGAAGATCGGGTACGCGCTGGAGACCCTGCTCACGACCGACCGGCTGCCCGGGATCGACCGGGCCGCGCTCGTCCGCGACGCCGTCGACGAGGTCGCCGCTGCCGAGGCCGCCCCGGCCGGCGGGGCGGAGACCACCTGGGGCGAGCGCCACCGCCTCGCGCCCTGGCAGGCGCTGCCCGCCCCCGGCGGCGAGGACTGGCCGGGACTGCCCGGCGACCACGACTGCGTGCTGGCCACCTCCAGCGTCCCCGGCGTCACCGACCTGAGTGCCCGCGGCCCCGCCGCCCGCTATGTGTGGGACCTCGCCCGGCGCGAGGACAGCCTCTGGGTGGTCCCGTTGGGCGCCCGGGGCGTCCCCGGCGACACACACCACCGCGACCAGCTGCCGCTGTGGCTGCGCGGAGACTTCGTCCCCGTCGTCACCGACTTCGACCTGCTCACCCCCGAGCACCGCACCGAGGAGACCATGACCACTGAGGCCCCCGCCGGATCGGGCAGAGCCGAATCGCCGAACCGGGCGACCGTCGACGGGCTGGGCGCGGTGCATGTGCGGCGCCTGGACCCGGCACGGGACACGGACGTCGTCCACTCCTGGGTCGGCGAGGAGCGGGCCCGCTTCTGGGGCATGCGCGGGACGAGCCGGGACGAGGTGCGGGAGATCTACGAGCATCTGGACTCGCTCACCACGCACCACGCGTTCCTGGTCCTCCTCGGCGACGAGCCCGTGATGCTGTTCCAGACGTACGAACCGGAGGCCGACCGGGTCAGCGAGTGCTACGAGGCCGAACCCGGTGACATCGGCATCCATCTGATGGTCGGCCCGGTCCAGGGAAGTCCTCGGCCGGGCTTCACGGCCGCCCTGCTCGGAGTGCTCGTCGGCCATGTCCTGGCCGACGGGGACGTCCGGCGGATCATCGCCGAGCCGGACGTCCGCAACACCAGGGCGATCGAGCGGCTGCGGCGCAGCGGCTTCGAGATCGGCCCGGAGATCGTCCTTCCGGAGGTCGACCTGCCCGAGGTGTTCCTCCCGGAGAAGCGGGCCCGGCTGGCGATCCTGAGCCGGGAGACGGCCGAGACCCTGCGGTAGGCCCGCGGCGCCCCCGCCCCGGACCTCCGGGGGCAGGGGGCGTCAGTCCCGGTCCGGCCGGTCGCCGCCCGGCACCACCCGCCGCTCCTCGGCGAAGTGGCACGCCGAGTCGTGCCGGGCGGGGCCCCGCACGTCCCGGAACCGCTCCGGCACCGCCAGTTCCGGCTCCTCCCGCGCGCACCGCTCCCGGGCCTTCCAGCAGCGGGTGCGGAACCGGCAGCCGGAGGGGACGTTCGCGGGCGAGGGCACATCACCGGAGAGGATGATCCGCCCGCCGCCCGCGCCGTTCCCGCCGTTCCCGCCGTTCCCACCTTCCCCGCCGGCCCCGCCCTCCGCGCCGATCCCGGCGTTCCCACCGGCCCCGCCCTCCGCGCCGTTCCCGGCGACCCCACCCGTCGCACCGGCCCCGCCGTTCCCGCCGCCGGCGGTCGGCGCGATGGCCCGTTCACCGCCGCGCCCGCGTGCCGAGGGATCCGGCACCGGCACCGCGGACAGCAGGGCCTGCGTGTACGGATGGGTGGGATGGTCGTAGATCTCGGCGTCCCTGCCGGTCTCGACGATGCGCCCCAGGTACATCACCGCGACCCGGTCCGAGATGTGGCGGACGATCGACAGGTCGTGGGCGATGAACACATAGCTGAGGCCGAAGTCCCTCTGCAGCCGCTCCAGCAGATTGACCACCTGCGCCTGGACGGACACGTCGAGGGCGGAGACGGGTTCGTCCGCCACGATGACCTCGGGCCGCAGCGCCAGGCCCCGCGCGATGCCGATGCGCTGCCGCTGCCCCCCGGAGAACTGGTGCGGATAGCGGTTGACGTACGCGGGGTCGAGCCCGACCACGTCCAGCAGTTCCCGGACCCGCCGCCGCCGGTCGCCCTTCGGCGCCGCCTCGGGATGGATCTCGTACGGCTCTCCGACGATGTCGCCGACGGTCATCCGGGGGTTCAGCGAGGTGTACGGGTCCTGGAACACGATCTGGATGTTGCGGCGGACGGCCTTCAGCGCCCGCGCCGACAGCCGGGTGACGTCCTCCCCCTTGTACCGGATGACCCCGCTCGTCGGCCGCTCCAGGTTGACCAGCAGCTTCGCGAGGGTGGACTTCCCGCAGCCGGACTCGCCCACCACGCCGAGCGTCTCGCCGGCGAACAGGTCGAGGTCGACACCGTCGACCGCCCTGACCGCCCCCACCTGCTTCCGGAACACGATGCCCCGGGTGAGCGGATAGTGCTTGTGCAGGCCCCGCACCTCGATGATCGGCTCGGCCGGACCGGTGGACTCAGTCACGGAGGCACTCCCTCCAGAAGAAGCAGGCGCTCCCGCGGTCGCGGCTCACCTCGGACAGCTCCGGTTCGTCGGTCCGGCACACGTCGCGGGCCATCGGGCACCGCGGGTGGAAGGCGCAGCCCGGCGGGACGGCCGTCGGGTTCGGCGGCAGGCCCCGGATCGCGTACAGCTCCTCGCCCTTGCGGTCCAGGCGGGGGATCGAGTCGAGCAGTCCGCGGGTGTAGGGATGGGCCGGGGCCTTGTAGAGGTCGTGGACCGGGGCGGTCTCGACGATCCGGCCCGCGTACATCACGGCGATCCGGTCGGCGACGTCCGCGACGACGCCGAGGTCGTGGGTGATGAGCACCAGCCCCATGCCGAGTTCGCGGCGCAGTTCGGCGAGGAGGTCCATCACCTGCGCCTGGACCGTCACGTCCAGGGCGGTGGTGGGTTCGTCGGCGATGATCAGGTCCGGCTCCAGCGCCAGCGCCATGGCGATCATGATGCGCTGGCGCATACCGCCGCTGAACTGGTGCGGGTACTGGCCCACCCGCTCCCGCGCGGCCGGGATGCGGACCCGGTCCATCAGCTCGACGGCCTTCGCCCGGGCGTCCTTCCGCGACATGCCGCGGTGCACGGTGAACATCTCGCCGAGCTGGTCGCCGACGGTCAGCACCGGGTTCAGCGACGACAGCGCGTCCTGGAAGATCATGGCCATTCCGGCACCGCGGATCCTCCGGCGCTCCTCCTCCTTCAGCTTCAGCAGGTCCCGCCCCCGGAAGAGGATCTCCCCGGCGGTGATCCGGCCGGGCGGGGTGTCGAGGATGCCCATGACGGCCTGGGCGGTGACGGACTTCCCCGATCCGGACTCGCCGAGCACGGCGAGGGTCTCGCCCGCGGCGACGGACCAGGAGACGCCGTCGACGGCTCTGGCGACCCCGTCCCGGGTGCGGAACTCCACGTGCAGGTCCCGCACTTCCAGCAGCGGGCCCGGACCCGCGGGCGGCACCCGCGGCCCTGGCGTTCGCGTCCCGGAACCGCCGGACGGAGTCCCGGAACCGCCGGACGGACCGCCGGGCGGACCGCCGGAACGGCCGGGCGGACCGCCGGTTCCGCCGGTACCGCCGGACGGAATCCCGGACCCGCCGGACCGACTGCCGGACCCACCGGACGGAGTGTCGGGGCTCATGGCGGTGCTCCTCAGCGCAGCTTGGGGTCGAGGGCGTCGCGCACCGCGTCGCCGAGCATGATGAACGCGAGCACGGTCACCGCGAGCGCGCCGGCCGGCCAGAGCAGCATGTGCGGGGCGTTGCGGATGTACGGCGACGCGGCGGAGATGTCGATTCCCCAGGACACCGTCGGCGGCCGCAGCCCGACACCGAGGTACGACAGGGTCGCCTCCAGGGAGATGTACGTGCCGAGCGCGATGGTGGCCACGACGATCACCGGTGCGACGGCGTTCGGCATGACGTGCTTCAGCAGCAGCCGCGCCGGTGAGGCACCGAGGGCCCGGGCGGCCTGCACGTAGTCGTTCTGCTTGACGGTGATCACCGACCCGCGGGCGATGCGGGAGACCTGCGGCCAGCCCAGCAGCAGCATGAACCCGATCACCGGCCAGACGGTGTCGCTGGTGACGACGGACAGCAGCACCAGCCCGCCGAGGACGACGGGGATGGCGAAGAAGACGTCGGTGAGCCGGGACAGCAGGGCGTCCGGGGCCCCGCCGAAGAAGCCGGCGAACCCGCCGAGGACGGAGCCGAGGAGCGCCACGCCGAGCGTGGCGCAGACGCCGACGGTCACCGAGGTCCGGGCGCCGTGCACGGTCCGGGTGTAGACGTCGCAGCCCTGGCCGTCGAAGCCGAAGGGATGCCCGGGCTGGGAGCCCTGCTGCGCCTTGGCGAGGTCGCAGTCGAGGGGGTTGCCGGGGGCGATCAGCTGCGGCCAGATCGAGATGACGACCAGGAAGAGGATGACCAGGGCCGCGACGACGAAGACGGGGTTGCGGCGCAGGTCGTGCCAGGCGTCGGACCACAGGCTGCGCGGCCTCCCGGCGGGGCCGGACCCGGGCGGGCCGGCGGGGGCCCGCTCCAGGGTCTCGCCCTCGGCGGTGGCGAGGTCCATGGCACCGCCGCCGCCGGTCGGCGCGATGGCCCGTCCGTCGTCGTACTGGGCCTCAGGCATAGCGGATCCTCGGGTCGAGTACGGCGTACAGCAGGTCGACGAGCAGGTTCACCAGCAGGAACACCAGCACCAGCACGGTCACGAAGCCGACGACGGTCTGGGTGTTCTGGCGGAGGATGCCCTGGTACAGCTGGTAGCCGACGCCGTGGATGTTGAAGATGCGCTCGGTGACGATGGCCCCTCCCATCAGTGCGCCGATGTCGGCGCCGATGAAGGTGACCACCGGGATCAGCGAGTTGCGCAGCAGGTGGTGGGTCATGACCCGGCGGCGGGGCAGTCCCTTGGCGATGGCCGTGCGCACATAGTCGGCGCGCCGGTTCTCGGCGATGGAGGTCCTGGTCAGCCGGGTGACGTAGGCGAGCGAGACGGCGGCGAGGACCAGTCCGGGCACGATCAGTTCGTCGAGCGGGGCCTCGGCGGACACCGAGGGCCGGATCCAGCCCCACTTCACGCCGAGCAGCAGTTGCAGCAGCAGTCCGGTGACGAAGGTCGGGACTGCGATCACGACCAGGGTGACGAGCAGGACGCCGGTGTCGACGGGACGGCCGCGGCGGAGCCCGGTGAGCATGCCGAGGCCGATGCCGATGACGATCTCGAAGACGATCGCCACCAGGGTGAGCCGGATGGTGACCGGGAAGGCGTCGGCCATCAACTCGGTGACCGGCTGCCCGTTGAAGGCGGTGCCGAAGTCACCGGTGAAGACGTTGCCCATGTAGGTCAGGTATTGCTGCCAGACGGGCTTGTCGAGACCGAACTCCGCGCGCAGCCGGGCGGCGGTGGCCGGGTCGCACTCCCGCTCGCCGCACAGCCCGGCGATGGGGTCGCCCATCACGTTCACCATGAGGAAGATCAGCAGCGTGGCTCCGACGAACACCGGGATCATCTGGAGCAGACGCCGGATCACATAACGTCCCATGAGGCGCTCCTCGGGTCCGGGCGGGCGGGGTCAGCCGACGGTGATCTCTTCGTAGACGGGGACGCTGAACTGGTTCAGGGAGACGTTGGAGATCCGCTCGGAGTAGCCGGCGCTGCCGTTCTGGTACCAGAGCGGGATGGCGGCCATCTGGTCCCGTACGACCCTCTCCGCCTGCTGGAAGGTCTTGATCGCCTTGGCGGGGTCGGTCTCCGCGTTGGCCTGGTCGACCAGCCGGTCGAACGTCTCGTTGCTCCACTTGCCGTCGTTGGAGGAGGCGTTGGTGTAGTAGAGCGGCTGGAGGAAGTTCTGGATGAGCGGGTAGTCCATCTGCCAGCCGGCCCGGAACGGGCCGCTCATCTTCGACTGCGTGATCTGGTTGCGGTAGTCGGCGAAGGTGCCGACGGGGTTGCCGACGCAGGCCCGGTCGTTGCCGAGCGCGTTGTTGACGGAGTTGCACACGGCGTCGACCCACTGCCGGTGGGAGCCGGTGTCGGCGTTGTACGTGATCCTCACCTGGCCGCCGGGGATGCCGCCGCCCTCGGCGATCAGCTTCCTCGCCCGGGCGGGGTCGTAGGTGCAGTGGACGCCGCACAGCGTCGCGTCGTAGCCGCCGTCGGGGCCGAGGACGGGTGAGGTCCAGTCCTTGGCGGGGGTACGGGTCCGCTGGAAGATGGTGTCGGTGATCTGCTGCCGGTTGATCGCCATGGACAGGCCCTGGCGCACCTTCTCCTGGCCCGGCTTGTTCCAGTCCGGGTCGTAGTAGGGGAAGGCGAGGGTCTGGATGATGCCGGCCGGGGTGTTGATGTACCGGTCGCCGAGATCGGCCCTGACGTTGCGGAGCTGGGCGGCCGGCACGTCGTCGACCAGGTCGAGGTGGCCCGCCGTCAGATCGGTGTAGGCGGTGTTGCTGTCGGTGTAGACCTTCAGGTCGACGCCGCCGTTGCGCGCCTTGTCCTGACCCGGATAGCCGTCCCAGCGGCGCAGGGACATCTGGGCGCCCCGGGTGTAGCTGTCGACGGCGTACGGTCCGTTGCCGACGGGGCGGGCCAGCCAGGCGTCGTGGTCGCTGAAGAAGCTGCTGGGCAGGGGCGCGAACGCGGCGTAGCCGAGTGTTTCGGGCCAGGTGGAGAACTTCTGGGTGAGCCTGACGGTGAAGGTCCGCTCGCCGGTGACCTTCAGGCCGGACATGGTCTGCGCGGTGGGCTGCCCGGAGGCGGGATGGACCTGGTCGTACCCCTCGATGTAGCCGAAGAAGTAGGCGTTGCGCTGGTTGTTCTTCAGGTGCGCGCCGTAGTTCCAGGCGTCGACGAAGGACTTCGCGGTCACGGGCTCACCGTCGGAGAAGGTCCAGCCGTTCTTGACCGTGACCGTGAACTCGACCGAGTCGTCCGTCTCGATCCGCTCGGCGAGCATGTCCTCGGCCTCACCGGTCCGCGGGTCGTAGCGCTTCAGGCCCCGGAAGATCATGTCGAGGACCTTGCCGCCCTGGACCTCGTTGGTGTTCGCCGGTTCCAGGGGGTTCTGGGGGTCCCCCCAGGACGACGTCACGATCCCGTCGGGCCCGCCGGCGGGGGCTCCGCCACCGCACGCGCAGGCCACGAGGACGACGGCGACCGCGCAGGCGGCCCGGGTGACGTGAGTGGCTCCGCGCATGGAGTGCCTCCAGATGATCGCCGCTCCGGCCTGGGCACTCCATGTGTTGACGGCGGAGGGAAAAGCACACATCGGGTTGGGCTCAACGGGTGTGTGACCGCTGGGCCGTACGGGCGCCTGCCCGGTACGCCCGAGCATCCCCTCGGCCCGGCCGGTGTGCGGGCCGTCCCGCGCCGGGTGAGGGGGCACGTCCCGGGTGGCGGGAGACGTAGCGGGTGACGGGAGGCGGGAGACGTAGCGGGTGACGGGAGATGTAGGGGTGGCGGGAGAGGTTCCGGGTCCCGGGAGCCTTCGCGCAGGCGGCCGCCGACACCGGGCACGACACGCAGCAGGGCTCCCCCGAAGGGGAGCCCTGCTCGTACGGCGTCCGGACGTCCGGCCCCGGCTAGGCCGCGTGCACGACGTCCTTCTCCTCGGCGAAGTGGCAGGCCGACTCGTGCGCCGCGGGAGTGTCCTGGCCCGCGAAGCGCTCCGGAACGGCCAGCAGCGGCACCTCGGTGGCGCACTTCTCCTGGGCCTTCCAGCACCGGGTACGGAAGCGGCAACCGGACGGCGGGTTCGCCGGCGACGGGACGTCACCCGTGAGGATGATCCGCTCCCGGCCTTCGCGGGACTCGGGGTCGGGCACCGGCACCGCCGACAGCAGAGCCTGGGTGTACGGGTGCGTCGGGTGGTCGTAGATCTGCGTGTCCGTGCCGATCTCCGCCATCTGGCCCAGGTACATCACGCCGACCCGGTCGGAGATGTGCCGGACGATGGACAGGTCGTGGGCGATGAAGACGTAGGAGAGGTTGAACTCGTCCTGGAGCTTCTCCATCAGGTTGATGACCTGCGCCTGCACGGACACGTCCAGTGCCGACACCGGCTCGTCGCAGATGATGATCTCCGGGTTCAGCGCGAGGCCCCGGGCGATGCCGATGCGCTGCCGCTGGCCACCGGAGAACTGGTGCGGGTACCGGTTGATGTACTCGGGGTTCAGGCCGACGACGTCCAGCAGCTCCTGGACCTTGCGGCGCCGGTCGCCCTTGGGGGCCACCTCCGGGTGGATGTCGAAGGGCTCCCCGATGATGTCGCCCACCGTCATCCGCGGGTTCAGCGAGGTGTACGGGTCCTGGAAGACCATCTGGATGTTCCGGCGGACGGCCTTCAGCGCCCGCCCGGACAGCCGGGTGATGTCCTGCCCCTTGTAGAAGACCTCGCCGGACGTGGCGGTCTCGAGCGACATCAGCAGCTTGGCGACGGTCGACTTGCCGCAACCGGACTCGCCGACGATGCCGAGGGTCTCGCCCTGGTGGAGGTCGAACGAGACGCCGTCCACCGCCTTGACCGCACCGATCTTCTTCTTGAAGAGGATGCCCTGGGTCATCGGGAAGTGCTTGACCAGATTGCGCACCTGGAGGATCGGCTCGCCGCGGTCCACCGGGGCGTCGAGCGCGGCGACCGCCTCCGCCTCGGTGGCGGAGTCGACCCTCTCGACCTCGGTGGCGTTCGGCGTCACGTCCACGGAGTCCGCGGTCGAGCCCTC
Organism: Streptomyces tirandamycinicus; assembly: GCF_003097515.1. Classification (NCBI taxonomy): domain Bacteria; kingdom Bacillati; phylum Actinomycetota; class Actinomycetes; order Kitasatosporales; family Streptomycetaceae; genus Streptomyces; species Streptomyces tirandamycinicus. The sequence goes on along the minus strand of NZ_CP029188.1, from coordinate 4,469,972 downwards.
GGCCGATGAAGCGGCCTTGCCGAGCTCAGCCATGGATCGTCTCCTTCCAGAAGTGGCACGCGCTTCCGCGGCCGGGCAACTCGGTGCCGTCCTGCTCGGTCACCTGGTGCAGGGCCGGGACGTCCGTGCGGCAGACGTCGTCGGCCTTCGGGCAGCGCGGGTTGAACGCACAACCGGTCGGGATGCGCGTCAGGTTGGGCGGCAGACCCTTGATCGCGTACAGCTCCTGGCCCTTCTGGTCCAGGCGGGGGATCGAGTCGAGCAGACCCCGGGTGTACGGATGAGCCGGGCGCTTGTACAGCTCGTGGACGGGCGCGGTCTCGACGATCCGGCCCGCGTACATCACGGCGATCTTGTCCGCGACGTCCGCGACCACGCCGAGGTCGTGGGTGATCAGGATCAGGCCCATGTTGTACTCGGCCTGGAGTTCCGCCAGCAGATCCATGACCTGCGCCTGGACGGTCACGTCGAGCGCGGTGGTCGGCTCGTCGGCGATGATCAGGTCCGGCTCCAGCGCGAGCGCCATGGCGATCATGATGCGCTGGCGCATACCGCCGGAGAACTGGTGCGGGTAGTCGCCGACCCGGGCCGCGGCTGCCGGGATCTTCACCCGGTCCATCAGCTCGATGGCCTTGACCTTGGCGTCCTTCTTGGACAGGCCCTCGTGCACCCGGAACATCTCACCGAGCTGGTAGCCCACCGACAGCACCGGGTTCAGGGACGACAGCGCGTCCTGGAAGATCATCGCGATCTTGCGGCCGCGGAGCGCACGGCGCTCCTCGGCGGACATGGTGAGCATGTCCTGGCCGCGGAAGAGGATCTCGCCCTTGGGGATGCGCCCCGGGGGCATGTCCAGGATGCCCATGATCGCCTGGGCGGTCACGGACTTGCCGGAGCCGGACTCACCGAGCACGGCGAGCGTCTCACCGGCGCTGACGGAGTAGTTGACGCCGTTGACGGCCTTGGTGACGCCGTCGCGGGTGTGGAACTCCACATGGAGGTCGCGGACTTCGAGCAGCGGACCCTCGTTCTCCCGGCCGCTGCGGGGGGCGGGGACATCCGCCGTCTTGTCGATGATGGTCACGTACGCCTCCCTCAGCGCAGCTTGGGGTCGAGGGCGTTGCGCACCGCATCGCCGAACATGAGGAACGCGAGCACCGTGATCGAGACCATCACCGAGGGGATGATCAGGACGTAGGGCGCGTTTCGGAGCTGCTCGCGTCCGCTGGAGACGTCGACGCCCCAGGACACGGTGGGCTCGGCCAGGCCGACACCGAGGAACGACAGCGTCGCCTCGGCGGCGATGTAGCCGCCCAGGGCGATCGTGGCGACGACGATGATCGGGGCGAGCGCGTTGGGCAGGACGTGCCGCAGCAGGATGCGGGTGGTGGAGGCGCCGAGCGCCTTGGCCGCCACCACGTAGTCCGCCTGCTTGATGTTGATGACCGCGCCGCGGGCGACACGGGCGATCGTGGTCCAGCCGAGGAACACCAGGGCGAGGATGACCACCCAGATGGCACGGTTCTCGAAGCTGGTCAGCACGACGAGCGCACCGAGCAGGAACGGGATGCCCATGAAGATGTCGGTGATGCGCGACAGCAGCGAGTCGGTGAGGCCGCCGAAGTAGCCGGCCAGCATGCCCACGATGGTGCCGAGGATCGTGACCAGCGCGGTGACGCCGACACCCACGATGATCGAGGCGCGGGCGCCGTAGATGACGCGGGCGTAGATGGAACGTCCCTGGCCGTCGTAGCCGAACCAGTCCGGGGCGAAGAAGTGGCCCCAGTTCGGGTGCTGCAGGTAGTGGTTGGCCAGGTCCGCGTCGCGCGGCGAGGCGGAGGTGAACAGGCCCGGGAAGGCCGAGATCGTCAGCAGCAGCACGATCAGCGCGGCGGAGATCAGGAACAGCGGGTTGCGGCGCAGGTCGCCCCAGGCGTCGGACCAGAGGCTGCGCGCCTTCTCCGGCTTGGCGGCCACGGCCGCGGCGACGGCGTCCGGCGCGGCGGCGGTGACCTTGGCCTCGGCGGACACCCCGGTGGCTGCGGTCTTCTCAGGCATACCGGATCCTCGGGTCCAGGACCGCGTAGAGCAGGTCGACGAGCAGGCTGGCGAGCAGATAGACGAGGACGATCAGTGAGGCGATGCCGACGACCGTGGCGCCCTCGCGGCGGAACAGCGCCTCGTAGATGGCGTCACCGACACCCTGCACGTTGAAGATGCCCTCGGTGACGATCGCGCCGGTCATCAGGTTGCCGATGTCGGTGCCGAGGAAGGTGACCACGGGGACGAGCGAGTTGCGCATCAGGTGGACGCCGACGATGCGGCGGCGCGGCAGGCCCTTGGCCACCGCGGTGCGCATGTAGTCGGCTCGCAGGTTCTCCGCCATCGACGTACGGGTCAGACGGGCCACGTAGGCCAGGGAGAGCGAGCCGAGGACGATCGCCGGCAGGAACAGGTCGCCGAAGCTCTCGGAGTCCTGCACGGTCGGGGTGATCAGCCCCAACTGGAAGGCGAACAGGTACTGCATCAGGTAGCCCAGTACGAAGGAGGGCATCGAGATCAGTACCAGGGTGAGGCCGAGGAGGCCGCGGTCGCGGACCGACTCGGGCTTGAGGCCCGCGACGATGCCGAGTCCGATACCGACGATCACCGTGAAGGCGAAGGCGAACAGCGTCAGCCGTACGGTGACGGGGAACGCCTGACCGATGATCTCGGAGATGGGGCGACCACTGCCGATCTCCGTACCGAAGTCGCCCTGCAGCAGACCGGTCAGGTAGTTCACGTACTGCTGCCACAGGGGGAGGTCGAGACCGAGCTCATGCCGCTTCGCCTCGAGAATGGCGGGGTCGAAAGCCTGGTCTCCCATGAGCGCTCTGACGGGGTCGCCGGGAAGCGCGTACATCATGGCGAAGATCAAAAATGTTGACCCGATGAACACCGGGATCATCTGGAGCAGTCGTCGTGCGACGTAGCGCCCCATAGGTGCCTCCGTGAGGGGTTTACCGGCCCAGGGGCGCTGATGCGCAGCACACATGCCCCCGGACCACCGCCGCCGCCGGATGACCGACGGCGGCGGGTGATGGCCGAGTGGGGTTGGGACCCGTCAAGGGTTACTTGACGGTGACTCCGGTCAGCTCGAGGTCACCGTGGAAGTCGACCTCCACGTTGTCGACGCCCTTGCCGTGGCCACCGTTGATCCGGTAGTACCACAGCGGGATCGCCGGCATCTTCTCGAGCAGCTTCTTCTCGACCTCCTGGTAGCCCTTCACGGACTCCTCGAGGGAGTTGGCCTTGTCGGCCTCCGCCATCATCTTGTCGATGGCGGCGTCCTTGAAGCGACCGTTGTTCGCCTCGGCGCCGGAGTGGTAGAGCTCCTTGATGAAGTTCACGTTGACCGGGTAGTCGGCCACCCAGCCGCCGCGGTACATCGACTTCACCTGGTCGTTGTCACGGGCCTCGAGGTCCGTGGCGAAGTCCGGCTTGGCGTCGCCGATGCAGTCGACACCGGTCGCCTTGCGGATGGACTCGCAGACGGCGGTCACCCACTCCTTGTGGCCACCGTCGGAGTTGTACTGGATGAAGATCTTGTTGCCCGGGACGCCGCCGCCCTCGGTCACCAGCTGCTTCGCCTTGGCCGGGTTGTACGTGAACACGTCCGTGCCCAGGTCCTGGTTGCCCTTGACCTGCGGCGGCGTGAAGCTCGTCGCGGGGGTGCGGGTGCTGTTGAGGACGGTCTTGGTGATCGTCTCACGGTCGATCGCCATGGACAGGCCCTGGCGCACCTTCGGGTCCATGTCCTTGAACGTCGCGGTGTAGAACGCCGGGACGAGGGTCTGGATCGCCGCGTACGGCTGCTCGATGGCGCCCTCGCCGAGGTCCTGCTTGTACTTCGGCAGGTCGGTCGGGCCCACCTGGCGGATGATGTCCAGGTTGCCGGAGACGACGTCCTGGTACGCGGCCTCGACGGTCGCGTAGTTCTTGAACTGGATGCCCTTGTTCTGCGCCTTGTTGGGGCCCTGGTAGTCAGGGTTGGCCGCAACCTGGATCAGCTTCTTGTGGGTCCACTTCTCGAACTTGTACGGACCGTTGCCGATCGGCTTCTTGCCGAACGCCTTCGGGTCGTCGTAGAAGACCTTCGGGAGCGGGGCGAAGGTGGCATAGCCCAGCTTGTAGTTGAAGTACGGGACCTTCTCGGTCAGCGTAATGGTGAAGGTGGTGTCGTCCACGACCTTCAGACCCGACATCTTGTCGGCCTTCGGCTCACCCTTCTCGGGGTGGACGTCGGCGTAGCCGGCGATGTCCGAGAACCAGAAGCTGTTCTGCTGCTGGTTCTTGATGTTGGCGTACCAGTTCCACGCGTCGACGTAGGACTGCGCGGTGACGGCCTCGCCGTTGTGGAACTTCCAGCCGGACTTCAGCTTGACGGTCCAGGTCTTCGAGTCGGTGGTGGTGACGGACTCGGCGTTCGTGTAGACGATCTCGCCCTTGGCGTCGAAGTCCAGCAGCTGGGTGAAGAGCGACTGGATGACGTAGGAGCCGAGGCTCTCGTTGGTGTCGGCCGGGATCAGCGGCTTCTGCGGCTCGCCGACGTCGATCGAGACGTAGCCCTCGGGCTTGCCCGACGGGCTCTTCTTGCCCTCGTCGTCACCACTGCCACCGCCGCAGGCGGTGGCCGCCATCGCGACGACGATCGCACCGGCCACCCACTTGGCGCTCTTGGCACCGCGCATGGGTTCCTCCTCATGAGTCCACTAGTCACTACAAGAAGGGCACTCTGTCTACGCGCGCTGACACCCCTGACAGCGCGCCCGTCAAGTACCGCGAGTGTGCTCGTGAGCCGGCGCTCCCCACCGCGCTTGACCCATTGACCCGAGCTCAACGGAGCCAACTATTAAGGAGGCGAGGGCCGTAAACCACACTTAAAGGGTCTCGTTTTGACAACATCGGCGGAGCCCGTCGGCCCGAAATCCGGACAAAGCGATCAGAGACAGACACCCGCGAAACGGACCCTTGACACAAGTTCCGGAGAACAGTGTCCGATATGCGAACAGGGGGTCGGGGCCGGTGGCCGAAATGAGGTTGACGAGAGGCCCGGCACCCACCGTGTCCGGGGGAGCCGGGCCTCTGCCGAGGAGGTGACGCGGATCAGCCGTGCTTGGCCCGCGAGGCGGCGCGGGCGCGCTCACGGGCGTCCAGGTTCACCTTGCGGATGCGCACCGCCTCCGGGGTCACCTCGACGCACTCGTCGTCGCGGCAGAACTCCAGCGACTGCTCCAGCGACAGCTTGCGCGGCGGGACGATGGACTCCGCGACATCGGCCGTGGAGGAGCGCATGTTCGTGAGCTTCTTCTCCTTGGTGATGTTCACGTCCATGTCGTCGGAGCGGGAGTTCTCGCCGACGATCATGCCCTCGTAGACCTCGGTGCCCGGCTCGACGAAGAGCACGCCGCGCTCCTGGAGGTTCGTCATGGCGAAGGCGGTGACGGCACCGGACCGGTCCGCGACCAGCGAGCCGTTGTTGCGGGTCTGCAGGTTGCCGAACCACGGCTCGTGACCCTCGTGGATCGAGTGGGCGATGCCCGTGCCGCGGGTGTTCGTCAGGAACTCGGTGCGGAAGCCGATCAGGCCGCGGGACGGCACCACGAACTCCATGCGGACCCAGCCGGAGCCGTGGTTCGACATGTTGTCCATCCGGCCCTTGCGGACACCCATGAGCTGGGTGACGGCGCCCATGTGCTCCTCGGGCACGTCGATGGTCATGCGCTCGACCGGCTCGTGCAGCTTGCCGTCGACCTCCTTGGTGACCACCTGGGGCTTGCCGATCGTCAGCTCGAAGCCCTCCCGGCGCATGGTCTCGACGAGGATCGCCAGGGCCAGCTCGCCACGGCCCTGGACCTCCCAGGCGTCGGGGCGCTCGGTGTCGATGACGCGGAGCGAGACGTTGCCGATGAGCTCGCGGTCGAGGCGGTCCTTCACCTGGCGGGCGGTGACCTTGCGGTCCTTGACGCCGCCCTTGTTGTCCGCGCCCTTGCCGGTGGCGCCGCGGCCCACGAGCGGGGAGGTGTTGGTGCCGATGGTCATGGAGATCGCGGGCTCGTCGACCGTGATCAGCGGCAGCGCGACCGGGTTCTCCGGGTCGGCCAGGGTCTCGCCGATCATGATGTCGGGGATGCCGGCGACGGCGCAGATGTCACCGGGGCCCGCGACCTCGGCGGGCTTGCGGGTGAGCGCCTCGGTCATCATCAGCTCGGAGATGCGGACGTTGGAGATCGAGCCGTCGCGCTTGATCCACGCCACGGTCTGGCCCTTGCGGAGCTCGCCCTGCTCGACGCGCAGCAGCGCGATGCGGCCGAGGAAGTTGTCGGCGTCGAGGTTGGTGACGTGGGCCTGGAGCGGGGCGTCCTCGTCGTACGTAGGCGCGGGGATGTGCGCCAGGATGGTGGAGAAGAAGGGCTCCAGGCTCTCGCTGTCGGCCGGGACGGTGCCGTCCTCCGGCTTGGTCAGCGACGCGATGCCGTCGCGGCCGCAGGCGTAGACGATCGGGAACTCGATCTGGTCCTCGTCGGCGTCCAGGTCGAGGAAGAGGTCGTAGGTCTCGTTGACGACCTCGTCGATCCGGGAGTCCGGGCGGTCGGTCTTGTTGATGCACAGGATGACGGGCATCCGGCGCTGGAGCGCCTTGCGGAGCACGAAGCGCGTCTGCGGGAGCGGGCCCTCGGAGGCGTCCACCAGCAGCACCACGCCGTCGACCATCGACAGGCCGCGCTCGACCTCGCCGCCGAAGTCGGCGTGGCCGGGGGTGTCGATGATGTTGATGGTGATGGGGGCCCCACCGTCCTTGGGGTGGTACTTCACCGCCGTGTTCTTGGCGAGGATCGTGATGCCCTTCTCACGCTCCAGGTCGTTCGAGTCCATGACCCGGTCGTCGACGGAGTCGAGCTGGTGCGCGGCGAAGGCTCCGGCCTGCTTCAGCATGGCGTCGACTATGGTCGTCTTGCCGTGGTCGACGTGGGCGACGATGGCGACGTTGCGGATGTCGTGGCGCGTGGGCATGGGTGGCTTGCGCTTCTCTCGGGTCGTGGGATGCGGCGTCTGTTTCCTCTTACGCCCGCCGGGCGGACGCGCCACGGCTGTGTCCATGGTACGGGGCCGCCGCGCACGGGGCTTCCCGGGCCGATCCGACCCGTGACGACCTTGCCCGCCGGGAGCTCCGGCAGGCAAGGGACTTGAGCGGCTTCTGAGGTCCGGATCACCGGAGCGAAGGGTTCCGCGGCGGGGCCGGTGCGGCTCCGGCCCCGCACCGCAGCCGATGGGGCGCCGGGCGCGCGCGGGCCCTTCCGGTCCCGGCCGCTACCGGACGTGACGGGTCGCGCACGGGCCCCGGCCCGCGCCCCCGCCTGCGGCCACCGGCCCGGCGGTCCCGGGTCGCGGGAGCTCCGGCGGGCCCCGGCGCGGGACCTCCGGCGGCGCGGCGAGGGACACCCACCCCGAGGAGCACGCGGCCGGGTAGCCGCCCGCACGCCACCGGCCGGTATGGCGCGATGCGGAGCCGCCGCCTCAGTTCCGTTCCGCGCCGTGCGCCGGTCCCGCCTTCACGAAGCCGATGTCCTGGTAGCGCGGTGCCGAGAAGCCGAAGGCGCCCGCGTTGGCGAGGTCGTGCTTCGCGGCCACCAGCTCCGGGCGCTGGTAGAGAGGAATGGAGGCCGCCGCGGCCCAGATCCGGGAGTCGACCTGCTTCATCAGGTCGCGGGCCTTCCTCTCGTCCAGCTCGGAGACGGCCTCGTCGAAGAGCTGGTCGATACGGTCCGTACCGACCCGGGTGTAGTTCTGCTCCACCAGCAGCGACCCGTCCGTCGCGGGCTGGGGCTTGGCGTAGATCGGGCGGGCGTCGGTCGCCGGGTAGGCCGTGGCCGGCCAGGACCAGAGCGCGAGGTCGTAGTGCCCCGAGGCGATGTGGTCCTTGAAGAAGGATTCGTCGGCGACCTTCTTCACCTCCGTGCTGATCCCGATTCGGTCCAGCATCGTGCGGATGCGGTCGGCGACCGTGCGCAGCGGTTCGGATCCCGGGCCCGAGGGGAGGACGAAGCGCAGGTTGAGCGGCTGGCCGTCCTTGCCGAGCGGTCCCGCGACCGGGTTCCGGCCCGGGGCCCTGGTACCGACCGGTGCGTAGGCGCCCGCGACCCCACCTTCCCTGCCGTACGCCTCGGGCATCGCCTTGTCCCCGTCGCTGCCGCCGGGAAGCGCCACGGGACCGCGGGCACCGGGCTTGTCGTCACCGCCGCCGCCGGGGGCCGCCGCGCCGTCGGCGGACCCGGCGCCGGCAGCACCCGCGGCCGGCGGGCTCTGCGGCGCGCCCGGGGCCGGGGCGCCGGCCGCCGACGGACCCTGCACACCGGGACTCGGCGCGGACGGACCCCGCACACCGGCGCTCGGCGCGGACGGACCCTGTGCGGCCGGACCCTGCGCCGCCGGGCCGCCCTCCTGCGCCGGGCTCCCTGCGGCCGGACTCTGCGCCGCCGGACTCTGCGCCGCCGGACCATGCACGGCCGGACTCTGCGCCGCCGGACTCTGCACGGCCGGACTCTGCGCCGCCGGGCTCCCGGCGGCGGGGCTCTGCTCGGGACCCGCCTTGGTACCTGAATCCGCCGCCCGGGCGCCCTCCGGGGTCCAGCCCGCGTCGGCGAGCAGTGCCTGGGCCTCCTCGGTGTCCTGGCCGCCGAGCGCACCGCTGCTGTCCGCGTAGGCGGGCTGCCCGGCGAGCGCGAGATGGCTGCCGACGGGCTTCGCGGGCAGCCCCAGGGGCTTCAGTACGGTCTCGGCGAGTGCCCGGCGGTCCAGCGCCCGGGCCACCGCACGCCGTACCCGCTCGTCCGCGAGCGGTCCGGACTCCCCGTTGAGGGCGAGCTGGGTGTAGGCGGGCTCCAGGGACTTGCGGACCACGAATCCGCGCAGCCCGGTCTGCTCGCTGCTGAACCTGGTCGGCCCGGCGTCGCCGCGCCCCCGCGCCAGCGGCCCGCCGCCGTCCGCGGTCTCCCCGGCGGCTCCGGCGGCTCCGGCGGCTCCGGCGGCTCCGGCGGCTCCGGCGGAACGTTCCTGCTCCGAGCCTCCGCCGGATTCCCCGGCCGTCGCGGACGCGGCGCCCGGACCGCTGCCGCCGCTCCCGCCCTCCGGGTCCTTGTGCGCCACCGCGATACGGTCCGCGACGCCCCGGTCGATCTCGGCGATATCGACGTCGCCGGTGGCGAGGGCCGCGGCGCGCCGGTCGCGCGGCACGGCCCGCAGCACGATCGAGTCGAGCTTGGCCGGATCCCCCCACCAGCGCGGGTTGCGGACGAGGGTGACGGTGCCCTCCTCGCCGTCGAGCTTCTGCAGGGCGAAGGGCCCCGCGGTCACCGGGAGTTCCGAGCGGGCCCCGTCGTTGAAGGACGCCGGGGTGCCCATCGTCTCCTTCGGGTAGAGCGGGGAGAACAGCGACCGCCAGTCGGCGTACGGCCGGGCGAAGGTGACCCGGACCTCCAGGTCGCTCTTGCCCCGCTCGATCTTCTCGATCCGCTCGTAACCCGCGTTGCGCGCGGTCCAGTACGCCGTGTCCTTGCCGCTGAGCGCCCGCCACTGGGCGACGAAGTCCGGCGCGCCGATCTCCCTCCCGTCGGTCCAGACCGCCTCCTGGTTGAGCTTGTAGAGGACGACCTGCTTGGGTTCGCGGTCGACGAGTTCGGCCGATTCCAGGTAGTCGGGGTTGAGCTGCGGGCGGCCGCGCTGGTCCAGCGTGAAGAGCGAGGGGAGGACGGCTCCGGTGACCCGGCCGGTGGCGCTGTTCGCGTCGGCCTGGAAGGCGTTGAGCGTCGTGGGTGCGGAGTCGACGGCCCAGCGCAGGGTGCCGCCCTTCTCGATGCGGTCGCGCCCGGTGTGGCCGATGTCCGAGGGGACCGCCACGGCGCCGGAGCCGTCTTCCCCGGACGTGCAGCCGGCCAGCACCGGCAGGACCAGCACACCGCTGGTGAGCAGTGCCACCGAGCGCAGGGTGCGGGTGCGGCCGGGCAGGGTGCGGCCGGACCGGTCACCGGGGGTGCGGAGGCGCGGCGTACGGGAGCATGCCCTCCCGCGCGGGGCGTCGACCTCGGACATGACATGTACCCCTTCGTCCGATTGATTGGGCATCCGGTGGATTCTGGCGATGATCACACCTATTGCGCCTACACTGAAAAGGACGGAGGGCGGGCTGCGACGCCGACACGGCGGAGCGGTCCGAAACCCCACCCGTGCGGCCCAACGGAAAGCCCCTAACGGGTGGCGCGTACCGCCGAATCGGTGCACACGCCTTCACAAGCGGGGACGTGACGCGCGACACTCGCAGGCGCACACAGCCCTCTGGGGGAAAGCCCCAGACACCCGCATGCCACCGCGACCGCGGAAGTGAGGGCAGTTCATGTCCCTGCAGGACGAGTTGACGGACGTCAAACGCCGTCTCGACGACCTGACCCGCACGGTCGAACGGCTGGAGCGGAGCCTCGCGCCCAAGCGCGGGGACGCATCCCGGACCCAGCCGGCCGACCGCCCGAAAGACCTGGTCACCATTCCCGACACCCCGTACGACAGTTCGCTGTGGACGGACTCGGACGACGAAGGCCTGGGTGCGCGCGACCGGCACGCGCCCTAGGAGCTTCGTTGGCCACAGGCACCGAACCTCATACCGACACCGGCGTACGCGGCGCCACGCGCGCCGCCATCGCCACCCGCCACCTCAGGACCGACCGCTGGTGGCTCGCGCCCGCCGCGACCGCCGCCGGTCTGCTCGCCTTCATCGTCTACTCGACATGGCGGGCCTTCGCGAACAGCGACTACTACGCGGCACCCTATGTCTCGCCGTTCTACTCGCCCTGTCTGGCCGAGAACTGCGTCCCGATGAAGGGCGGCCCCAACTGGGAGATCTTCGGCAGCTGGTGGGGCCTGTCCCCCGCCCTGCTGATCCTGATCTTCCCACTGGGCTTCCGGCTGACCTGCTACTACTACCGCAAGGCCTACTACCGGGGCTTCTGGGCCTCGCCACCGGCCTGCGCGGTCGCCGAGCCGCACGCGAAGTACACGGGTGAGACCCGCTTCCCGCTGATCCTGCAGAACATGCACCGCTACTTCTTCTACGCGGCGCTGCCGGTGGCGGTCATCCTCACCTACGACACGGTCCTCGCCTTCCGCGACGAGACCTATGCCTGGGGCCATATGGGCCTCGGCACCCTGGTGTTCCTGGTGAACATCGTGCTGATCTGGGCGTACACCCTGTCCTGCCACTCCTGCCGGCACATCATCGGCGGCCGGCTGCGGCACTTCTCCAAACACCCGGTGCGCTACCGGCTGTGGGGCTTCGTCGGCAGGCTGAACGAACGTCACATGCTGCTCGCCTGGGCGTCGCTGATCAGCGTCGCGCTCGCCGACTTCTACGTCTATCTGCTCGCCTCCGGCGCCTTCGCCGATCCGCGCTTCTTCTAGGGGAAAGGTGCTCACCGATGACTGAGCTCGAACGGCAGCAGTGGGATGTTGTCGTCGTGGGCGCGGGTGGGGCGGGGCTTCGGGCCGCCATCGAGGCGCGTGAGGCGGGCGCTCGCACCGCCGTCATCTGCAAGTCCCTGTTCGGCAAGGCCCACACCGTGATGGCGGAGGGCGGGATCGCCGCCTCCATGGGCAATGTGAACCCCCGCGACAACTGGCAGGTCCACTTCCGCGACACCATGCGCGGCGGCAAGTTCCTCAACCAGTGGCGGATGGCGGAGCTGCACGCCCAGGAGGCCCCCGACCGGGTCTGGGAACTGGAGACCTGGGGTGCGCTCTTCGACCGCACCGGGGACGGGAAGATCTCCCAGCGCAACTTCGGCGGCCACGAGTACCCGCGGCTGGCGCACGTCGGCGACCGGACCGGGCTGGAGCTGATCCGTACCCTCCAGCAGAAGATCGTCTCGCTCCAGCAGGAGGACGAGCGGGAGTTCGGCGACTACGAGGCCCGGCTGAAGATCTTCCAGGAGTGCACGGTGACCCGGGTGCTCAAGGACGGCGACCGGGTCTCGGGCGCGTTCTGCTACGAGCGCGAGTCCGGCCGCTTCTTCGTGCTGGAGGCGCCCGCGGTCGTCCTGGCCACCGGAGGCATCGGCAAGTCCTTCAAGGTGACCTCCAACTCCTGGGAGTACACCGGCGACGGGCACGCGCTGGCGCTGCTGGCCGGGGCGCCGCTGCTGAACATGGAGTTCGTGCAGTTCCACCCGACCGGGATGGTCTGGCCGCCCTCGGTGAAGGGCATCCTCGTCACCGAGTCGGTGCGCGGCGACGGCGGGGTGCTGCGCAACTCCGAGGGCAAGCGGTTCATGTTCGACTACGTCCCCGACGTCTTCAAGGAGAAGTACGCGGAGTCGGAGGAGGAGGGCGACCGCTGGTACGAGGACCCGGACAACAACCGGCGTCCCCCCGAACTGCTCCCCCGCGACGAGGTCGCCCGGGCCATCAACGCCGAGGTGAAGGCGGGCCGCGGCTCACCGCACGGCGGGGTGTTCCTGGACGTCTCCACCCGGATGCCCGCCGAGGTGATCAGGCGCCGGCTGCCGTCCATGTACCACCAGTTCAAGGAGCTGGCGGACGTGGACATCACCGCGGAGGCCATGGAGGTCGGGCCGACCTGCCACTACGTGATGGGCGGTATCGCGGTCGACTCGGACACGGCGGCCGCGGTCGGGGTGCCCGGCCTGTACGCGGCGGGCGAGGTCGCGGGCGGTATGCACGGCTCCAACCGCCTGGGCGGCAACTCGCTCTCGGACCTGCTGGTCTTCGGCCGGCGCGCCGGACTGCACGCCGCGGAGTACGCCGCGGGCCTCGCCGGGCGACTGCCCGCCGTCGACGGGGAGCAGATCGACGCGGCGGCGGCCGAGGCGCTGCGCCCGTTCAGCGCCGAGGGGCCCGAGCCGGACACCCCGCCGGAGAACCCGTACACCCTCCACCAGGAGCTCCAGCAGACGATGAACGACCTCGTCGGCATCATCCGGCGGGAGTCCGAGATGGCGCAGGCGCTGAAGAAGCTCGCCGAACTCCGGGTACGGGCCCGGCGGGCGGGCGTGGAGGGGCACCGCCAGTTCAACCCCGGCTGGCACCTCGCCCTGGACCTGCGCAACATGCTGCTGGTCAGCGAGTGCATCGCCCGATCCGCACTGGAGCGCACCGAGAGCCGCGGGGGCCACACCCGCGAGGACAACCCCGCGATGGAGCGGGAGTGGCGCCGGATCAATCTGCTGTGCCGGCTCGCCGACCGCTCGCCGTCCTTCGGGCCGGTGGAGCCCGGCGCACCGCCTGCCGATCCGGTACGCGGCCAGATCGACCTCGCGCGGAAGACCGCCGAGCCCATCCGCCCCGACCTGCTCGCCCTCTTCGAGAAGGAGGAGCTGGTCAAGTACCTCGCCGAAGAGGAGCTGTACGAATGAGCACGTACGACGCTCGGTTCAGGGTCTGGCGGGGCGACGGGGACGGCGGGGGCCTGGAGGACTTCACGGTCGAGGTCCACGACGGCGAGGTCGTCCTCGACATCATCCACCGGCTGCAGGCGACCCAGGCGCCGGACCTCGCGGTGCGCTGGAACTGCAAGGCCGGCAAGTGCGGCTCGTGCAGTGCGGAGATCAACGGCCGGCCCCGGCTGCTGTGCATGACCCGCATGTCGGTCTTCGACCGTGCCGAGACCGTCACGGTCACCCCGATGCGGGCCTTCCCGGTGGTGCGGGACCTGGTCACGGACGTGTCGTTCAACTACACCAAGGCCCGTGAGGTCCCGTCCTTCGTACCGCCGCAGGGGGTCGCGGCGGGCGAGTACCGGATGCAGCAGATCGATGTGGACCGCTCACAGGAGTTCCGCAAGTGCATCGAGTGCTTCCTGTGCCAGGACACCTGCCATGTGGTGCGTGACCACGAGGAGAACAAGGCGGCCTTCGCCGGGCCGCGCTTCCTGATGCGCGTGGCCGAACTCGACATGCACCCGCTGGACGCGGCGGCCGAGTCGGGCCTCGACCGCAAGCGCACGGCCCAGGACGAGCACGGTCTGGGCTACTGCAACATCACCAAGTGCTGCACGGAGGTGTGCCCGGAGGGCATCCACATCACGGACAACGCGCTGATCCCGCTCAAGGAGCGCGCGGTCGACCGGAAGTACGACCCGCTGGTGTGGCTGGGCAGCAGGATCCGCCGCCGGGGCGAGCCCGCCACATAGCCGGCCCCTCATCCGTGCCCGGGCGTCCGCGCCCGGGCACGGGCGTGCCGGCCGCAGGACGAGCGTGCCGGCCGCAGGACGAGCGTCTGGTCCCCGGGACGGACGTCTGGGCCTCGGGACGGACGTCTGGGCCTCGGGACGGGAGTGCCGGCCGCGGGACGCGGCCGCCACGGAGGGGCCCACCCCGCGCCGGCTCAGAACATGCTCAGCAGCTGCTCCACGCTGGGCTCCGCGGTGGAGTCCCCGTCGGGCAGCGCGAGTTCGAACCACACCGTCTTGCCCCGGGGGGTGCGGCGCGAGCCCCAGGCGGCACTCAGCAGACCGACCAGCTGCAGCCCCCGCCCGCCCTCGTCGGTGTCCCGGGCCCGCCGGCGCCGCGGCTGCACCAGTCCGGCGTCCCACACCTCGCAGACGAGGGTGCGGTCGCGCAGCAGCCGAAGCCGTATCTCGCCCTCGCCGTACCGCAGGGCGTTGGTGACGAGCTCGCTGACGAGCAGTTCGACCGTGTCGACGAGCGGGTCGAGCTCCCAGGCGCCGAGCTGCGCCCGGGCCAGCTCGCGGGCGCGGCCGACCGACCGGGGTTCGCGCGGCAACCGCCAGTCCCCCACGGCCTCGCTCGCCAGGCCCTGGATACGGGCCATCAGCAGCGCGATGTCGTCCTCGCCGTGCCGGGTGTCGAGGGTGGCGAGCACATGGTCGCAGACGTCCTCGAGCGAACGGGAGCGTGATCCGCCGTCGGAGTCGGAGGGCGTCCCGCCGTTCGGCGCGTCGGCGGGACCGTCGGGGGCACGGGGTTCCGGTACCGGGCGGCCCGGCTCGGTCAGGGCGCGGCGGAAGGCACCGAGCCCCTCGTCCAGGGGGTGGTCGCGCGACTCGACCAGCCCGTCGGTGTACAGCGCGAGCAGCGCGCCCTCCGGAAGCTCGACCTGGACCTCCTCGAAGGGTTCGCCGCCGACCCCGAGCGGCATCCCGGGCGGCACGTCGAGCATCAGCGCCTCCTCGCCCGGCTCGACGAGTACGGGAGGCAGATGGCCCGCGTTGGCGAAGGTGCAGCGCCGGGTCACGGGGTCGTACACGGCGTAGACGCAGGTCGCCAGGTAGACCTCGGAGAGTTCGGGCCCGCGGGACTTGTGGGCGACCCTGGAGGCCTGCTGCGCGCCGCTCGGCGTACCGAGGCCGCGGGCGATCTCGTCGAGCGCCGAGAGCACCTCAGCGGGTTCCAGGTCCAGCAGGGCCAGCGTCCGCACGGCGGTGCGGAGTTCGCCCATGGCGACGGCGGCGCGCAGCCCCCGCCCCATGACGTCGCCGACGACGAGCGCGGTGCGGTGGCCCGGGAGTTCGATGACGTCGAACCAGTCGCCGCCGACCTCGGTCGCGGTGTTGCCCGGGAGGTAGCGGCAGGCGATGTCGAGCCCGGCGGCCTCCGGGTCGCCGGGCGGCAGCAGGCTGCGCTGGAGGATGAGTGCGCGCTCGTGCTCGCGGCGGTAGAGGCGGGCGTTGTCGATGCAGACCGCGGCACGGGCGGCCAGTTCGACGGCGAGCGCCCGGTCCCGTTCCCCGAAGGGCTCGCTGCCCTTGGCCCGGGAGAACTGGGCGAGGCCCACGACCGTGTCGTGGGCGACCATCGGCACGGCCAGCGTGGACTGGACGAGACTGCCGTCCTCGCCGGGGATGAGACGGACCCTGGCGGTGCGCAGGGCGTTGGCGCAGGCGGAGCTGAAGGGGTAGTGGTGCACCGCGCCGACCTGGGGGCCGGCCGGGGTGCCCGCGGCAGCGGCGCCCAGCAGGGTCTCGGAGACGGTGCTGGCGAAGGCGACCCGGCGCAGTTCCGCGCTGCCGCCGTAGCTCTCCGGCCGGGCCGGGCCCCAGCGTCCCGGCGGGGCCTCGTCGCCCGTGAGCAGCCCCAGGTAGAGGTCCACGGAGGCGAGGTCGCAGAAGCCGGGGACGGCGACGTCGAGGAGTTCGCGTGCGGTGGTCTCGAGGTCGAGGGAGTTGCCGATCCGGGCGCTGGCCTCGTTGAGCAGGGCGAGGTTGCGGCGGGCGCTGGCGGCCTCACGTGCTGCGATATGACGACGTGTCACGTCGATGCCGAGGCCCGCGACCCCGACGGGGCGGCCGGAACCGCTGTGCACGCGGTAGAGGTTGACGGACCAGTGCCGCCGGTCGGAGGTGCCCGGGGCACTGCCGACGATCTGGAGTTCGGTGACGGACTCCCCCGTTTCCAGCACCCGTTGGAGGGCCGCGTTCATCCGTTCCGCCTCGGGGCGGGAGAGGTAGTCGTACACGGTCCGGCCCCGGTGGTCCTCCGCGGATCCGCCGAACACGGTCGCGAAGCGCTCGTTGGCCCGCAGCACGGTGAGGTCGGGACCGAACAGAAGAAAGCCAAAAGGAGATTGACCGAAAATCGCCTGCGAAGCGGCGAGGTCCGTCTCGATCCGCCGTAGGGCGCGTACGTCGACGACGATACAGAGCGCGGCACGCTCGCCGTTCTCCGTCTCACTCGGCATGACGTAGACCTCGGCCAGTCCGTGCGCGCCGCGCTCGCCGGGCAGGCGGAAGGGGACGAGACCGGTCCACTCCTTGCCGTCCAGAATCTCGGCGATCTTGCGGTGACCTCGTGTGCGGAGCTCCGAGGGGATGAAGACGGCGACGGGATCCTTGCCCCTGACCTCCTCGGCGGCGATGCCGAACTGCTCGACGGCACGGCGGCTCCACTGGTCGACCAGCCCGTCCGGACCGATCGAGAACGACGCGACCTTGATGTAGTCGTAGATGGAGCCGGGCGGACTGCTCTGCCACACCACGCCGCTTGCCGTCTCAGGTATCTCGCTCACGCGACCGTCCCCTCCAGCTCACCGCACCGGACCGGCCATGCCCGAAGTATTCAGCACTACGGCGCCTGGCGGCACGGCGTTCACGATCACAGCACGGTCTCGTTCGTTTCGAGCCGGGCCCGCGGTGATCGTCGTCCCCCCACACTCCTAACCAGGCACGGGCAGCTCGAACCACACGGTCTTACCCGTTCTGCCTCGCCGCGTCCCCCAGCGGCGGGCCGTGCACGCCACCAGTTGCAGTCCGCGTCCCCCCTCGTCATCGGGCCCGGCGGGACGCTCCCGGGGTGGATCCGGAAGCGGATCGGAGACCTCCACGAGCAGTGCGGGGGCCCGCGGCGGGGCGGACCCGTCGACGGCGGGCCGGACCAGGCGGACCCCGATGGGCCCGGAGGTGTACCGAAGGGAATTGGTCACCAGCTCACTGACCAGGAGGACCGTCACATCGACCAGGGCGGGATCGAGCCCCCACTGCCGCAGGGCGTCGCGGACGGCATGGCGGGCGGAGCGCGCGGCGTCCGGCTCGGCAGGGAAGGTCCACTCGGCGCATGCGCCGCCGGTGTCGATCACGCCGACCACTTCCCGGACCTGCCACGGAATCCCGTCCTCTATGGGACGGCAATCAGGACATACCCGATATTTTGCGTGACGTACCCCCGAGAGGGGCGCGCGATGGTACGAAGAGCGCAGGAATTCAGCCGCGTGCGCCCCCCGGGCGGTCCCGCAGCAGCCGGCGCGCGACCTCCTCGACCGCTGGGCGGTCCTGGGGCAGCCAGTCCACGGTGTCCAGTTCGCCGGCGGCGAGCCAGCGCAGCTCGTCATGGTCCTCCAGCGGGCTCGGCTGACCCGAGATCAGCCGAGCCGTCCAGACCTGCAGCACATAGCCGGGGCCCAGCGGCCACTCGCCGGGGACGCGCTCGACCGGCTCGGCCTCCACACCCAGCTCCTCGCGCAGCTCGCGTACGAGGGCCTCCTCGGGGGACTCACCGGGTTCGAGCTTGCCGCCGGGCAGCTCCCAGCGTCCGGCGAACTCGGGCGGCGCGCTGCGACGGGCGGCGAGCAACCGCCCCCGGTCGTACAGCGCCCCGGCCACGACGACGCGCGCGTTCACACGATCTGTCATGGGCGGGAGCGTAGCCCGCGATACGGGGTGCCCCGGTCTGCGGGCGGGCCGGTGGCCCGGGCCGGCGGGAGGGCCCGGTGGCAGGGCCCGTGACACGGGCGCGGTCGCACGCGCGGGGTGCGGGCGGGCCGTTGGCGCGGGCCGGTGGCGCGGTGGCGCGGGCCGATCGCGCGCGGGGGTCGCACGCGCGGGGGTGCTCCCGGGCACGGGTGGCGTGCGGGCGGCGGACGGCTGCGCGGTGGGTCGCACGCGCGGGGGTGCTCGCGCGGCGGCGCGGGCACGCGGCACCGCACGGAGTGCGCCGCGGCGGCGGTGGACCGCAGCGCCACCGGCCAGTGCGCGCCGACCAGGCCACCGCCGCCGCGGGAGCGCCTCAGGAGGGCGCGGCCTGCCCCATGTGCTCCACCCAGTAGAGCTGCTCGGAGCCACGGTCGCCGAGGCTGTCAGCGATCTTCTGCGCCTCGTCCTGTGTGGCGTACCTGCCCACGCGATAGCGATTGCCGTTGTCGTCCTGGCGGATCACCAGCCAGGGCAGCATCGCGCCGCCATCGGTCATCGCGCCTCTCCCGCCGCCGGCCTGCACTTCTCTAACCATCCCCAGGAAACCGCAGTCTGCATATGCCCGAGCCTACGCCTGACCTTCACTCAGCGGATACGTGTTTTCACGAAGAGAGACGGATCCGGCCAGCGTCCCCTCATCCACACGGGGCGCACATGGCCGAGTGCGCCCCTGCATCGCGTCGCAGCCGAGGAGCCCTTCGGCGGAGGCCCCCGCCCGTCGGCGGCGTCCGCCGGGCACGGTGTGCACGAGCGGCGCGGTGGGCGGCGACACCGTACCGGGGCCGTCCGGACCGCATCGGGGGCGTCCGGGCAGCCCGGGCAGCTCCGCCTTCGGCACCCGGGAGCGCCAACCGGCGGGACCTCGGGGCGAGTCCGGCCGCGATGGACGGCGCGGCCGGACTCGCGGTTCGTCCGGCGCACCGGCGGCGGCCCGGCGGCAGGTGCGCGGCGCGTGACAGCGGCTCGCGGCGACGAGGCAACGAGGCAACGAGACGCCGGGGCGGCGGGGCGGCGGGGTTTCACCGCGCCGTGGGGGTGCCGCACCGACGGCCGGCGCGCGCCGGTACCCGCGGCGAGGTCAGCGCACCGGCAGGTGGTACGCGAGTCGGAACCGGTCCGCCGGTACGACCACGTCCGCCGTCTCGACCGCGCGCCCCGACGCGTAGTAGGTGCGCTGAATGACCATCACCACATGACCGGGCACCCCCCCGAGGGTGAGCAGCTCCTCCGCCAGGCCCGGCCGGGCGCCGACCTCCTCGACCACGTTGTCCACGACGACGTCGATGGCCCCCATCCGCTCGACGACGCCGCAGCCGCCGAGCGGCCCCTCCTCGGGCAGCATCACCGGTGTGCGGCCCGTGATCGAGAGCGGTTCCCAGGAGGTCGACAGCATCGCCGGCTCGCCGGAGTCCCGGAAGACGTATCTCGTACGCATCACACGGTCGCCGGGGGCGACCCCCAGCCTGCCCGCCACGGAGGCGCTCGCCGGCTCCTGCTCGCTGCTCGACTCCCAGGTCCCGCGGGCGCCCTCCGCGGCCTGCTCCTGGCGGAAGGGATTGGCACCGGCGGGCGGGCGGTAACCCGAGCGGGCGATGCGCCGCGGCACCGGGCGCTCCCGTACGTACGTCCCCGAGCCGGAGCGCCCCTCCACCAGTCCCTCGGCCATCAGCACCTTCCGCGCCTCCAGCGCGACGGTGTCCGAGACGCCGTACTCCTCGCGAATCCGGGCCTGTGAGGGAAGGCGGGTGTGCGGCGGCAGCGAGCCATTGACGATCTTCCGGCGGAGATCGCTCGCAACGCGCAGATAGGCGGGCTGCTCACCGAATGTCACTGGCCACTCCCAACAGGTTGACAGACAGCAACAGCGTGGCAACCGACGGTTGATCCCCGCAAGCATGGGCCAACGAATCACACAAGGTGACAATCACCTCGGGGCAGGCGCCTACCCGGTGGAGGTGTCCGACGGGCAGGAGGGCTTCGCCGGGCGTGCGCCGCGCGCCCGGGGAGCCGCGGGCCCGGGCCCGCGGCCGGGGCTCCCCGGGCCGGCGCCTGCACGCCGGGAAGCGGGCCTCAGACCGTCGTACCGTCGCCCGGCGGCTCCTGCCGGCCGTCCAGTTCCTCCGGAGGGTCCGTGGCGAGGCCGAGAGCGGACCGGACGGCGATCTCGGTCTCCTCGCGGAAGGCGTCGGCCGCATCCGTCGTGGCGTTCCAGAACTCGTCTTCGTCCTGGGCCCCGGCCGCCCGGCCGAAGTGGCGGCGTGCCGTGTCGTACTCCTGCGCACGGGTCAGGGCGTGCTCGCGGGCAGCCGCGGTCCAGGGTCCGGCGCGCAGTTCACGCGCCTCGGTGCCGAGTGTCCGCACCATCCGCTCGGCCCAGGCGCGGTTGGCCTCCGGATCGTCCTCGAAGAGGTCGTCGGGCTCTTCCCACCATGCCGTATCGACGGCCAATTCACCTTCCAGGTAGGCGAGTTGTGCCGGGTCGAGGGTCGTCCGGTCGCTGCGGACGGAGGACTCGAGCTTCGGGCCGTCGCTCGCCAGGGCGCAGGTGACATCGCGGTCACCGAAGCGCCAGCCGTCCCTGGTCGGTACGTAGTAGTACAGCTCCGCCGTCGGGGGCACGGCCCACCAGTCCAGCGCATAGCCGTTGTTGACGTCCTCGCACCGCCGCTCCGCCTCGGTCTCGACGGCCTCCTGCCCGGGCCACCGGTCGGACGTACCGAGCGTGAAGGTCCCGGTCACCTCCCCCTCGTGGGGACGGTCGCAGTCCACGATCCGGACGGACGCCGCCTCCTCCTCGTCCTCCACGCCCCGGCCGGGGGTGTCGAAGCACTGCCCGGTCCGCAGGTCGAACGTGGAGTCCACGGCGGCGCTCTCGCGCGCCGCCTCGCGGAAGCCGTCCCACGCCTCGCGGGCGGTGCCGTTCGCGACGCCCACGGTCACGAGGAGGGTGCTGATGACGGAGAGCACGGTGCCCGCGACGGCCAGGCCCCGGCCACCGTCCCCCCGCTTCCGGATCTGCGCCAGCGCGATCAGTCCGAGGACGAGGCCGAGCGGGGGCAGACAGCACACGACGCCGGTGACGAGCGAGCCGATGGCGAAACCGTTCGTGCCGGGCCCCTGCGGCACCGCCCCGTAGGGCGGATACGGCATGCCCGGCTGCACGCCCGCCGGCATCGCATACGGGTGCACCGCCGGCCGAGCCGGATGCGGGTCGGGCGGCTGCGCCGGGCCGGACCCGGCCGGAGGCGTCCATCCCTGCGACGACGGTTCCACGGGTGCGGTGCTCCTTGGGAAGATCGTGCCAACGCGAAGACCGCGCCGATGTGGGGATCGCGCCGGCCCGAAGGCCGTGCCGGCACGAGGACCACGCCGATGTCGAAGGCCATGGACCATGCCGGCAAGGAGGCCACGCCGACGCGATGACCGTGCCGGCGCGAAGACCGTGCCGACGCGAAGGCCGTACGAACATCTGCGCGGATCAGCGGATCATACGGCGGGGGCCACGGCGACGGACAGCCGGTATGCGCGGAAGGGGCGGCCGCACGGCGCGGCCGCCCCTCGACGCTGGTCAGGCACCGGACCCGGCACGGTCCGGCGGTCCCGGGATCAGAACTGCAGGGCCCAGGAGTCGATCTTGCCGGTGTCCCATGTGGCGTTGTCGCTCACCCGTAGCTTCCAGGTGCCGTTCGCGACCTCGGAGGACGCGTTCACGGTGTAGGTGGTGTTGATGTTGTCGCTGCTGCCGCCGGTGCCGTACGACTTCAGCGTGTAGGCGCTGCCGTCCGGGGCGATGAGCTGGACCTGGAGGTCGCCGATGTAGGTGTGCACGATGTTGACCGGCACCTGCAGCGCGGCGGGTGCGTTGCCCGCGACGCCGCTGACGGTGACGGGCGACTCCACGGTGGAGTGGTCGTTGATCGTGTAGTCGGCGGTGTTCTCGAACCGCGGTCCGGGGGGCGGGGTGGAGCCCGTGCCGACGTACAGCAGCCGGTTGGGCGATCCGGAGCCGGGGCTGCCGACCACGTTCGGGGTCGCCGCGCTGGTCAGTGCCGAGGAGACCTGCGCCGGCGTGGCGGTCCGGTTGTCCGCCAGGTGGAGCGCGGCGGCACCGGCGACGTGCGGGGCGGCCATCGAGGTGCCGGAGATGGTGTTGGTCGCGCTGTCGCTGGTGTGCCAGGCCGAGGTGATGGAGGACCCCGGGGCGAACAGGTCCAGCACGCTGCCGTAGTTGGAGAAGCTGGAGCGGGCGTCGGAGCTGGTGGTGGAGCCGACGGTGATGGCCTCGGTCACCCGCGCGGGCGAGTAGTTGGAGGCGTTCGCGTTGCTGTTGCCCGCCGCGATGGCGTAGGTGATGCCGGATGCGATCGAGTTGCGGACCGCGGTGTCCAGCGCCGTGTCGGCTCCGCCGCCAAGGCTCATGTTGGCGACGGCCGGCTTGACGGCGTTCTGCGTCACCCAGTCGATACCCGCGACGACCTGGGCGGTGGTGCCGGAACCGGAGTTGTTGAGCACCCGGACGCCGACGACCTTCGCCTTCTTCGCCACGCCGTAGGAGCCGCCGGCGACCGTGGCGGCGACGTGCGTGCCGTGGCCGTTGCCGTCCTGCGCCGTGTTGTCGTTGTCGACGGCGTCGTAGCCGTACGAGGCGCGGCCGCCGAAGTCGGAGTGGGTGATACGTACACCGGTGTCGATGATGTACGCGGTGACGCCGTCGCCCGCCGAGTCGGGGTAGGTGTAGCTCTGGTTGAGCGGCAGGGCGCGCTGGTCGATGCGGTCCAGACCCCAGGAGGGCGGGTTCAGCTGGGTGCCGGAGATGGTGAACACCCGGTTCTGCACGACGGATTCGACGGCGGGGTCCGCGGCGAACTTCCTGGCCTGGGCCTCGGAGAGCTCGACGGCGTATCCGTTGAGGGCGGCGCGGTACGTCTTCTTGATCTTCGCGCCGTACTCCGCGGCGAGGGCCTTGCCCGCCTTGGAACCGGCGTCGGCGGCCGACTCGTCCAGGGTGACGATGTAGCTGCCGGCGATGGCACCGGGGGCGCCGGCGTTCTCGATCACGCCCACCGGCGCGGGCTCTGCGGCGGTGGCGGGGAAGGCGGCGGCGGTACCGAGTGCGAGTGCGGCGACGGCTGTCGCGCTGGCCGCGGACAGTCTTCGCCGCGAGTGACGCATCACGAACATGTGAGGGATCCTCCTCATCAGTGGTGCGTTGCCGTGGGGGTATGCGACAGGGGCATGACAATCCCAGTGCGGTGGGTGGCCGCGGGATTCGCCGTACCACTGCCGTCCCGAAAGGTTGGCTGATCCATAGGAATCCCACAAGAGTGCGGGGGCGACCCGTCACACACGGGCCACGGCTGCCATCCTGACTCACATGACGGACTATCAGTGCCCGGTGTGCGGCGTGCGCGCCCCGGTCGAGTCGCTCGCCTGGTGCTGCCCCCGCTGCCGCGGGCCCTGGGACCTGGACTTCAGCGCCGGAGCCGTGCCCCGCGACTCCCTGGCCGCGAGGGCCGGTTCACTGTGGCGGTACGAGGAGGCACTGCCGCTCGGCGCGGCCGGGGCCACGGGCGGCGGCCCCGCGGCCGTCTCGCTCGGCGAGGGGCGGACCCCGCTGGTCCCGCTCACCGGCACCGTCACCGCCAAGCTCGACTTCCTGATGCCGACCCTTTCCTTCAAGGACCGCGGCGCGGTGATGCTCGCCGAGCTCGCGCGTCATCTGAAGCCGCGCCGGGTGATCGCCGACAGCAGCGGCAATGCCGGCACCGCGATCGCCGCGTACTGCGCCCGCGCCGGTCTCGACTGCACCGTGTACGTCCCGGAGGCCACCTCCCCGAAGAAGATCGAGCAGATCGCCGCCCACGGCGCCCGCCCGGACCTCGTGCCCGGCGACCGCGAGGCGGCCGCCCGCAGGGCGCACGCGGCCGCCGGCGAGGACGGCGTCTTCTACGCCTCGCACGTCCACAACCCGTACTTCCTGCACGGCACCAAGACCTATGTGTACGAGGTGTGGGAGGACCTCGGCGGCCGACTGCCCGACGCCCTGGTCCTGCCCGCCGGCAACGGCACCCTGCTGCTCGGCGCCCATCTGGCCGTCGGGGAACTGTACGCGCACGGCCTCATCGCCCAGCGCCCCGCACTGATCGCCGTGCAGGCGGCGGCGGTCGCCCCGCTGGCCGCCGCCTTCCACGCCGGCGAGCAGGACGCCACCCCGGCGGCAGCGGCGCCCACCCTCGCCGAGGGCATCGCCATCCCCGATCCGCCCCGGGCCCGCCAGATCCTGTCCGCCGTGCGGGCCTCCGGCGGCACCTTCCACACCGTGACGGACGATCAGATCCGTGCCGCCCAGCTCGACCTCGCCGCCCGCGGCCTGTTCGTCGAGCCCACCGGCGCCGCCTGCTGGGCGGCCGTCCGGGCCCACGGCCTGGGGGACCGCACGGCCGTGGTGCCGCTGTGCGGGGCGGGTGCGAAGACGGGACTCGCGACCGGCGGGTGACCGGCTCGGGCGGGGGCGTACCACGGGCGCCCGGTCCGGCGCGAGGGCAGGTCCGGGCGCGAGGGCCCGGCTCGGGCCGGTACAGCTCGGGTGCGTACGGCTCAGGTGGGTACGGCTCGGGCGGGTACGGCTCAGGTGCGTACGGCAAGGGCCGCCCGGTCACCCGATGCGCCACCGGGCGGCGGCTGCGGCACCGGTCACCCGATGCACCACCCCGCGGCCGGACGCGTGTCGGGCGACCGGACACATGCCGGGCGGCCGGACACATGCCGGGCGACCGCAGGGCCGCCGCACGGCGACCGCCGAGAGCGACGGCCGTCAGGCACCGGCCTGGGGCGACGCCCCTCGGTCACCGTCGTCGCCGGCGGCCGGCGGGTCGCTCAGCAGTGCCTCGCCGAAGGTGCGCAGCCGCGCGACCGCCTCGGCGTCCGGCGTCCCCCGGCGGGCGAGAGCGCTGCGGATCTCCGCGTACACCGACGCCTCGAGGCCGCAGCGGCGGCAGTCCTCCAGATGCGCCGCGACCCGGCGCGCGGTGACCTCGTCCGTCTCCCCGTCGAGGTAGGACTGCAGCAGCCGGGCCACCTGGAGGCAGTTCATCCTGCGCTCGGCCGCGGGTCGGCGCCACCATGAACGCTTCTTCACATCACACCTCGCTTCGGTGCCAGTCCGGCCGCCACCAAGCGGGCTCGTATCCGTTTGCGCGCCCGGTGCAGGCGGCTCATCACGGTGCCCTCCGGCACGTCCAGCAGACGGGCGGCCTCGGCGTAGGTGAGGCCGTCGATGTCGACCAGCTGCACCACCTGCCGGTGCTTGTCCGGCAGGCCGGACAGTGCGGAGTCCACCACCTCGTCGAAGGCCTCGCCGACGACCACCTCCTCCGCGGACCCGGCCGAGCCCGTCGAGCTGAGACGGTCCAGGTCGGCGTCCGGGTCGTCGAGCAGGTTCGGGCGGCGGCGCCGATGCCGGTTGATCTCGGCTCTGCGCATGATCGTCAGCAGCCAGGCACGCGGGTGCCTGCCGTCGAAGCGATCGACGGACCGGTAGGCGCGCAGCAGGGTCTCCTGCACCAGGTCCTCGGCGTCCGCGGGCTGTGCGGTCAGCGTCGTCGCCACCCTCAGCAGCACCTCCACCTCGGGCAGCACATGGGTGGCGAACGCCCTTCCCCGCGCGTCGGCCGGATCCGGCGCCGCTGTCACTTCGTCTTCCACACGACGGGAACCCGCCGTCCGCCGGCGAACATTCCCTCGCGCACATTCGCCGTCATCCGCCGTCACCAGCCCGTCGTCCGCCGTCACCGGCCCGTCGTCAGCCGCCACCAGCCGTCGTCAGCCGTAGTCAGCCGTCGTCCGCCCGTGCGCGCGGTACGGGACGGGAGGCGCGAACCCGGGAAGAGCGAACCTGGGAGCGAACTTGAGAGGCGCGGAGGGCGCGCTGCCGGTGGTGGAATGACCCGCGCCGCCGACCGGGTTCCCGCCCCATGAGGAAGCGGCGCGCCCCCGGACCCGAGCAGGTGTGGGCCGAGTGCCGGGAGAGGCTGCGGCATCTCCGGTTGCGCGGCGATGTCGAGGCGTACGCCGACGGCGAGCTCACGGGTGCGCGCCGGGCGATGGTGGCCGGTCACATCGCCCGCTGCTGGGCGTGCAGCGGCACCCTGCAACTGCTTCAGCTGGTCAAGGCGTCCCTGCGGCGCACCCCCGGGCGCGCCCCCGTCTCCCTCGCATCGGTCCGCCTGCGGCGCTACGCCGGCCGCATCGCCGACGCCGGCCCCACCGGCCCCGGTGGCCCCGCCCGATGAGGGGGCGGGGCGACGACGGCTGCCCCGGCCGGCGCCGCGCGGCACGCCTGCCGACACCTCTGCGGCACGCCACCGCCGTACCGCTCACCCCCGGCCGGGGAGGGTCATCCGGCGACGACCCAGCGGTGCGCGACGGGCAGGTGCAGCCGTACGCGCTCCGCTGCGGCGGGCGGGGGGCCCGGCGGCAGAAGTGCGTGCACGGGCCCGGCGGCGGTGTCGCAGACGAGCGCCGTGAACGGGCCTTCCGGGCGCACGCCGCGCACCACGGCGGGCACGGTGTCCGGGCCGGTGCCCAGCCGGACGGCCTCGGGACGGATGACGAGGTGTCCGGGGCCCCGGTGGGTGACCGCGCCGGGCAGTTCCAGCTCCCCCAGCGGGCAGGCGAATCGCCCCCGGGCGGTGACGCTGCCGGGCAGCGCGGTGGTACAGCCGAGGAAGCGCGCCACGGCCCGGGAGGCCGGGTGGGCGTAGAGGTCCGCGGGCCGCGCCTGCTGCAGGAGCCTGCCGTGGTCGAGCAGGGCGACGGTGTCGGCGACCGCCGCCGCCTCCGACTGGTCGTGGGTGACCAGGACGGTGGTCACCGCCAACTCCCGCTGGACCGAGACGAGCAGGTCGCGCATGGTGTGCCGCAGGCCCGGGTCGAGGGCGCTGAACGGTTCGTCGAGAAGGAGCACGGCCGGTTCGGCGGCCAGTGCCCGGGCGAGGGCGACGCGCTGGGCCTGCCCTCCCGAGAGCTGGCGGGGGTAGCGGTCGGCGAGTGCGTCGAGGCCGACGCGCCGCAGGTGTTCGAGGGCGCTTTCGCGTGCGGCACGGCGGGGGCGGCCGCGGACCCGCGCGGGGAAGGCCACGTTGTCCAGCGCCGTGCGGTGCGGCAGGAGCATGGGCTGCTGGAAGACCACCGCGGCGCCGCGGCGCTCCGGTGGGGTCCGCGTGACATCGGTGCCGCGGAGACGGACGGTCCCGCCGGCCGGTGTAAGCAGGCCGGAGGCGACCTGCACGGTGGTGGTCTTGCCGCATCCGGACGGGCCGAGCAGGGCCAGCAGCCGTCCGTCGGCGACCTCGAGGTCGAGGCCGTCCAGGACGGGCGAACGGTGCCCGGGATAGGTGACGGTGATCCGTTCCAGGCGCAGGCCGGGGGACGAAGCGGAGGGGGAGGTGCTCATGGCGGTCAGCGGTCGATTCCGGGAGTGGTGGAGGGACTTGGTCCGGGGGCGGTGGCCGAGGGATCGGCTTCGGCCCAGACCGCCCGATGGCGGCGCATGATCGCCGCGGTCGTCCCGAACAGCACGACCGGCGGGACGAAGGTGAGGACGCCCAGGACCGCGGTGAATGCCTGGTTGCCGCTGCCTGCGGCGGTGGCGAACAGCAGCAGCGGCAGTGTGGTGACCACCCCGCCGCCGACCAGCACGGTCATCAGGTACTCGCTCCACGACACCAGGAAGGCCAGGGTCGCCGCGGCCAGCAGCGCCGGGGCGAGCGCGGGCAGCGTGACGTGCCGGAGCACCGCGTACCGCGAAGCCCCCAGGGTGCGCGCCGTCTGCTCCATGCGGAGGTCGTATCCGGCGTAGCCGCCGATCAGGACGAGCACCGTGTACGGCAGGGCCGGGACCAGGTGGACGAGCGCGACCCCGGCCGGCTGGTCGGCGAGCCCGGCCCGGACGAAGACCTCCTGCACCCCGACCGCCAGGGCGAACGGCGGTACCAGGACGGGAGCGAGGAGCACCAGGCGGACCAGCCCGGCGGCCGGCGGCCGGTACAGGACCAGGCCCCGCGCCGCCAGGGCCCCGAGCACGGTGGCGACCAGGGCGGTGGCCAGCGCGAGCGCCAGCGAGGTGCCCGTCGCGGCGATCACCTGCTGGTGCGGGTCGGCGGCCCGGGCCCAGGCGCGGACGGAGAGGTCCTGGGGCACCAGCGCCGGGTACACCCACCTTCCGGTGAACGCCCAGACCAGCAGCGGCAGCAGGGGAGCCGCGACCCAGACGGCGAGCAGCGCGACGCCCGTGAGGCGCAGTGCCCGCCTCACGGGCCGGTCCTCGCGCGCAGCAGCCGGCGGGAGACGACGGCGGCGGCGGTCGCCGCGAGGGCGATCACCAGGCCGATCACGACCGCGAGGGCGAGGGCGCCCGGCCGGTCGCCGAGCTCCACCGACCGGTAGAGGCCGACGGCCTCCACCGGCAGGGCGCGCGGTGCGGTGGCGCCCAGCAGCGCGGGGATCTCGTACGCCGCGAAGGTGAACGCGAAGACCAGCAGGCACGCTTCGGTGAGCGCCGGGGCGAGCAGCGGCAGCGTGACGTGCCTGAGCCGGCTCAGCCGTCCCGCGCCCAGGGTGCGCGCCGCGGTCTCCAGGTCGCGTACGGCAGGTGTGTAGGCGGCCAGCAGCATGACCGTGACGAAGGGGGCTTCCTTCCATACGTAGGTGAGCAGGACGGCGGTGTGGCCGGGGCCGCCGACCAGGGCGGGGAAGTCGGCGGGCCCGTCGGTCCACCCGGCGGCGCGGGCGAGCCGGGAGAGCAGTCCCGCTCCGGAGAGGAGCAGGCCGAACGCGGCGGCGGCGAGCAGGTGCGGGACCGCGAGCGTGGCCCGCGCGGCGGCATCGAGGGCGGCCCGGCCGCGGCGGGAACCGCTCACCGCGCCCACCACGGCGAGGGCCGTGGCGGCCGACACCGCGGTACTGAGGGACGCGATCTTCAGGCTGAGCGGCAGAGAGCCGGTGAGGGCGGGGTCACGGAGCAGGTCCGCGTAGGCGGAGAGGCTCCAGCCGCGGCCCAGACCGTCGGCGAGGCTGCCCCGGGCCGCGAGCAGCAGGGCGGCGGCGGCGAATCCGACGACGGCGAGGGCGGGCGCGGCCAGCAGCAGCCCTCGCGTCCGCGATGGCGTCCGAACCGTCACGAGGCGGAGGCGACTTCGCGCTTCCAGCCCTTGTCGAGCGGGCCCACCCAGTCGCCGCTCAGCTCCGGCCGGGCGCCCCGGGACAGTTCCTCGGCGGGAAGCATCGTCTCCGGTGTGGTCAGCGCGGCGAACTTGCGCCGCCACTCCTCGGGCAGCCGGTCCTGGTCGAGCACCGGGTAGGCGCCCCAGCCGCCGGGCCGGGCCTTGGCGTACTGCAGTTCGGGCGAGAGCATCAGGTCGGACAGCACGAGCGCGGCCTCACGATGGGCGGCGTTCCTGGGCACGGCGAGATAGCTGGTGTTGCCGAGGGTGCCGTCCTCGGGCACGAACACGCGCGTGGTCGCCGGGAACCGGCCCTTGTCGACGAGTGCCGGGACACCCGCGGGGTTGTAGGTCATCGTCATGTCGACCTCGCCGTCGGCGAAGAGGTCGTCGAGTGCCGACTGGTCCTTGGGGTGGGTGGTCCCCTGACGCCACAGGGCGGGCTTCAGCGCGTTCAGTTCCTTCCACAGGGCGGGTGCGACGGCGTCGTAGGCGTCCTCGCCGTACTCCGCGGGAACCGGCCGGGTACCGGCCGCACCGGCCGTGAGCAGGTGCCGTACGAAGGCCGAGCCGGTGAAGTCGGGGGGTGCGGGGTAGGTGAAGCGCCCGGGGTTCTTCTTGATCCACTCGATCAGGGCGGCCGTGGTGCGCGGGGGTTGGGGCAGCCTGGCCGAGTCGTGGACGAAGGCGAACCGGGCGCGGTTCCAGGGGGTCTCGCAGTCGTCGACCGGTGTGCCGAAGTCCTGGGTGAGCGTGGGGTCGGAGCGGTCCAGGTACTTCTGGTTCGGCATCAGGCCGGTGTACCCGCAGAGCCACAGCCCCGCCTGCTTGCCGGTGCGGAAGTTCTCCCCGTTGACCCACACCAGGTCCACGGCGCCGCCGCTGTCCTTGCCGGCCCGCTGATCGCCGAGGATCTTCTGCACGGCGTCCTGGGTGTCGGCCACGGGGACGCGGCGGACGGTGATGCCCAGCTTCTCCGCCGCCGGGGCGACCTCCTCGTCGACGAAGGAGTTGGCTCCCTCGTCCCCGCCGTACATGAACAGGTTCACCGTCTGGCCGCGTGCCTCGGCGCGCAGCCCGGCCCAGTCCTTCGCCGGGGGCTCCGCCCGGCCGGCGCCGGTGCCCGAGCAGGCGGCCGTCAGCAGCCCGGCCGCGACGGCTCCCGCGGCGAGGGCCGTGACCCTGCCGAAGCGCCGCCCGGTGTGCCGCGTCCGTATCCCCATGCGTGCCGCCCCTTCGTCCGTTTCGTCCCGTCAATTCCGTCGTGTCTCCCGCACGGCTGAGCCCTCGGGCGTCCGTCGTGCGGAACCCGGGAATCCGTCGTGCGGAAAAGGAACACGGCCGGGTGCCCGCGGGCTTCCCTTTGTGTCCCACCGGCGCGGTGCCGGTCCGACGGAAGGAGCCGAGGATGCTGGACGTGCGGGCGCGAGCGCTACTGGGCGGCCCGCTGGACCGGGCCGCCGCGATGCTCGACCGCCCCGCCGTCACGCCGGACCGGCTGACCGCGCTCGGCGCGCTGACGGGACTCGCCTCGGCGGGCTGCGCGGCGGCGGGCTGGTGGCCGGCCGCCGCCGCCCTGTGGCTGCTCTCCCGGCTCGCCGACGGCCTCGACGGCCCGCTCGCCCGGCGTCGTGGCACGGCCGACGCCTCCGGCGCCGGCGGCTTCCTCGACATCAGCGCCGACTTCGTCGTCTACGGGGCCTTCGTCGTCGGCGTCGCCGTCGGCGTGGGCGGATCGGCGCTGCCGTTCCTGCTCGTACTGCTCGCCTACTACGTCAACGGCACGGTCTTCCTGGCCTTCTCCTCCATCGCCGAGCGCACCGGGCGGCGACGCGACGAGGACCACCTCTCGCGCGGCCGCTCGCTGAACTTCCTCGGCGGTCTGGCCGAGGGCACCGAGACCATCGCCGTACACACCCTGTGGTGCCTGCGGCCCGGTTCCGCCCATACCGTCGCCTGGGTGTGGGCCGCGGTCGTCGGTGTCACCGCGGCCCACCGGGTCGTCACCGGCTACCGGCGGCTCCGGTGAACTCCCCGCTCCGGGAGCGGACCAGCCGGGCGGCCCACCAGCCGCCGGCGCTCAGCACCAGCAGACCGCCCAGCGCGATCCACAGCACGGGCGAGGCGGGGTCGCCCAGGGAACCGCCGAGCCCGGTGTAGACGACGGTGCCCGGGATGATGCCGAGCGCCGTGGCGGCCAGATAGGAGGAGAAGCGCACACCGGCCACCCCCGCCCCGTAGTTGATCACCGAGAAGGGGAACAGCGGGACCAGCCGCACCAGCAGCACGGCCGCGAACCCACGGCGCGTCAGATACGAGTCCAGCCGGGCCAGCCGCCCCGAACCGGCGTAGCGGGCCACCACCGGCCGCCCCAGCCAGCGGGCCAGGCCGAACGAGAGCGCCGCGCCCGCCGTCGCCCCCACGAGCACCGCCGCGGTCCCCAGCGTCAGCCCGAACAGCGCGCCCGCGGACGCGGTCAGCACCGAGCCGGGCAGCAGCGCCGTCACCGCCAGGGCGTAGCAGACCGCGAAGACCACCGGCCCCCACAGGCCGAGCGAGTCGACCCACTGGCGCACGTCGCGCAGCAGGTCGGCACCACCACCCAGCGCCACCCAGGACGCGAGCACCGCCACCAGGACCACCAGGACGGCCAGCCTGGTCCACGCCGGACGCGCGGAACCCGCCCCGGCCGGGGCGGCGTCCGGGGCCGCGTCCCCGGCCGCGGCCGCGTCGGCGGGCGGTCGCGGGGGCGACGAGCTCGGCGGGGGCGGTGACGTCCGCGGGGTCGACGGCGGAGGTACTGACGGGTGGTTCATGTCGGCTCCTGTGACGGTCGTCCGGTCGGAAGGTCGGCCACCACGCGGCGCAGCGGCAGTTCGAGGCGTCGTCCCCGAACGGCCCACCGGGCGAGGGACCGCCTGGCGGCTGCGGCGCGGCGGGGGGTCAGTGCGGGCAGGTAGAGGGCGTCGGCCAGCAGCTGCGCGGCGTCGGCCGAGTCGACGGCGAGGCTGAAGACGCGCCGCTCGTCGGAGCGGACGCGGAAGCCGGCCGAGCGCAGCAGGGCACCGAGTCCGTCGCGGGCCTGCGGGTTGGGCCACGGCTGGCGCACGGCACGCAGGGCGGCCATCACCCGGACCCAGGAGAGCAGCCCGGACGGGGACAGCCCGGTCTGGGAGGGCACCAGCGCCGCGAGCGTCCCGCCGGGGCGCAGCACGCGCCCGATCTCCCCGAGGACCTGCGGCAGCGGGGTGACGACCGGCAGGCACATGGCCGCGCAGACGGCCCCCGCGCGGCCGGAGGCGACCGGGAGGGCGCCCGCGTCGGCCCGGACCAGCGGTCCGCGGCCCCGGCGCGCCGCCTCGGCGAGTTCCGCGGCCGACAGGTCGATACCGACCCAGTCGGCGTCCGGGAGTTCCTCGCGGACGGGGGCCGAGCCGCAGGCCAGGTCGAGGACCGTGCCGCGGGCGTCCCGCAGGGGTTCGGCCAGCCAGGAGTACGGGGAGGCGTCGGCGAGCGCGAAGAGGCGCTCGGTGATGCCCGGGCGTGCCTGGTGGTAGGCGGCGACGAAGCGCCGCCATTCCGGTTCGTCCATCCGGACCTCATCTCCCCTGCCGCTTCCCTCGGGTTCCTCGGCCCCCACGGACCTGCCGACCCGCTGCCCACTGCCCGCTGTTGCTCTTGCTCTTGCTCTTGCTCTTGCTCTTGCTCTTGCTGCTACTGCCGCCGCTGCCGCTGCCGCCGGGAACCCTGCCGGTGCGGCTCCGCATTCCGCATCCGGCTCGCCGGATCGGGCCGGAGGTTCCCGGGCGGCGTCCCGATGCCTTCCCGCCGGACGGCGCTCCCGACCGAACGGCCATCCCAACGGACCGTCCCGGGGCGCGGGGTGCTTCCTTCCGGACGACCCTCCCGTAAGGCGTCCCGGACCACGCTCCCGTACGGCCCTCCCGTCCGGCGCCACCCGAAGGACGTTTCCCAGGGACGCTTGCCAGGCACGCTTCCCAGGCCGTTGCCGTACGGGATCGTGCACGGCAGGCGGGAAGGCCCCGGCGGTGCCACCGGGTTTCCCTCCCGTCCCAGGACCGTGCGCCGAGCGGAAAGAGCCCGAACAGCATGAGTACGTACGATCTGGTGGTCGTCGGCGGCGGCAGTGCCGGTCTGACCGCGGCCCGCACCGCCGGGCGCTTCGGCGCCCGCACGCTGCTCGTCGAGCGGGACCGGCTGGGCGGCGACTGCCTGTGGACCGGCTGCGTACCGAGCAAGGCCCTGCTCCATGTGGCCGCCGACGTCCAGGCGGCCCGCCGCGCCTCCGCCTACGGGCTTCCGCCGGTGCCGGGCCGTGCCGACCTCGCGGCGGCCATGGGCGAGGTGAAGCGGGCGATCGGCGCGATCGAACCGCACGACTCGCCCGAGGCGCTCGCCCGGCTCGGGGTCGAGGTGGCGTACGGCGCGGCGGCCTTCACCGGCCCGCGCTCCCTGACGGCGGGCGAACGGGAGGTCTCCTTCCGGTACGCGGTCATCGCCACGGGCTCCTCGCCGGCCCTGGCGCCTGTTCCCGGTCTCGCCGAGGCCGGGCCGCTGACCAGCGACACCGTGTGGGAGCTGTCCGGCCTCCCGCACCGGCTGGTGGTGCTGGGCGGCGGGCCCATCGGCTGCGAACTCGGCCAGGCGTTCGCCCGCCTCGGCTCACAGGTCACGCTCGTGGAGGCGATGGACCGGCTGACTCCCCGCGAGGAACCGCGCGCCTCCGAGGTGTTGCGGGAGCGTTTGGAGGCCGAGGGTGTCACCGTGCTGACCGGCTACCAGGCGGAGAGGGTCGACGCGGGGGCCGTCCACGGGCCCGGCGGTGCGGTCCCCTACGACGCACTGCTCGCCGTCACGGGCCGGCGCGCCAACACCCGGGCGCTCGGCCTGGACGCGGCCGGCGTGGAACTGACCGCGACGGGCCACGTCCGCACCGACGGCCGGCTGCGCACCACCAACCACCGGATCTACGCCGCCGGCGACGTCACCGGCCGTTCCGCCTTTACCCATCTGGGCGGCACACAGGGCGGTGCGGCCGCCACCGACGCGCTCCTCGGGGTCCGCCGCCCCGTCGACTACCGCGCGGTGCCCTGGGTGACGTACACCGACCCCGAGATCGCCCGCGTCGGCCTGACCGCCGACGAGGCACGGGAGCAGTACGGCGACACGGCACGCGTCCACACGCTGGGCAACGACCGGCTGGACCGGGCGGTCGCCGACGGCCGCACCGAGGGCTTCACCACCCTGGTGCTGGGCCCGCGCGGGAAGATCGTCGGGGCCACGGTGGTGTCGCCGCGCGCCGGGGAGACCATCGCCCATCTGGCGGCCGCGGTGCGCCGGGGCTGGACCCCGTCCGACTACGCCCGCACCGTGCACCCCTACCCCGGCTACGCCGACGGCCCCTGGCACACGGCGCTCACCGACGTCTACGCCCGCCTGGCCCGCGGCAGCGGCGCGATCGGGGCCCTGCTGAAACTCCGCAGAGGGGTGCGCCGCTGACGGGACGGGCGCGTACGGAGACCGGCTCCCGCCTGCGGCATGCCTCGACCTGGTGCGCAGCTCGCCGAGGCCGTCCGCCACGCCCACCACCGGGCGCTGTACCACCGGGCGCTGTCGGCGCGCTCGGTGTACGTGTCCACACGGGAGCACGGCACGGAACCGGTGCTGCGGATCGCCGACCGGCAGTCCGGCGCCCGGCACGACCTGGTAGGGCATCAGACGTTGGAGCGGAATGTCTACTACAGCTCCCTGACCGGCAAAAATGACTTCCCAAGTGACTCAAGTCAGCACAGAACCAGCACGGGGTGAGCCACAGCCAGGCATGCGGACAGGGCCCCACGGGAGAGGATCCCTTCGTCCGCGACCTCGTGGCCCCGGACCCTTCCGAATCCCTACGGTGTTGCCATGACCGCACTGCCCGACTGGATGCGCCCGCCGCGCGCGGAAGGCTGGTTCGCGGAGGACCTGGACCGCCTCCCC
Source organism: Streptomyces tirandamycinicus (assembly GCF_003097515.1). Taxonomy (NCBI): domain Bacteria; kingdom Bacillati; phylum Actinomycetota; class Actinomycetes; order Kitasatosporales; family Streptomycetaceae; genus Streptomyces; species Streptomyces tirandamycinicus. The sequence continues at coordinate 4,434,503 of NZ_CP029188.1, read as the reverse complement.
GAGGCGCCCCGCCACACCGAGCTCATCGACGGAGTCCTCGTCTTCATGATGCCGCCCCAGCGGTGGTGGCACGGCCACCTCGTCACCATGCTCACCATCGCCCTCATGGAGCAGACACCCGCCGGTCTCAGGGTCGGTCGCGGGATGACCATAAAGCTCGACCAGCGCAACCGACCCGAACCGGATCTGCTGGTGACGACGGCCGACTACGACGGCGATCGCACCTGGTTCACACCGGACGAGGTACGACTTGTCATCGAGGTCGTGTCCCCCGAGTCCGCCCACCGGGACCGCACGGTAAAGCTTCGCAAGTACGCAGAGGCCGGCATCCCGCACTACTGGTGCATCGAGGACGAGGGCGGCGTCCCCGTCGTCCACGTCTACGAACTCGACGAACCAACCGGCGTCTACGCGCCTGCCGGCATCTTCCGGGGCGCCCTGAAGCGCCCTGTGCCTTTCGAGGTCAGCCTGGATCTCGACAAGCTCACCCCGGCACGGGACAGCTAGAAGTCAGCACCACATCAGCACGGGAACACGGAAGGGGCCGGGCTCGCCAGAGCCCGGCCCCTTCCCAACTGCCCGCTCGAGCGACTACCTAGCACACGGTAACGATCTGCTCACACATTGAAGCGGAATATCTGCCGCCCGCTTCTGACCTGCGGCGGAGTCCCGCCAAGGGCGTTGACCTGGTCTTGTAAGTCGGCGTGCGTTGACCCCCGACGGCTGTTTACGGGTGTCCTGCGGACCGGCTGCGGACTGACTGAGGGTGCTGGGGCTGCGAAATCGATCCGGCAAACGGCCAGTTCAGTAGGCGTCGGGGGCGGGCTCTCAGGAGAGGCCGAAGTAGCTCGGCTCGTCCGTACCGAAAGCCCTGATGAACCGCTTAGCGGTCAATCGCCCGTGGCTCGCGGTGTGGTCCGCCGCGAAGCCCAGTAGCGTGCACCCCAGGGCGGCACAAGAGCCAGTGTATCCCTGGTCCAACTCAAGCACCTGGGAGGCGTCTTCACCCCAGATCAGGTGCGCGAGCGCCAGGACACGGCCTTGATCCAGCGCGAGGGCGGCCCGGCTCTCCCAGCTCCCCGGGTTGAGCCACACCGCCCCGTTGAGACAGGCCCACGCCCGCACGAGGCGGTTCCTGATGCGCTCTTCATTCTCTCCGGTGGACGGAAGGGGAAGCCGGGGGTGCCCAGAGCTCTGGGATTTCCACGCCAGGGGAACGAGGCCACACAGCCGTTCCGCCTGCTCCAGGTGGAAAAGGCCCAGTTGCTGGACGGTCTCGATCGTGGCGCCGAGGTCAGTCAAGGCAGCGCTATAGGAGCCGCGTTCGCCCTCCGCGACTCCTTCCCCCAGATCGGTGAGCGCTGCCGCGAGCTGCAGGAAGCCGGTCTGTTCCGCCGAGGCCAACAGGTTGTCCAGCTCGGCGGGGATCCCCGTCAGCAAGGGATCCGGTGACGGGCTGAACGCGCACGCCGCACGGAGGCGCAGTACCTCACCCCAGCGCCCAGGTGCGGACTTTGGAGACTCGGCGAGCTCCCGGTGCGCGGTCTCGAGGAGGCGGCTGCGCTGCGGTCCGGGGCAGTTCATCCACAGTCCTTCCCGGAGCAGGGCGTCGGCGCGGAGCAAAAGCAGTTCCCGCCTCTTGTACTCTGGCATGGCCTTGCGCCTGGGATCCGCCCTCTTGGCGGCGGCGGAGAAATTCCAGTCGGCCATGGCGTCCTTGGCCATAATCGTCAGGAACTCGTACTGAGGTGGTGGCTGCCGCCCTTCGGTCGCGGAGTAAATCTGGCGGAATGCCCTGGTCGGGATGCCTCTACCTGTGATACTGGCCAACTCGTGCAGGAAGCGGCGCTCCAGGGAGTGGTGCGCCCTGAACCAAGTGTTGGACGGCCCGTAGCTCTCGGCGAACGACTGCACGCTGACCTGACGGTCCGCGTGAACAGCGCGCAGCTTCTGCTCAAGTTCCGGCTCCCGCTCCCCCTCCGATCCCGGCAGCGGAGCCAGGGGGCAAGGGCCCCGCAGGACGAGCGGGGAGTCCACCTCGCCGAGCAGTTGCTGGCCCACGAGAATGGACCAGGTATCGGGCTCTCTCTTGTCGGCGGCCTGCCTGACCGCAGCCGTCCAGCGCGCGAGCGCCGGGCCCGCAGCGTCACGCAGCGTCTCGGACCAGACCCGCTGGGACAACGTGGTGGTCACGGTCAGCCAGCTGCGCAGCACCATCCAGTCCTGGCTGTCGTCGAGCGACCGGTCCAGACCGGCCTTCACCTCGTGCAAGTCCCGCAGCACCTCCTGGTGCATGCCCAGAGACTCCTTGTCCAGAACACTGGCCATGAGGAGGAACGTCTTGAAGACCCACTCGTCCCTGTCCGAACCAGGAACCAGCGCGCCGGAAGCCTGGACGTCCCCCAGCACCGCCAGCCGCTCATGCCCGAGCACCGAGGAACGCGTCGAGATGAGGGAGTTCATCGCCTGGCTGGCCACCCGCCAGCGGGTGACCGGCGTCAGACCCACCGCAGGGCTCTGCGGGTCATAGATCAAAAGGTCTTTCAGCAGGCATCCGAGGGTCGCCGCAGCCGTCTCCTGGCCTACGACGGCTTCCAGCGTCTTTTCGAGCTGCTGCCTCATGCCCACCTGGGCGGAATCCGCCTCGATCCGGACAGCTTCGACCAGGTGCCGGGCCTTCTTCTCCGGGGCGTCGCCGACACGCGCCTCGAGCAGATGCAGCTGATGGAAGAGACGCGTGAGTCCGTCGCTCGGCGACGCCTTGATCGAGTCCTCAAGACTGTCAAGCAGCTTCCCCACCGACCCTGCGATCCGCCGCAGGAGGTCGTGGTCGTCGGTGAGCTGCATCGTCTGCAGCCCCCAGCCGGCCAGGGCAAAGACCCTGCTCACCCGCCCCGACGAGAAGTCCAGGCTGAAGTCGAGGGCGAGCCGGTCCAGTACGTAAATCCGGAACTCGCAGACCTTGTCGGCGGCGTCCAGTTGCCGCGCGCAGAGCAGGGTGAGGCGGTCCAGTGTGTTGATCTCGGTGTGGCCGACGCCCGGCATCCGGTGAAATTCTTCTTGGAGATGACGCAGAACTTCCGACAAGTTCTCGCGCAGCCCCGGTGTGTGGCCGGGCAGGCGCGAGAACACGTTGAGCTGTGCGATGCCGAGCTGGAAGGGAGGAAACGCGCCCCGGGTATGGATTGGCGAACCGCTCTGCAGCCGGCCCAGACCGGCCTGGGACTCTTTCAGGTCGACTGGGAGGAACGGGGTGTCGACAGACTGGGCCAGCAGGTGGGTGCTGAGGATGGACCGCGTCTCGGACCATTCCGCGAAGCCTGACCGTGACAGCTCCGGGAGTTCGAGTTCGTCCAGTTCATTGAGTGCCCGCTCCAGGGCACCCACCGTCTGGAACTTGTCCGTCGTCCGCTGGCCGTCGTCCGCGGGGGTATCGACGAATTCCGGGCTCGGCGGCGCGCCGAACTGATGCATGTGGGCAAGCAGCTCGGCGGATGCCTTTCCGATGAGCCGGTCGACCTCCACCTCGTCGACCTGTGCAGCGCCGAGAACCACGTCGGGAACCCGGTTCTCCCCGTACCGGTCGTGGGGCGAGAACTGGAGCCTTCTACGGATCTCCCGGAGCGCGTCCTGGGCCACCGAGCCCACCGTCACCTCCAGCGGGCTTCCGCCGGGGATGCTGTCCACCAGGACTCCGGACGCCCGCAGCCACATCACGACGCCCTGGAGGGGCTTCAGCGCGACCGGCAGTTCGTCCACCACCAGGGGCGGAGCTCCCAGCTGGACCCATGCCAGCAAAATCGCGAGGGCACCGGGCTCAGCTCCCTCACGGAGCTGGCAACCGGATTCGATCAGCACCGGCTCGATCACATAGTGGGTCGCCCGCCTGATCTCCTTGCCGAGGTAGGCGCTGTCCGGCTCGTCGTTGACGAGACTCGTACGCGCCGCCAAGGCGGCGGCGGCCTGCATCAGCACCACCGGGCGCAGGGTCATCGTGTCGTCGCCAGCCAGCCGCAGCGCCTCCTCTGGGTCCGGGCCGGTGATGCCGCGCTCGTCCAGGAGCTGACGGATGAGTTCGGCGGCCTGGCCCCGCTCCAGACCAGGTATGGGCACCGCCGCAGCCGGCATCAGCTGGCCGCCGCCGGTGACGCCGCCGGCGTTCCGGGCAGAGATCAGCAGCACCAGTGCGTCCCGAAACAGCGGGTAGGCGACGAGCAGCTCCAGGTCCTCATAGACTTTGCGCAGATCGGTCCTGGTGGCGCGGAGGGTGATGTACAGGACCAGCGGCCGTCCGCCAGCGCGAAGGGCGAGTTCCGCCACCGCACGCTCACGGGCCTCGGCGAAGTGGGCAGTGGTCAGTTCCAGGTTTGCGGTGTGCCCCCTGGTCACGCCCAGGGCGAGCTGCAGCGCCCGCAGGGCCGGGACCGGACTGTTGTAACGAATCAGGTCGAGGTCCAGGCGCAGGACGTAAGGGTCCTGGGGCAGGGCGGCGCACACACCGTCGGGTGCACCCAGGAAGATCTCCGTGAGGAACTTCTTGCCCACGCCCGACTCCCCGGTCACCGGCACCACGGCACCGGACCGGGAACGGTCCTGGAGCATGGTGAACTGCTTCGGACGGGGAAGAACCGGACGGCCGGTCCGCCGGTAGTCCCAAGGCCATCTCAGCCCCATGGGGGCGGGTGGCTCCTGTCGCGCAGGCCTGGCGTCCGGCGCCGAGTCCTCGTGGGCGGCTGTGGGCGGAGCGTCAGTCCCGCCCGCGGCCCCGGCCTGGGAGGAATCCTGCGCGGACTCCGGCCCTCTGGTGACGGCCACGGGCCTCGGCGCCAGGTTGGGAAGCCAAGGCATGTGCCGAATCCCGCCGGGTGAGAGGAGCGGTGCCGGTGCGTGCTTATCGAAGTCGACGAGTCCGACGTTGCGGTTGTGTTCCTCGGCCTGCTCCTTGATCAGGAACCCGAGGGTGTCGAGGCTCAGGTAAGACTTTTCCGGCGGAGCGAGTTCGGTGACGGCCCTGACCAACGCGTTGGTGAAGAAGCTGGGACCATCCTCCACTGGCGACCGGGCTAGCTCATCCTTGTCGGCGGCAACTAGCAGGGCGATCTTCTCCACCGTCCCGGGCTGCTGCAGTTCGGCCCGGACATGGTCAATCGCCGCGCCAGCATGGCAGCAGTCGAGGATGACGATGACGTGATCGGCGGGGAACTTCGTGTCCTGCAGGGTGTGGGCGACGTCCCGGAAGGCCAGGCTGCCGATCTTCCCCTCCACCGACGTCGTCTGACTTAACGCCAGGTGGAGCCCCTGCTCGCCGAGATAGTAGCCGTGTCCCGAGAAGTAGACAAGGAAGAGATCCATCTGCTCCGGAGACTGTGCTGCCGTGCTCTCCAGCGCCATGAGGACGTCGTTGGGCTGCAGCAATCGGCTCTGGGAGCTGAGCCGCTCGCAGTTGCGGTTGGGGAGCCCCCAGCTCTGCAGCAGATCACTTATCGCGTCAAGGCTGTGCGGGACCGAGGGCAAGTTATCCAGCCCCGGACTGAGCGGGTAGTCGTGGCAGCCGATAAGCACGGCACGGGAACGCTGCGGGTCGAACGGTTTGGGCTGGCTGATCATCAACGGCCCTCTTCCTCAGGGACGGACTCAGCTGCCCGGTCGCTCTGTGTCTTCCTCGTCCTGGTCCTTCAGAAGCTCCGCGATGGACTCTCGCGTGCGACGGTCGAGTTTCGTCGCCTCCACCTGCACGGTGCGCCTGCCGTTGGATACCGTCCAAGTGCTGGTCCGTCCGAGACGTGCCTCCAGCCAGATAAGGAAAGCGGTCAGGGCTCCCTCAACGACCTCCGGGTGCTGGGAGGCGAAGGCGAGTCCCTCGTCCATTACGCCCATGTCCCCGGGCGCGGTAGGCTTCTTGATGACCTCGGCTGTGAAGTCTGGCCTTGCTACGTGCCGGTTGACGGCGTCCCGGAGCGAGGAAAGGTCCCCCGCGCCGTCCACACGAACCAGACTGATGCGCACAGTTGGCCCCCCTGTCTCACAAGCGATGCAAGTACGCGAGAGTATAGCGGCGCCGCTCGGGTTCGGCCTGCCTGGCGGTGGACGCGGTCAGCTCGTCAAACGTCCCGAGGCGGTCACCGCGTGAACACTCTCCAAGCCCCGGATCATCAGCACCAGGCGGCTGGACCTGCTGCCACTACAGGTCGGACACGCCGTTCAGGTCGCCAGTCTCAGAGGTTCGCAATCGAGAGCGGTGTGGAAGTAGACCTTGCAGGACCCTTGCCCCGGTCAAATTGCTACCCAGCAGATCCCGGCCCCTTAGACGTTGTTTCAGTTGGTGAGTCGGCGGTAGCTGATGAGGGCTGCGGCTATGCCGACGAAGGCCAGGAAGTGCTCGGCCTTGCGCTCGTAACGGCGGTGCAGACGTCGGCATCCGGCCAGCCAGGAGACCGTCCTCTCGACGACCCAGCGGTGTCGGCCGAGCCGCGTGGACGACTCGATGCCCTTGCGGGCGATGCGGTGGCGGATGCGACGCTTACGAAGCCATTTCCGCAGGTGGTCGTAGTCGTAGCCCTTGTCGGCGTGGAGCTTGGCCGGACGTCGGCGGCGCGGGCCGCGGCGGGAGCGGATGGGCGGGATCCCGCGCACGAGCGGCTCCAGGCCGAGGCTGTCGTGCATGTTGGCGCCGGAGATGCCCAGCGACAGCGGCACGCCGTTTCGGTCGGTGATCAGGTGTATTTTCGATCCCGGCTTGCCGCGGTCGGTCGGATTCGGTCCGGTCAGTGGCCCCCTTTTGCCGCCCGGACGCTGACGGAGTCGATCGCGCACCGCGACCAATCCAGCTCGCCCCGGGCGCCGAGTTCGTCGAGGATGACGCGGTGCAGCCTGGCCCAGACCCGGTCCCGGCTCCACTGGGTGAAGCGGCGGTAGACGGTGGGCCAGGCCGGCCCGAACACTGGTGGCAGCTGCCGCCAGGTGCAGCCCGAGGTGGCCACGAAGATGATCGCCGCCAGGCACTCGCGGTCACCGGCCCTCCGTTTGCCGCCGCCCTGGGGGCGTATGACCTCTGTCGGCGGCACCACCCGCCGAAACAGCGTCCACAGCTCGTCCGGTACCAACCGCTCCACCAGATCCGTCATGCACGGCTCAACGAGCGATCACGCCATCAGAAACGGCCTCTTAACGCTTCCCGACGGCCCAAGAAACTATTCGACGGGAACGCCCAGCGTGAGGGCATCGAGGACGAATGGTTCTGCGGGGCAGCACACGCCGGAAGCTTCGGTGTGATGCTGCGGTGATCTGGTTGAGGTTGCCGCCGATGCGGTTCAGCGCGACCGTGTGCGCCTCGACGGCCTCGATCAGCGGGCGAAGAGGATCGTCCTCCGGGCTGCCGAGCGTCCCTGCTGTGCCTCGTGCGACGGCCAGGGCCGCGTCCCCGACGAATCCGGCGAACCTCCGACCACGCTGCTGAGCGGCGGCGCTGATCTCCTCAACCGCGCTGGGCGTGAAGCGGATGGTCTTCTCCTGGTCGCGCTTCTCGACGGTGCGCTTGCGGTTCATCTGTGCGGGCAGGGCGGGGGCATCGAGATCCCGCCAGGAGGGCTGCTCGACGGTCGGCGGTGCCGGAGCCGGCGTATCGGGAGGAGCAGTGGCGGCAGCGGGCCGGTCGGAGTCCTCAGCCACCCCCTGCTCCGGCTCGGGCGCCCCTTGGCGCTCGGCCTCGTCCTCCGCCACCCCTGGGGCAGGGGCAAGCGCGGACGAAGCCTCGTTAGAGGCTCGTTCGCTCCAGCTTGCTGCTGGTCGTCGGGGGAGCCTGAACAGCTTCCTGCTGCGGCGGGAGGTGGTGTTGTCGTCCTTCGATTCGGACATCGTGGTGCTCCGTCAGTGGTGAAGGGTGAAGGTTCGTCGCGTCCGTCCCATCCGTCGCGTGGCTGGTCAGCACAGGTACGGAGAGGGCCGCAGGTACGGAGTGATCCGTAACGTCGAGGAGATCCGTCCCCACGCTGACCTGCGCGGGGACGGATGCGACGGATCGCTGCGGTTCGGGTGTCAGCGAGCAGGCCGGGGGCTTCCCGGCCCGATGGCCGGGCCGGCGGGAAGCGACCCGGACGGAGGGGCAGGTGGCTTGCCCCGGGTGAGTCCGGCCGGTTGCTCGGTGGATGCCGGTTGGCCGGAGTCAGGGCAGTAGCGGGCCCAGGCGTCCACGAACGGGTTGCGGGCGTACGCCTTGGCCTGCCTGCCGTTCTCGAACCGGTGGTTGGCCGGGCTGATGCCGAAGTCCCGGAGCAGGTTCGCCGGGTGGTAGGCGTTGAGCCCCTTGGTGCCGTACCCCGCCCACGGAGCCTCGGCGTCCTGGATCAGCACGGCGAGCAGGTCCTGGCTGCGCAGAGCCTCCCTGCCGCCCTCTTGGTCGAAGACCCGGCGGTTGTCCCGCAGCAGCCGCGTTCTGAGCGTCGTCTGCTCGTCCTGGACCACCTCGTTGCGCGTCATCGCCAGACAGGCGGCACGAGCCCGCGCGGGCCAGTGCCCTGCTGGATCTTCACCGCGCCGCAAGGCGGACCCGTGGTCTACACGCACTTCATGGACGGGACCTGGCGGCCCGCCTGTTCGAAGGCCGGCATACGGAAGGGCACCGGACCCCACGCCCTCCGGCACCATTACGCCAGCCTGCTGATCAAGCACGGCGAGTCCGTGAAGACGGTCTCCGAGCGTCTCGGCCACACCAACGCAGCCATGACGCTGAACATCTACACCCACCTGTGGCCAGACTCCGAGGAGCGGACCCGGGCCGCGGTCGACAAGGCATACGCGGACCAGTCCGCCGACACCCAGCCACAGGTCAACGAAGCGGCGTAACTGCTCCCCCGCATGCCGGACCCATCCAGCACGCTGCGGACTCCGTGCGGACCGCAAAGGCCGCCCAACCCGCTCCACTGCAGGTCAGACGGCCTTTCGCCGAACGTATTAGACGTTGAAGCGGAACTCCACCACGTCCCCGTCCTGCATCACGTACTCCTTGCCCTCCATGCGCGCCTTCCCCTTCGCGCGGGCCTCGGCGACCGAGCCGGTGTCGACGAGGTCGGCGAAGGAGATGACCTCGGCCTTGATGAAGCCCTTCTGGAAGTCGGTGTGGATCACACCGGCCGCCTCGGGGGCCGTCGCGCCCTTCTTGATGGTCCAGGCGCGCGACTCCTTGGGGCCTGCCGTGAGGTAGGTCTGGAGGCCGAGGGTGTCGAACCCGACGCGGGCGAGGGTCGCCAGGCCGGGCTCCTCGGCGCCGACGGACTGGAGGAGTTCCAAGGCGTCCTCCTCGTCGAGTTCGGCGAGGTCCGCCTCCAGCTTGGCGTTGAGGAAGATCGCCTCGGCCGGGGCGACCAGCGCGCGCTGCTCGTCCTTGAAGGCGTCGTCGGTCAGCTCGTCCTCGTCGACGTTGAAGACGTAGAGGAACGGCTTGGTGGTCAGCAGGTGCAGGTCGTGCAGGAGCTCGGCGTTCTCCGAGCCCTGGACGATGCCCTGGGAGAAGAGGGTGTCGCCCCTTTCGAGGATCTCCTTGGCGGCCTCGACCGCCGCGACCTTCGGGGCCACGTCCTTCTTGATCCGGGACTCCTTCTGGAGCCGCGGCAGGACCTTCTCGATGGTCTGGAGGTCGGCCAGGATCAGCTCGGTGTTGATCGTCTCGATGTCGTCCTTGGGCGAGACCTTGCCGTCGACGTGGACGACGTTCTCGTCCTTGAAGGCCCGGATGACCTGGCAGATCGCGTCGGACTCGCGGATGTTCGCGAGGAACTTGTTGCCGAGGCCCTCGCCCTCGCTGGCGCCGCGGACGATGCCGGCGATGTCGACGAAGTCCACCGTCGCGGGGAGGACCCGCTGGGAGCTGAAGATCTCGGCCAGCTTGCCGAGCCGGGTGTCGGGGACGCCGACGACGCCCACATTGGGCTCGATGGTGGCGAACGGGTAGTTGGCCGCCAGCACGTCGTTCTTGGTCAGGGCGTTGAACAGGGTCGACTTGCCGACATTCGGCAGACCGACGATTCCGATCGTGAGCGACACGTTGGCGACTTCCTGGAGTGCGGACTGGCTGGTGGCCGGGCCCGGGAGTGGGCCGATCCCCCAGTTTACGGGCGGGCCGCCGGAGTACGTCACGCGTGCGACGCCTCGAACTCTTGACCAAGCTCTCCCAAAGGGCGTGTCCTGTGACGTACTGATCGCACATCGCGACCTACGTTGGTCACGTGGAGCAGCAAAGGACTGGTACCCCCTCGAGGCAGCCGCGGCCGCAGGCCCCTCTTTCGCAGCAGACCCCCCTCTCCAAGGGCGCTCTCATCGAGGGCACCTCGGTGTACCGGGTGACGGCCCGGCCCGGTGGACCCGGGCAGCCGGACGCCCCCCAGCGGGCCGGGAAGCGGCCCGGGCGCCAGGGGCCCCCGGTGGTGGCGGCCCTGCGCAGGCTGCCCAACCCGCGGCTGACCGGACTGGGCGCCGGCCTGTTCGCCTGCACCCTGATGCTGGTGATCGGCTCACTCGACCAGTTGCTGTTCGACGGCTCCGCCATCATGTACGGGGTGCTGTTCCTGCCGGTCAGCGCTCTGACCGGGTTCTGGGTGCGCGGCGCCGACCTGGTCACCGCACCGATCAGCGTGCCGATCGCGTTCGCCGTGGGACTGGTCCCGATCACGGGTGGTTCGGCCGGGACCGGCGGATCCGGGGGCATCGGTGTCGAGGTCATGGCCGTCGTCACCGCGCTGGCCGTGCAGGCGGGCTGGCTGTACGGGGGCACGCTCGTCGCCGGTCTGATCGCGACCGTGCGGAAGATCCGGCTGATGACGACCCGGCGCCGCTCCCGGCGGCCTTCCGTACCGCCGCGCCGCGCCTGAGGGAGGTGCCCGTCCGCGGCGCGACGGGCGCCTCCCCGCGGTCCGCCGTGCCGGCGGGACGGCTCAGTCGTGCCGGGCCGCCGCCGTCATCGCCGCTCCGACGATTCCCGCGTTGTTCCGCAGCTGGGCCGGGACGATCTCCGCCCGGATGTGGTGGAGCAGCGGAATGAACTTGTCCGCCTTGCGGCTCACCCCGCCGCCGAGGATGAACAACTCGGGCGAGAACAGCATCTCCAGGTGGGCCAGGTACTTCTGGACCCGGCGGGCCCAGTGCTCCCAGCTCAGCCCCTCGTCCTCCTTGACCTTGGTCGACGCCCGCTTCTCGGCCTCGTGGCCGTGCAGCTCCAGATGGCCGAGCTCCGTGTTCGGGACGAGCCTGCCGTCCACGAAGAGCGCACTGCCGATGCCGGTGCCCAGGGTCAGCAGCATCACCGTGCCCTTGCGGCCCTTGCCGGCCCCGAAGGTCATCTCGGCCACTCCGGCGGCGTCCGCGTCGTTCAGCACGGTCACCGGCACGCCGAGCCGTTCGTGCAGCAGTTCGGCTGCGTCGACGTCGATCCAGTTCTTGTCCACGTTGGCGGCCGTACGGATGACCGAGCCTGTGACCACTCCGGGGAAGGTGACCCCGACAGGGCCCGACCAGCCGAAGTGCCGCACCACCTCCGCGACGCAGTCGGCCACGGGCTCGGGCGCGGCCGGGTGCGGGGTGAGTACCTTGTGACGGGGTTCGACGAGCTCGCCGCGGTCCAGGTCCACGGGGGCGCCCTTGATCCCCGATCCGCCGATGTCCACTCCGAAGACGTTCATGGACACAACGTTACGAGGAAGGGCTGACCGTCACTCCCCGACGGCGGGGGCTTCGCCGGACTTCCCTCCCCGTTCGCCGTATGCCGCTCCGGGATCGCCGTATGCCGCTCCGGACCGCCGTATGCCGCTCCGGATCGACCGGGCCGCCGGCCCGGCCCGGTCGGGGCCGTCAGTCCTCGACGAGCGACGACGCCTCGGCCCGCAGGTCGCGGCGGAGTTCCTTGGGCAGCGAGAAGGTGATCGACTCCTCGGCGGCCTTGACGATCTCGACGTCCTCGAATCCGCGCTGCGACAGCCACTCCAGGACTTCCTCGACCAGCACCTCCGGCACCGACGCGCCCGACGTGACGCCCACGGTGGAGACGCCCTCCAGCCAGGCCTCGTCGATCTCGCGCGCGTAGTCCACGAGGTGGGCGTCGCGGGCGCCCGCGCCCAGGGCGACCTCGACGAGCCGCTTGGAGTTGGAGGAGTTCTGCGAGCCGACGACGATGACCAAATCCGCCTCGGCGCCCATCTGCTTCACCGCGATCTGGCGGTTCTGCGTGGCGTAGCAGATGTCGTCGCTCGGCGGGGAGACCAGCAGCGGGAACTTGGTCTTCAGCCGGTCCACGGTCTCCATCGTCTCGTCCACGGAGAGCGTGGTCTGCGACAGCCAGACGACCCTGGACGGGTCGCGGACCTCGACCTTGTCCACGTCCTCGGGGCCGTCGACCAGGGTGATGTGCTCCGGGGCCTCGCCGGTGGTGCCGATGACCTCCTCGTGGCCCTCGTGGCCGATGAGGAGGATGTCGAAGTCGTCCTTCGCGTACCGCACGGCCTCCTTGTGGACCTTCGTCACCAGGGGGCAGGTCGCGTCGATGGTGGCCAGCTTCCGCTCGGCGGCCTCCTCGTGGACGACGGGGGCCACGCCGTGCGCCGAGAACATGACGATGGACCCCTCGGGGACCTCCTCCGTCGTCTCGACGAAGATCGCGCCCTTCTTCTCCAGGGTCTGCACCACGTACTTGTTGTGGACGATCTCGTGACGGACGTAGATCGGGGCGCCGTACTGCTCGAGGGCCTTCTCCACGGCGATCACGGCACGGTCCACGCCCGCGCAGTAGCCACGGGGTGCGGCGAGGAGGACGCGGCGGGCGTTCGTTGCAGTCATGTCCCCCATCGTAAGGGCGCGCCGGACGGCCGAACGATCGCCCACGGGGCTGAGGTCGCGGTGCCGGTCCCCGGCCCGTGCGGCGGTCCGCCCCGGGGCGGACCGCCGCCGGGAGCGTGCGCCTCGGGCCGCCGCGGGGTGCCCAGGGGATACCGCGGTATCCCGCGGGGTGCGGCCGGGGCGCGGTGTGGACCGGAGCGGGACGGAGCGGGACGGTGCCGCCGGACCGGACGTGTCGGAGGCGGCCGTTACCCTCGCGGGCATGGGTCTCACTACGTCAGCCGAAGCCCCCCTGCCCGTCGGCGAGGTGTCACGGCTCATCGGAGGGTGGATCGACCGGCTGGGCGCGGTCTGGGTCGAGGGCCAGATCACCCAGCTCTCCCGCCGTCCCGGCGCCGGGGTGGTCTTCCTGACGCTGCGCGACCCCGCGTACGACATCTCGGTGAGCGTCACCTGCTACCGGCAGGTGTTCGACGCGGTCGCGGACGCCGTCACCGAGGGCGCGCGCGTGGTCGTCCACGCCAAGCCGGAGTGGTACGCCCCACGCGGGCAGCTCTCGCTCCGGGCCGCCGAGATAAGGCCCGTCGGCATCGGCGAGCTGCTGGCACGGCTGGAGCGCCTGAAGCGGTCGCTCGGCGCCGAGGGCCTGTTCGCGCCGGACCGCAAGAGGCCCCTGCCGTTCCTGCCGCAACTGGTCGGCCTGGTCTGCGGCCGGGCCTCCGCGGCCGAGCGGGACGTGCTGGAGAACGCGCGGAGGCGGTGGCCCGCCGTCCGCTTCGAGGTGCGCAACGTCGCCGTCCAAGGCGTGCGCGCGGTGCCGCAGGTGATCCAGGCGGTGAAGGATCTGGACGAGCACGTGGGCGTGGACGTGATCATCGTGGCGCGCGGCGGTGGCAGCGTGGAGGATCTGCTGCCGTTCTCGGACGAGCAGCTGGTGCGCGCGGTCGCCGACTGCCGTACTCCCGTGGTGTCCGCCATCGGGCACGAGCCGGACTCCCCGCTGCTGGATCTGGTGGCCGATCTGCGGGCCTCGACGCCGACGGACGCCGCGAAGAAGGTCGTGCCCGACGTCGGCGAGGAGCTGGACCGGGTGCGGACGCTGCGGGATCGTGCGCTGAGGACGGTCCGCGGTCTGCTGGAGCGCGAGGAACGAGGGCTGCAGCACTGTCTGCACCGGCGTGTCATGGAGCATCCGCACCGGATGGTGGAGGAGCGCGAGCAGGAGACGGACGCCCTGGCCGCCCGGGGCCGGCGGGTTCTGGGGCATCTGTTGGACCGCGCGGACTCCGAGCTGGCCCACACCCACGCGCGCGTCGTCGCGCTGTCGCCGGCGGCGACGCTGGAGCGGGGGTACGCGGTGCTGCAGCGCGAGGACGGCACGGTGGTGCGCGCGGCCGGTGAGGTGTCGGCGGACGAGGAGCTGAGGGCGCGGGTCGCGGAGGGCGAGTTCCGGGTCCGGGTGACGGGCCACTGACCGGCACAGGTGCGGGTCTCGGGCGGGAACGCAGGCCTACGTGCAGGTGTCGGGCGGCTGACCGGCGCGGTGAGCCGGAGGCGCGGACTCCGGCCCCGGGGGCCGGGCGGGCCTGCACGGGCAGGCCTGCACGGGCAGGCCTGCACGGGCAGGCCGAACGACGACGGGGCGACGACGGCGACGGACCCGGCTCCGCGACCGGTGGTCTCCGCCCGTCGAGGAGCGTCGTCCGGTGTGCACGGATGGCGGTCGAACGGACGCCGCTACGGCGGAACCGGCAGGGCTTCCCGGCCGACGCGTGGAGGGTGCCCGCCGGGTGGCGCGACAGGACGGTCCCTGCTGGTAGGGGCACTACAACTAGGGTGGAGACATGACGGCCAGGACCGACGAGGGCACGCTCGGCTACGAGCAGGCAAGGGACGAGTTGATCGACGTCGTGCGCCGGCTGGAGGCGGGCGGCACGACGCTGGAGGAGTCCCTGGCGCTCTGGGAGCGCGGCGAGGAGCTGGCCAAGGTGTGCCGCCGCTGGCTCGACGGCGCCCGCGCGCGGCTGGACGCGGCGCTTGCGGAGCGGGACGAGCCCGAGGGCCGGGGGAATCCGGGCGAGGCCGGGGACGGCGCGGACGGCGGCGGGGAACGCGCCGAACCGGGCCGCTGAGGCACCGGCACCCACACCACCGCCGGGCGGCAGTGAAGGGCCGGGACCGGGCCGAGCCACGCAGGCACCCACGCCACGGCGGCCGCCGCGCCGGACGAGCGGCGGTTCCCGGATGGCCATGGGCAGAGCGGGCATAATCACGCACCCGATTTAGTTGAACGTTGGGTTATTGAAAGTTGCGTGACTTGACTCACCCGGGGCCGGATTTAGTTGAATCTTCATCTATTCGGTCGTACGGTGAGTCGTCGGCCCGATCCCCCAGCTCATCCGGAAGGTAAGCAGCATGTCCCTCGTTCTCGACCCCACCGCCCAGGACCTCCTCTTCCGGGAGGCCCGCACCGCCAACACCTTCACCGACGAGCCCGTGACCGAGGAGCAGGTGCAGGCGGTATACGACCTGGTCAAGTACGGCCCCACCGCCTTCAACCAGTCCCCGCTGCGCATCGTCCTGGTCCGGTCCGCCGAGGCCCGCGAGCGCCTGGTGCAGCACATGGCCGAGGGCAACCGCCCCAAGACCTCCACCGCTCCGCTGGTCGCGATCCTCGCCGCCGACAACGAGTTCCACGAGGAGCTGCCCGACCTGTTCCCGCACTTCCCGCAGGCGAAGGACGCGTTCTTCGCCGAGCGCCCGGTTCGCGAGCGGTCCGCCGCCCTGAACGCCGCGCTGCAGGCCGCGTACTTCATCATCGGCGTCCGCGCAGCCGGGCTGGCCGCCGGTCCCATGACGGGCTTCGACTTCGCCGGTGTGCAGAAGGAGTTCCTGGACGGCGACCACACCCCGCTGATGGTCGTCAACATCGGCAGGCCGGGCGAGGACGCGTGGTTCCCGCGTTCACCGCGGCTGCCGTTCGGCGACGTCGTCACCACCGTCTGACCCACACCACCGGCTGGTCCGTGACCAGCCGATCCGCGGCCACCGGCTGATCCGTCGCGACCGGCTGGCCCTCACACCCGCGCCCCGGCGGACCACTCCCGGCGGACCGCGCACGCCTCCGCCAGGGGCCACCGCGGCACCCGGGCCGCCGCACCGCACGGTGCGGCGGCTCGCCGCGTCCGGCGGGCAGGCGGGGCGGCGGGCCGATCAGGCCGTCAGACCCACCGGCAGGCCGGCGGACCGGAAAGCCCGGCAGACGGGCAGGCCGGCGGACCGGCGGACCGGCAGACGGGCAGGCAGGCAGACCCGCAGGCGGGAGTCGGCGACGGCAGACGGATCAAGGGGAGTCCGGCCCGCCGGACGGGTCAGGATGCGGACGGAACCGGCGAAGGCGTGGCGCCGGACCCGGACTCCAGTGCCGCGGCCATCTCCGCGAGCCTCTCGTACGAGGCCGTCCCCGTCACCACCGTCGTCGAGCCCTGGCCGGTGCGGACGAGCGCGTCGTACTTCGGGCCCTCCCAGCGCTGCCAGATCTCTCCGCCCACCTGCTGGGTGGCGTCGGTACGGGCCGCCTGCTGGGTGACCCTCGGGACGTACTTCCGCGGCGCCTCCGTGGACTGCTCCACCGCCACGTACTGCCCGTCCGGGTCCAGGAAGCCGAGGTGCCAGGCGTGGCCCTCCTCGCGCCGGAAGGTCACCGACGTCGGCTTCCAGCCGGCGGGCAGCCCCGCCGGGGCCGCCACGGGGTAAGGTGCCGCCCTGCGGGCCGTCACCAGTTCCACCCTGTAGTCGACGGGCCGGATGGGGTCCAGGGAGTCGTCGTGCGGAATGAAGAAGTAGATAACGCCTGCGAATGCGCAGATGACCGTCATCGACTGGATCATTCCGCGCACTGTCTGGTTGCCTCGCTTGCCTGCCACCGCACTATGGTCGCATCAAGGCCGTTTGCTCAAACGTGGGCCCCTCTGCTCAATTTGTCGACCTACCGATAGAGTCACAGCACCCTCTTCATCCGGCCGTCGTCGTACAGAAAGGTGCGCTCCGATGACCGAGCATCATCTTCCGTCCCAGCTCGAGGTCTCGCCCGAGGCCCCGGACCGCAACCTCGCCCTGGAGCTCGTACGCGTCACCGAGGCCGCCGCCATGGCCGCCGGGCGCTGGGTGGGCCGCGGCGACAAGAACGGCGCCGACGGCGCGGCCGTCAAGGCCATGCGCACCCTCGTGAGCACCGTGTCGATGAACGGTGTCGTCGTGATCGGCGAGGGCGAGAAGGACGAGGCCCCGATGCTGTTCAACGGGGAGCGGATCGGCGACGGGACCGGCGCGGAATGCGACATCGCCGTGGACCCGATCGACGGCACCACGCTCACCGCCAAGGGCATGCCGAACGCGATCGCGGTGCTCGCGGCGGCCGACCGGGGCACCATGTTCGACCCGTCCGCGGTGTTCTACATGGACAAGCTGGTCACCGGCCCCGAGGCCGCCGACTTCGTCGACATCAACGCCCCGGTCTCGGTCAACATCCGCCGGGTCGCCAAGGCGAAGAACTCCTCCCCCGAGGACGTCACCGTCGTCATCCTGGACCGCCCCCGCCACGAGGGCATCGTCAAGGAGATCCGCGAGACGGGCGCGCGCATCAGGTTCATCTCGGACGGCGATGTCGCGGGCGCGATCATGGCCGTGCGCGAGGGCACCGGCGTCGACATGCTGATGGGCATCGGCGGCACCCCGGAGGGCATCATCGCCGCGTGCGCGATCAAGTGCCTGGGCGGCACGATCCAGGGCAAGCTGTGGCCGAAGGACGAAGAGGAGCGGCAGCGCGCCGTCGACGCCGGCCACGACCTGGACCGGGTGCTCTTCATGGACGACCTGGTCAGCGGCGACAACGTGTTCTTCGTGGCGACCGGCATCACGGACGGCGAGCTGCTGCGCGGGGTGCGCTACCGCTCCGCGACCGCGACCACCCAGTCGCTCGTCATGCGCTCCAAGTCGGGCACCATCCGGCAGATCGACTCGACCCACCGTCTGTCGAAGCTGCGCGCCTACAGCGCCATCGACTTCGACCGCGCCAAGTAGGGCACGGGTCGCGGACGCGGCACACACGGACGGGGGCGCCCCCCACCGCACATGGGGGGGCGCCCCCGTCCGTGTGTGCCGGGGTGCCGCGGTCCGCGTCAGGCCGCCGAAGCCGCCTTCTTGATCTCCGTCTCGCGCCGGCGGCGACGGGCCAGGACGACCCGGCGCTCGGCCGCGGTCAGCCCGCCCCACACGCCGTACGGCTCGGGCTGGAGCAGGGCGTGCTCGCGGCACTCGACCATGACGGGGCAGCGGGCGCAGACCCGCTTGGCGGCGTCCTCGCGCGACAGCCGCGCCGCCGTCGGTTCCTTGGAGGGCGCGAAGAACAGTCCGGCTTCGTCCCGGCGGCACACCGCCTCCGTGTGCCAGGGCGCGTCCTGGTCTTCCCGAGCGGCAGAACGCTGGGGCGGAACGGCTACCTGCAGGGACTGATGCGGCAGTTGCAGCACGGTCTACTCCTGACGACGGCTTCGCGAGCGAGAGACGATGCAGCAAGGCCTACCCGCTGTACGCGTGCCTATGCACTGAGTGGCACCGCGTTCCACGGGCCGGAACCCCGGGTGACGGCTCCCGCCGCCCCCGGGTTCAGTGCCCCAGATGCTTGCGCAGCCGGTCGTGCAGGTCCGCGATGCGCTTGCCGCGCTTCGGCTTCGCCTCCACATTGCCGAAAACGGAATACCCGTTGACGACCACGACCGGGGCCTCGGGGTCGGCCGCCTCGAGGGTGACGACCTCGAAGTTGCCGAAGACGCCCGTGCCGCTGCCGCGCAGCGAGATGTTCTCGGGAACGCGGACCTCCACGTTGCCGAAGATCGAGGTGGCGTTGATGACGGTGAGCCGCTGGCCGAACATGGCCTCGGTCAGGTCGATCTCGATGTTGCCGAAGAGCGAGAACGCCTGGGTCCGGGCGCCGACGCGCCAGCGCCCCTTGCGGGTGGAACTGGAGAAGACGGCGACCAGGTTCTCGGCGGGTCCGGCGGCCCCGGGGCCGTCGTCGTACGAGGCGGGCTCCCGGCGGGGCGACCGGCCCACGGGAAGGTCGCGGACGATCGGCTCCAGCTCGCCCACGGTCTTGGCACGGTAGACCGCGTCGATCCGCTCGGCGTGCTCCTCGGCGTCGAGCCGGCCCTCGGCGAGGGCCTCCCGGAGGATGTCCGCCGTCCGGTCGCGGTCGGCGTCGGAGGCGCGGATGGCCGCGGCGGGGTCCGCGGGCGCGGCGGACGCGACCGGTCTCTGGGGCCGTCCACGCCCGGGGTCCGCTGAGTCGTGCTTGTCGAGGTCCACACCGACACCCTAGCGATACGCGATAGATCGCGACTAGGGCCCCGTGCGGCCCGGGGTGGCGACTGAGCCTTACCTCACACGCCCGGACGACAGCGGGCGTCTTACCCTTGTGGGCGCGCTGCCCAAGGATGCCAGCCGCCGTCTGCCGAGTGAGGAATGGCCGCAATGCCCCCTGTCTCCCGCCCGCCCAGCCCTGCGTTTGTCTCCCGCCCACCCGGCCCTGCGTTTGTCTCCCGCCCACCCGGCCCTGCGTTCGCGTACACCGATCTGCTGCCCCTGGGCGAGGACACCACGCCCTACCGGCTGGTCACCGCCGAGGGCGTCTCCACCTTCGAGGCCGACGGACGCACGTTCCTCAAGGTCGAGCCGGAGGCACTGCGCAAGCTCGCGCAGGAGGCCGTGCACGACATCCAGCACTACCTCCGCCCGGCGCACCTCGCCCAGCTGCGGAGGATCATCGACGACCCCGAGGCGTCGGCGAACGACAAGTTCGTCGCCCTGGACCTGCTGAAGAACGCGAACATCGCGGCGGCCGGCGTGCTCCCCATGTGCCAGGACACCGGCACGGCGATCGTCATGGGCAAGCGCGGGCAGAACGTCCTCACCGAGGGCCGCGACGAGGAGGCGCTGAGCCGCGGCATCTTCGACGCCTACACCGAACTCAACCTGCGCTACTCCCAGATGGCCCCGCTCACCATGTGGGAGGAGAAGAACACCGGCACGAACCTGCCGGCGCAGATCGAGCTGTACGCGACCGACGGCGGCGCGTACAAGTTCCTCTTCATGGCCAAGGGCGGCGGCTCCGCCAACAAGTCGTTCCTCTACCAGGAGACCAAGGCGGTCCTGAACGAGGCCTCCATGATGAGGTTCCTGGAGGAGAAG
This sequence comes from Streptomyces tirandamycinicus, assembly GCF_003097515.1. NCBI lineage: Bacteria > Bacillati > Actinomycetota > Actinomycetes > Kitasatosporales > Streptomycetaceae > Streptomyces > Streptomyces tirandamycinicus. Next base: position 4,414,436 of record NZ_CP029188.1, on the reverse strand, counting down.
ATCCGCTCGCTGGGCACGGCCGCCTGCCCGCCGTACCACCTGGCCGTCGTCGTCGGCGGCACGTCGGCCGAGTACGCGCTGAAGACCGCGAAGTACGCCTCCGCGCACTACCTCGACGAGCTGCCGGAGGAGGGCTCCGGCCTCGGCCACGGCTTCCGGGACAGGGACCTGGAGGAGAAGGTCTTCGAGCTGACGCAGCGGATCGGCATCGGCGCGCAGTTCGGCGGCAAGTACTTCTGCCACGACGTGCGGGTGGTGCGGCTTCCGCGGCACGGCGCGTCCTGCCCCGTGGCGATCGCCGTGTCCTGCTCCGCCGACCGCCAGGCGGTCGCGAAGATCACCGCCGAGGGCGTCTTCCTGGAGCAGCTGGAGACGGACCCGGCGCGCTTCCTGCCCGAGACCACCGACGAGCAGCTCGACGAGAGCGGCGACGTGGTCAGGATCGACCTCAACCGGCCGATGGACGAGATCCTGGCCGAGCTGACCAAGTACCCCGTCAAGACGCGGCTCTCGCTCACCGGCCCGCTGGTCGTGGCCCGCGACATCGCGCACGCCAAGATCAAGGAGCGGCTGGACGCGGGCGAGGAGATGCCGCAGTACCTCAGGGACCACCCGGTCTACTACGCCGGTCCCGCGAAGACCCCGGAGGGCTACGCGTCCGGGTCGTTCGGCCCGACGACGGCCGGGCGCATGGACTCCTACGTCGAGCAGTTCCAGGCGGCGGGGGGCTCCAGGGTCATGCTGGCCAAGGGCAACCGCAGCAAGCAGGTGACCGACGCCTGCAAGGAGCACGGCGGCTTCTACCTCGGCTCGATCGGCGGCCCCGCGGCGCGCCTCGCCCAGGACTGCATCAAGAAGGTCGAGGTGGTCGAGTACGAGGAGCTCGGCATGGAGGCCGTCTGGAAGATCGAGGTCGAGGACTTCCCGGCGTTCATCGTCGTCGACGACAAGGGCAGCGACTTCTTCCAGGACCCCGCGCCCGCGCCGACCTTCACCTCCATCCCGGTCCGCGGCCCCGGCCTGGGCTGAGCCCGGGCGCGGGAGACCTCCGGCGCGCCGCGCGCCGGCCTGCACGTCTCGAACGGCCCGCACGGCCCGCGGCAGCCGAGGAGAGCGCCCGCCCGTTCCCCGGGGAACCCTGGGGAACGGGCGGGCGCTCTCCCGTGGGCGTACCGGCGCCACGGACAGCCGCTGCGTATTGCCGCCGCGGGGCGCCGTTGCCTGCTGCGCCACGTACCGCCGCCGCGGGGCGCCGGTCGTTCCACCGGCTGCCGGGCGCGCGTGCCCTGGAACACCCGGGCATACGTCAGGGCACCTGGGAATACCCGGTACCAGGGCTGTGCTGACCTTGACCAGGAGGTTCGACGATGTCCGACACGAGCGAGAACGCAGGCAGCCGCCACCGGATCGAACACGACTCCATGGGTCCGGTGCATGTGCCGGAGCACGCCAAGTGGCGCGCCCAGACCCAGCGGGCGGTGGAGAACTTCCCGCTCTCCGGGCTGCGGCTGGAACGCGCCCATGTGGAGGCCCTGGCCCGGATCAAACAGGCCGCCGCCAAGGTCAACGCGGAGCTCGGCGTGCTCGACGAGGACATCGCGGGGGCCATCCGGGAGGCGGCCGCGGAGGTCGCCGAGGGCCGCTGGGACGATCACTTCCCCGTCGACGTCTTCCAGACCGGCTCGGGGACGTCGTCCAACATGAACATGAACGAGGTCCTGGCCACCCTCGCCGCCGAGCGCCTAGGCCGCGACGTCCACCCCAACGACCACGTCAACGCCTCGCAGTCGTCCAACGACGTCTTCCCCTCGTCGATCCACATCGCCGCGACGGCGGCCGTGACCCGGGACCTGGTCCCCGCACTGGAGCACCTGGCTCACGCGCTGGAGCGCAAGGCCGGGGAGTTCGCCGGTGTGGTGAAGGCCGGCCGCACCCACCTGATGGACGCGACGCCGGTCACCCTCGGCCAGGAGTTCGGCGGCTACGCGGCGCAGATCCGGTACGGCGTCGAGCGGCTCAACGCCTCGCTGCCCCGGCTGGCCGAACTCCCCCTCGGCGGTACGGCGGTGGGCACGGGGATCAACACGCCGCCCGGGTTCCCGGCGGCGGTCATCGCCGAGGTGGCGCGGGCGACCGGGCTGCCGCTGACCGAGGCGCGCGACCACTTCGAGGCGCAGGGTGCCCGCGACGGACTCGTGGAGACCAGCGGCCAGCTGCGGACGATCGCCGTCTCGCTCACCAAGATCTCGAACGATCTGCGCTGGATGGCGAGCGGCCCGCGCACCGGCCTCGCCGAGATCCGGCTGCCCGACCTCCAGCCCGGTTCCTCGATCATGCCGGGGAAGGTCAACCCGGTCGTCCCCGAGGCCGTCCTCATGGTGGCCGCGCAGGTCATGGGCAACGACACGACGGTCGCCGTGGCGGGCGCCGCGGGGAACTTCGAGCTGAACGTGATGCTCCCCGTGATGGCCAAGAACCTGCTGGAGTCGGTGCGCCTCCTCGCGAACGCGTCCCGGCTGCTCGCCGACCGCACGGTGGAGGGGATCACCGCCGACGAGGAGCGGGCCCGCGAGTACGCCGAGTCGTCGCCGTCCGTCGTCACCCCGCTCAACCGGTACATCGGGTACGAGGAGGCGGCGAAGGTCGTCAAGAGGTCGCTGGCCGAGCGGAGGACGATCCGCGAGGTGGTGCTGGAGGGCGGGTACGTGGAACGCGGGGCGCTCACGCTCGAGCAGCTGGACGAGGCGCTGGACGTGCTGCGGATGACGCGTCCCTGAGACCGCGGCGGGGGCCCCGGCGCATCGCGGAGTCCCCACCGGGCCCCGGCGCATCGCGGAGTCCCCCACCGGGCCCCGGCGCATCGCAAGCGTCCCGGGCCCCGGCGCATCGCGAAGTCCCCCACCGGAACGGCCGTCCGCCCCGCGGCGGGACGCACCGGACGACGCCGCCCGCCGGGCGGACCCCGCCTGACGCGGCACTAGGATCTCCGCATGGCGGGATCGGCGGGCTTCGAGCACTGGGCGCCGGGGGAGCAGATCCTCTGGCGGTATCGCGGCAACGGCTCGTCCGAGGTGCACATCTGCCGGCCCGTGACCGTGGTCCGGGACACCGACGAGTTGCTGGCGGTGTGGATGGCCCCGGGCACCGAGTGCGTCAAGCCGGTGCTCGCCGACGGGACGCCGGTGCACGACGAACCCCTCGTCACGCGGTACACCGCGCCCCGGAAGACCGTACGCGCCCGCTGGTCCGGCACGGGCGTGCTGAAGCTCGCCCGGCCCGGCGACGCCTGGTCGGTGTGGCTCTTCTGGGAGCAGGGCTGGCGGTTCAGGAACTGGTACGTGAACCTGGAGGAGCCGCACCTGCGGTGGTCCGGCGGGATCGACTCCGAGGACCACTTTCTGGACATCGCCGTGCAGCCGGACCGCAGCTGGTACTGGCTGGACGAGGACGAGTTCGACCAGGCGCGGACGGCCGGGCTGATGGCCGAGGACCAGGCGCGGCGGGTGCGCGCGGCGGGTCTGGACGCGGTGGCGCTGATCAGGGACTGGGGTCCGCCGTACTCCGACGGCTGGGAGGACTGGCGGCCCGACCCCCGCTGGCCTGTGCCGGAGCTTCCGGCCGACTGGAATCGGACCCCGGCTGCCACGTCCGCATGACGACGGCGTGAGACCCTTGATGCGCCCCCGGGGTTCAAACGTAGGATCGTCCTCCGCAAGGCCACGTCGCATCAAAGATTCAGCGCAGTACACGAACTGACCGTAAGTCATCACAAGGGGGACCGAACCGTGCCGGATGTGCGCCCGGACACCCCCCGACCTGTCGATACCTCGCCCGGATTGGGTATGGGCTATATCGACCTTCCAGGGGCGTTGCCGTCCCGGACCCCGGGTGCGTCGGCCCGGCGGCACCGGGAACCGCGGCGCGGCGGCGATCGTCACCGCCCCCGGAGGCGCACGGCGGCACCCGGGGCTCCGGGCGCCGCGGTGGCGGTCGTGCCGTGCCCGGCGGGGTCGGCAGGACGGTTCCCAGCCTCGTACCACCGGCCCGGACGGACGGAATCCCAGGCGTGACGGAGCATCCCACCTCCCACGAAGGCCGGCAGCCTGTCGCCGCCCGGCCACAGGAGCGCACCCGGCCGCGGCAGGAGGCCGCCGCCCATGCCCCGCGGCCGGCCGCGCCCGCCGCGGTCCCGCCGCAGCCGCCCGCGCCCCCGGAGCCGCCGCAGGACGCCGCGGGGCCGGCCCGCCGCGAGGGCGACCGGCTGCGGTTCGTCGGTGCGGCGACCCGGCGGATCGCCCGCGGTATAGACCTGGACGAGATCGTGCTCGGGCTGTGCCGGGCCACGGTCCCCACCTTCTCCGACGCGATCCTCGTATACCTGCGGGATCCGCTGCCGGTGGGCGACGAGCGGCCCGTCGTGCCGTTCGTGCTGCGGCTGCGCCGGACCGACCGGCTGCGTTTAACCGACGAGGACACCGACGCCGCCCTGCTGGGCGGCTTCCAGGTGCCGGTGCTCGGCCCGCCGGCCGAGGTCGCGCCGGCCGCCGAGCTGTGCGAGGTGATCGCGGGCGGCGCGCTGGCGGAGGTGCTGCGCGGCGTGCGTCCCGTCTTCGGCGACTCGGCCGCCGCCCGTGCGGCCCTGCCCGAGCTGCTGGGCGACGGCCGGACCCTGCCCGCGGGGCACCGGTCGATCCTGGCCCCGCTGCGCGGCCGGCGCCGGGTCACCGGCGCCGCGATCTTCCTGCGCCGTCCGGACCGGCCGGCCTTCGAGGCGGACGACCTGCTGGTGGCCGCCCAGCTGGCGACGCACACCGCGCTCGGCATCGACAAGGCGGTGCTGTACGGCCGGGAGGCCTACATCGCGGACGAGCTGCAGCGCACGATGCTGCCCGAGGGGCTGCCGCAGCCGACCGGTGTGCGGCTGGCCTCCCGCTACCTCCCGGCCGCCGAGACGGCCCGGGTCGGCGGCGACTGGTACGACGCCATCCCGCTGCCCGGCAGCCGGGTCGCGCTGGTCGTCGGCGACGTCATGGGCCACTCCATGACATCGGCCGCGATCATGGGCCAGCTGCGGACGACGGCCCAGACCCTGGCCGGTCTGGACCTGCCGCCGCAGGAGGTGCTGCACCATCTCGACGAGCAGGCGCAGCGGCTGGGCACCGACCGCATGGCGACCTGCCTCTACGCGGTCTACGACCCGGTCTCGCACCGCATCACCATCGCCAACGCCGGCCATCCGCCGCCGATACTGCTGCACCTCGGCGGCCGGGCGGAGGTCCTGCGGGTGCCGCCGGGCGCGCCCATCGGCGTGGGCGGGGTGGACTTCGAGGCCGTGGAGCTGGACGCGCCCGCCGGGGCGACGCTGCTCCTCTACACGGACGGTCTCGTCGAGTCGCGGCTGCGGGACGTGTGGACCGGGATCGAGCAGCTGAGGGAGCGGCTGGCCGCGACGGCGCAGCTCACCGGGCCCGACCACTCGCCACCGCTGGAGGCGCTCTGCGACGACGTGCTGGACATGCTGGGACCGGGCGACCGGGACGACGACATCGCGCTGCTGGCGGCCCGTTTCGACGGGATCGCGCCGAGTGACGTCGCGTACTGGTTCCTGGAGCCGGAGGACTCCGCGCCCGGCCGGGCGCGCCGGCTGGCCCGCAGGGCACTGGCCCGATGGGGTCTGGAGGAGCTGTCCGACTCGGTGGAGCTGCTGGTCAGCGAGGTGGTGACCAATGCGGTGCGGTACGCGGAGCGGCCGGTGACGCTGCGGCTGCTGCGCACCGACGTACTGCGCTGCGAGGTCGGCGACGACTCCCCGCAGCTGCCGCGCCAGCGGCGGGCCAGGGACACGGACGAGGGCGGCCGCGGACTGTTCCTGGTGAACCGGCTGGCCAGACGGTGGGGGGCGACCCGGCTGTCCACCGGCAAGGTCGTCTGGTTCGAGCTGGCCACCCAGGTGTAGCCCCGGCCCGGGCCGGTTCCGGCGCCGCCGCGGCCACGGCAGCCGCAGTCGCCGGGTGCGGCGCCGCCGCCGGCGAGAGCGGCGGCACCGTCGGCGAGGGCGGTGGCGACGAGGTCCGGGTCTGGATCCGGTCCAAATGTTGCCGCCTTCGCATGTGAGGAGTTGACTGGGGCACACGGCCGATGCGACCACATTCCCTCGATGGACGGGAGGACGCTCGTGACCGAGTCACCCCCCAAAGCGCCGTACACGACGAACAACCACGGCATCCCGGTGGAGAGCGACGAGCACTCGCTGACCGTGGGGCCGGACGGCCCGATCCTTCTCCAGGACCACTACCTGATCGAGAAGATGGCCCAGTTCAACCGGGAGCGCGTGCCCGAACGGGTGGTGCACGCCAAGGGCTCCGGGGCGTACGGCTTCTTCGAAGTCACCAACGATGTCAGCCAGTTCACCAAGGCCGACCTGTTCCAGCCGGGCAGGCGCACCGAGATGCTGGCCCGCTTCTCGACGGTCGCCGGCGAGCAGGGCTCCCCGGACACCTGGCGCGACCCGCGCGGATTCGCACTGAAGTTCTATACCGAGCACGGCAACTACGATCTGGTCGGCAACAACACGCCGGTCTTCTTCGTCCGCGACACGATCAAGTTCCAGGACTTCATCAGGTCGCAGAAGCGCCATCCGGTCACCGGACTGCGCGACAACGACATGCAGTGGGACTTCTGGACCCTCTCCCCCGAGTCGGCACACCAGGTCACCTGGCTGATGGGCGACCGGGGCATCCCGAAGACCTACCGGCACATGAACGGCTACGGATCCCACACCTACATGTGGATCAACGGCGCCGGTGAGCGGTTCTGGGTGAAGTACCACTTCAAGACCGACCAGGGCATCGACTTCCTCACCCAGGAGGAGGCCGACGAACTCGCCGGTCACGACGCGGACCGGCACCGGCGCGACCTGTTCGAGTCCATCGAGGCCGGCGACCCGCCCTCGTGGACCCTGAAGGTCCAGATCATGCCGTTCGAGGACGCCGCGGACTACCGCTTCAACCCCTTCGACCTGACGAAGGTGTGGCCGCACGGCGACTACCCGCTGATCGACGTGGGCCGGATGACGCTGAACCGGAATCCGGAGGACTACTTCATCCATATCGAGCAGGCCGCCTTCGAGCCGTCGAACATGGTGCCGGGGATCGGCCCCTCGCCGGACAAGATGCTGCTCGGCCGGCTGTTCTCGTACCCGGACACCCACCGGTACCGGATCGGCCCCAACTACGCCCAGCTGCCGCCGAACCGTCCGCACGCGCCGGTGAACTCGTACGCCAAGGACGGCCCGATGCGGTACGCGCCGTCGCACGCGGCGCGGCCCTACGCCCCGAACTCCTACGGCGGCCCGGACGCGGACTTCGCGCGCTTCGGAGACCCGGCGGGGTGGGCGACGGCCGGCGAGATGGTGCGCGAGGCGTACAAGCTGCACCGTGAGGACGACGACTGGGGCCAGGCGGGCACGATGGTCCGCCATGTCCTCGACGACGCCGCCCGTTCACGGCTGGTGTCGAACGTGAGCGGCCATCTGAAGCAGGGCGTCTCGCGGCCGGTGCTGGACCGCGCGGTGCAGTACTGGCGCAACGTCGACAAGGAGATCGGGGACCGGATCTCCCAGGAGGTCAACGGAGGCTGACCGCCGGTCCGGCGTGAAGGCGAACGGCCGGGCCGGCAGGTCGGGCACGCGCCGACCGCTGCTCCGCAGGTCGGGGCACGCGCTGGCCTGCGATCCGCGGCGAAGGCGAGCGGCCGGGCCGTACACCGGGGTGTACGGCCCGGCCGCTTCCGGTCCGAAGCCGCTTCCGGTCACAAGCCGCCTCCCGTCAGGGGCCGCTTCGGGTCAGGAAGCCTTCGGCCGGGGCCGTACGCCGGCCGTCGTCCCCGCCGTCGTCCCGTCCGTGGTGCCCGCGCTGCCGGCCCCGCCGTCGCTCTCGCCGCCCTCGGTGGTGCCCGCGTCGGTGCCGCCACCCTCCGTGGTGCCCGCGTCGGTACCGCCGCCCTCCGTGGTGCCGGCCGTGTCCCCCGGCCGGGTGGGCCGGTCGTCCGACGGCGTCGGGTCGGGCGAGTCGCTCGGCGGGTCCTCCGGCTCGTCCGGCCGCGACGGCTCGTCCGAGGGCTTCTCGGGCTCCTCGCTCCCGGAGGGCGTCCCACTCGGGCTCGCCGGGGGTTCCTCCCGCACGGGCGCGAGGAGCTCCAGGTCGAACCGCTTGTCCGAGCCGCCTCCCAGGGCGCCGGTGGTGTACCGCTGCCAGATCAGGGCCGGCACACCGCCGCCGTTGGCGCGGCCCTCGTTGACGGTGTCGGTCAGCGTGACCTGCCCGCCCTTGGCGTCCTCGCCGAACAGGGCGACGGCGGTGACGAGTTCGGGCGTGTAGCCCACGAACCAGGCCGAGCGGTTGTTCTCCGAGGTACCGGTCTTGCCCGCCGCGTAGTAGTCGCCCTGGGCGTTGCGGCCGGAGCCGCTGCGCACCACGCCGGTCATGGCCTTGGTGACGGTGTCGGCGGCCTCCCGGCTGATGACGCGGTCGCCGCCCTCGGGTGCGGGCCCCGCCTCGCGGGTCCGGTGCTTGGCGTCCTTCACGATCGACGGTGTGACCTTCTCGCCGTGGTTGTCCAGGGTGGCGTAGACCGCGGCCATGTCCCAGGTCGAGGCACCCATCGTGCCCAGCGACATCGCGGGCCGCACCGGCCAGCCCTCCCCGTCCTGCATGCCGAGGCCGAGCGCGGTCTCCTTCACCTTGCCGGGGCCGACGTCCACGATCATCTGGGCGTACACCGAGTTGATGGAGCTGTCGGTGGCCTTCTGCACGGTGACGGGTCCGTAGCTGCGGTCGTCCTCGTTCTCCGGGGCGAAGGGCGTGTCGCTGCCCTCCACCGGGCGCTTGCTGGTGCCGTCGTAGATCGTGTCGAGGCCGATCCGCCGGCCGTCCTGGGTCTCCGCCCGGGTCTCCAGGGCGGTGGCGAGCACGACGGGCTTGAAGGTGGAGGCGGGCTGGTAGTCCCGGCGGGTGGCGTTGGAGATCCAGTGCTCGGTCGCGCCGACCCCGCCGTACAGGGCGACGACCTTGCCGCTCTCCGGGTCGACGGAGGTCGCGCCGGCCTGGACGGTCGCGTCGCGCTCGTCGCCGTCGCGGTCGAGCTTCTTCTCCAGCTGCTCGTCGACGGCCTTGACGAGGGCGTCCTGGCGCTTCTTCTCGATGCTGAGCGTGATGGTCCAGCCGCCGGCCTCGATCTGGTCCTCGCTGACACCGCGCTTGGCGAGTTCGGCGTTGGCCGCCTTGACGAGGTAGCCGGCCTGCCCCTCCATGCCCGGCGCGGCCTTCGGCTCCTTCGGCACCGGGAACTCCAGGCCCGAACGGGCCGACGCGTCCAGCCAGTTCTGCTCGACCATGTTGTCCAGGACGTAGTTCCAGCGCTCGCTCACCAGCTTCCTGCCGGTCGGCGAGGCGACCGCCCAGTCGTACTGGCTGGGGGCCTGCAGCAGGGCGGCGAGGTAGGCGCCCTCGGCGACGGTGAGCTTCTGGGCGTCCTTGCGGTAGTACGCCTGGGCCGCGGCCTGGATGCCGTACGCGCCGCGCCCGTAGTAGCTGGTGTTCAGGTAGCCGGCGAGGATCTCCTCCTTGTCCTTCTGCTGGTCCACCTTCAGCGAGATCACCAGCTCCTTGAGCTTGCGGGTGACCGTTTGATCCTGGTTCAGGTAGTAGTTCTTGACGTACTGCTGGGTGATCGTCGAGCCGCCCTGCTTGCCCCCGCCGGTCAGGGTGTTGAAGACGCCGCGGGCGGTGCCCTTCAGGTCGACGCCGGAGTCCTTGTAGAAGGTCTTGTTCTCGGCGGCGACGAAGGCCTTCTCCACCTCGTCCGGGATCTTGTCCAGACCGACGATCTCGCGGTTGACCGTGCCGGTGCGGGTGAGGAGGGAGCCGTCGGCGTACTTGTAGACGTTGCTCTCCTTCTCGGCTTGCGCATTGGCCGCGGGAACCGGCACCAGCAGGTAGACGATGAAGAGCGCGCCCATGCCCAGCAGGCAGGCCGTGAAGAAGGTACCCAGCAGCCTCCTCCAGGTGAGGAAGCGCCGTATGCCCCCGGCCTTGCCCACCCGGCGCGCGTCGCGCTGCCGGGCCCTCCGCGCTTCCGCTCGGCCCATCGCTTTCGTTGCTCCGCTCTGTGTTCCGCACTCGTCGCCGGTCGCCCGACCGTCGGCCGCCGTCGTGCCGTACGCCGGCGGTTGTCGCCAGATCAGCTCAGAAAGCTAACACCGGTCGTACAGACAAAGGACCACCGATCCGGTCTTTTCCGGACGTGACAATCAGCACCCGTCTCAAAGGAACCGACTCACGAGAGGTGCACAGGGTTGCGAGTTGGATTAATGTGTAATCACATTGCTAGCCAGTCGGGTCGCGGTCGCGACCCGGGGAACGGGGGGCGAACATGCCTGCTACCAGCACTTCTCTCCACCACGACGACACACCGCAGATGCCCGGGCCGAGAGTCGAGGAGTTCCCCGCGCACAGCGTCGGCGGCGGTCTGGCACTGCTGCTCGGCCTGGCCGGACTGGCGGGCGGCGTGCTGCTGATGGCCGCGGGCACCTCGGTGGCGGCGACGGCCGCGCAGGTCCTGCTCTTCGTGGGCGGGGCGCTGGTGGCGGTCACCGCCGCCCTCGCGATGTTCGGGCTCAACATGATCGCCCCGGGCGAGGCCCGGGTGGTGCAGCTCTTCGGCCGCTACCGGGGCACGATCCGCACCGACGGGCTGCGCTGGGTCAACCCGCTCACCACCCGGGCGAAGATCTCGACCCGGATCCGCAACCACGAGACCGCGGTACTCAAGGTCAACGACGCCTACGGCAACCCGATCGAGCTCGCCGCGGTGGTCGTGTGGAAGGTCGAGGACACCGCGCAGGCGATGTTCGAGGTGGACGACTTCCGGGAGTTCGTCTCCACCCAGACCGAGGCGGCGGTGCGGCACATAGCGATCGAGTACCCGTACGACGCCCACGACGAGGAAGGGCTGTCGCTGCGCGGCAACGCCGAGGAGATCACCGAGAAGCTGGCCCTGGAACTGCGCGCACGAGTGGAGGCCGCGGGCGTCCACATCGTCGAGTCGCGCTTCACGCACCTCGCGTACGCGCCCGAGATCGCCTCGGCGATGCTCCAGCGCCAGCAGGCGGGGGCCGTCGTCGCCGCCCGCCGGCAGATCGTGGACGGCGCGGTCGGCATGGTGGAGGCCGCGCTGGCGCGGATCGCCGCGGAGGGCCTGGTGGAGCTCGACGACGAGCGCAAGGCGGCGATGATCTCGAACCTGATGGTGGTGCTCTGCGGGGACCGCGCGGCGCAGCCCGTCCTGAACACGGGCACGCTCTACCAGTGACCCCTCCCGAACGGAAACAGGTGCTGCTGCGGCTCGACCCGTCGGTCTACGAGGCGCTGGCGCGCTGGGCCTCGGACGAGCTGCGCAGCGCCAACGCCCAGATCGAGTTCCTGCTGCGCCGGGCCCTGTCGGAGGCGGGCCGGCTGCCCGGCGGCGTCAAGCCGATCCCCCGCCGCGGACGGCCTCCGGCGGCGAAGGAGCCGTCCGAGGAGTAGCCGGAGCTCCGGCCGATACGGCGGATACGGCTGATACGGCTGATACGGAGGATTCGGCCGATACGGAGGATGCGGACGCTCCGGCCGACGCGGAGGATGCGGCCGGAAGGACTCCGGACGACGGGAGGCCGCCGTCGCGGAGCACACGGACCGGGAGGTCTCCCAGGCCCTCCCGGAGCGCGCCCGCGAACTGCTCGAACTCGCCCTGGCGGGCCGCCCCGGTGCGCATCGCCAGGGCGACCCGGCGGGCCGGGGCCGGGTCCGCGAAGTAGCCGGTGGCCAGGGCCGGATTGCGGCCGGCCTCGACCTGCACGGCGGTGTGCGGCAGGAGGGTGACGCCCAGTCCGCCCGCGACCAGCTGGACCAGGGTGGACAGCCCGGCGGCGGTGGTGGTGACCGGCACCCCGTCCGTCCGGCCCGCCTCCCGGCAGATGTCGAGGGCCTGGTCGCGCAGGCAGTGGCCCTCGTCGAGGAGCAGCAGCGGCAGTTCCCTGAGCGCGTCGCGCGGGATGTCCGCGCGGCCCCCGAGCCAGTGGTCGCCGTACGTCACCAGCACGAAGTCCTCGTCGAACAGCGGCAGTTCCGTCACCCCGGGCACGCCGAGCGGTACGGCGAGCAGCAGCAGGTCGAGCCGGCCCGCCGACAGTCCCTCCAGCAGCGACGACGTCTGCCCCTCGTGGACCTGGAGGTCCAGTTCCGGGTAGCGCTCGTGGACCAGCCTCAGCACGCTCGGCAGCAGATAGGGGGCGACGGTGGGGATCACCCCCAGTCGCAGCACGCCGGTGAAGGGCGCGCGCACCGCCTCGGCCTCCTCCAGCAGTTCGCCGACGGCGTCGAGGACCGTCCTGGCGCGGACCGCGAGCCGCTCACCGGCGGGCGACAGCAGCACCTTCCGCGTCGTACGCTCCAGCAGCTGGACACCCAGTGCCTCCTCCAGCGCCGACACGGCTCCGGACAGCGCGGGCTGGCTCATCCCGATTGCGGCGGCCGCGTCCCGGAAGTGCAGATGCTCGGCGACGGCGGCGAAGGCGCGAAGCTGAGCCAGGCTGGGCTGTTTGCCCCTATTCGCCGGATTCACTGCCACCACTGATAACCACCTCCGATCACGGCGACCCAGTCTAGCTATTTCTTTGATCAATGCACTCTGTGCCAGGGTGGTGCTCCGTCCAACCCCCGGAGGCCCCCACGAGGGGCTTCCCGTTGCAAGGAGAGCGCGTGCTCACTGTCGGTGACCAGTTCCCCACCTTCGAACTGACCGCCTGCGTCTCGCTGGAGAGCGGCAAGGAGTTCGAGCAGATCACCCACAAGTCCTACGAGGGCAAGTGGAAGGTCGTCTTCGCGTGGCCCAAGGACTTCACCTTCGTCTGCCCCACCGAGATCGCGGCGTTCGGCAAGCTGAACGACGAGTTCGCCGACCGCGACGCCCAGGTCCTCGGCTTCTCCGGCGACTCCGAGTTCGTCCACCACGCCTGGCGCAAGGACCACGCCGACCTGCGTGACCTGCCCTTCCCGATGATGGCCGACTCCCGGCACGAGCTGATGCGCGACCTCGGCATCGAGGGCGAGGACGGCTTCGCCCAGCGCGCCGTCTTCATCGTCGACCCGAACAACGAGATCCAGTTCACGATGGTGACCGCCGGCTCCGTCGGCCGTAACCCCAAGGAGGTCCTGCGGGTCCTCGACGCCCTGCAGACCGACGAGCTCTGCCCCTGCAACTGGTCCAAGGGCGAGGACACCCTCGACGCGTCGAAGCTGCTGGCCGGTGAGTGAGCATGGCGCTCGATGAGCTGAAGTCCGCCCTGCCGGACTACGCCAAGGACCTCAAGCTGAACCTCGGTTCGGTGATCGGCAACAGCGACCTTCCGCAGCAGCAGCTGTGGGGCACGGTGCTGGCCTGCGCGATCGCCTCCCGCTCGCCGATCGTGCTGCGCGAGCTGGAGCCCGAGGCCAAGGCCAACCTGTCCGGCGAGGCGTACACCGCCGCCAAGTCGGCCGCCGCGGTCATGGCGATGAACAACGTCTTCTACCGGACCCGGCACCTGCTGTCGGACCCCGAGTACGGGACGCTGCGCGCCGGCCTGCGGATGAACGTCATCGGCAACCCCGGTGTCGAGAAGACCGACTTCGAGCTGTGGTCGCTGGCCGTCTCCGCGATCAACGGCTGCGGCCAGTGCCTGGACTCGCACGAGCAGGTGCTCCGCAAGGCGGGCGTCGAGCGCGACGTCATCCAGGAGGCCTTCAAGATCGCCTCGGTGATCCAGGCCGTCGGAACGACGCTGGACGCGGAAGCCGTGCTGGCCGAATAGCGACGTCCCGGCCGGACGGCCGGATCGTGAACAGGGCGCCCCGCCCGGCTCCGTGCCGGGCGGGGCGCCCTTGCCGTCCCGCGGGCCCGCACGTCAGGTGCGCTCCTCGCCCTCCGGCGGCGGGGGTTCGGACCTCGGTGCGGCGGGAGGCAGGGTCGGCGTCGAGGGCGGGGTCGGCGCCAGGTCCATCACCGTCGCCCCGTGCGGGGCGGGGCCGATCGGGCTCACCTGGCCCTGGCCGTACGCACGGAGGTAGGTGACCACCGTGTTCGTCACCGCCACCAGCGGCACCGCGACCACCGCGCCGCCGATGCCCGCCGTCAGACCGCCCGTGGCGACCGCGAGGACGACGGCCAGCGGGTGGACGCGGACCGCGCGGCCCAGGATGAACGGCTGCAGCACATGCCCTTCGATCTGCTGCACGGCGAGGACCACCAGCAGCACCATGAGGGCGGTGAACACCCCCTGGGTGACCAGGGCGACGACGACCGCCAGGGCACCCGAGACGACCGCACCCACCAGGGGGATGAAGGAGAACAGGAAGATGAAGACGGCGAGCGGAACGGCCAGCGGCACATCGAGGAAGTAGATGCCCAGGCCGATGAAGATCGCGTCGATCAGGGCGACCACCACCGTGCCCCGCACATACGCCGTGAGCGTCCGCCAGGCACGCGGTCCGGCACCGGCGACGCCCGGACGGGCCGAGGCGGGCACCAGCTTCAGGGACCACTGCCAGATCCGCCGCCCGTCGTGGAGCAGGAAGAGGGTCGAGAACAGCGCCAGCAGGATCCCGGTGAGGATCTCCACCATCACGGTCACGCCCTGGAGCCCGGCGGAGGTGATCTCCTGCGTGTTGGTGCCGATGGTGTCCTGGAGGTTGTTCGCGATGTCGTTGATCTGGCGCTCGGTCACATGGAACGGGCTGTTGAGCAGCCAGCGTTTGAGCTCCTCGATACCGTCCTTCACCCGGTCGGCGAGATCGCCGAGGTTCTCCGTGACCTGCCAGACGACGAACCAGCCGACGAGGCCGATGACGACGAAACCCAGGATCGCCGTGACGGCCGTGGCGAGCCCGCGCGGCAGCCCGGCGCCCCTGAGACGGGCCACGGTCGGCTGGAGCAGCGCGGTGACCAGCAGAGCGGCGACGAAGGCGAGCACGACGAGTTGCACCGCGCTGATGACGCGCATGAGCACCCAGAGCGTGCCGGCCAGGACCAGCAGCCGCCAGCCGGCCTCGGCCGCGACCCTCATCCCCCAGGGGAGGGCTTCGACCGGATGGGGCCGCGCGGGAACGGCGGGAGCGTAGGCGGGCGGCGGCGGGACCCGGTCGGGCGGGTTCGCCGGGCCCGGACGCCCGTCACCGGGGTCGCCGCCGTCCTCCTCATCCGCCGCCGCGGCGGCCCGCCGTTCCTCGAACCGTGCCCCGAGCCGGGACAGTCCGGCCCCCAGCCGACCCAGCCACGCTGGTGTCTTCGACATCTCGTGCTTCCCTCTCCCCCCAAGGTCCGTCCCGACCGTACACGGACCGAGCCCCCCACCGTCGGACGGTGAGGGGCTCAGCGGAGTCGGGCGGCCGGGACGCTCCGGGATCCGGGGTCCGGCCGGCGCCGGTCGTCGGCCTTCGCAGGCCGGTGCCGCGCCATGGGGCGCCGTGACGCGGCGGTCGTTGCCTGATGCCGTACTAGTACCAGCGGTTGGCCTGCCAGAACGACCAGGCGCCGCAGGGGCTGCCGTAGCGGTCGTTCATGTAGTTCAGGCCCCACTTGATCTGGGTGGCGGGGTTGGTCCGCCAGTCGGCACCCGCGGACGCCATCTTGGAGCCGGGGAGTGCCTGGACGAGGCCGTAGGCGCCGGAGGACGGGTTCTGGGCCCGGTAGTTCCAGCTGGACTCGTGGTCCACGATGTTGCTGAAGCACTGGAACTGGTCACCGGGGACCATCTGGCGGGCGATCGCCTGGACCTCGGAGATGCTGTACGACGACTGCGTCGAGAAGCTGGAGGCGTCACGGACGGCGGAGCGGCTCGCACGCTCCTCGGCCTCCTTGGCCGCCCGGGCCTCGGCCTCGCGCTTGGCGGCCTCCTCGGCGGCTTCCTTCTTCGCCTCGGCGTCCTTGGCGGCCTGGAGACGAGCGGCCTCCTCGGCGGACTTCCTCGCGGCCGCGTCGGCGGCGGCCGCCTGCGCGTCGGCCTGCTGGGTCAGGGATGCGACCTGAACCTGGGCCTGCTCACCGACGGGGATGTCCGCGAGCAGCGTCGCGTCCGCCGCGGTCGTCTCCAGGTTGTCGCCGTTCGCGGGCAGGGAGTTGCCCGAGGCAACACCCACGACAGCGCCGACAGTGGTGACTGCGGTGGCGGACGCCACTGCGAATCCCCGGACCGAGATCCGGCTCACACGGTTTCCTTCCAGCACCGCCCGCACAGGTGACCTCGCGGGCGCAATCGTGCCCCTGGCACTGGCACTCCCTCTTGCTAGGTCACGGGAGGCACGGGCCCGGTGGGCGCTCCCCTGCGGGAGTGCCGCGTGGTGCTCGGGCGGCATACGGCGGCGTTTGTGGAGTTGTGTGGTGCCGCACCCCTGAGGGTGCAGCTGTGCCGTATGCGGGGCCTGACGGAAACCAGACTCTGCCGGAAGCGGATGCCGCAAGGCAATTCACGGCTGCGTGTGAAAGCTCACACCTCGTTTGCCCCAGGAGTTTTGTGGAAAAGGCGGCGCAGCACGACGCCGCCCGGCTAAGCTCCTTCGCTTCGCCGGGCGGCGCCAACTTCCAGGCCGGACAGGTCCCGTCAGATCGGCCCGTCCTCCAGCATTTCGGTCACCAGCGCGGCGATCTGCGAGCGCTCGGACCGGGTGAGCGTGACATGCGCGAACAGCGGATGGCCCTTCAGCTTCTCGACGACGGCGACGACCCCGTCGTACCGGCCCACGCGCAGATTGTCCCGTTGGGCCACGTCATGGGTCAGTACCACCCGTGAGTTGGCTCCGATCCGGGACAGCACGGTCAGCAGGACGTTCCGCTCCAGGGACTGGGCCTCGTCCACGATGACGAACGCGTCGTGCAGCGAGCGTCCGCGGATGTGGGTCAGCGGCAGCACCTCGAGCATGCCCCGGCCGAGGACCTCCTCGATGACCTCGCGGCCGGCCACCGCGGAGAGCGTGTCGAAGACCGCCTGCGCCCAGGGGCTCATCTTCTCGGCCTCGGTGCCCGGCAGATAGCCCAGTTCCTGGCCGCCCACCGCGTACAGCGGCCGGAAGACCATCACCTTCTGGTGCTGCCGGCGCTCCAGGACGGCCTCCAGGCCGGCGCAGAGCGCCAGCGCCGACTTGCCGGTACCCGCCCGGCCGCCCATCGAGACGATGCCGACGTCCGGGTCGAGCAGCAGATCGAGGGCGATGCGCTGCTCGGCGCTGCGGCCGCGGATGCCGAAGGCCTCGCGGTCGCCCCGGACGAGCCGGACGCCGCCGTCGGAGGCGACCCGGCCGAGGGCCTTGCCGCGCTCCGACTGCAGGACCAGGCCGGTGTGGACGGGCAGGCCGGACACCTCCGGTACGTGCAGGCGCTCCTCCTCGAAGAGGATGTCCACCTGTTCGGCGGACAGGGCCAGTTCGGACATTCCGGTCCAACCGGAATCCGTGACCGCGAGCTCCGCACGGTACTCCTCGGCAAGGAGGCCCACGGAGGACGCCTTGATGCGCAGCGGCAGATCCTTGGACACGACGGTGACGTCGTACCCCTCTGCCTGGAGGTTCCGTGCCACCGCGAGGATCCGTGAGTCGTTGTCACCCAGCCGGTAGCCGGCCGGAAGCACCCCGGGGTCCGAGTGGTTGAGCTCGACGCGCAGCGTGCCGCCGAGGTCGCCCATCGGGATGGGTGCGTCCAGGCGGCCGTACCGGACCCGGTAGTCGTCGAGCAGGCGCAGCGCCTGCCTGGCGAAGTATCCGAGCTCCGGGTGGTGCCTTTTGGCCTCCAGCTCCGTCACGACGACGATCGGGAGCACGACCTCGTGCTCGTCGAAGCGCGAGACGGCGTTGGGGTCGGCCAGCAGGACGCTGGTGTCGATGACGTAGGTGCGCCTGTCGGACATGCGGCGCTTTGTGCTGTTCACCACGGAAGGACGTACCCCCTCGGCTGAGATCGGGGTGCGACGGCGTCGCGGGCTGGGGGTCTCCCCGCCGAACGGCAGGGGACCGGACCGGTCTCCGGCCACGATGCACGGGCCGGGCACCGGCCCCCCGTTCCTTCCGTGCTGGCCGCACGGTCGTCCTGGCGCAAAGGGCCTCCCGGGCGAGCGGCTCGGTGCCGCGCGCAGTAGAACGGCATCCGGAGCGGGTGTCCGGATGTCGACCTGTCAGGGATATTCCCTCGAACGAGCGCGGCCATGCCATGGCATATGACGACGCGTCGATGAACATGCGGTGACCATGCCCGGGTCCACCCCCAGGGGTGCCCCGCCGCCACCCGTCCGGCCCACTGCGCCTGCGCCGAACGGGGGACCGGTCGTCAAGATCCCGCCACCCGGCTTCCCGCACCCGCCGCCGTGGGCGCTCCGGGCGTTGTCGTCGCAGGGGAGGGGACGGCGTCGCGGGAGGGGACGGCGTCGCGGGAGCGGTCCTCGGCAGGGGGCCGGCCTCGTCGCGGGAAGCCTCGTCACAGGAGCGAACCTCGTCACGGGAACGGCCCTCGTCACGGGAACGGCCCTCGACAGGGGGCCGGCCTCGTCACGGGAGCGAAGCTCGTCACCGGAATGGCTCTCGCCGCGGGATCGGCCTCGTACGGGAGACCGCCTGTGGGTGCTCCGGCAGGGCCCGGCAGGGCGGCGACCCGCCGCCGTCAGGACCCGTAGCGGCGGTGGCGGGCGGCGTAGTCGCGAAGTGCGCGGAGGAAGTCGACCTTGCGGAAGGCCGGCCAGAAGACCTCGCAGAAGTAGTACTCGGAGTGCGCGCTCTGCCAGAGCATGAAGCCCGACAGACGCTGCTCGCCGCTCGTGCGGATCACCAGGTCGGGGTCGGGCTGCCCGCGGGTGTAGAGGTGGGAGGCGATCATGTCGGTGTCGACGATCTCCGCGAGCTCCTCGAAGGTCGTCCCCTTGGCGGCGTGCTCGTTCAGCAGGGAGCGCACCGCGTCCGCGATCTCCTGGCGGCCTCCGTAGCCGACCGCGACATTGACCAGTATCCCGTCGATGCCGACCGTCGACTGCTGGGCCTCCTTGAGCACCGACTGGGTCCTCGCGGGCAGCAGGTCCATGGTCCCCACGTGGTGCACCCGCCACCGACCGTCGGAAGCCAGCTTGCGCACGGTGTTCTCGATGATGCCGAGGAGCGGGCGCAGCTCCTCCTCCGGACGGTCGAAGTTGTCCGTGGACAGCATCCAGAGCGTGACCACCTCGACATCGGTCTCGGCGCACCAGCCCAGCAGCTCGGAGATCTTCTCCGCCCCGGCCCGGTGCCCCTCCGCGGCCGTGCCGCCCGACGCCTTCGCCCAGCGGCGGTTGCCGTCGAGGATGACGCCGATGTGCTTGGGCACCTGGGCGTGGTCGAGGCGGCCCTCCACCCGGCGTGCGTAGAGCCCGTACACCAGGTCGCGCAGGTTCACAGTCCTTAACCCCTCCGTGCTGTGGCTGACCCCCGACGCCCGTCACACTACTGCGGAGCGGCCGGACGCACCCAACCCGGTCTGTCACAAGTCCGTGATAGGCAGGGAAGCGTGAACGATTCCCCCTTTTACCGTGCAGCCGACGACCGCTACGCCTCGATGGAGTACCGCCGCACCGGCCGCAGCGGGCTCAAGCTCCCGGCGATCTCCCTGGGTCTGTGGCACAACTTCGGCGACGACCGCACGCTCGCGTCGCAGCGGGCGATCCTGCGCCGAGCCTTCGATCTCGGCGTCACCCATTTCGACCTGGCGAACAACTACGGACCGCCCCCCGGCTCCGCCGAGCTGAACTTCGGCAAGATCTTCGCCCAGGACTTCGCCCCGTACCGGGACGAACTCGTCGTCTCCACCAAGGCCGGCTATCTGATGCACCCCGGGCCCTACGGCGAGTGGGGCTCCCGCAAATACCTGATGTCGTCGCTGGACGCGTCCCTGAAGCGGATGGGCCTGGACTACGTCGACATCTTCTACTCGCACCGCTTCGACCCGCACACCCCGCTGGAGGAGACGATGGGCGCCCTGGCGTCCGCCGTCCAGCAGGGCAAGGCCCTCTACGTGGGCGTCTCCTCGTACAACTCCGAGCAGACCGCCGAGGCGGCCCGGCTGCTGAGGGAGATGGGCGTCCCGGCCCTCATCCACCAGCCGTCCTACTCGATGATCAACCGCTGGATCGAGGACGACGGGATCCTCGACACCCTGGAGGCGGCCGGCATGGGCTGCATCTCCTTCGTGCCGCTCGCCCAGGGTCTCCTCACCGGCAAGTACCTCACGGGCGTCCCGGAGGGCTCGCGGGCGACCCAGGGCAAGTCCCTCGACCCGAACCTGCTCTCCGACGAGGTGCTGCGCCGGCTGCGCGGGCTGGACGAGATAGCGCGGCGGCGCGGGCAGACGCTCGCCCAGCTGGCGCTCAGCTGGGTGCTGCGCGACGAGCGGATGACCTCGGCCCTGATCGGCGCGAGCAGCGTCCGGCAGCTGGAGGAGAACGTGGCCGCGCTCCACGCGGCGCCGCTCACCGACGAGGAGCTGAAGGAGATCGACGTCTTCGCGGTGGACACCGCGGGGACGAACATCTGGGCCGACCGCGGCTGACCCAGCGGGAGGCCCGCCCGAGGGCACCCGGGGAGATCCGAGGGCCTCCGAGGCACCCGAGGCACCCGAGGCAAAGGAAACGGGCCGGTCCGTGGGGGGGATACGGACCGGCCCGAGGGGGGGTTTCCACCATAACCCTTCGCGCAGGCCGCCGCGTGCCACGGACACCCGCAGCTACTCTCCGGAGTCACTCGACTGCGGTGAGGAAAGGGGAAAGGCCCTGGGCAGGGGCCGGGTTCGGCCTCGGCGCCCGATACGGCCCGTACTCCCCACGGGGGAACGGCCCAACGGGCGCCCGGTTGACGCGGCCCGTACGGAAGGGATGCGCCCGGCGGCGCCACCGGCTCGCCGGACGACGGAAGGGCGATGACGAGCAGGGCGCGGGCGGCGTACGGGGCGGAACGGATGCGGGACCGACGACATACGGCGCGGACGGATGCGGGGCGGACGGGCGTGCGGGGCGGACGGCATCGGGCGGGTGCGGCGCGTGCGGGTGCGGTGCGGCGGGTGCGGGGTGCGGTGGCGATCGGTCCGGTCCCCTGCGCCAGGTCATCGGGTGCGCCTCAGCAGGGTGATGCCGTCGAGCGCCGCGACGCGCTCATAGCCGTATGCCCGCTGCGCCGCGTCCAGTTCGGCCTGCTGCCGCTCCGGCGGGTACGGCCAGTGGCCCGTCCTGTACGGCCACGCCTCCGGAGCCCTGCTGTCGTGGATGATCCATTCCGCGGTGGGCCGGGGCGTTCGCTTCCCGTCGTACTCGTACAGATGCCCCTCGACCGGCCAGGTCGGGAAGAGCACGACGTGGCAGCGGGAGGTGAGCTGGGGTACCAGCCGGTTGGAGGCGGCGACCGTCGCCCCGTCCGGGATCCGCTGGAGCAGCGTCCGGGCGGCCTCGATGTGCGGGGTGGTGCGCCAGGTGGCCCGCTGCGCCAGCTGGGCGAGCGGGAAGGACGGCAGCATCACCACCGTCACGGCGAGCACGGTGACCAGGGAGGCGCGCACATGGCGGGCGGCGAGCGGATCGCCGGCCTGCCGGTAGCGGCCGAGGGCGTCGACGAGCCCGGCGAAGACGACGGGCATCAGCACCGCGCTGTAGTGGAAGGCGGTCCCCCAGTGGAACGCGTTTTCCGACAGCATCCGCCAGGCGAGCGTCGGCACGGCGATCAGCGACAGGGGTGACCGCAGGGCGAGGAGGGCACTGGGGGCGAACACCAGCACGAGGGTCATGGCCTTGACGTCGGGACGCAGCGCGTCGAGCGGCGCGAAGGCCAGCGTGGCGAGGAGTGAGCCGTGCCCGTCGGTGAGGTTGCCTCCGTGGGCGTACCCGCCGCCGGGGTTGAAGGCCGGCAGCAGCAGCGCGATCTCGACGGCGCTGCCGACGAGCCCGGCCGCGGCCGTCGCGATCCCCAGCTTCCGCGGCCCCTTCCACGCCACATAGACGCCCACGGCCGCGAGGGTCAGCCCCAGGTCCTCCTTGACGAGGAGCAGGGGCGCGGCCCAGGCGACGGCCCGTCCCCAGCGCCTCCGGCCGAGCGCCTCGAGGGCGAAGGCCAGCAGCGGCACGGCGAGGGCCACCTCGTGGAAGTCGAAGGCGGCCGCCGAGGCGATACCCCAACTCGCGCCGTAGCCGAAGGCGACGACGTGCGCGGCACGGCGGCCGAGCGTCCGGACGGCCCAGCGGGCGAGCGGCACGACGGCGAGGGCGAGGAGGGCGGACTGGGCCACCAGCAGACAGAGCGGGGACGGCCACAGCCCGTAGAGCGGGGCGAGGGCGGCGACCAGCGGATGGAAGTGGTCGCCGAGCAGATTGAAGCCGTCGCCGCGCAACGGGACGACGGGAGCCTCAAGTCGGGCGTAGGCGCGTACCGCCTGCTCGAAGATGCCGAGGTCGTAGCCCGTGGTGCGCAGCAGTTGGTGGCGGCGCACGGCGACCGTCGCGTACAGCAGGGACAGGACCGCCGCCCAACCCCAGGGGAGGAGGGCGGCGGCGGGACCTTCCGTCGGTCGGGCGTCCGCGGAAGCCGGAACCGGCTTCGTCTGCGCACGCGCAACCGTTAGATTGTCAAAAAATGTCCGCATACGTCCGCATGCTAGAGGGCATGGCCGGTGGTGCTGTCCACATGAGCGGGGATCTCCCCCTCGTGGCGGTCACCTGTGGACTTGGTCCCGGCCGGCTCGAACATCAGGATCGAGCCGCCCGGCGACGACGGCTTGTGCTCGGTACCTCTCGGCACGACGAACGTGTCCCCCTGGCGGAGCTCGACCGTCGTCTCGGCACCTTCCGCGTCACGCATCGCGATGTCGAAACGGCCGTCGAGGACGAGGAAGAACTCGTCGGTGTCCTCGTGGACGTGCCAGATGTGCTCCCCGGCGGCGTGCGCCACGCGTACGTCGTAGTCGTTCATCCGGGCCACGATGCGCGGGCTGTACACATCGTCGAAAGAGGCGAGGGCCTCGGTCAGGTTGACGGGTGTGATGTCCATGGCCCCAGTCTGGTCACCGGACGGCCGGATGTCGCCGGAGAAGCCGGCGCAGCGAACGCCGGGGATGGGGCAGATGGAACGGATGGCGCGGCCTGTGAGACCGACCGGCACCACCGAGTACCAGCGAGTACCCGAGAACGGCAGCGAGCAGCACCGAGTACCAGCGGGCACTAGCCGGAGGTGAGCGCGCCCAGCAGCAGTCCGATCAGCGTGCCCGAGATCATGAACGGCCCGAACGGGATGGCCGTATCGCGCCCCGCCCCGCGGAGGACGATGAGCCCGAGCCCGTACACCGCACCGAGCAGGAACCCCGCGAAGGCCCCCACGAAAAGCACCTCCCAGCCGTACCAGCCGAGCGCCACACCGAGCGACAGGGCCAGTTTCACATCGCCGAAGCCCATGCCGTTCGGATTGACGAGGTAGAGCACCAGGTACGCGGCGCCGAGCACGGGCCCGCCGAGCAGCGCGGTCGTCCATGACCCGCCGGCGCCGGGGAGCAGTGCCGCGCCGCCGAGCAGGACGGCCGCCGCGGCGGCCAGCGGCAGCGTCAGCTGGTCCGGGAGCCGGTGGACGTTGCGGTCGACGAGGGCGAGCAGGACGGCGACCGGCACGAGCAGCAGCCACACCGCCAGTTCCGGCCGGGGCCCGACGGCCGCGGCGAGTGCCGCACAGGCGAGCGCGGTGGCGGATGGCACGAGGAACGACTGCCGGTAGGCGGCGGTCCCGCGGGTGCCGGCGCCTTCCGGCCCGTCCACACCGCCCGGCCCGTCTGCACCTCCCGGCCCGTCCGCACCGCCCGGCTCGTCCGCGGCGCTCGGCTCGGACACGACTGCCGGCCTGGACGCGACTGCCGGCACGGGCGGGTGTGACGCCGCGCAGCCCGCGCAGCGTGCGGTCCCCAGCCACCCGCGCGCGGGCCCGGTGATCGGATGCCCGGCGGGGCAGGCGACCCGCCATGCCTCCTCCGGCTCGACGGACATCCGATAGGCGGGGCGCGGCACGAGCACCCCGGCCGCGGTCCCCCACAACGCGGCGGCGATCAGCGTCACATACGCGTACTCCACGGTCCGACCCTAGGGGCTGGGCGCCGGGCGGTCATGGGCCCGCGGACCCACTCTCCGCCGACCCGGGCCCATCCCGGCCCGACTCCCGCTACGGTCCTGGCACATGGGCGGATGGCAGGACGGCGACGGCACGCTGACGGTCCCCGGGAGGGAGGAACCGGTGGGCCTCGTGATCGCCGCGTCGTACCGTGCGCGTTACCGCGGTCTTCTCGGCCGTGACGGTCTGCACGGTGCGCTCATGCTGACGCCCTGCACGAGCGTGCACACCTTCCGGATGCGTTTCGCCATCGACGTTGCGTACCTCGACCAGGAGTTGCGCGTCCTGGACGTCCGCACGATGCGCCCCGGACGGCTCGGGCTGCCGAGACCGCGCAGCCGTCACGTCCTGGAGGCGGAGGCGGGGGCGATGGCGGAGTGGGGCGTACGACCGGGGGTACGGCTCGCGATCGAAGGGCCACGGCGCCCGGCGGTCTGACCCGCGACGGCCCTCGTGGCGCCCGGCGCCGTGAACCCGTGACGGCCCTCGCGGCGCGTTCCGGCGACCTGCCCCCGCGACGCCCTCGCGGCGCGTTCCGGCGGCCTGCCCCCGCGACCGTGCCTGCCCCGCCGCATCCGGCGCCCGGATCAGGGCGGCCCCGTACCGAGCAGGGTGAACGCGCCGTACACCCCCGACGCGACGGCGAGCAGCGCCACCACCACGACGGCGGCGGTCCGGCGGGCGGGCCCGGCGAGCGCGACCGCCGCGGGCAGCAGCAGCGGGAAGGCAGGCATGATCAACCGCGGGCGTGAGCCGAAGTACGCGGCGCCGACCAGCGAGATGACGACGATCCCGGCCGCGTACACCAGCAGCGGCAGCGGCTGGCGCTGCCGCACGCACAGCCACAGCACCCAGAGGAGCAGCCCGATGGCGGCGATCAGCCCGACTCCGGCGAGCGGTGCCGGCCCTGTCAGGTGCCCGCCGACGAAGCGGGCGAGGGCGACCCCGCCGTCGATCTCGTTGCCCCAGGCGGCCTGGACCTCGAAGTACGCCGTGGGGCTGCCCCGGCGCACCGCGACGAAGGCTACATAGCCCAGCCATCCGAGCGGCGCGATGACCACACCGACGGCAGTCCGCCACGTCAGGCCCCTTTGGAGCAGCCGAACGAGCGCGCTCGCGCCGATCGCGGCGACGAGCGCGACGGCCGAGGGCCGGGTGAGGCCGGCCAGCGCGCAGAGCGTCCCGGCGGCGATCCAGCGCTCGGTCAGCACGGCGTACAGGGACCAGGCGGCCAGCGCGGTGAACAGCGTCTCGGTGTACGCCATCGACTGCACGAAGGCGGTCGGGTAGACGCCCCACAGCACGGCCAGCAGCACCCCGGCCCGCTGCCCCGCCACGTGGGCGCCGACGGCGTAGATGCCCCAGGCGGCGGCGAACGCCGCGAGCCAGCCGATCGCGAGTCCCGCCGTGGCCGCGCCGACCGGCAGCACCTCGGAGACCGCCCGCTCCAGCGCGGGCAGCAACGGGAAGAAGGCCAGATCGGAATGGACGCTGCCGTCGGGCAGTGTCACGTCGTACCCATAGCCGTTCTCCGCGATCCGGACATACCAGACGGAGTCCCAGCGCCCGTTCAGCCGGTGCAGGGCGTCCTTCCCCTGCACCGCGGCGGCCACCGCGAGGATCGCCGTTCCCAGCGCCCGGACCGCCGCGTACCCCAGAACAGCGGGGGCGGCACGGGAGATCCGGGGAGGCAGGGGCGCTCCGCGCGGACGGTCGCCCCGGGGTGCGGATACGGACTGGTCGGACATGCGCCCGATTATCGCCCCAGGGGTGGGAGTGACCGGTCTCACGGCGTCCGGACCGCCCTCACGCCCACAACCCCGCGTCGGGGGCGTACACCTTGCGGACCGGCGTTTCGGAACGCCCGATGCGCCGTCAGATGTCCTGGTGCGGCCAGTCGAGCAGCCGGGCCCCGATGACCGCCGTCTGAAGTGTGTACCTGTGCACGGGATCGCCCGGGTCGGCGCCGGTGAGCCTGTGGATCCGGTCGAGCCGGTACGTCAGGGCCCGCACGCTGAGGTTGAGCCGCCGGGCCGCCTCGGCCGCCACGCACCCCGTGTCGAAGTAGGCCGCGAGAGTGTCGAGCAGCGGCTGGGCTCCGCCGCGGGCCTGCCTGAGCGGACCGAGGGCGCTGAGCACGAGATCGGCCATGGCCTGCCGGTCGCGCGTCAGCACCGGGTACACCAGCAGGTCCGAGGCCTGCAGCACCGGGTCTTCCAGGCCCATGCGATCGGCCAGGTCCAGGGCGTTCAGCGCCTCCTCGTAGGAGTGGACCACCCCGCCCGCACCCGGATGGGCGCGCCCCACCGCCACCCGGCCGCCGTCCGTCGCCCCGTACGCCTGCTTGGCGAAGTGGCCGAGGACATCGGACTGGTCACCCGGTGCGATGCAGACCAGCCGGCCGTCCTTCGTGGTGAGGAGGATGTGCCGGTCCCCGAAGCGGGCGACGAGCGAGGCCCCGATCCGGCGGGTGAGGGGATGGCCGTCGTCGTACGACTCCGGGCCCTGGGCGACCGCCACCGCATGGGCGTGGGACAGCAGCAACCCGAAGCGTACGGCCCGCTCGGCGAGCCGGCCGAGGTCGCTGCGCCCGTAGAGCAGGTCGTCGACGAACTCCCGGCGGGCCGCCTCCTCCTGGCGCACCGCGAGACGCTGCGCCCGCTCATGGCCCTCGGCGAAGGCGTCCACGGCCTGCTCGGTGGCGGCGAGCAGGTGGTCGGCCGCCGCCGCGTGCAGTCCCGGCCGGATCGCGCGCGCGGCGGCCAGATGGGCCCGGACCATGGTGCGCAGTCCGATGCCCGCTTCCGCGGCACGCTCCCCCTGGGCGCGGAGTGAGGCCAGTTCGTCTCGGGTGAGCCTCCGGCCGGTGGCACAGGCACCGGCCAGTACCTCGGCGTACCCCTTCAGATACGACTCGGTCTCAAGCACCGTCACGACCCGTTCCCCCGTTCCTTCCCCCGGCACGCCGACACGACTTCCCAACGCCGGAGATCAGGGATGGCACCCCGTCCCCTTCCGGCGAACGGCGTCAGGCATCAAGGATACGTAAAGATTGCCGGTGGTCGGCAATGCGAACGGGACCACCGGACTGGAACGATCTGACCGCACGGGGGAGGGCGAGGAAGACCGAGCGACTGCCTGCCGGAAGCGGGAAACGGGAAACGGGGGCCCGGGAGTCGGGGCGGTTTCGCCGCCGGCGGCCACCGGCCGGCTGCGTGGCCCGCCGCGCCCGGTCCTCCTCGCCCGCGCCGGGCTGTCACGCTTCGCGTCCGGACCGCTCCGATGGCTGATCCCAGAACTCCCGGGGCGGACGCCGCTCGTGGCGTCCGCCCCGGGAATTCGCGGCGTGGCGGGAGTTCACGGCGTGGCGAGGGAGAGCCCCCGCGTCCGGACGTGGGCTCCTCAGCCCTGTGACGCGCCACCCTCACCACGCGGGAAGGAGACCTCCACCCGGCGGTTCTTCTTCCGGCCGTCCTCGGTGCCGTTGTCGGCGATCGGGTACTGCTCGCCGTAGCCACGGATCTCGTAACTGATTCCCGAGCCGCCGAGCTGCTGCGACAGCACCTTGTGCACGGCGTCCGCCCGCTGCTTGGACAGCACGTCACCGTGCGCGGCGGAGCCCAGGTTGTCGGTGAAGCCGAAGACCCGGACCCTCTTTGCTCCCTGGCCGCGGATCTCCGCCGCGATCTCGGCGATACGGGCATTGGCGGCCCCGGACAGCTTGGCGCTGTCCTTGCCGAAGAGCACCTCCGCCTGAAGTGCGAACTTCAGGTTGGAACTGGTCTCCTCACGGCGCTCCTCGCCACCCTCGGACTCGACGACGGAAACGATGTCGAGCACCCGGGCGGGCGCGAGGGTCGCACCGTCCCGGATCTTCAGCCCCGGTGACTCGCCGTCGACCTCGGGCGGCGGCGAGGTCGACTCGGTACCCGGAGGCGTGCCGGGAGCGGGAGTCTCGTCCGCCCGGGCGCCGGCCGCGGCGGCGAACTGCATGCTGACGACCAGCACGGCCGCGGCGAGGGCCGAGGCTGTGGCCCTGCGGGTGCGGGGCGTGGCGGGGGTCATCAGGAGATCTCAATCGTGGCGGTGGGCATGAGAGGGATCTGGATGTCGACCTGGGTGGTCTTGTCCGGCGGGGAGGGGAACTGGGCGAAGAAGGAGACGGAGGCCCCTGCGTCGATACTCGTGATGCCGGTAGTGGTCAACGGGTAGCCATCGGTGTCGCGAAGCACGTAGTAGCGCTTCTTCTCCGCCTTGTCCACCAAGGTCATGCCAGCGAGGGATCGGCCCGTGCGCCGCACGTTGGTCTCCTGGCCGTTCCACGCCACAGGGGCATACGACTTCTTCCCCGAGGTGTTCTTGAGACTACCGGTCACGGTGAGGAATCCACCTGGGTCCCGGGTCGCACCATGGACGATGAACTGGAATCCTTCAGTGCCGTTGATGGTTGCCAACGTCTTGCCGGTGTCCGGCACGGTGCTGCCGCCACTGTCCTGAGGCTTGCTGTTCCCCGTGGCGGCGGGCGCCGAGTTGCTGCTCCCCTTGTCCTTCGCCGACCCCACGTCGTCTCCACCGCAGGCGGCGAGCGAAAGGGACACCGTTGTCGCCAGGAGAGCGACGACCACTACCTTTCGCGCGGTCACTCCGTACAGATGACTCATGCGTGTCATTCCTTCTGCGTTCGTTCGCGGTCAGTTCTCGGCCAGCCGGATGTCGAAGAGGTCAGGCCCATCCGGCGGAGGGCCCTCGCCGACCAGCCACGGAACTGTCCCCTCGCACGTCAGCGTCCCCAGCGGCTCGGGGACCGGCTCGTAGCGGCATCGGGGTATGAGTGCGGCGGTGGCCTCGGCCGTGGCCTTCTTCGTCTCCGTCCCCGGCAGAACGGTGTCCCCCACCGGTTTCCTCGTTTCGACCTCGACGGTGAAGCCCCAACCGCCGTTGTAGGCCGGGCTGCAGCCACCCGGTGTCACGACGGTGTCGTTCCGCTCAGCCATGGGGTAGGCCGCCTCACAGCCCCGGAAGCTCCCGAACTGCCCCAGATCGAAGATCGCGGTCAGGTACTCCGGGTCGAGGTTCGCCGACAGCTCCAGCTCGAACTGGTCCCGAGACTGCTTGGCCGCCGCGAGTGCGGCGGCGTCGGCGCCGGTCTGGGCACCGTTGCGGGTGGCGCCGGCCTGGCCGACCGCGAAGAACGCAAGCGCGAGAAAGAGCAGGCTCGCTACCACCACCACGTAGGCGGGGGCGACCTGCCCTCTCTCGCGTGAAGTTCGCAGCGTCAACCGCCCAGGATTTCGCCCACCTTGGTGGTGAGCCCGTCGGCGATCGTCTCCGCCACGCCCGAGCCCACCAGCGCCGCGATGATCAGTGCGACCAGCACGATCACGCCGACGTACTCGACGGCCCCCTGGCCCCGGTCGCCGCGGCGGCGGATCGCCTCGGCGGTCGTCTTCGCCCAGTTGCCGACGTGGACGCGGGCGTTGGTCGCCGTCCTGCGAGTGATGTTCGACATGGTGTTCCCCTCCTGGTCGGGCCGGCCGCTTGCCGACCGACTCGTACGGGTCCTCGGTTCCGCTCGCGGCTCCGGCTTGCTCTTGGCCGGTCTCGGCGGCGGCATGCGAAGGGTACGAGTGGAGAGCAACCTTTGACATGGGCCTGAGGGCCCAACCGCGGGCCCATTCCAGGGGCCGGAGCTTCGGAGGCCCCGTGACCCCGGTCGTGTCAGCCATGACCCACCGCCCCCCTTCGGGCCAGGCGATGCCAGATGGCGATGGCCTCGCCGCGGCTTCCGGCACGGAGCTTGGCGAAGATGCGGTTGATGTGGTTCTTGACGGTCTTCTGGCTGATGAAACAGGTGGCGGCGATCTGCTGATTCGTCATGCCCGAAGCGATCAGGTCCATCACTTCCCCCTCCCGCTGACTCAGCTCGGCCGGCTGCCCCCCGGCAGCTGCCTTCGGGGTGGCCCCCGAGGGGACCGCCCCTGGGGAAGAATGTGCCACATTCGCTTGCGAAAGCGAAGAGGGAAGGTTGAATTGTTGCCCAGTTGATGGGCTGTCACCTAACCTAACCTGCTGCTTTGTTGATGATACGCAGGCGTGCGATCGGCTCATGTCGTGTGCGGCTGCAGACAGCACGGGGTGGTACTGCCCAGGCTCCTTTGCGAACGCCACGCCCAGACCGTCCGGCAAGGGTGTCGGTGATCGTTCCGGTGGGCGGGTGGTGCCGCGCACCGCCGCGAGCAGAGCGCTGGAGGCGGAGGAGGTGAAGGCGGCCCGGCCCTCCTTGATGTCGCGTACGGCGGCGACGAGCTGGTCCGCGGTGAACTCGCCGTGCACCAGGTAGCCGCCCGCGCCGCGGAGCAGGGCCTCGTGGACGATCTCGCTCTCGCGGCTGTACGTCGTCATCAGCACCGGCGCGAGGCCCACCAGGTGAGGAAGGACCGAGATGCCGTCGACGCCCGGCATCCGCACGTCGAGCAGGATGACGTCCGGCCGGTGCCGGACGGCCGCGTCGTACGCCTGGCGTCCGTCGGCGGCCTGGGCGACGACATGGATGTCCTCGCGGCCTTGGAGCAGCACGGTAAGGCCCGCTCGTACCACCGGGTTGTCGTCGGCGACGACGACCCGGAGGAGCGTGGGGGCGGGCGTGACGAGGGCGGGCAGGGCCGGGTGGCCACCGGATGCCGCGTCCGCCGGCCCGTGGGGAGCGGGGAAGGCGGACGGTCCGGAGGAATGGTCGGTAGTGAGCACTGCGGCATGCGACGACGAGCGCCGTGACAGGTGGGGCTGCTGTGCCCACTGCTCTCCGGCTGTTCGGGAGATGTCGTCCGGCATGGTTGCGGCCTCCTCTCGGAGTGGACGGGGGGACGGGGGTGGGGCTCGGACGGGTTCGGGGTGTTCTCGGGGCGGGGGCATACGGACGGTGTGACGCCGAGGGGGGACGGTCGGTGCCCGTCCGGGGTGGCGTGCGCGATCAGTCGAGGAGCGGGGTCGCCCGCGGCTTTCCCGGCAGCGCGTCCGGTGGCGCCGGGGCGATGGCCGTCAACGGCAGCTCGAGCCGTACCTCCGTCCCTCGTGAGTGGCGCCCCCGCCCGACGCGGATACGGGACCCGATGGAAGCGGCGCGCTCCACCATGCCGACGAGGCCGAAGTGGCCCGCGCGTCGGAGGCCGTCGAGCGTGGTGCCGGGGGGCAGGCCCTTGCCGTCGTCGTAGACGCTGATGCTCAGCACGTCGCCGACGACGCCCGCCGCGACGTCGAGGTACGTGGGGTGCCCGTGGCGGTGGGCGTTCTCCATGGCCTCGGACGCGATGGTGAGCAGTTGGCGCGCGACGGCCTGGGGTACCGGCGGCACCGGGTCCTGGCCCAGTCGGCGGAATCGGGCCGGTACTCCGAGACGGCGGGCGAAGCCGGCGGTGCGTGCGGCCAGTTCGGAGAGCACGTCGACGCCGCCGTCGAGGCCGGATTGGCGGCGCAGATCGGACAGCAGTTCCCGGGACTCGGCGGCGGCCCGGCGCGCCGAGCGGGCGACGAGCTCGGCCTGGTGCTTCACGGTCAGCGGATCCATCCGGTCCGCGGAGCCGGCCAGGCCGTCCGCAGCCAGTGCCAGCCCGTGGAGCGTCTTGGACACCGAGTCGTGCATCTCCCGGGCGAGGCGGGCGCGCTCCTCCTCCACCGCCTGGTTGACGGCGAGCCGGGCGCGGGCCTCGGTGAGGGCCTGGGCGGCGGTGCCGAAGCCGAGCATGAGGTTGCGCAGGGTGCTGCCGACCGCGCCCGCGATGACGCACAGTCCGGGCAGCAGCAGATCGCCGAGTCCGGCCTTCACGTCCGGGTTGACGGCGAACGCGCCGCCGATGATGAGCGACTGGAGTACGGCGAAGACCGCGGCCCCACGCCAGCCGTAGACGAGTCCGGCGAGCAGCGGGGTGCAGAGGGTGACGTACGCGAGGATCGACTCGGGGGAGGCGGTGGCCAGGAGCAGCGCGCCAAAGAGCGAGTCCACCGCGAGGAGGGCCGGATGCCGGAGCAGGAACGGCCCGAAGCGCTCCCAGTCCCGCAGCGGGATGTAGGACACCATGAAGGTGACGACCACGGCGGAGCCGACGAGCCAGATGCCCAGCCCCGGCCGGGTGTTGTTCAGCGCGAAGGGCGTGGCCAGCGCGATCGTCGCCAGCCGGAAGCCGAAGACCTGACGGCAGAGCGCCTGGAGGGCGTTGACCTGGAGGGGCAGCGGCGGCACGTGCTGAGAACCGGCGACGGCGGCCTGCAGGGGATTGCCGCCGCCGATGCCGCCTCGGATCTCGGCGCCGGCTGCGCCGCGGCGTCCGTCATCGGCTTGGTCGTCGGCGGCGAAGCCGGCTTCTTCACCGGTTTTGTCATCACCGGGTTTGTCACCGGGTTTGTCGCCGGCCTTGTCACCGGCTGTGTCGCCGGGTTCGACGCTGCGTCCGCTGCCGCCGCTGCCGCCGCTCCTTCCCTTGGCGGGGGGCCTCAGGCCCATCTGGGTCACCTCCTGTTCCGGTCGCTCGCGCTGTCGTGGTACCGGGCTCGGCCGGTTCGATCCCGGTGCGTCGTGGTCGTGGTCGTGCCGCCGATGCGGTCCCGGGTGCGTCGGGATCGTGCCGCCGGTGGGCCGTTCCGCTCTCCTCTCGTCACGCCTGGTCGGTCAGCCGCCGCTCAGGATGTCGGCGAAGTCGACGCCGGAGCCGTAGTAGAAGCTCATGACGATCAGGATCATGGTCGCGGGGAGCATGACCATGGTGACCACCAGCGTCGTCTTGGGGACGGCCTTGGACGCGGAGCGCCTGGCGTTCTGCGCGTCCGTCCGCCGCATGTCCGTCGCTATCTGGATGAGGGTGTCGACGATCGGGGCGCCGAGTTCCTCCCCCTGCTGGAGCGCGGTGACGAACATCGAGACCTGCTCGGATGAGTTCCGCTTGCGGAGCTGCTCGAACGCCTCGCGGCGGCTGACGCCCATGTCCATCTGGCGCAGGGTGATGCGGAGTTCGTCGGCCCAGGGGCCCTGGTACTTCTCCGCGACCCGCTCCAGCGCCTGCCGGAAGCCGAGTCCCGCGGAGACGACGACGGCGAGCACGTCGAGGAAGTCGGGCAGGGTGCGCTCGATGTCGTTGCGCCGGCGGCGGATGGCTGCGCGCAGGACGACATCGGTCCAGACGAGCCCGTACACCAGTGCCATCAGGCCGATGACCGCCTGCCCGCGCAGGACGAGGGAGAAGGCGGCGGCCACGCCGAGCATCCCGTAGACGGCGCGGCGGGCCGCGTAGCGGTCGACGGTCATGCCACCGGGGTTGCCCGCCATGTCGAGCCTGTGGCGCAGGGCGTCGACGCGCTTCGGCCCCATCATGGAGAGCACGGTCGGTGCGAAGCGCATGCCGATGCGGTCGATGCCGGAGCCGACGGCGGTGGTGCGGGTCGCGCCGACCTCGAGTGCCACCGCGAGGTCGCCGGGCAGTTTGGCGTCGGCCCGGTACATCCGGACGCCGTGGAAGGCCCCGTACACCGCGAGGCCGACGACGGCTGCCAGCAGAAGTGCCATGAGATGTCCCCTGTTCCCCTGTTCCCCGGTTCCTGTTCTCCTGCCGCTGTTCCCCTGCCGCTGTCCCCGGCTCCCCTGTCCCCGGCTCCCCTGGTCTGTTCCTCAGACCCGGATCCGGGACATCCGGCGGATGAGGAAGAAGCCGACGGCGTACATGCCGAAGGCGACGACGACGGCGAACTGGCCGACGACCGAGGCGGTCATCTTGTCCAGGGCGCCCGGGCGCATGGCGTTGATCATCAGTAGGAAGCTGAGGCCGAGCAGCGGAACGGCGAGCGCGGTCACCTTCACCTGGGAGAGCAGCGTCGTGACCTCCCGCCGGGTCTCCTTGCGCTCCTCCAGCGTCTCGGTCAGGTTGCGCAGCGAGCTGACGACCTGGCCGCCCGCCCGGTTGGACAGGACCAGCGTCGTCACGAGGACCACCAGTTCGCGGGAGGGCAGGCGCTCGGCCAGCTCGCCCAGCGCGTCGTCCAGGCTGTGGCCCACGGTGAGCTGGTCGGCGACGCGCATGAGCTCCTCCCCTGCCGGGTCGTCCAGTTCCTCGGCGGCCATGGCGAGCGCGGTGCGCATGGCGAGTCCGGCCTGGGTGGCGTTGGCGAGGACGCGGGTGAACTCGGGGAGCTGGTTGATGAACGCCTCGGTCCGCTTGGCCCGTTGCCAGTTGAGGAAGGCGTCGGCGCCCCAGAGGCCGATGACCGCGGCCACGATGCCGAAGAACGGCGCGAAGACGGCTCCGACGCTGAAGTAGACGGCGAGCAGGGCGACGATCACGTACACGACGTACTCGCCCGGGGTGAGGTCCAGTCCGGTCGTGGCGATCTTGCGTTCGATCCGCTTGCCGAGAGCTGTGCCGCGCAGCCGCCGGTCCACTCCTCGGAATCGGCGTCGCCGGCCGACCGGAGGTTCGGCCTGGCCGGTCTGGGACATCCGGTCGAGAAGCGCCTGCCGCTGGGCCTTGCCCGAGGCGTAGACGTGCACCCCGACGACGCCGAGCAGGCACGCGAGCAGGGTGACGCCGATGGTCAGGAGGGGGAGATCGGCCACGGGCTGAACCTTCCGTCGCGGTCGGGGACGGTGCGTGTGTCCTCGCGGCGGCCGGCCTTCGGGGCGTGCGCCGGGCGGACTTCAGGAGCAGCGGAAGGCGACGCAACCACGGGA
The DNA here is from genome assembly GCF_003097515.1 of Streptomyces tirandamycinicus. Classification (NCBI taxonomy): domain Bacteria; kingdom Bacillati; phylum Actinomycetota; class Actinomycetes; order Kitasatosporales; family Streptomycetaceae; genus Streptomyces; species Streptomyces tirandamycinicus. The sequence goes on along the minus strand of NZ_CP029188.1, from coordinate 4,379,513 downwards.
GCGGCGGAACGAGACGCAGTCACGGGAGCGGCGGGATGCGACCGAACCCGGGGAGCGGCCGGTGGCGGCGGCGCGACCACGGGAGCGGCCGAAGGCAGCGGCACGACCACGGGGACGGTACGACGCGTCGGGCTCATGCCACCGCCCTGCGGAGCGTGAGCTGGTCCTCCGAGTCGGCGACGCCGAAGGCGGGCGGGATCGGCTCGTTCTTCAGGTACAGCCGTTCGGCGACCCGCCGCGGCAGCGGCAGGTACTCGAAGGCGCCGTGGACCAGCCCGTCGGCGGACATCGGCCGGGCGTTGAACCGGCACACCGTGACGATGCGGTACTCCTCCCGGCCGTGCGAGTCCAGAATGACGATCTCGGTGATCCTGCGGGAGCCGTCGGCGTGCCGGGTGAGCTGGACGATCACGTCGACGGCGCTGTTGATCTGATCCTTGATCGCCACGAACGGGATCTCGACCTCGGACATGGAGGCCAGGGTCTGCAGGCGCATCAGCGCGTCCTCGGCGCTGTTGGCGTGGACGGTGGCGAGGGAGCCGTCGTGACCGGTCGACATCGCCTGGAGCATGTCGAGGGTTTCGCCGCCTCGGACCTCACCGACGATGATGCGGTCGGGACGCATGCGCAGCGAGTTGCGGACCAGGTCGCGAATGGTGATCCGGCCCTTGCCCTCGACGTTCGCGGGCCGGCTCTCCAGGGTGATCACATGGTTCTGCTGGAGCTGGAGCTCGGCGGAGTCCTCGATGGTGACGATCCGCTCCCCGTCGGGGATGAGCCCCGACAAGGCGTTGAGCAGGGTGGTCTTGCCCGTTCCGGTGGCCCCGGAGACGATCACGTTGAACTTCGCCCGGACGAGGCCGCAGAGCAGCATGGTCATCTGGTCGTCGAGGGAGCCGAGCTCGATCATCTCGCGGAGCGTGAACGCGCGCGGGAAGCGCCGGATGGTCAGGATCGGGCCGCTGAGCGAGAGCGGCGGGATGATCACGTTGACGCGCTCGCCACTGGGCAGTCGCGCGTCCACCATCGGGTTGGCCTCGTCGACACGGCGGTTGACGGTCGAGACGATCCGCTCGATGGTCTGCATCAGCTGTTCGTTCGAGCTGAACCGCATGGGCAGCAGCTCCAGTCGGCCGCGGCGCTCGACGAAGACCTGCTCGGGCCCGTTCACCATGATCTCGCTGATGGAGGCGTCCTCGAGCAGCGGCTCCAGGATGCCGAGGCCCAGGGCCTCGTCCACGACCCGGCGGATGAGCTGGGAACGCTCGGCCGAGGAGAGCACCGGCCCCTCGCGGCTGATGATGTGCCCCAGCACCCGCTCCAGCCGCGCCCGCCGCTCGGCGGCCTGCAGCGTGGACATCTCCGCGAGGTCGATCTCCTCCAGGAGCTTGGCGCGGTATGTCCCGACGAGCCGGCCGTCCGAACCGTGGCCGGGGCTCGGGTCGGGATTGTTCATGCGCGCCCGGAGGCTCATGTGCTCGACTCCTTCGAGAGGTTGTCCGGGCCCGGCGGGTCCGAACGGCGGCGGCCGGGGGTCGGAGGTCAGAGGGGCAGCGGTCGGGGGCGGGGGATCAGCGGTCAGAGGGTCGGAAGGCCAGCAGGCCAGCAGGTCAGCGGGTCGGGGGGTCAGCGGTCGGTGACGGGCATGGTCGCGGAGCGGGTGGCCCGGCCGAAGTCCGCAATGCCCGGGACGACGGACGGGATGGCGACACGAGCGGTCATGGTGACCTCCTCGACACCCGCGCCGCTCGGCGAGATCTCGGTGCCGTCGGCCAGCCAGTCGCTGATCGCCGCCTTTCCGGCCCCCACCGCGTCGCCGTTCTGCATCGAGTACGTACGGGCCGCCGCCCGCGCCGCCGTCCCGGCCTGCTGGACCGCGTACACGGCGATGCCGAGCTGGATCGCGGCGAGTGCGACGAGCAGCAGAATCGGGATCCAGCCGAGGTACTCGATCGCGGTCTGGCCCCGGTCGGGGCGCCGGCGAGGAGGAGGACCGACACGCTGGTGCCGGTCGGCACGCCACCGGAATTCGCGCTTCCGCATGGTTCAGCCCTCCCATACGGCGGAGGCCCGCCCGGGTGCGGTGAACGAGAAGTCGATGAAACCCGGGTACAGGACGGGGACGACCACGTCGACCTCCGCGTCGTACAGGTCTCCGGCGACGAAGCAGGCGACATCGGCCTCCCAGGAGTCCGGAAGGTTCTTCCGCGCCGCCGCCTCGCACGCCTGGGCCCCGCCGCCCTGCCCGGCCGCCGCGCCCGCCCGCGCGCCCTCGTCCGCCGAGTTCCCCGCGAGCGAGAACGCGTACCCGACGAGGGCCGCCTGCCAGAGCAGGATCAGCGTCGCCAGGATGATCGGCACCATTCCGGTGAACTCCACCACGGTCTGCCCGCGGTCGCTCCTCACCGAGCTCCGGCTCAGGCTCCGGCTCCGGCTCCGGCTCCGGCTCCGTACGATCCAGTTCCGTAAGGTCCGGCTCCGGGTGCGGTTCCGTACGGACACGCTCCGGACGCCCCCGCTCCCTACGGTTCCGTTCCGCACGGACACATGGACGCGCCATCTCCGGGCCGTCCGCCCACGCCCCGCGCGCCTCCCGCCTCCCATCCGCCCGCCGGTGGTCCGCAGGCCGGCGCGGGGCCGGTCGGTAACCCTCCGGTCGGTACCCGCCGCAATGCGCATCGCTTCAACTCGCCCCCTCGGTCCCCGGCCCCTCAGGACCTTCTCCGGATGCCCAGGGCACCCCGGTCGCTCTTCAATCTGCCCTGTTTCCGGGGCGCTTCGCTCGACTTCACCAGTCCCAGCTCTCCCGCCAGTCCCCACAGAGCCTGCTTGACCGTGGACTTGGCCTCCAGGTCCTGCATCCGGCCGGCGTCCACGAGCGCCTGCAGTTCCTTGAAGTTGGCGGGAATCACGATCCGGGAGACCCGGGTGGCGGTGATCCGCTCGATGAGCGGCGGCTGTATCTCGGTGTTGCGGGTGTACCGGTTGAGGACGGTGACGGTCTCCTCCGCCTTGCGGATCTGGAGCCGGTCCCAGAGCTTCACCATGCGCTTGGCCGCCCGTACGGCGACCACGTCCGGTGTGGTGACGAGCAGCGTCGTGTCGGCCATCTCGATCGCCGCGGCGTTGGCGCCGTTCATGCAGCTGCCGCAGTCGACGACCACGACCTCGTAGCGGTTGCGCAGGGCGCTGACGATCTGGCGCACCGAGCGGTCGGTGACCTCCTCGCCCCGTTCGCCCTCGCCGGGGGCGAGCAGCAGACCGACCCCGGTCTCGTGGACGTAGACCGCGTCCTGCAGGACGCGCGGCGAGATGTCCTGGATGCCCGCCAGGTCGACGATCGACCGCCGGAACTGGACGTCCAGGTAGGAGGCCACGTCGCCCGACTGAAGATCGAGGTCGGCGAGGGCGACGGTCATCCCGCCGGCTCTGGCTGCGAGGGCGAGCTGGACGGCGGTGAGCGTCGTTCCGACGCCGCCCTTGGCACCGCTGACCGTGACGACCGTGCCGCCGGGGCCGGTGAACACGTCGCCGCCGGGGCCCAGATGGCGCCGTACCCCGGCCGACCACCCGGCGGCGGCCTGCACCCGCTGGGCCAGTTCCTCGTAGGACAGGGGCAGGCCGACCAGCCCGCGGGCCCCGGAGTCCATCGCGGCCGAGTACAGGCCGGGGCTCGCGTCGGAGGTGACCAGGACGACCCCGACCGCGGGGAAGCGCAGCGCCACCTCCCGGATCAGTTCCAGTGCCGGCACCGGACCGATCCGCTCGTGGACCAGGACGACCTCCGGGAGCTCGTCCACGGACTCCGCGGCCAGCCGTGCCAGGGTGTCGATCAGCGATGTCGAGTCACCGACCGGCCCCGCCGGCTCCGCATCCGGGAGCTGGCCGAGCAGGGTGGTCACGGACCGGGCGGCGTCGGCGTCGCCGACGGCCGGGAGGATTCTGGTCGTCATCCGTCTCTCACTTGTCCCCTTCGAGGGTGTAGGTACCCTCCCCGGGGCGCAGCTGGGTCGAACCGCCGTCGGCGAGCAGCGCGAGCCGCACGTTCACCGCGAACGACTCGGCGTACGCCACGCGCTGGGCGTCCTTGGTGGTGAGCGCGAAGGTGATCGGGACGGCCTCGCGCAGGGCGCCCCGCCTGTCGTCGTCCCTGGGCTCGAGCGCGGTGAGCCGGCCGACGTCGATCACGCGGGCGTTGGGGACGATGACGCGGGACTGCGCCTTCGTCCGGCCCTGGTCGTCGGCGGCGAAGGTGGCGTAGATGTTGACGGAGTCGCCGGCCCTGATCTTCCCCGCCACACCCGTGGCGGCGTCGATCATGATGGCTATCTCCTGCTCGTCGCGCTCGAGTGTCGGGCGTGTGACGAACATGTCGTCCTGGAGCAGCGAGCCCTTCTTGAGCTGGGTGACGGCCACCTTCCCGTCGACGACCGACACATCGGTCACCGCGTTCTCGGAGAGCCAGCGCTCGGGCATGGTGATCTTCTCGAACTGGTTCGGGCGCAGCGCCTGGTACGGAGCGACATCGGACTTGACCCGGTATGCGGCGACCTCGGGTCCGACCTTGGAATTCACGTCACTGATCACCGAGAGCACGCCGGCGAACGCGCCGAGGGCACACAGGACCGACAGGAGCAGCAGGACGACGCCACGGCGTTGGCGTGAATTCATGAGCGGGGCGACCTCGATGGAAGACGGGGGCTGACGGGCGGACTGGTACGTGCGGTGGGGCGCGCATACGGCCGGGCCGCCGCCGTGCCGCACCCACCGCGCCGGCGGCGCATCACGGCCCCTGGTGCGTCGGCGTTCCTCCGCCGAGGGCACCTGTGGAGTGCGTGCGGTGCTCGGCCGGGGCGAGTGGCGCCGAACAGAATCCGCATCGGTCACCGATGAGTTCGATGCCGCACCAGGTGCACACCTCCCGTCGCACCGAGGAGACCAGTTGGTAGACCACGGAGATGTCGGCGAGGAACGCGGCGAATTCGATCAGTCGCGAGGTGCCCCACCACCGCGGGGAATCGGCCGGCAGCGCGGTCTCCTCGATTCCCCCTACCCGCCAGGCGGGGGCGAGGGTCGCCTCCACCCATTCCGACTGCAGCTGCCCTCGGGCCACCATGAGCTGTGTGGCGAACTGGGGGCCGGTCAGTTCGCCCTGGCCGATTCTGACCAGTTGGGGGCTGGGGTTGGCGACGACGCCGAACTGCGTTCCGGGAACCCAGGATTTGGCGTGGGACTTGAGGCCCACGGGGACCCGGTCGAGTCGGGTGACCGAGTTGAGCAGCGCGCCCGCCCAGACGTAGTGGGAGAGCAGCCTGGCGGCGGAGGCGACCACTCCGGCACTGAAGTCGCAGACGGACAGCTGGCGCAGCTGCCTGGCCAGCACGGACACCCCGAGTGGCGGCAGGTCGAGCTTCAGCAGCGCGATCCGGTCGCTCTCCAGGACGGAACGGACCGTGTGCAGTCTGCGTTCGTGGGCGGCGGGAATGGACGCGGGGTAGAGGGCGATCACATAGCCGTTCTGCTCGACCAGGACCTGCATATCGGCGAGTGCCGCTTCCAGCGGCTGGTCGTCCGGCGCGTGCAGCAGCGCCGCGGTGGGCGTGTGGCTGTCCGTCGGCGGCAGCACCAGGTCGGCGCTGGTCACAGCAATCGCGGTCGGCACGCTGATTCCCCGTTCGGCTCCGGCCGCCGCAGCGACGGCGACCGCAGTTCCCCTGCGCTTCGTGCTCCTCCTGCATCAGCACTTTATCCACGTCCTGGAGGTTCGGAGAACAGCTTTCGGAACCCGGCAACCCAACCCTCACGCAATAGCCACCGGCCAAAGCGGACGAAGCCGCCAGAGGTTAACTCCCGTATCAGCGAACGTATTTCGGTCGGCGTTTCTCCGTGCGCCGGCCACCGGCACACTCCGGCGCACGCCGCCTTGCCGTACCCCGTCCGAGGGGCAAGGGCCCCCGTGGGCACCCGCTCCGCCGGAGGGCTTGACAACCCGATTGGTCTGGACCAACTTTGGTCGTGCGGTGGCCACCGTTCCGTACCTCCTCCTCCCCCGACTCCCCCACGGAGGCAGCAAAGTGGACCGCACCACACGCAGACGCAGACGCCTGCGGAGCCGGCTCGGCGTAGTTCTGGCGCTGGCCGTAGGCGCCGGACTGGGACTGACAGGTGGGGCCGGTACCGCCCTGGCCGCCGACGTCAACAACGCGCGGAACGCCGGGTTCGAGTCGGGACTCACCGCCTGGACGTGCTCCGCCGGGAGCGGGGCGGCCGTGTCGTCACCGGTCCGCACCGGGGCGGCGGCGCTCCGGGCCACGCCCTCCGGGCAGGACAACGCCAAGTGCTCGCAGACCGTGTCCGTGAAGCCCGACTCGACCTACCGGCTCAGCGCCTGGGTGCAGGGCTCCTACGTGTACCTCGGCGCGAGCGGGACGGGGACGACCGACGTGTCGACCTGGACTCCCGGCGGTTCCGGCTGGTCCCAGCTGAGCACCACCTTCACGACGGGCCCGGGCACGACGTCGGTCACGGTCTACACGCACGGCTGGTACGGGCAGCCCGCCTACCACGCCGACGACGTCTCGGTGTTCGGGCCCGACGGGGGCGGTGGCGGTGATCCCGACCCGGTGGTGCCGCCGGCTCCGGCCGGGCTCACCGCGGGGTCGGTGACCTCCTCGTCCGTGGCCCTCGGCTGGTCCCCCTCCTCCGGCGCGACCGGGTACCACGTGTACCGGGACGGCACCAGGGTCCAGTCGGTCACGGGCACCTCGGCGACCGTGACCGGGCTGGCCGCCTCGACGTCCTACCGCTTCCAGGTGTCCGCCGCGAACGCCGCCGGAGAGTCGGCGAAGTCGGCGGCGGTGACCGCGACCACGTCGGGCGGCGGCACCCCCGGCAACCCTTCGGTGCCCAGGCACGCGCTGACCGGCTACTGGCAGAACTTCGACAACGGCGCGACCGTGCAGAAACTGCGGGACGTGTCGCCGCAGTACGACATCATCGCGGTCTCGTTCGCCGACTCCACGCCGACCGCCGGTGAGATCGTGTTCAACCTGGACCCGGCCGTCGGCTACCGGTCGGTGGACGAGTTCAAGAACGACATCGCCGCCAAGAAGAGCGCCGGGAAGTCGGTCGTCCTCTCCGTCGGCGGTGAACGGGGAAACGTCGTGATCAACAGTGACGCCTCCGCGACGGCCTTCGCCGACAGCGCGTACGCGCTGATGCGGAGCTACGGCTTCAACGGCGTCGACATCGACCTCGAGCACGGCATCAACGCGACGTATCTGACCAAGGCGCTGCGGCAGCTGTCCCAGCGGGCCGGCTCCTCGCTGGTCCTGACGATGGCCCCGCAGACCATCGACATGCAGAGCACCGGGACGGAGTACTTCAGGACCGCGCTCGCCGTGAAGGACATCCTCACGGTCGTCAACATGCAGTACTACAACAGCGGTTCGATGCTGGGCTGCGACCAGAAGGTCTACTCCCAGGGCTCGGTGGACTTCATCACCGCGCTCGCCTGCATCCAGCTGGAGGGCGGACTGGACGCGTCCCAGGTGGGCATCGGGGTCCCCGCCTCGCCCAGGGCGGCCGGCAGCGGCTACGTCGATCCGCAGATCGTGCGGAACGCGCTGGACTGCCTGACCCGCGGCACCCACTGCGGCTCGTTCAAGCCGTCGCGTACGTACCCCGCCCTGCGCGGTGCGATGACCTGGTCGACGAACTGGGACGCGACGGCCGGCAGCACCTGGTCCGCCGCGGTCGGACCGCACGTGCACAACCTGCCCTGACCCGCCGGCCGGTCGGCTGTCGGCGGTCGGCGCCGACCGTGCGGCCCGGTCCCTGACCGTCCCAGTCCTCCCGGACAGGCAGCGCCACCGTCCCCACCGGTGGCGCTGCCGCCGTTCGGGCCCGGGCCGCCCGGACCGCCCCCGGACCCCGGGGGGTGCCGGGACCGGCGCCCAAACCCCGGGGTCCGGAGCTAGGCCCGGACCCCGGGGGCCGGGACCGGCGCCCGGCCCGCCGGGTGCCGTACCGGCCGTTGCGCCGGAGGAGCCGCCCGCCGTGTGTCACACCGTCCGCTACGCCGGGATGCTCACCACGGGAGTTCCCGCACCTGCTGTACGCACAGGACGACGAACAGCAGCCCCGCCACGCCCAGCATCGCGTTGCTCAGCCGCCCGTTGCGCCACTCCCGCGGGGTGCGCGCCGAGTTGAGCAGCCAGACCAGGGTCAGCGCCAGGAACGGCATGAAGAAGGCGCCGATCACGCCGTAGGCGATGACCAGGCCGAAGGGCTGGTCGAGGAAGAGCAGCGAGATCGGCGGGAAGGTGAGCCACAGCAGGTAGCCGCGGAACGCCGGCGACCTGTCCCGCGGTGTCCCCGCCGGGGCCAGCGAGGGGCGGTAGTGGGCGACGAAGTCCGCGAACAGCAGGCTGACGCCGTGCCAGACGCCGATCAGCGAGGTGAAGGAGGTGGCGAAGAAGCCGACCAGGAAGATCTTCGCCGTGGCGGCGCCGTAGCGGTCCGCCAGGATCGTGCCGAGGTCCAGCAGGCCCCTGTCGCCCTTGGCGATCGCGACTCCCGAGGAGTGCAGCAGCTCGGCACCGACGAAGAGCATCGCGACCACGAAGACCCCGGTGGTCAGGTAGGCGACGCGGTTGTCGAGCCGCATGACCTTCATCCAGCCGGCGTCCTTCCAGCCCTTGGCGTTGACCCAGTACCCGTATGCGGCGAGCGTGATGGTGCCGCCTACGCCGCCGATCAGCCCGAGCGTGTAGACGAGGGAGCCCTCCGGGAGGACGGGCACGAGACCGGCGAGCGCGTCCCCCAGGTTCGGCGCGACGCGCACCGCCAGGTAGACGGTGACCACGAACATGACGCCCACCATGACCGTCATGACCTTCTCGAACACGGCGTAGCGGTTGAACCACACGAAGGCCAGCCCGACGAGACCGCAGAGGATGCCCCACCACTTGAGGTCCATCACGTCCGGGAACAACGCGCCGAGCGGCAGCGCGCTGGACGACATCGCGGCGGCTCCGTAGACGAAGCCCCAGACGATCACGTACCCGACGAAGTAGAACGTGGTCCAGCGACCGAGGCTGCGCCAGCCGTCGAAGAGGGTGCGGCCGGTGGCGAGGTGCCAGCGCCCGGCCGCTTCGGCCAGTGAGATCTTCACCAGGCAGCCGACGACCGCCGCCCACAGCAGCGTGTAGCCGAACTTGCCGCCCGCGATCAGGGTCGCCACCAGGTCGCCCGCGCCGACGCCCGTCGCGGCGACGACGATGCCGGGGCCGATGTGCCGCCAACTGGCTCTGCGCATCACCGGGGCCGCCGTCCGTCCTGCCGGTTCCTCCACCGTGTCCGCCATGCGTGTGGTCCTGCCTTCCCGTTCGTGCCGCGCGTCCCGTTGGTCAGCCAACCGGTGACCGGCCTGTGCTATTGACCGGGGCATGCCATACCCCGACCATGTGCCCGACACACCCGAACAACCGTCAGCACATCCGCACGTCGCATCCAGCAACCCCCACACTCCCCACCCAGGAGACAGCATGCGACTTCGCACACGCGGCTCCGGCATCCCCGGCCGCACCGGCGGGCGCCGCGGCCGGAGATCCGCCACCCGGTCCGCCACCCTCGCCGGCCTGCTGGCACTCGCCGTGGCCGCGCCTCTCACGGCGAGCGCCTCACCGGCACCCGAACCGTCCGCCGCCTCGACCGCCGCGGCCGACGAACGGACCCGCCAGTACGAGATCCACGGCCCGTCGACCGTCACCGAGCGCACCGCCATCGCGGCCACCGGCGTCTCCGTCGACGAGGTCCACGACCACACGGTCGTGGTCAGCGCCGACGCCGCCCAGGCCAAGCGGCTCCGCGCCCTCGGCCACGACCTCGAACTGCTGCCCGCGCCGCCCTCCCGCAAGACGGCGGGCGTCGCGGTGCAGCCGTTCGACTTCCCGCCCGCGGACTCCCGGTACCACAACTACGCCGAGATGACCGCGGAGATCGACCAGCGCGTCGCCGCCCACCCGAACATCATGAGCAAACGGGTGATCGGCAAGTCGTACCAGGGCCGGGACATCGTCGCCATCAAGATCAGCGACAACGTCGGCACCGACGAGAACGAGCCCGAGGTCCTCTTCACCCACCACCAGCACGCCCGTGAGCACCTCACCGTGGAGATGGCCCTCTACCTGCTGCGCGAACTCGGCGACGACTACGGCACCGACTCCCGGATCACCAACGCCGTCAACGGCCGGGAGATCTGGATCGTGCCGGACCTCAACCCGGACGGCGGCGAGTACGACATCGCCACCGGTTCCTACCGCAGCTGGCGCAAGAACCGTCAGCCCAACTCCGGCTCGTCGGCCGTCGGTACGGACCTCAACCGCAACTGGAACTACAAGTTCGGCTGCTGCGGCGGTTCCTCCGGCTCCCCCAGCTCGGACACCTACCGCGGCAAGTCCGCCGAGTCCGCCCCCGAGGTGAAGGTCGTCGCCGACTTCGTGCGCTCCCGCGTCGTCGGCGGCAAGCAGCAGATCACGGCGGGCATCGACTTCCACACCTACAGCGAGCTGATCCTGTGGCCGTACGGCTACACCAAGTCCGACACCGCGCCGGGCATGACCCAGGACGACCGCGACGCCTTCGCCACCGTCGGCCAGAAGATGGCGGCGAGCAACGGCTACACCCCCGAGCAGGCGAGCGACCTCTACATCACGGACGGGTCGATCGACGACTGGCTGTGGGGCAACCAGAGGATCTTCGGCTACACCTTCGAGCTGTACCCGAAGAGCTTCGCCGGCGGCGGCTTCTACCCGCCCGACGAGGTGATCGAGCGGGAGACCAGCCGCAACCGCGACGCGGTGCTGCAGCTGCTGGAGAACGCGGACTGCATGTACCGGTCCATCGGCAAGGAGCAGCAGTACTGCTCCTGAACCGTACGATCCGCCCGAGCGGGCGGTGACGGCGCAGGCCCGGCGGCAACCCGCCGGGCCTGCGCCCGTTCCCCCTCCCGGACGCCGGCGCCCGAAGCCCGTCCGGTCCCGCGGTGTCCGCGGGCCCCCTGACGTGCCTCCCCCTGCCGCGGCCTGGTCTGATGGGTCCACTGCCCCGGCACCCGGCCGGGACGCCGGCCGGTCCGAGCGCGCCGCGTCACGATCGACCAGCGTCGCGCAGCACGCAACGCCACCCGCGGAGGAGGCACACCATGCCCGCCGACAACACCGTCGAAGGTCTCGACCGGCTCGACCGCGAGACCGTCGACCACCGCTTCAAGGCGCTCCCCCCGGACGCCGAGGGCCTCACCGTCGGTGAGCTCGCCGCGCAGCGGCGCAACCTCTTCACGGGTGGCTTCACCACTCCCGTGCTCGCCCTCTCCGCGGCGTCCCTGGAGCACAACCTCGCCGTGCTGGAGACCTACGCCGAACGCCACGGCCTGGCATTCGCCCCGCACGGCAAGACCTCCATGTCGCCGCAGCTGTTCGCCCGGCAGTTGGAGCGCGGGGCCTGGGGCATCACCGCCGCCGTCCCGCACCAGCTCCGTGTCTACCGCGCCCACGGGATCCGGCGCGTCTTCCTCGCCAACGAGCTCGTCGACCCGGTGGCGCTGCGCTGGCTCGCCGCCGAGCTGGAACGGGACCCGGACTTCCGGTTCGTCTGCTACGTCGACTCCGTGCGCGGCGTGGAGCTGATGGACGAGGCGCTGCGCGGTACCGCCCGGCCCGTGGACGTCGTGGTCGAACTCGGCGCAGGCGAGGACGCGCGCACCGGCGCCCGCAGCGAGGCCGACTGCACCGCCGTCGCCGAAGCCGTCGCCGCGACGACGACCCTGCGGCTGGTCGGTGTCGCGGGTTACGAGGGCGAGTTGCCGGACGCGACCCCGGAGCGGGTACGCGACTGGCTGCACCGGCTCGTCTCGCTCGCCGTCTCCTTCGACAAGGACGGCCGCTTCGCGGACACGGACGAGATCGTCGTGAGCGCCGGCGGCAGCGCGTGGTTCGACACCGCCGCCGAGGTGTTCGCGGAGCTTCCCGCGCTGTCCCGCCCGGTGCTGAAGCTGCTGCGCTCCGGCGCGTACGTCTCCCACGACGACGGCCAGTACCGGCGTCTGACGCCGTTCAACCGGGTGCCCGAGGAGGGCGCGCTGGAGCCGGCGTTCCGGCTCTGGGCCCAGGTCGTGTCCCGGCCGACCGGGCACCAGGCGTTCGTCAACGCGGGCAAGCGCGACGCGGCGCACGACCTCCACCTCCCCGAGGCCCAGGTCGTCCGGGACGCCCGCGACGGCTCGGTGCGCCCCGCCGCCGGCATCACCGTCAACCGGCTGTCGGACCAGCACGCCTGGCTGACCACGGACACGGACGCGGACCTGGAGGTCGGGGACTGGGTCGGCATGGGCCTGTCCCATCCGTGCACGTCGTTCGACAAGTGGCAGCTGATCCCGGTGGTGGAGCCCGACGGCACGGTCACGGACTACATCCGCACCTTCTTCTGACCGCCCCATCGGGCCACCTCACCGGGCCACCCGGCCGCCCCACCCCACCGCCTCACCGCCTCACCGCCTCACCGACCTGCGTGCCGTGCGCCCCGATCGACGGCACATAGCCATCGACGGCGCGTCCGACATCGAGCACGGGAAGCGCGCGGACGCCGCTGGGCAGGCGCCCGCCCGCACAGGTGAGGCTGGGTCTCCGTCGGCGGAGCCGTATGTGGCCGGAACGCTCCCGTTCGGGTGAATGCCGGGCGGATCCGAGAGCCGCCCCCCTCTCATGGAGTTTAGCCTTCGCTAAACTCCATGAGAGGGGGTATGTGGCTGGTGGACCGGATCAAGGGGTCCGTACGGCACAACCTCAAGGAGCTGCGCCCCGGGTCGGCCGGTCGCAGCGAGGTCCGCATCCTTTTCGTGTTCGATCCCTGGCGCTCGTCGGTTCTTCTGGTGGCCGGGGACGAGGCCGGTGACTGGAATGCCTGGTACGCCAGGGCGATCCCCTTGGCGGAACGCCTGTACGCGGAGTACGTGACCGCCCGCACGGAGGAGCTGGGACGATGACCGGACGGATCAAGTGGACGGCGAGTGGGCACCGCGAGCGTGCCGAACAGCTCGCGGGCGGGCCCGAGGCCTTCCTGCACGGGGCCGAGCAACTGCTGGCGGAAGCCCGCGCGTGGCGGCTCACCGAGATGCGGGAGGAGCGCGGCTACACCCAGGCTCAGGTGGCCGAGCGCATGGGTGTGAGCAAGGGGCGCGTGTCGCAGATCGAGAGCGGACAGGTCTCCGGCACCGACGTCATGGCCCGCTACATCCAGGCGCTCGGAGGAAGCCTGATGCTCGTGGCGGTCTTCGGCGACGGCGACCTGCGCAAGGTCGGCTGAGGACGCCTCTGCTCACCGCGCTGAGGCGCCGGGTACGGCAGCCTGACCGACCACCTCCCGATCGAGGGCACGCCCCGGCCGAGGGCACGTCCACGTCGCAGACAGCGACGGCGACGGCGACGGCAAGAGCGACAGCCCCGCATCGTCCGGGCCCTGCCCGGAGCCCGAGGCGCCCGCCGCACCGTGCAGTGAGAGACTCGTCGACTGCGGCCCGACAGGAGGGTGGACGTGGAGGAAGAAACCGCACGGCGGCACGCCGTCACTCGCTTCTTGCTGAGGGTCGACAGGCCGCTCCATTCACACCGGGGGACCATGGCGATGATCGTCCTGGTTTTCGGCGTGACACTCGCCCACCCTCCCCTCAGCCTCATCGGGTCCGCCGGCCTGTTGGCCGCGTGGGGAGCCGCCGGGTATGTCGGCAGGAAGCACCAGCAGAGCGGCAACGCCGGCTGACCCGGGAACCGGCTGCTGCCCGCGGCCCGTTCGTCAGCGGGGACGGGCCGCGCGCGGACGTCCCCCGGACCGGCTCCCCCCACGCCCTGATCGGCGGCGCCTTCCGGCGACCTGCAAGGAGCCCTCGACCGCGCCGGATCCACCCGCGCAGGGCACCGGTGCCCTCGCCGACGCGTCGCATGAGCGGGCACGCGTCGCACGAGCGGCACGCGAGGCACGCAAGGCACGCGAGGGCGGTCGCCGCCCCGGCCCGGTGGGCGCGGTGCCGGGGCGGCCGTGCCGGTTTCGGCTACTTGAGGTAGACGAGCCCGTCGGTGGTGATGGTGGGGCGGCCGCTGGTGCCGACGACGACGATCTTGACGGTGTGCTTGGCGCTGGCGCTCCAGGTCTTGGTCCAGATCGCGTCGCGGTACTTGGCGGTGGACGACTTCAGGTCGACCGTGGCGGCCTTGACGCCGTCGACATAGACGTACGCCTGTCCTGAGCCGGTGGCCCGGGAGACCACCCAGGCCGCGGACCTGCCGGTGAAGGTCCAGGTCAGGCTCGCGTTCTTGGCGGAGCTGGAGTAGGACTTGCCGCCCAGATAGCTGCTGGACGACTTGGTGGTCCACGTGCCCGTCCTCGTGGCCGAGGTCTCCTGGAGGATCACCGGGGTGCCGGTGGCCGTGGCGGCGGCGGTGTTCCCGGCCTGGTCGTAGGCGGTCATGGACCAGGTGGTCGCCGCACCGGACTTCGCCGTGTGGGCGGCGCTGTAGGTGGTGGGGCCGTACGTCTTGGCCACCGGCGCGGTCAGGCGTACCTCCTTCAGCGCGGCGCTGTCGGTCGCCTTCCAGCTGAGGGTGAGGGGGACGGCGGTGGTGTTGACAGTGCCGGTGCGCAGGGCGAGGGAGGGCTTGGTGGTGAAGGTGGGCGCCGTGGTCTCCGCGATGACGGTCGCCGCGGCGGAGGTGGCGGTCTTGCCGGACTGGTGGACCGCCCGGACGCTGACCTTGCGGGTGCCGACGGCGAGGGTCGCCTTGGCGGAGGTCGCGGTGCCCGCTGTGGTCGCGGCGACCTTGCCGTCCACCAACAGCTCGTACTTCGAGACCAGCGAGGACGGGGTGGTGGCCGACCAGTTCACGGTGACGGACGCCTTGGTGTAGTACGTCGTCCCCGAGACCCCGGCTCCGGTGATCGATGTGATCGCCAGACCGCTGACGGGGCCTCCGGCCCAGGAGCGGAGCCTGCCGAGCTCGCCGTAGAAGGCGTCGCCGGGGCACTGGGTGTTGTAGCCGTCGCGGTGGCCGTGGATGACCGGGAAGGACAGCTGCGCGCCGCCGGCCCAGGTCTTGCCGGTGTAGTTGCGGCCGCCCGCGCCCGCGGTGAGCGTGGTGGTGCCGGCGGGGTCCACGCCGTACTGGCCGAGCTTCCACGCGGCGATCCGCGCGACGGAGACCATCGCGGCCTGCGAGGGTGCGGTGTCGGTGTAGGTGCCCAGGACGGAGATGCCGGTAGTCTCGGAGTTGAAGCCGTAGGCGTGCGCGCCCATCACGGGCCGGTCGACGCCGCCCTTGCGGCCCTCGTAGACGGTGCCGCACTTGTCGACGAGGAAGTTGTAGCCGAGGTCTTTCCAGCCGAGCTGCTGGACGTGGTAGGCGTAGATGCCGCGCACGACCGCCGGGGCCTGCTCGCAGGTGTAGGAGTTCGACTCGGCGGTGTGGTGCACCACCACCGCCTTGATCTTCTCGCCGGGCAGATAGCCGGGCTCCTCGGGGCTGATCGACTCGTCCGCGCCCCAGCTGGCACGGGAGGTGATCGGTGGCTGCGGCGCCGTCGACGGAGGCGCCGGCGGCACGCTCACCGTGGGGGTGGGGCTCGGCGTCCCGGACGCCGACTCGGACGGCGGCGGGGAGCTGGTCGGCGTCTCGGACGGGACCGGCGGCTCACTCACGGGGGGCTCGCTCGCGGGAGGAGTGGTCGGCGGCTCGTCGCTGGGAGAGCCCTCCGGCGCGGGCGTCTGCGAGGTCTCGGCCCCGTCCGACGGCGGGTCCGTGGGCGTGGGCTGCTCGGTCTCCTCGACGGAGAACGCCGCGGGCTCCATCGCGGTGACCTTGCCGCTGCCGGGGTCGATCATGTCCAGCCGCAGACCGGCAGGTAGCCCGGCGGACGTCGCCGCACCTGACCGTGCGCGGACCTCCACACCATCGGATGCGCCGGCCCATGCAGGCTCGGTGCCACCGCGTACGGCACCGCGCTCGCCCTGCCCACTGTCACCGTCGAGGCGGAGCCAGCGTGACCACTGGCCGGACTCCACCGACCGGGTCCGGACCTCGACCGTGCCGGAGAAGCGGGTCGCGGGATCGGTCCATGTCACACCCAGCATGCTGAACCGCTCGGTGTCCCGCTGCGCCAGAGCCGCGGAGCGGCCGTCGTCGCTCGCCGTCAGCCGCTCCGTCCGGGACTGGGCCTTGACGGGACCGGGTCTGCCGTCCGGAAGGGCCTCGCTTCCCGAACCGCCGGTCACCTGCTGGAAGATCAGCACTCCGGTCAGCCCCACGACGGCCGTGGCCGCCGTGCCCCATAGCCGACGCCGCTCCATTCAGCCCACCCCTCATCCACAAACGCCCGGTAAGGGGCGATATGGGTGCGACCCCGGTCGCACTCCCTCCCCTGCAGATCGAGAACGTACACCGTCGTGCCCCTGCACCGTCATCCGGATGGCGCCGCAGGGGCATCACCGACGCAAATCCGGGCAGGAGTCCCCGGATCCCTGTCACAAGTCGATGTCGATCTTGTAGTCCTGACACCCAAAACTGCCTGCGTGGTGCCCAGTTGAGGGGATTCATCCCTCTTTTTGATCTCGGTACGGTCATCCGTGCACTGCACAGGCAGTGCACATATGTGATGAAGAGACCGAGGAATCATGACGATTCACCAACCCGCTCCGAAGGAGCGAGGGCGGCTGTGGTCCGGGGGGAGCCTGCGCTACATAGCGGGCAGCCTCACCCTGGCCCTGACCGTCACTCTGCTCGACGGCGCGAGTGCCGCCGCCGCGCCGCGACCGCAGGCACCGGCCGCATCGAGCAAGCCGGCCACCACCCAGGCGGCGGACATCCCGTCGGCCCGTGTCGCCGCCCGCCTGTCGGGCAAGCGGGTCGAGGCGCTCTCGGAGCGTACGGAGACATCCACGACCTGGGCGAACAAGGACGGTTCGCTGACGACCGAGCTGACCGCCGGCCCTGTCCGGTTCCAGGACGACACGGCGGCCGGGGGCTGGCGTGATGTGGACCTGGACCTGGTCAGCCACACCGACGGCGTGGAGCCCAAGGCCCACCCCCGTGGGCTGAAGCTGGCAGGCAGGACGGGCGCCCCGGCCGCCTCCCTGAAGGCGGCCCAGGCGTCCAAGGGCGTCGATCTGGTGACCCTCGGCGAGGGCGACGAGCAGATCACGCTGCAGTGGAAGGGCGGGCTGCCCGCGCCGAAGCTGGACGGCACACGCGCCGAGTATGTGAACGCCGTGCCCGGCGCCGACGTCGTCGTCGAGGCGACGCGCACCGGTTTCGAGCAGTTCGTCGAGATCAAGCAGAAGCCCGTCTCCGAGGGCTACACCTACACCCTGCCGCTGAAGGCCAAGGGTCTGAAGGTCGAGCAGCAGGCCGACGGCAGCGTGCTCTTCACGGACAGGAAGTCCAAGAAGCAGGCCGTGATGCCGGCGCCGGTGATGTGGGACGCCACCGTCGACAAGGTCTCCGGTGAGCACACCCACCGGGCCAGGGTCGCCATGAAGGTCGTCAAGACCAAGGGCGGCGTGGACCTGGTCATCACCCCGGACGCGACGTTCCTCGCCGACCCGGCCACGAAGTACCCGGTGACGGTGGACCCCTCGACCTCGTCGCTGGGCAACGTCTTCGACACCTACGTCCAGCAGGGCGAGACCGTCGACTGGTCCACCGACACCG
Source organism: Streptomyces tirandamycinicus (assembly GCF_003097515.1). Classification (NCBI taxonomy): domain Bacteria; kingdom Bacillati; phylum Actinomycetota; class Actinomycetes; order Kitasatosporales; family Streptomycetaceae; genus Streptomyces; species Streptomyces tirandamycinicus. The sequence continues at coordinate 4,361,757 of NZ_CP029188.1, read as the reverse complement.
AGCTGGACCTCGGCAACCCCGGCACCGTGAACGGCAACGGCACCCCGCGCACCGCGCGGTCCTTCATCACCTGGAACACCGAGCCGATCCGGGACGCGCTGGTCACGGACGCCAAGCTGTCCCTGTGGAACTTCCACTCGGGCAACACCGACTGCCAGGCGTACCCGTGGGAGGTCTGGTCCACCGGGGCGGCCTCCACGTCCTCGAGGTGGACCGCCCAGCCCGCGTGGACGGCGAAGAAGGCCACCTCCACCGAGACCAGGGGCAACCCCGCCTGCACCTCGGCGCCGGACGGCTGGATCAACGCCGACGTGACCGCGCTGACCCAGGAATGGGCCTCCGCGAAGGCCACCCGCGGTCACATGGGTCTGCGCGCCTCCAGCGAGACCGTGACCGCCCAGTGGAAGCGGGTCAACTCCGCCAACGCCGCATCCAACCCGCCCAAGCTGGTCGTCACCTACAACTACCGGCCGCGCACCGGCACCAAGCAGGAGGCCGGCCCGCCGTACTTCTCCTACGGCGGCGAATACGTGGTCAACACCCTGACGCCGACGCTGCGCGACACCTTCGTCGACGCCGACGGTGACAAGGTCAACGGCACCTTCCAGATCTACGACAGCGCGACCGACACCCAGGTCGGCAACGTCATCGTCTCCCCGTACGTCCCCTCCGGCCAGGTCGCCTCGGTGACCGTACCCGCCGGGGTGCTGACCAACGGCAAGACCTACAAGTTCCGCACCTCTCCGTATGACGGTGCGCACTACAACCTCGGCTGGTCGGCGTGGAAGACCTTCACCGTCGATACCACCAAGCCCACGGCGCCCGCAAAGGTCACCTCGGCGGACTACCCGACGGGCACGTGGGCCAAGGGCGCCGGCCAGGCAGGCACCTTCACCGTCACCCCGCCCGCCTCGGACCACAACTGGCTGGAGTGGTCGCTGGACGGCGTCACCTGGACCAAGGTCGCCACCGGCGGCGCCACCGGTGACAAGGGCATCTCGGTCACACCGTCCGACAACGGATCTCAGTCCCTGCTGGTCCGCGCAGTCGACAAGGCCGACAACCGGTCCACGGTCGTCGAGTACACGTTCAACGTGGGCCCGGGCGGCTTCCTGCGTCCCGCCGCCAACGAGCGGACCGCCCGCCGGCTGACTCTCGAAGCCGAGAGCGACGCAGCGAAGTACGACGCGGTGTCCTTCTCATGGCGCCGGTCAGCCGCAGACAACTGGGTGACCATCCCCGTCGGGGACGTCACCGAGGGCGGCTCGCCCCTCTCCGCCTGGCCGGTCGCGATGACGAGCGGCAAGAGCGCGGCGCTGGTCTGGAACGCCTCCGGCACCGTGACCCCTGACGGATCCGTCGAGATCAAGGCCGACTTCACCGGCCCGGGCGGGGCGGTCGGCAGCACGGACCCCTTGACCGTCGTGGTGGACCGCAACGCGGACGACGCGGCGAGCGAGGAGGTGGGCCCCGGTTCGGTCAACCTCCTCACCGGTGATTACACCATCGACCAGGAGGACGCATCCTTCTTCGGTCTCTCCGTGGCCCGCACCGCCTCCTCCCGCAGCCCCGACGCCGGGGCGCAGCAGGAGGACCAGGCCCCCATCTATGGGCCGCAGTGGGTGTCTGGCTTCGCCGCCGAAATCAGCGAGTCCGATTACACGCATTTGGAGAAGATCTCCGACACCGCTGTCAGCGTCGTGCTGGCGGACGACAGTCCGATCCATTTCACGGCCAACGCGGCCAAGACCGGCTGGGTGCCCGAGCCCGGGGCTGAGGAGATGACCCTCAAGGGCAGCGTGAGCGGCACCTTCACCCTCTCGGACAGCGAAGGTACGGTCACCGAGTTCACCCGGGCGTCCCCGACGTCCTCCGCGTGGCAGGTCAGCAGCACTCTAGTGAACGGACTGGCCAACTCGGCCACCGCGGTCGTGTCGGAGAACGTTACCGTCGACGGCAAGTTGCTGGCACGGCCGAAGCGGGTCATCGCCCCGACGTCCGCTGCCACCGCCGCGGCGTGCGAGGCCGATCCGGCGACAAAGGGCTGCCGCCTGCTGGAGTACGTCTACGCCTCCACCACGACAGCGACCGCGTCGGCCTTCGGCGACTTCAGCGGCCAGGTGAAGGAGATCCGGCTGTGGGCCACCGCCCCCGGCGCGACCTCGGCTACGTCGAAGTCGGTCCAGATGTACCAGTACGACAACTCGGGCCGACTGCGCCGCGCCTGGAATCCGCAGATCTCCCCCTCGCTGATCACGGACTACGCCTATGACAGCGCCGGACGGGTCACCGGGCTCACCACGCCCGGCGAACTTCCGTGGGCCTTCACCTACGGCAAGGCCGGCAACGACCCGGCCGCGGGTGACGGCATGCTGCTGAAGGCCGGGCGCCCCGGGCTGAAGCAGGGGTCGGCCGATGTGACTGAAGGGGTGGCCAACACCAGCGTCGTCTACGACGTCCCGCTCGCCGGGGCGTCCGCCCCGTACGCGATGGGCGTGTCCGATGTGGGGGCCTGGGGACAACTGGACGCCCCGGCCGACGCGGCCGCGCTCTTCCCTGCCGACACCGCGCCGACGTCCCACTCCGGCGGGGATCTCGCACCGGCCGACTACAAGCGGGCCACGATCCACTACCTCAACACTTCGGGGCAGCGGACCAATACCGCGGCGCCGGGTGGGCGGATCGACAGCACCGACTACGACCGGTTCAGCAACGTCGTGCGGTCGCTCTCGGCCGGGAACCGGGAAACCGCCCTCGGTACGAGCGCGGCGGACCGGGCGGCCCTGGCGGAACTGGGCATATCGGATCTGCCGAGCGCCGAGCGCGCGGAGCTGCTGTCCACCCGGTCCGTATATAACGACACCGGGACCCGGGAGCTGGAGCAGTTCGGCCCGCTCGGGCGGATCGACCTCGCCAGGGACCTGAAGTCCGGCACCACCACCCTGGTGGCCGCCGGTTCGCCGGTGATCGCCCGCAGCTGGACGATCAAGGCGTACGACGAGGGGCGCCCCAGCGGTGACACCGCTGCGGCGAGCGACCAGGTCACCAGCACGACCGAAGGCGCCCAGGTCCGTGAGCATCCGGGTGTCATGGGTGACGCGCAGGTGATCAAGGTCGAGTACGACTGGGCCAAGGGCCTGGCCACCAAGGTCGTGCAGGACCCGGCGGGGCTGGCCATCACCACGACCACGGAGTACGACTCCCAGGGCAGGGTGGTCAAGCAGGGCGCCCCCGGAACGTCCGGCACCGACGCCGGAACGCAGACAGCCACCTACTGGTCCGCCACCGGCACCGGAGCCTGCGCGGGCCGACCGGAGTGGGCCGACCTGCTGTGCAGCACCGGGCCGGCAGGAGACATCACCGGAGGCGGCAGTAACCCGGCCCAGCTGCCGACCATGACCGTCGAATACGACCGGTGGGGCAACACGGCCAAGACCAGCGAGACGGTCGGCGGAACCACCCGTACCATCACGCGCAGTTATGACGCGGCGGGCCGCGCGACCACCGTGCAGATCACCGGCGGACTCGGACAAACCGTCCCCACCGCCACCACCGAATACGATCCGGTCTCGGGTCAACAGACCAAGACCACCTCGCCGACCGGCGGAACGATCACCCGGGCCTACGACAAGCTGGGACGGGAGATCTCGTACACCGACGCCGATGGCGGAGTCACCACCACCGAGTACGATCTCCTCGACCGCCCGGTCAGAACCAGCAACAACATCCCGAGCAGCACCACCTACACCTACGACGCCTCGATCGAGGCCCGCGGCCTACCCACGAAGGTCACCGACTCGGTGGCCGGGGAGTTCTCCACCACCTACGACCCGGACGGCACCATCGCCACGGAGAAACTGCCCGGCGGCTACACCCTGAAGCAGACCAAGGACTCCACCGGCGCGGTCGTCGAACGCGTCTACACGAGGAACAGCGACGAGACCATCGTCTACTCCGACACGGTCACCCAGACCATCCACGGCCAGGACGCCTCCCACTCCGGCTGGTCGGACCAGAAGTACGGCTATGACAACGCCGGACGGCTGACCCGGGTCGAGGACACAGTGGACACCGTCTGCACCCTGCGCGGCTACACCGTGGACAAACGGTCCAACCGGACCGCGGTGAGCACGGCGTCGGCCGCACCGGGACTGGCCTGCCCCACCGCTGAGGGCACCGCCACCACGAGGGCGTACGACACCGCGGACCGGATCGTGGGCGGAGGCTACTCGTACGACGGCTTCGGCCGTACGACCGCTCTCCCCGGATCCACCGTCTCCTACTACGCCAACGACCTCGCCCACCAGCAGACCGCCGGTACCAAGCGCCAGACCTGGCAGCTCGACGCCGGGCTACGCTTCCGCTCCTGGACCATCGAGACCAGCAGCTCCGGCACCTGGAGCCAGACGGAGGCCAAAACCAACCACTACAGCGGCGACTCCGACAACCCGAGCTGGATCGTCGAGAACGCGGCCGGCAGCACGCTAACCCGCAACGTCACCACCGCGACCGGCGCGCTGACCGCCACGACAGGCAAGACGAGCGGCACCGTCCTGCAGCTCACCAACATCCACGGGGACGTCGCACTGCAACTGCCCCTCGACACGGCCGTGGCGCCGACGGCACTGGACACCGACGAGAACGGCGCCACGCGCGCCGGCCAGGCCGCCCAACGCTACGGCTGGCTCGGCGGCAAGCAGCGGTCGAGTGAGACCCTCACCGGCCTCACCCTCATGGGGGTGCGCCTCTACGATCCGAACACCGCTCGGTTCCTGCAGACCGACCCGGTCTTCGGCGGCAACTGCAACGCATACGACTACGTCTGCGCGGATCCGGTCAACGGCACCGACCTCGACGGCCGCTGCGGCGCCTGGGGCAACCCCTTCAAGAAGTGCGACAAGTGGCGCATCCTCATGTGGTCGCGCGGGATGAACTCGTATTGGAGGACCATCCGAGAGGGCAGCACGTCCAACGTCAGGGAAAACGGCGTGAAGTACGGCAAGTTCGGCCTCGCGCACATCAAATCCAAGCACGTCGGCTACGGCAAGAAGTCCAACTGGTTGACCAGTTCCGGAATGATCAGTGACCTGAAGAAGGCGCTGCTCTACGGCAAGTGGAAAGTAGACTGGGAGCACGGGTGGAACAACACGGCCTGGAAGATCACATACTCGTACAAGACGGGTTGTGGCTGCCGGAAGAAAAAGAAGTGGACGGTCACGGCGTTCTACCGGAACATCCCGGCACCTGATGGAAAGCCGCTGGGCGTAACCACGGCATACAAGAACAGGACCGGCTGACACACCGTCCGGTGCCGGACCCGCGTCACGCGGCTGGCACCGGACACTCATTTCACATGGCATTGAGGAGTCTGGCGGCACATGAACAGTTCCGCGGAAGACATCATCCGCGCGGTGGTCGACGCTCTGAAGCGACGAGCCTCGACTCGGGGGGAAACCGTGCCGGCCCTCGATTCGGTCCGTGACCTCGTCGCGAACGACGAGGCGGAGATCGCGATCGACTACCTCATCAACACGGTCAACTCGTTCCGACTTACGTTGCGGAAGGACGAGTACGACCGGCTCATGTCGGCAGCCACCCGGCTGGACTACGCGGACAGCGTGACCGACATTGATCCCCGGTTGCTCGTCCCCACCTCGGACGACGTCTGACGGCCTGGCCCCGGTACCGCCGGGGCCAGGCCCTCGTCATCGGGTGCGCAGGCCACGAACGCTCTCTGCCACTGCCGGAACGGTGAGGGCGGTAACCCGCTGGGCGCCAGCCCAGACCCTCGTTCCACCGTGTGGTGATCGGCCTGTGGACGAAGGAATGGGAAGCGGTGCCCGCTGACCTGCGATGATGGGAGTTCCTACACTTCCAGCACGCACGATCGGCAAGGCACCTCTGAAGTGAAAGTCTTCCACAGCCCGGCGGCCCTGTTCGCCGCGTTCGACGACCCCAGCCTGATCGCGCATGCCGGGCTGGTCCCGACGATCCGGCTGGCCGAGCGGTGCGGGCTGGCCACTCTGGTGGCCGAGAAGGTGAAGCTGACCGGCGCGAGGAGCGGCACCGGAACGGCCGCCGAGGCGAAGACTATGAGCATCGTGGGCGGCATGGTCGCCGGGGCGGGCAAAGGGCATCACCGCGCAGATCATCGTCCTCGCCGACTCCGCGTATTCTCCCACAAGGTCGTCGACGTCTGCCGCGAGGCCGGCGCACGGTTCTCCCTCGCGGTCGCGGTCAGGAAGAAGATCCGCGAGGCCATCGCCACCATCGACGAGGGCGCCTGGACGCCGATCAAGTACGCCGCCGCCGTCTGGGACGCCGAGGAGGAACGCTGGATCTCCGACGCCGAGATCGCCGAGGTCCCCTTCACCGCGTTCACCAGCGAGAAGAAGGTGTTCCACGCCACCGCCCGGCTGATCGTGCGCAGGGTGAAGCGCCTGAACCCGAAGTACGACCTCGACGGCCGGTGGTGCCTGCTTGGCAAGCGCAAGGGCGGCGGCTGTCCAGCGATGGAATCCTGCACGCTCGCCGCGGTGACGAACACGGCGAGGAGGAGTCCGAGCGTGTCGGTGACGATGCTCCGCTTGCGTCCGACGATCCTCTTCCCGGCCTCGACGCCCACGCAGGCCGACGGCTCGGCATTCCGACCCTCCCTATCCCGTAAGAGCCGCCTGAGCAGGCCGTTAAGCTGGGTGAATACGCCCTCGTCCGCCCATTTGGCGAAGTAGCCGTAGCCGGTGTTCCAGTGCGGGAAGTCGCGCGGTAGATAGCGCCACTGGACCCCGGTGTGAGGGCGGCGTGACGGCAGGAAGCACCGGCAGAGCGGCGACGCCTCCTGACCCGAGAGCCGGAGGCTGGCTGCGCGGGGCAGGTCCGTCAGTGAGAAGGAGAAGCGCGCGGACGGCCCGGGGCGGGCGGGGCCGCCGGCGTCGGTGAGGCGGGCCCTCCGTCGGCGCGGCCACCCGGCTCGGGGCCGCCTCCTCCCTCCGGTCCGTCGGGCCCATCGGGGCCACCCGGCCCGTCGGCTCCGGCGCGTCCGTCTGGTCCGGTGCGGGCTTGCCCCCCGAAACCACGCCGCGACGCGGCCACCGCCACCGCGCAGGCGAGCGCCCCCAGCACGAAGCCGTACGGCGGGGTGTGTCCCGAGGGGGCCGTCTCGTACACCAGGCCCACGGAGAGGACCGTCAGCACCCGCACCACCCGGTCGTCCTCCCCTGCGGGCGCGGCGGGCGCGGCCGCGGCGACGGCTGCCGTCCCCCACAGCAGGTACCAGGGCTGCACCATCGGCGACAGCGCTACCAGCGCGAGGAGCGCCAGCCCCAGGCCGTACACGGGATCGAGAGCCCGGCGACCGCGCCACGGGAGCAGCGTCCGGAAGGCGAGGAAGGCGATCACCGCGAGCGCGGCGGCGAGGCCGAGGGTCTGCACCGCGCCCTTCACGGCGGTGAGTTCGGCACCGGTGAGGGCACGGGCGGCGAGGCCCGCGGCCTGGCCGAGGTCGCTGGTGAGCGACAGGGGCGTGTGTATGGTCCCGGCGACGCCCTGCGTCCGCAGCCAGCCGAAGCCGGTGCCGCCGAGCAGCGACGCCGCGGAAACGACCGCGGCTGCCACCAGCGCGGGTCCGGTCAGGCCCTTCACCAGGCGCCGTGCCAGGGGCCCTTCGCTCCGGCGTACCGCGATCAGCCCGATGAAGAGCAGGGCGAGCACCGCCGGGGACTTGACCATCACGGCGAGGGCGACGACCGCGCTGCCCGTCAGCGGCCGTCCGCGCAGCGCCAGCAGCACCCCGGTCAGCATGAGACCGATCATCAGGCCGTCGTTGTGCATGCCGCCGACGACGTGCAGCAGCAGAAGCGGGTTGAGCACGGCCAGCCACAGCGCCCGGGACTGCTGCGCCCCGCACTCGGCGGCGAGCCCCCGTACCGCCCAGGCGACGAGGACGAGCGCGGCGACGGCGAGCAGCCGCATCCCGAGCACGGCGGGCACGAGGGTGCCGCCCGTACCCGCCACCACGGCCTTCGCCAGCAGCAGGAACACCGGTCCGTACGGCGCCGGGGTGTCCGTCCAGTGCCCGCCCACGCTCGCCGCCGCGTCGGCGCCGGACGAGTCCGGGCCGAGCACCGACGGCCCGTGCGCGTACACGTCGTGGCCTTCGAGGACCATAGCGCCCTGGGCGATGTAGCTGTAGACGTCGGCACTGTGCAGCGGTGGTGCGAGGACGAGCGGCGCGGCCCACCAGCCGAGGGTGCCGAGGGTGTACCGGACGCCCGGGCCCCGGCCACCGGCGAGCAGCCTGCCGTACGTCCACCAGGCGAGCACCAGCAGCGTCAGCCCGGTGTACGCGAGGACGGCGCCCGCCGTGGTCGCCGCGGGTCCGTAGGTGGCCCAGAGCCCCCAGGGCTCGCGCAACGGCAGCGCCCCGGCGACGGTGCCCCCGGCCGCGACGGCCAGCGCCCCGGCCGTCCCCAGCCGGCGCGCGCCGGTCGCTCTCCGCATCCACATGAGCAGCAGTTCCGTCCCCACCAGGCCGGCCGGCCGGCGCCGGATCGCAGCCGGGGCACGCAGCCGGGTCACAAGGACTGCCGAGCCTACAGCGCCCTCCCGGCGCGCCCGGCGCACCGCTCGCAGGACCGCACACGAGCCATACGGCCGGGGCCGATCCCGGGGCCGGGTCCGGGTGCGGGTCCGGGTCCGGGTCGGCTCAGCGGGCGTGGAGCATGTACGTGTTCTCCAGCTCGTCCTGTACGACGGTCGCCTTGTTGTCCGCCGTCCTGACGTGCAGGTCCTCGTCCGGGGTGTGCGTGCGGAACCGCCAGCCCTCCGGCAGCCGCAGCCGGTCGCCGAGGGAGGCCAGCGAGTCCGACGTCAGGCCGGGGTCCACGGTGTGGGAGTACGCCTGGAGCACGAACGTCCGGCCATCGGGGTCCTCCAGGGTGTACACCGGCCTGCCGGCCTTCAGCACGTACTCGGTGTCCCGGTCCACGGTGGTGGGCACATAGTGCTTCCCGCCGGCCCCGGCGGAGAAGTCGACGTCCGGCGGGATGCGGACATCGGCGGCCCAGCGGGCCTCCAGGCCGTCGAACTGCTCGACGCCGCCCCAGTTGTACGTGGTGACCTCGTCGATCGTCCAGAACCGGGGCCCGTTGAGGAAGACGACGGGGACGCCGAACCGCGCCGCCAGGGCGCCCGCGTCCAGTGCGTTCCACTTGTCGGGCGGGCAGTCGTTGAGGCCGTAGGTGGTGTAGACGGCTCCCTTGAGGCCGCCGTTCCCGTCCGGTGAGATCAGCACGACCTCGCCGTACCGCTCGTCTCGCATACCGCTCAGATGCCGGGACGGCTTCGCCGGGTCGGACATGGCTCCTCCTTGTCACGGCCCGCCCTCCACGGTCGCGGGAACCGTGGCGGCGGGCCGGGGCCCGCCTTCCGGCGGGCCCGGGTCGTGACGCGCGTCGTCCGCTCCCTCCAGATCAGCACACCCGGGACGGCCCCGCACGCCGTCGCCGATCTCGAACCACACCGTCTTCCCGACGCCGCACTCCCGCGGGTGCGCGCCCCATGCGTCCGCGAGCGCCGCGACCAGCGCGAGTCCGCGTCCCGCCTCGTCGCCGGGTCCGGCGGTACGCGGGCACGGCAGCACCTCGCTCGCGTCCGACACCTCGACCCTCAGCACACCGTCGCTCCCCAGCACGCACCGCGCCCGCACCTGGCGGCCGGGCGGGACGCGGGCGTGCCGGCAGGCGTTCGTCACCAGCTCACTGAGCAGCAGCACGGCCGTCTCCGCCACCTCGTCGGGGAGCTTCCACTCCCGCGACTGCTCGGCCAGGAACGCGCGGGCCCGGCCCGCGCTGCGCGGGCTGCGGGGCAGCCGCCACTCGATGTGCTGATTCATGGCTCATACGCTGCTGGTGCCGCCCCGGCCTGATGAAGTAACGACATGAGTACGCACGGTGGTTGTACCCGACGCGTACACCTGGGACGGGGAGGGCGAACAACCATGACGGAGACCTGGCGGTACTGCGGCAACCAGATCAAACTGTGGCGCACGGAGGCGGGCGTCAGCCGCGAGGAGCTCGGCAAGGAGGCCAACTACGAGTACGAGACGGTGAAGTCGATGGAGCAGGGGCGCCGCAAGCCGAGCGCCAGGCTGCTCCAGGTGGCGGACCAGATGTGCGGGGCGCAGGGGAAGCTGCTGGCGGCGCTGGAGTTCCTGAAGCCGGAGCCGTTTCCGGCGCGCTCGCAGGAGTACATGGCGATCGAGGCCGAAGCGATCGCACTCCACTGGTACGAGCCCCTGCTGATCCCCGGGCTGCTTCAGACCGAGGAGTACGCCCGGGCGCTGATCAGCGAGAGCTGCCCGCCGCTGGACGACGAGACGGTCGAAGAGCGGGTGGGGGCCAGGCTGCGGCGGCAGGAGGCACTGTCGCGCAGGTCGAGCACCATGTTCAGCTTTGTGCTGCACGAGGCGGCGTTGCGCAGCATGGTGGGCGGCGGCGAGTCGATGAAGCGACAGCTCCTACGAGTGCTCGAAGCAGCCGAATTGCGGAACGTCTCCGTCCAGGCGCTGCCCATGGGCCGATGCAGCGGCCTGGCACTGGCGGGCCCGTTGGTCCTGCTGGAGACCCCCGACCATGAGCACTACGCCTTCGCGGAAGGACAGACGACCAGCGCGCTCTACGCCGAACACGCCAAGATCAGTGAGCTGACCCAGCGTCATGACATGATCCGCAGGCACGCCCTCTGCATTGAGGACTCAGCCGAGTTCATCAGAAAGGTGGCCGACGAGCTATGAGCGACATACTCACGTGGTTCAAGTCCAGCTACAGCGACGACCAGGGAAGCGCCTGCGTCGAAGTCGCCCTCGAATGGCGCAAGTCCAGCTACAGCGATGACCAGGGCGGCGCCTGTGTCGAGATGGCCGCCTGCCCCCACACCGTCCACATCCGCGACTCCAAGCTCGGCGAGGACGGCCCGCGCTTCGCCGTCGCCGGTGCCGCGTGGACGCGGTTCCTCGGCGGTGTCGGGGCATGACGACGAGCACGCGCGTACCCGGTCCGGCCGGTCTGCCCCTGCTGGGGTCGATGTTCGACCTGAAGCGGGACTCCCTCGGCACCTATCTCGCCGCCCGCCGGGCGCACGGCGACGTCGTCCGCTTCACCGCCGGTCCTCCCGGGCTGCGGATGGAGCTGTACGCGGTGTTCTCCGCGGAGGGCGCCCAGCAGATCCTGGCGACCGACTCGGCCAACTTCCGCAAGGACAACGCCTTCTACCAGGAGATCCGGGAGTCCTTCGGCAACGGGCTGCTCACCAGCCAGGACGAGGACTACCTCCGGCAACGGCGGCTGATGCAGCCGCTGTTCACCCGCAAGCGGGTGGACGGCTACGCCGCCGCCGTCACCGACGAGACCGCCGGGCTCCTGGACCGGTGGTCGACCGCCCCCGACGGCACGGTGGACGTCGTCGACGAGATGACCCGGCTGGCGCTGCGGGCGGTGGCGCGCATCCTGTTCGGCACGGACGTCGAGGCGGCCGTGCCCGTCGTCGAGCGCTGCTTCCCGGTCATCGGCGAGTACACGCTGCGGCGCGGGTACTCCCCCGTCAACCCGCCCCGCGACTGGCCCACTCCCGGCAACCGGCGGGCCGCAGCCGCGATGGAGGAGCTGTACGGGGTCTGCGACCGGATCATCGAGGAGCGGCGCGCGGAGGGGGACGCGGCCAAGGGCGACGACCTCCTGACCCTGCTCGCCCGGGCGGAGAGATCCGCGGAGAGGTCCGAGGAGAACTCCGCGGAGGGGGCCCTGGACGCGTCCGAGATCCGTGACCAGGTGCTGATCTTCCTGCTCGCGGGGCACGAGACGACGGCCACCTCGCTGGCGTTCGCGCTCCATCTGCTCGCCCGGCACCCCGAGCAGCAGTCCCGGGCGCGCGCGGAGGCCGTGCGCATCCTGGGGGGCCGCACGCCCGAGGCGTACGACCTCGACGCGCTGCCGTACCTCACCCAGGTGCTGAAGGAGGCGATGCGGCTCTATCCGGCCGCGCCGGTCATCGGCCGCCGCGCGGTCGCGGACGCGGTCGTGGACGGGCACACCATCCCGGCCGGGGCGGACGTGGTCGTGGCGCCGTGGGTGACGCAGCGGCACCCCCGCTACTGGGAGGACCCGGACCGCTTCGACCCGGAGCGTTTCGCCCCCGGTGCGGAGAAGGACCGCCCGCGCTACGCCTGGTTCCCCTTCGGCGGCGGGCCGCGCGCCTGCATCGGCCAGCACTTCTCGATGCTGGAGTCGGTACTCGCGCTCGCCATGGTCCTGAGCGCGTACGAACTGGAGGCGGTGGACCATCGGGTCCCGGTCGACGCGGGCATCACCCTGCGCCCGAAGGGACCGGCGCGCTGCCGGCTGCGCCCCGCCGCACGGGACTGAGCACCGCGACGGCCGGCTTCCGTCTCGCCGGGCCCCCCGGTCCCGGCGGGGCGGGGCCCGGCGTCCGTTCCCGCCGCGGGAGAGCACCGTGGGCCGTTCGGCGCACGATGGCGCCCGGCCGGGTGACGGCCCGGCGCGGCACACGGGGGCCCTCGGGCCCACGTGGATAGTTCGAGTGCGGGAAGGTCCGTCAGCAGTGATGAGAGGAAAGGCGTGACACCGGACTCGGCACGCCGTCCACGGGCGCATGGGAAGGCTCCGCACGCGGCACGCAGCTGCGGGGGTGACCGGGCTCCCCACCCTCCGGACATTCGACGGACCTCGCACTCGTCGAAAGGGAACGCAAGCATGAAGAAGCTCGCTTGGGCCACCAAGGGCCTTGCGGCAGTCACGGGGGCCGTGCTGGCCGGCGCGGTCATGGCCCCGTCCGCGGCGGCCGCGGACGTCACGCCCGACGCCATGACCATCGCCCAGGAGGTGACCGGTCTCGCGTTCGGGGACGGCAACGGCAAGCGGTGCCGGATCGCGGAGCGCGACATCAGCACGGCCATCGTGGACGATCCGGCAGCCGGTACGCCGGAGACGGTGGTGCGGGTCACGACCGACCGCAAGGGCAACGCCTACCTCTACGACAGCCGCAACCCCGGCGTCTGGACCCCCCTCGCGCTCGTGCCGGGAACCCCGGACTGCACCGAGGACCTCGACATCGTCGCCGACGACGGTGACGGCACCGCGGCCACGGACGAGGTCCTCATCACGCTGCTGGCCGGCAGCGGGAAGATCTACGAGGTCCGCTGCGACATCACGCCGGGAGTGCCGCTCACCGGGTCGAACATCGGAACCCAGTGCGCGCCCGGGTTCACTCAGCTCCCGGGTACCCCCGTCTGAGACTGACCTGATCCCGGTTCCGGCGCGGGCCGCACACCGGGAGGTACGGCAGGGGCCGGTCGCTCGCATCGAGCGACCGGCCCCTGGTGCTTCGCGTAGCGGACCGGGCCGGCGAGCTGCGGGGCCCGCCGCCGGGACGGTCCCCCGGCACGTCGCGCGCCCTGCCGGGCCCCTCAGTTCACCCCGCGCGGCCGGAACTGGACGCTGACCCTGGCCCCCACGGCCCGGCTGGTCTTGGGGACGGCGTGCTCCCAGGTCCGCTGGCAGGAGCCGCCCATGACGACGAGGTCGCCGTGGCCGAGGGCTCTGCGGACCGCCGCGCCGTGGCCGTTCCTGGGCCGGAGCGCGAGGTCGCGCGGGGTGCCGACGGAGAGGATGGCGACCATCGTGTCCTCCCGGGAGCCCCGGCCGGTGCGGTCGCCGTGCCAGGCGACGCTGTCGTGGCCGTCGCGGTAGTAGCAGAGCCCGGCCGTCACGAACGGCTCGCCGAGTTCGGCGGCGTAGTGCGCGGTGAGCGCGTCGCGGGCCTCGGCCAGGACCGGGTGGGGCAGTGGCTCTCCCTCGCGGTAGTGGGCGAGCAGCCGGGGCACGTCGACCTCGCGCTCGTACATCCGGCGCCGCTCGGCCCGCCAGGGGACGCCTTCCGCCAGCTCCCGGAAGAGCGCGTCGGCGCCGCTGAGCCAGCCCGGCAGCACGTCGAGCCAGGCGCCCTGCCCCAGCACCGTGCGGCGGACGCCGGTCAGCGGGCCGAGCCGTATCTCGTCGGTCTGGTCGAAGAGCGATCCCTGGAGATGGACTGGGGGCATGCCCCCAGAGTACCCGGGAAACCGAACACATGAGCTATTCGACCTATTCGACGGCACGGCCCCGCCGGACCGCCCCTCGCCGCCACCCTCACCGCCGCCGGGCCCGACTCCGGCCCCGGCCCCGGCCCTCACCCCGGCCCCGGGGTGGCCCAAAACACGGAGCGCGTCCCGCCGCGGGCCCGTAAGCTCACGCCATGCAGGTGATCCAGTCGACCAAGCTCGCCAACGTCTGTTACGAGATCCGGGGTCCGGTGCTCGAGGAGGCGATGCGGCTGGAGGCGGCCGGTCACCGCATCCTCAAGCTGAACACCGGGAACCCGGCCGCCTTCGGCTTCGAGTGCCCCCCGGCGATCCTCGAGGACGTGCTGCGGAACGTGGGGGACGCCCACGGCTACGGCGACGCGAAGGGCCTGCTGAGCGCCCGCCGGGCGATCATGAGCCACTACGAGACCAAGGGCATCGCGCTCTCCATCGACGACGTCTACCTCGGCAACGGGGTCTCCGAGCTGATCCAGATGTCCATGCAGGCGCTGCTCGACGACGGCGACGAGGTGCTGGTGCCCGCGCCGGACTACCCGCTCTGGACGGCCGCGGTGTCGCTCTCCGGCGGGACGGCCGTGCACTACCGGTGCGACGAGGGGTCCGACTGGATGCCGGACGTCGCGGACATCGAGCGGAAGATCACCGATCGCACCAAGGCGATCGTGATCATCAACCCGAACAACCCCACCGGCGCGGTCTACGACGACGAGATGCTGCGGCAGCTCACGGACGTCGCCCGCCGGCACCGGCTGGTGGTGTGCTCGGACGAGATCTACGACAAGATCCTCTACGACGGGGCCACCCACACCCCGACCGCCGCGATCGCGCCGGACCTGCTGGTCCTCACCTTCAACGGCATGTCGAAGAACTACCGGGTCGCGGGCTACCGCAGCGGCTGGCTCGCGGTCTGCGGGCCCAAGGCGCACGCGACCTCGTACATCGAGGGTCTGACGATCCTGGCGAACATGCGGCTGTGCGCCAACATGCCGGCGCAGCACGCGGTGGCCGCCGCCCTGCAGGGGCGGCAGTCGATCGAGGACCTGGTCCTGCCGGGCGGACGGCTGCTGGAGCAGCGCGACGCGGCGTACGACCTGCTGACGCAGATCCCGGGCGTGACGTGCGTGAAGCCCAAGGGGGCGCTCTACCTGTTCCCGCGGCTCGACCCGCAGGTCCACAAGATCAAGGACGACCGGCAGATGGTGCTGGACCTGCTGCGCACCGAGAAGATCATGGTCGTCCACGGAACGGGCTTCAACTGGCACGAGCCCGACCACTTCCGGATCGTCACCCTGCCGAACGTGACGGATCTGTCGGACGCGGTCACCCGGATCGGCACCTTTCTGGACGGCTACAGCCAGCCCTGACGCCACGGGGGTCCGGAGCGCACGCGGACCGGCCCACCTTCTTCCGGACAGGCCTCAACTTTAGACGCAATCTAAGCTAGGATGGCTCCAGAGCTACTGCAGGAGGCCGTCCCATGTACGAACCGATCCGCTCCAAGTCGGTGCACTCGATGGCCGGCGAGCGCGACTTCCCCCACCGCAGCCGCGAGGAGGAGCTGGACATCCAGCTCGCCGGGCATCTCGCCGCGCTCCTCGCCGTCACCGACGAGCTCGGACTCGCCGCCGACGCGGAGGGCATCGCCGAGCAGGTCGCGAGGCTGCGCGGCGCCCCGCCCGCCCGCCACGCCGGACTCAGCGGCGCCGACCCGGCCGCCCTCCACCACCGCGCCCTGGCACTCGCCGGGCGCGCCCTGGTGGTGGCCGCCTCGCGCGCCGACACCGCCGTCGCGATCCTCGCCGCCGGGCGGATGGACGCGCACACCGCCGCCCTGCGTGACGCGCGGCTGGTCGGCGCCCCCTGACGGCCCCGGTCCGCGTGCCGCGTGACGCGCGGGCCGGGCGCCACTCACCCGCCCCCGGGGGGTTCGGACCCTGCCGGAGTCCGGGGCCGCGCGACGCGGCCGGAGTGCCGCCGGAAGGCCGCAAAGGGCCGGGGCCCGCTCCGTACGCCGTTGTACGGTGCGGGCCCCGGCCTCGGCTCCGAGTGGGGGTTCAGCCCAGTCGGGCGACCAGTGCGCGGTACTCGTCCCACAGCTCCTTCGGGGTGTGGTCACCGAAGGTGTTGAGGTGCTCGGGGACCAGCGCGGCCTCCTCGCGCCAGACGTCCGCGTCGACCTTCAGCAGGAAGTCCAGGTCCTCGTCGGCCAGCTCCAGGCCGTCGGTGTCCAGGGACTTCCGGGTGGGGAGGATGCCGATGGCGGTCTCGACGCCCTCGGCCCTGCCCTCCAGGCGCTCCACGATCCACTTCAGCACCCGGCTGTTCTCGCCGAAGCCCGGCCACACGAACTCGCCGGCGTCGTTCTTGCGGAACCAGTTCACGTAGTAGATCTTCGGGAGCTTGGACGGGTCGGCCTCCTTGCCGACCTTGATCCAGTGGGCCATGTAGTCGCCCATGTTGTAGCCGCAGAAGGGCAGCATCGCGAACGGGTCGCGGCGCAGCTCGCCGACCCTGCCCTCGGCGGCGGCGGTCTTCTCGGAGGCGACGTTCGCGCCCAGGAAGACGCCGTGCTGCCAGTCGAAGGACTCGGTCACCAGCGGGACGGCGGAGGCACGGCGGCCGCCGAAGAGGATCGCCGAGATCGGCACTCCCTTCGGGTCCTCCCACTCCGGCGCGATGATCGGGCACTGCGCGGCGGGGACGGTGAAGCGGGCGTTCGGGTGGGCGGCCGGGGTGCCGGACTCCGGCGTCCAGTCGTTGCCCTTCCAGTCGGTCAGGTGCGCCGGAGTGTCCTCCGTCATGCCCTCCCACCAGATGTCGTTGTCGTCGGTGAGGGCGACGTTGGTGAAGACCGCGTTGCCCCACAGGGTCTTCATGGCGTTGGCGTTGGTGTGCTCGCCGGTGCCGGGCGCGACGCCGAAGAAGCCGGCCTCGGGGTTGATCGCGTAGAGCCGGCCGTCCTCGCCGAACCGCATCCAGGCGATGTCGTCGCCGATGGTCTCCACCGTCCAGCCGGAGATCGTGGGCTCCAGCATGGCCAGGTTGGTCTTGCCGCAGGCCGACGGGAAGGCGGCGGCCACGTACTTCGACTCGCCCTGCGGCGGGGTCAGCTTGAGGATGAGCATGTGCTCGGCGAGCCAGCCCTCGTCGCGGGCCATGACGGACGCGATGCGCAGGGCGTAGCACTTCTTGCCGAGGAGGGCGTTGCCGCCGTAGCCGGAGCCGTAGGACCAGATCTCACGGGACTCGGGGAAGTGCGAGATGTACTTCGTGGAGTTGCACGGCCACGGAACGTCCTCCTGGCCCGGCTCCAGCGGTGCGCCCAGGGTGTGCACGGCCTTCACGAAGAAGCCGTCGGAGCCGAGCTCGTCCAGCACGGCCTGGCCCATCCGGGTCATCGTGCGCATGGCCACGGCCACATAGGCGGAGTCGGTGATCTCGACGCCCAGCGCGGAGAGCGGCGAGCCGAGGGGGCCCATGCAGAAGGGGACGACGTACATCGTCCGGCCCTTCATCGAACCGCGGAAGACTCCCTTCTCGCCGGAGAAGACCTCCCGCATCTCCGCGGGGGCCTTCCAGTGGTTCGTCGGGCCGGCGTCCTCCTCCTTCTCGGAGCAGATGAAGGTGCGGTCCTCGACGCGCGCCACGTCCGTGGGGTCGGAGGCCGCGTAGTAGGAGTTCGGGCGCTTGATCGGGTCCAGCTTGCGGAACGTGCCCTTGGCGACCAGCTCCTCGGCCAGGCGGTCGTACTCGGCCTCGGAACCGTCGCACCAGACCACCCGGTCCGGCTGCGTCATTTCCGCGATCTCGTCGACCCAGGCGATCAGTTCCTGGTGGTTGGTGGGGGCATTGCCGGGAGCCGCGATGTCGCGCGCCACGATTGCTCCTAAATGAGGGGTTTGAGGTTGTCGCCCCGTGGGGGCTGCGACCCGGATGCTTCGTAGCCGCTCATCCGGTGCCGACCGCACTCATCTGATCATCCGTGCCCGGTGCCCATCTGTCCAGAGGACCCCTCACGTGAGCATTGCCACTCGGGGGGCGGTCGCCTACGGCCCCGTAGGTAGCATGCCGCCATGACTGCAGCGCCGCCCGATGTGACCGAGATCGATCCACCGCCGGTGAAGCCGCGGTTGCGGGGCTGGCTGCACGCGGGGATGTTCCCCGCCGTACTGATCGCGGGGATCGTGCTGACCGCCCTGGCGGACTCGACCCGCGGCAGGATCGCCTGCGGCATCTACGTGCTCACCGCCTGCCTGCTCTTCGGTGTGAGCGCGCTCTACCACCGGGGCACCTGGGGACCCCGTGCGACGGCGGTCCTCCGGCGGCTGGACCACGCCAACATCTTCCTGATCATCGCCGGTACGTATACCCCGCTGACCCTGCTGCTCCTGCCGGACTCCACCGGGCGGGTGCTGCTGTGGGCGGTCTGGGCGGCAGCGGTTGCCGGAATCGCCTTCCGGGTGTTCTGGGTGGGCGCGCCCCGGTGGCTCTACACGCCCTGCTACATCGCGATGGGCTGGGCCGCGGTCTTCTTCCTGCCCGACTTCATGCGCACGGGCGGCATCGCCGTCCTGGTGCTGGTGATCGTCGGCGGGCTGCTGTACAGCGCCGGGGGCGTGATCTACGGGATGAAGCGGCCGAACCCCTCACCCCGCTGGTTCGGCTTCCACGAGGTCTTCCACTCCTTCACCCTGGCCGCCTTCGTCGTGCACTACGTGGGGATCTCGCTGGTCGCCTACCAGCACGCCTGAGGGGGCCGGGCCGGGGGCCACTCCGGCCGCCCGGAACGGCCTCGACGGACCGGACGGACCGGACGGACCGGACGGACCGGGTGGACCGGACGGACCGGGCGGACCGGGTGGACCGGGCCGTCCGGGTGGACCGGGTGGCACCGCGGCGCGGCCGCCGGTGGAGGTCCGGCCCCGCATGGCGGGACCGGACCTCCGGACACGGCGGGCCGGCTACCTCCTCAGGTCCCCCTTCCCGCAGGTGCGGCCGTCCCGGTCCCGGTCGAGCCGGAGCGGGTCGCGCTTGCCGTTGACCTTCAGCCGGCCGTATCCGTGCGCGGCGAGCCAGTCGCAGCGGGACTTGGTGGTGGCCTTCACCGGGGCCGGGAAGGCGAGCGGCACGCAGACGCCGGCCGTGCCGTAGTTCCGGTCGCAGCCCGCGATCTTCGGGCTGACCGGGGCGGAGTCCCGCTTCCTGCCGTTCTTCTTCGGGGGCGTGCCGAGGTCCCCGGCGAAGTCGTGGACGTGCGCCGACGGGGCGTGCTGCGCTGCCCGCGCCGCGGCGGACGGGGCCCCCAGGTGCACCCACTCGGCCACCGACGGGATCCCGGCCGCGTCCACGCCGAAGAGCATGTACCAGCCGGGCGGGGCGAGGTTGGGGTTGCTGGTGACGTTGAGGTCGATCGTCGTGTCGTCCACCACGCTCATCGGAAGGTCCACGAACCGCTGGTTCGGGTCCGAGGAGTGGGTGACCGCGGCCGGCCGGATCAGTTCCGCCCTGGCGATCGGCCGGTCCACCGTGATCCGCTGGGTGTCGCCGTACTGCCACTCGCCGTCGGCCACCGAGGTGATCCGCGGGCGGGGGCCCTTGAGCAGGTACGGCGGGGTGTAGATGGACACGTTGTGGTTGTAGGTGCCGTTGCCGGGGTTGTCGCCCACGGCCATGACCCGGCCGTCGGGCAGCAGGAACGCCGACGAGTGGTACGTGCGCGGGATCGGGTCGGCCGCGAGGCCCGGCTCGTAGGTGTCGGTCACCGGGTCGAAGAAGGACGCCTCGTACACCGGATCGGCCCGGTCGTGCAGCCCGCCGCCGGTCTCCAGGACCTTGCCGTCGGGCAGCAGCACCGCCGAGACGTACATCTTGCCCTCGTCACCGGTCTGCGGGCGCTTGCCCTGGCCCTGGTCGACGAGGCCCTGCGGCAGCGGCGGACCCGCCGTGTACCGCGGATCGGGCTGCTTGAGGTCGATGATGTCGGTGGTCCGGTTGGCCGCCGGGTTGGTCTCGTTGTTGCCGCCGCCGATGGTGAGGACCCGCTGGTCCTGCGCCGGGGGCAGCAGCACGCTGGCGCTCTCGTCGCGCTGGTCCTTGTTCCGCAGGCCCGGCACGTCGGTGATGGTGTTGGCGTCGTAGTCGTAGATGGAGGCGCCGGTACCGGGGGTGCCGTTGCCGAAGACATGGCTGCCCGAGTAGAAGAGGCGGCCGTCCTGCATCAGGATCATCGACGGGTACAGGCCCCAGAACGACCAGGTCTGGTTGACCTGGTGGAGCGGCAGCCACCGGTTCTCGGTGGCCGAGAACTTCTCCGCGGTCACATTGCCCGTGGAGTCCTCCTTCAGCCCGCCGAAGGAGATGACGTCACCGTTGCCGAGGATCGTCGCCGACGGGTACCAGTGGCCCCCGTTCATGTCGTTGGTCCGGGTGTAGGTCTCGGTCTCCGGGTCGAAGACGTACGAGTCCTTCAGGCCCTGGTAGCCGATCGAGCCGTCGGCCGAGGGATAGCCCTTGTTGCCGCTCATCACCAGCACCCGGCCGTCGGACAGCTGGACGTGGCCGGCGCAGAACATGTCCGCGGGTGTCGGGATGTCCTGGTACGTCCCGGCCACCGGGTCGTACACGGCGGTGGTGAACGTCCCCGCCTGGAACATCGCCGGGTCGTTCCCGGAACCGGCGATCAGCAGCACCTTGCCGTTGTGCAGCACCACCGAGTGCACCGAGCGCACCGGGTTCCTGGTGGGCAGCACCTCCCAGCGGCCCTTGGCGCACTCCTCCGCGGTGGCGGTGCACACCGGGTCCGGCGGCGGCGGGGCGACCTCCTCCATCGCGTAGTCGTCGGTGGTGACGCTGCCGGTGCCGAAGACGGAGACACCCCAGGTGATCTGGTCCGTGTCGGGCGGGATGGCCGGGGTGCGGACCTCGCTGCGGGTCCAGTCCTCCTCCATGGGGAGGGTGCGCAGGTCGGTCCAGTACTGCCAGCCCGCCGTGGTGTCGCGGCGGAAGAGGGTGAGGGCCGTGTTCGGGGTCGTCGACTTGTACCAGAAGGACAGGTCGTACTGGCGCTCCGGGACGACGTGCGGGGCGCAGGCGGTGGACTCCGTGATGAGCGCCTTGCGGTCGCCGTCCACCCGGCGGGTGAGCTCCACCCTCATCGCGGCGGAGCCGGTGTGCGCGTCCGTGGTGGTGGTGAAGGTGAAGTCGTTGTCGCCCCAGCCCGACTTCGCCCAGCAGAACGGCATGTCGCCGCTGCCGGGGGTCTCGAAGCCGGGGTTCTTGACGAGGTTGGGGCCGGCCGCGGCCGGCTGCTGCGCGGCGAGCAGCAGGCCCGCGGTCATGGCGGCGACGGCGAGCAGCGCGGTCGTCCTCCGGGCCTGCCGGGCGGGTCGGGTGCGTCGGACGGGTCCGACGGGTCCGACGGGTCGGACCGGGCGGACCGGGCGAACCGGGCGGACGGGCCGGCCAGGTCTGAAGAGTCGGGTGAGCCGGGTGAGCGGGGCGAGTCGGGCGAGTCGGGTGAGTCGGGTGAGTTGATCGGGTCTGCGGGTGCGTCCGGGTGGTGTCGGTGGTGTCAACTGGTGCTCCTTGCTGTACCTGTACGGCTCCTTGCGGTACGGCTCCTTGCGGTACGGCCCTTTGCGGTACGGCCTCTGCGCGGCAGGTAGACGAGCGCCTCGGTACCGGCGAAACGCAGCACGAACGTCGTCAGCAGCGCGAGCGCCGTGGCGGGCAGCACGGCCAGCTGGAACTGCCCGACGAGCAGGGCGATCAGCGGAATCCGCAAGACCAGGTCCGCGTTGGCGAGCAGCGCGAACCGGCCCACCCGGTCCGCCCAGTGGCGGTGGTGGCGCCGGTCGCGGAACAGCAGCAGCTCGATGAGGGCGAAGTTCCACAGCACGCCGAACTGGTTGGCGAGGATCTCGGCGGGCAGGTAGTGCAGCCCGGCGGTCACCAGCGCGTGCAGCGCCAGCAGGTTGGGGACGAAACCGGTGAGCCCGATGAGCCCGAAGGCGGCCATCCGCGCGAACGGGGACGCGGTCCGCAGCCCGACCAGGTGCCGCAGGAAGCGCAACCCCTCCCTGGCCGTCGACTTGGACTCGCCGGCGAACCGGTCCTGGAAGACGAACGGCACCTCCGCGGCCTCACCCGGGCGGCAGCGTACGGCCAGCTCCAGCAGGATCTTGTAGCCGAGCGGCTTCAGCGCCTCCGCGGTCACCGCCGACCTGCGGATGGCGAAGAAGCCGCTCATGGGGTCGCTGATGCCGCGCAGGGCGCGCGGGAAGAGCCCCTTGGCGAGCCAGGTCGCCCCGCGGGAGACGGCCACCCGGTAGCCGCCCGCGAGACCCGCGCGGCTTCCGCCGGGCAGATAGCGGCTGGCGACGACGAGATCGGCGGACTCCTTCTCGCCGGTGGCGACCAGTTCGGGGATCAGGGACGGCGGATGCTGGAGATCGGCGTCCATGACCACGATCCAGCCGGACCCGGCGGCCTTCATGCCCTCCACCACCGCGCCGCCGAGTCCGCCGTCGGGTGCGTCCCGGTGGATGACGGTGACGGGGAAGGGGCAGTCCTGCGCGGCCTCGGCGATCACGGCCGGGGTGTCGTCGGAGGAGTCGTCGACGAACACCACCTCGCAGGGGAGGCGCGCCGGCACCGAGTCGGTGAGCCGGTGCAGCAGTTCGCGGATGTTCGCGGACTCGTTGAAGGTCGGGATCACGACGGTGACGGCCGCCGGTTCGGCGACGCCCGCGGTCTCGCCGAGCGTGCCCTCCAGCGCTCCGGGGCTGAATCCCAGCCCGTCCGCCGAAGGCCTGTGATGGCTCGTCACGTGTGGTCAGCTCCCCCGATTTCACGGATCTCGATGCGGTCCTCGCCCTCGCCGAACACGGCGACCGGCGCGGAGTTCTCCAGCGCGGCCCGTACGGTGGGCAGGTCGCGGGCGTCACGGCGGACCGTCGGCGAGGCGACCACGTAGTCCAGGTCGCGCCAGCCGCGCGGCATGGTCTTCGCCACCGCCGGGTCGAGGTCGGCCTTGTAGAACCAGATGACCCCGAGCCCCGGCCGGTACCCGGCGTGCACCAGGTCGAGCCAGAGGGCGTCGTCGACGAGCACCCGGGTGCGGGCAGGTTCGGGCACCTCGGTGCTCAGCCACACCGCGGCCGCCCGGTACGGGGCGTTGGCGTCGGCCGTCATCGCGGTGCGGTCCCCGTCGTACCAGCGCGGCACGACGTACCCCGCCGCGGCCAGCGCGAGCACCACGGCCGCGGACCGACGGGCGAGGACGAGCGGGCGTGCCTCACCGGGGCGCCGCCGCCGGCTCAGCACCGCGTGCCCGACGCTCGCCGCCCCGCCGGCCAGCACCAGCGCCAGGAACGGCAGTGCCTGGATGACGTACATCGCCGGCAGATAGCCCGACGGGCGCAGGGCGACGACCGCCAGCACGGCCACGGCGAGCGCGGGCCCGGCGAGCGCCCGCGCGGTCACCGACCAGCGCAGTGTCAGCAGCAGCAGCGCGGCGCCGGCGAGCCCGCCGACCGGCAGTACCCGGTCGTAGTAGAGCCAGGACCGCAGCACACCGTTCGAGCCGGTCCCCTCGTCGAGGATGAACCCGGAGCCGGGCCGGCTCATCTGGTACGTGATGCCCTCCCACAGCGACACATGCCCCTCGCCCGGCAGCAGTTCGCCCTTGAGCAGCGCGAACAGCGGGTAGGAGAAGCCGATCAGGGCGCAGGCGGTGACGGCGCCGGTGACCGCGAACTTGCGGGTGTCCCGGTGGCTGAAGCGCCACATCGTCACCAGCAGCGCGGGCAGGACGACCAGCATGGTCTCCTTGGTCAGCACCGCGGTGGCGGCGGCGAGCCCGGCTCCGAAGTGGTGCCACAGATGGCGGCTGGGCGACGCCGCGAGGCAGAAGGCCAGCAGCATCCACATCACGGCGAGGTTGTCGAGGAAGATCTCCCGCTGCAGCACCACGGACAGCGGCGACAGACCGAAGAGGGCCATGGCGAGCCCGGCGGCCCAGCGCGGCAGCCACAGCCTGCGCGCCAGGACGTACAGGAGCACCGCGCTCGCCGCGCTGACCAGCAGCATCGCCCCGCGCATCGTGGCCACCGTCATCGCGTCGGGCGCGATCAGCGACGGGATCCAGGTCAGGCCGGCGAGCTGGATCCAGCCGAGCGGGGGGTGGTCGTACCAGTACGTGTAGTGGGCCAGGCCCTCACCCTGCTGGACGGCCCAGGCCTGGGCGAGATAGGTGCCCTCGTCGTCGCTGAGGGTCGGGAACTGCCCGATGTTCCAGCCCTGCACCAGCAGGATCACGGACAGCAGCACGCCGCACAGCAGCAGATCGGGCCGCGAGGACCGGAAGCGGACGACGGGCCGGGCGGCCGGCCCGGTCGCGGGATCGGCGGGGCGGGCGGCCGCCACCGGTGGCGCCGCCGTGAGGGTGGAGGTCACGCGGGGACGTCCTCTCGGGAGAGATGCGCGCCGACATGGCTGGTGAGCTCCCACTCGTTGCGGCCGCGCTGCTCACGCCACACGGCCCGGACGGCCGCGCCCGCGAGGAGCACCTGGTAGAAGGGGCCGCCGGCGATGAGCTTGAGGTAGTGCGGGAAGCGGACCCGCAGCCCGTACTGGGTCCCGAAGTCGTGCAGACCGACGATCTCGAAGACGAAGGTCACCAGGGCCGTGATCAGCGGCAGGAAGGTGAGGAAGGCGACCCCGACCGGTACGTCGAGCAGCAGCGCGGCGGCGGCGTTGACGGGGATGACCACGCCGGTGAACGCCTGCATGAACGGGGTCAT
The DNA here is from genome assembly GCF_003097515.1 of Streptomyces tirandamycinicus. NCBI lineage: Bacteria > Bacillati > Actinomycetota > Actinomycetes > Kitasatosporales > Streptomycetaceae > Streptomyces > Streptomyces tirandamycinicus. The sequence continues at coordinate 4,336,800 of NZ_CP029188.1, read as the reverse complement.
CAGCGTGTAGCGGGCGAGCATCCGCTGCCCGAACGTGGGCAGCTGCCGCCAGTCCCGCTTCCGGTACACCTGCAGGAAGCCCTGGTTCCAGCGGGTGCGCTGCTTCAGCAGCGACATCAGCGTGCCGGGGGTCTCCTCGCGGGTGACCATGTCGGCGTCGTAGGCGACGACGACCTTCCGGCCGCGGCTCGACAGGCGCACCCCGAGATCGCAGTCCTCGGCCAGGCAGTCCTGGTCCCAGCCGCCGGCCTCGCGCAGCACGTCGGTGCGGACGAAGACGGTGTTGCCGCCGAGCGGGATGAAGCCCTTGGCGGCGTGCAGGTGGAGACGCGAGCGGAACCAGAAGAAGTACTCCAGGCAGTTGCGCAGCGCGTACCAGGAGGAGTGGAAGTTGATCAGCTGGACGCCGCCCTGGACGACGTCGGCGCCGGTGGCGGTGAAGGCGTGGTCGACATGGGCCAGGAGCTCCGGGTGCACCTGGTCCTCGGCGTCGAAGACCCCGACGACGTCCCCGCGGCAGTGCGGGAGGGCCGTGTTGAGCGCCTTCGGCTTGTTCTTGGTCTCATGGGTGTCGACGACGACCCGCACCCGGCCGGGGTCGCGGGCCGCGGCCCGGGCGGCGACCTCCGCGGTCTCCGGGTCGTCGTGCCCGACGATGACGATGATCTCGAAGTCCCGGTGATCGGACTCCAGCAGCCTGCCGATCGTGTGCTCCAGCACCAGCTGTTCGTGCCGGGCGGGCAGCAGCAGGGAGAACGACAGCCTCTCCCCGCCCGCCGGACTCTCGAAGCGTGTCGACGCGAGCGTCTCCGGCGTGCGCCACGCGTGCATCTGCCACCAGAGCGTGAACGCCGCCATCCAGAAGAGCGCCAACGAGATGGCGCCGATGAGCAAGGACGTGAGCAATTGGCCCCCCAACGACAGGGGTGACCGCCACGGCAGGCCCCCTCGCCCACCGCGCTGTTCCCCCTGGAACCCCCCTGCGCGGGCGGGCGGAACCGCAGCACGGACCCGCCGCACGCGCAGCTGCCGTGTCGGCGATGAAGAGAATAGGGGGATTATGTGACCGACGTACGCCTGTTTCGATGAATGGCGCGTTTCGGGCAGGCCACCGAAATCATCCTCCGACGGTCATCCACGGGGCGCCAACTCCTCGCGCAGGGCGTCCACTTCGGTGACCGGCGCGGCGCAGACGAAGTGCCGGCAGACATAGGCCGCCGGCCTCCCGCCGACCAGCGGGCGATCCGCGAGCAGCGGGAACTCGTCACTGTCCGGGCCCCCCGCCGCGACCACCGCGCCCGGCGCGGTCCCCAGCAGCGCGGCCCGGTGCAGCTTCCGCATCCCGGCGTCCCCGGGCGTCCCGACGACCGCCACCTCCCGCGGGCCGTCGAGCAGCGCCTCCGCGACGGCGAGCCCCCAGCCCATGAACCGGGGGGCCCGCGGACCCAGCGCCTTCACCACGCCCAGCGCCCGCTCCGCCTCGGCGCGGTGCGCCTGGGAGCCGGTGTGCGCGGCGTAGGACAGCAGCGCCCCGGCGGCGGCCGTCCAGCCGGCGGGGGCGGCGTTGTCCGTGGGGTCCTGCGGCCGCCGGATCAGGCGCTCGGCGTCGTGGGCCGTGTCGTACAACTGCCCCTCGGAGCCGGTGAACCGGTCCAGGACGATGTCCAGCAGGAAACCGGCGAATTCCAGCCACGCGCCCTCGCCGCTGACGGAGGCGAGGGCGAGGAAGCCCTCGGCGACGTCGGCGTAGTCCTCCAGCACCCCGGCGTTGGCACCGGCGTGGCCGTCCTTCGACGTACGGGTCAGCCGCGCGCCGTCGTCCATGTGGAGCCGGACGAGCAGGTCGGCGGCCTCGGTGGCGCGCTCGACGAGGTCCGGCCGGTCGAAGTACCCGCCCACCTCGGCCAGGGCGGCGATCGCGAGACCGTTCCAGGCGGCGACGATCTTGTCGTCGCGGCCCGGGCGCGGGCGCTCCTCGCGCGCGGCCAGCAGGCGCCCGCGCACGGACGCGACCCTCCCGGCGTCCGCGACGCCCGCGTCCTGCGGCAGTTGGAGCACGGAGGAGCCGTGCTCGAACGTGCCCTCCTCGGTCACGCCGAAGTACCGCATGGCGAACTCGGCGTCGTCCTCGCCCAGTACCTCCCGCAGGCCGCCGGGCGTCCACACGTAGTACGCGCCCTCGGCATGCCTGCCGGAACCGTCGGGCAGGGCGCTGTCGGCGTCGAGGGCGGAGGCGAAGCCGCCCTCCGGGGTCCTCAGCTCCCGCACCATGAAGTCGGCGGTCTCCAGGGCGACCCGGCGGGCCAGATCGCTGCCGGTGACCCGCCACAGATGGGCGTACACCCGGCAGAGCAGGGCGTTGTCGTAGAGCATCTTCTCGAAGTGCGGGATCACCCACTCTCGGTCCACCGAGTACCGCGCGAAGCCGCCGCCGAGCTGGTCGTAGATCCCGCCGCGGGCCATCGCCTCGCAGGTGTCGGCGGCCATCTGCAGCGCGCCCTCGGCACCGGTGCGCGCGTAGTGCCGCAGCAGGAACTCGAGGACCATCGACGGGGGGAACTTCGGTGCCCCGCCGAAGCCGCCGTGCGCCGGGTCGTACTCCCGGGTGAGGGCGAGCAGCGCCTGGGCGAGCTCCGCCTCCCCCGGGACGCCCTGCCCGCCGTGGGCCAGGGTACGGCCCGCCAGATCGCGGACGATCTTCCCGGCCACCTCGTCGACCTCGCCGCGCCGGTCCGTCCAGGCGTGGTGAACGCCTTCGAGGACCTGGCGGAAGGACGGCATGCCGTGCCGCGGATCGGGTGGGAAGTAGGTGCCGAAGTAGAAGGGCTCGGCTCCGGGCGTCAGGAACACGGTCATCGGCCAGCCGCCCTGCCCGGTGGCGGCCTGCACGGCCTCCATGTAGACCGCGTCCACGTCGGGCCGCTCCTCGCGGTCCACCTTCACGGACACGAAGTGCTCGTTCAGGTACGCGGCGGTGCCGTCGTCCTCGAAGGACTCGTGCGCCATGACGTGGCACCAGTGGCACGCGGAGTATCCGACCGACAACAGAATCGGTACATTGCGGCGACGCGCCTCCTCGAAGGCCGCCGGCTCCCAGGGCCACCAGTCGACCGGATTCTCGGCGTGCTGGAGCAGATAAGGCGAGGTCGCGCCACCCAACCGGTTCATACGAGCCAGCCTCTCATGCCGACACGGGGCCCTGCCGGTTCGGCCCGCAAGCCCCCGCCCTACTTGGCCGACTTGCACTAACGCGCTCTCACGTGGTGAAGGCGGATCGCCCCTTTTGCACCCAGGTCGCCCTGCGGACGCTGGAAGTTCTGCCCTGACCCAAAGCCGGTGCCCGACCGGAAGCGGGCAGTACGCTGAGTCGAGCAGCACCGCATCCTCGAAGGAGGTACTCCATGACCGCCGAGATGGTGGCGCCCGCGTGGATGCACTCGCAGATCAGCGCGGAGCAGTACGACTCCTGGTCCGAGGAGCAGTGCGCCGGCATCGAGATCGTGGACGGGATGGTCGTCGTGAGCCCGAGCGCCTCGAAGCGGCACAACAGGCTGGCCCGGATCCTGGCCAATGCCCTGGACGCCGCCGCTGGCCCGGACTGGAACGCGGACACGGACTTCGACGTACGCCTGCAGGACGTTCCGCTCACCAACCGCCGTCCGGACGTCATCGTCTACCGGGCGGAGACCATCGACCTCACACCCACCCGCCCCGAGCACGTACTCCTGGTCGTCGAGGTCGTCTCGCCCGGTTCGGAGACCACCGACCGGATCGTGAAGGTGGACCAGTACGCCAAGGCCGGCATCCCCTTCTACTGGCGGGTCGAGCAGGCCGCCAACGGTGTCCCGATCGTCTACACCTACGTCCTCGATCCCGCCAATAGGGCCTACCGGGACGGCGAGATGTTCACCAGCACGGTGAAGGCCACCGCACCTTTCTCCCTCACGGTCGATCTCGGGGACCTGTAGGGACGTTGCGGGCATCCGTGGCTTCGGGCGTGGAAGGTGGCCGGACACGTCGCCGTCGATCGAATCCGCATGGCAGGCCTTCCCGGCCCGGCACGCGCCGTGAAGACACACGCTTCGTCCCGCCGGTCATCTGCGGTCGGCGCCGCAACCCCCTGCCGCACCGGACAGGAAGCACCAAGGGGTGCCCGGCCCAGCCATACGCCATGGCTCAGGCGCGGGTCGTGGTGTGCGCCTGCTCGGCTGGGACGCTCTGCCGGGCCGTGCGCGATCGCCCGGCGCCCGCGCTGGACGGGGCAAGGAAGCCGACGAGGAGCGCGGCGACGCCGAAGCCCACCGCGACGCACAGCGCGACGCCCACGAACCGGCCGAAGAGCTGGGGCACCTGGGCACCGAGCCCGGCGCCGAGGTTGAGCAGGAAGCCGTAGACGGCCAGCACGGTAGCCCGGGAGGCACCTGCCGCCGTCCCCACCGCCTGAATCAGGGCGGGCCCCGCGGTGGTGGCCGCGAGCATGGTCACGAACAGCGCCGCGCCCAGTCCGATGACGCTGTCGTGCGCGAGACCTGCGGCGGCCATCCCGAGGGCGGCCAGCGCCAGCGCGCCCGCAGCACGCCGGCCCGCGCCGATGCGGGACAGGGCGGGGGCGAGCAGAACAGAGGCGATCAGCGCGGGCAGCGCGCTGGCCCGCAGGGCGAGGATGGCGTTGGCATCGCCGACCAACTGCTCGGGCCCGTACAACTGGACCGCGGTGTACGCGGCAGTAATCCCCCCGAGCACCACCAGCGCGCTGAGGAACAGCGGCAGCAGCCGACCCAGATGCGGGGCGGCGGCAGTGGACTGGCCTGTCCCGTGCGATGCGGGGGGCAGCGCGTCCGGCAGCATCACCTTGTAGATCAGCACCGCGGCCACCGCGAGCAGCGGCGCGGAGATCCAGAACACCGAGTCCCAACCAGCCGCCGCGGCCAGCAGCTGACCCGCCATCTGCCCGATGACGAGGCAACCGCTCAGACAGCTCGAGAAGATCGTGATGCCGACGGCGAGGCGCTCACCCGGAAGCCGCTCACCGAAGTACACGTACACCACAGGCGGGACGACTCCAGCCGCCAGGCCCTGAAGGGCACGCACCACAGACCCGCTCAGCAGATCACCGGTCAGCGGCATGATCGCGGTGAAGGCCGCGAGTACAGCAAAAGACCAAGCGACCGTGGCGCGCCGCCCGAGCCACTTGGTCAGCGGCGCAGCGAGCAGCGAACCGCAGGCGAAGGCAATGGCGAAGGCGGAGGTGGCCCAGGCTGACGCCTCCTGCGTCACATGCCACGCGTCGGCCAGGTAGGGCATGAGCGGGATCGACAGATATGCCTGGCAGGCCAGGATGACGGCGGCCGGGGCCAGCGTCCACAGGGTTCTGGCGAACGGCGCCGTCGGGGCACTCGCCTTGTCGGAATGATCCATGGGTGGGGCCTTTCGATGGAAGGGCAGGGAAAGGCCCAGACTCAGACCATTCGCCAGCAGGCCGCGTCCGCGACGAAGTTGGCGGCGCGACGGACAGAGCCTGGATGTCCAAGAGCATCGATGACTCCGGTTCATCCGGTCTGGCAATCCCCCGAACGCGACGAAAGTTAGTTCCATGGCGAATATTACGCCATCAAATTATCTCCCGGCGAACGGGATCACATAGGGTGGGAGCGTGACCAAGGAGACGCAGCAGGCCGACGCGGTGGACGAGATCCTCGCCCAGTGGCACAGGGAACGCCCCGACCTGGATCTGGCGGCCATAGGCATCTTCGGCAGGCTGGGGCGACTCTCCCTCCTACTCGGGCCGGCCCTCGAAGAGGTGGCTGCCCGGCGCGGCCTGCGACCCGGCGAGTTCGACGTACTGGCCACCCTGCGCCGCTCCGGGTCCCCGTACACGCTCACCCCATCGGTACTCGCCCAGACGTTGATGCTCTCCCGCGCCGGGATGACCAACCGTCTGGACCGCCTGGAGGCCGCCGGTCTGGTGGAACGCACCCTCGACCCCGCCGACCGCCGCAGCTTCCGGATCTCCCTCACCGACCGTGGCCATGAACTCGTCGACGCCGCAGTCACCGACCACGTCGCGAACGAGACTCGACTCCTTTCCGCCCTCACTCCCGAGGAGCGCGCGGCGCTCGATCGGGCCCTGCGTGGCCTCCTGCGCGCCATCGGGTAACAGCCGCATCACACCGCAGGTCACGGGCGGGTACATGTCAGAGGAGTGCCCTCGTGCCCGATGTGCACCCCAGCCACAGCGGCATGCCATCGCTGGACGAAGCCGGTCAGCGGCCGCCGCGACTGATGGACGATGTCGGCCATCGGACCTGGCCGCGCAATCGCGGCGGGGCCCAACGTGGCACATCCGGACGATCCGACACCTGGTGAGACACGGTTCCGTGATCGCCGTCTGCACGCGAAACGACGCACGCGCCGACGAGGGGCTGGATTCCGATCGCCGCCGCGTTGCGGACAGCCCCCTGCCAACCCACCACAGACCACGACTGACATCCTGGCGCGCGGCATCACCCATGAGCGGGGACCGGCGGCTGGAACACAGCGCCACGCGCCCGCCTCCTGAGGCAGAGCAGCGCCTTCAAGGAGCCACCTGATGCTGATGCACCGTTCGGACGCCCAACCCACGGAAGCCCTCAGTTGATCTCGGACCCGGGCGTCTGACCTGCGAGTCGAATCCTCACCTTACGCGTCCATGCGGGCGCTTCCTGAAAACATCCGAGGTCAGAACCACCTGGTTGTCTTCAGTCACTGGCACCAGTGGCACGCGGAGTATCCGACCGACAGCAGAACGGGCACATCGCGCCGACGAGCCTCCTCGAACGCCTCGGGTCCCACGGCCACCAGCCGACCGGATTGTCCGCGCGCTGAAGCAGATAAGGGGAGGTCGTACCAGCCCCATATACCATGCAGGCGCGCGCTTATCACCCCTCGCACAGCCGTTCGCGTTCGGGCCCGTATGCTCACGTGGACCAGCCGGGCCTCCGGACCGTGCTGGCAAGCACACGAGGTGGGTACACAGTGAGTGAAGGCGGTCAGCGGGCCACAGGCCCGCTCGGCACGGTGTTGGTGATCATTCCGACCTACAACGAGGCCGAGAACATCGCATCGATTACGTCTCGGGTCCGTAGTTCCGTCCCCAATGCGCACGTTCTCGTAGTCGACGACAACAGTCCGGACGGCACCGGCAAGATCGCGGACGAGCTCGCAGCCGAGGACAGCCATATTCACGTTCTCCACCGGAAGGGCAAAGAAGGCCTCGGCGCGGCGTATCTGGCTGGGTTCGCCTGGGGCATCGAGAACAATTACGGCGTCCTGGTCGAGATGGATGCCGATGGCTCTCACCGTCCCGAGGAACTGCCCCGCCTGCTTACGGCGCTGCCCGGTGCGGATCTGGTGCTCGGGTCCCGTTGGGTTCCCGGCGGGAGCGTAGTGAACTGGCCCAAGTCCCGGGTGTTCCTGTCGCGAGGCGGCAGCCTCTACTCCCGCCTGATGCTGGGAGTACCCATCCGCGATGTGACCGGCGGCTTCCGAGCGTTCCGCAAGGAGACCCTGGAAGGACTGGGTATCACCGAGGTCGCCTCCCAGGGGTACTGCTTCCAGGTTGATCTGGCCTGGCGGACCGTGAAGTCCGGTTTCCGTGTCGTCGAGGTGCCGATCACCTTCGTCGAGCGGGAGCGGGGCGACAGCAAGATGAGCCGCGCGATCGTGGCTGAGGCGCTGTGGCGGGTGACTGCCTGGGGCCTTGGCCACAGGGCCAAGGCGCTGCTGCGACGCGGCTGAACTGAGGTCCGTCTTGCGGGGCCCGCAGGACGGACCTCAATTCAGCGAGCGCTCCGGGCCATGGGCCGGCTGTCGGCTGCGGTGCTGTCAACAGGAAGCTGCGGAACCCTCTCACGGTCCACACGCCCCTGGATGAGCTGGTGGAGCAGGAGCGGCAGACCGAGGACGGCGATAACCCACACGTTGAGCATGAGCCGGTCGCCCTGGCTGTCGACGGGGTGCGCGATCTCGGTCGCGATTCCAGTCAGTCCGACGGCCAGAACGATCCAGCCGAGCGCGCGGCTGTGTCGGAACAGGCCCCATGCGCCGAGGCCGACAGCGGCGATAAGCCAGGGGCTGCGGACCTGCTCCTGAATCCAGTGGGTCCAGTAAGTGCCGTTCAGCTCGACCAGCATGGGCCAGGGCTCGGCGACATCGGGCTGGGCAAAGTGATCAGTGAAAGTGTCCTGCAATGTCTCGGTACTGCCTGGCAGGTTGTAGTGGATGCTGAGCGCACCGATCCCAAGGACCACGGCCGTATTCAGGGCAGCCATGAGATACGTGCCCCTATGCCTAGTACCAGCCACTAGTACCAGGCACACCATCGCAGCAGCTGCCAATGCCCCCGCAATGAGCAGGAAGGTCGAGTACTTGACAGCTGTGCCCACCACCATGGACCCGGCGAGCAAAAGCGTTCCTGCGGTAAGGCGACGATGAAACAGCCACCACGCACCCAACAAGGCACTCATGATCAGAGCCAGGACGGGGCCCTCTGTGAGGGGGTATCCACCCCACCAGCCGATCGGACAGGCGTAGAAGAAGGCCTGTCCGAGTAGGGCGATCCTTGCAGGTGCCCCTACGGCGCGCAGCAGCAGGTAGGCGACGAGGCCGCCGACAACGGTGAACAGGACCGACGTGACGAGCAGTCCCGATCCCGCGCCGAACACGGCGACAAACGGCGCGGCCAGCACCGGGAACCCCGGCCGGACCTCGAATATGCGCTCATATCGAGGGCTGACCGGTTTCAACCCGTCAGCCGACTCTGCCATGCAGGCGGAGAACCCTTTTCCCGGCGTGGGGTACGGAGCAGCGTCATCGCGCAAATTCTCCGGCTTCAGCCCGTGGGAGCGGGACTCCCGTCGCACCTTGTCGTGGCAGTACGCCTTCAATGCGGTCCGGTGCGCCTGCTCCGGAGAGTCACCGAGGAGTTGCAACGCAGCCTGGTTGTAACGGTAGGCGTCATTGGCCGGCGCCAGGGTGGGCTTGCCGATGATCTGGAGAACGATGTACGCGATGGCGATCAGAGCGGGGAGCATCCACCGGCGCGACCGACCTGTGCTCTTTGTCCGGCGGGTCTCGGACGACCCCACATCGCCTGCTCGAAACCGAGAAACAGCAGTGAGGTCATTGGGGCTCATCACGGGCGGACACATTACCCTACTAGTGTCCTCCGCTCGCGGCCCACCTCTGCAGCGGGCGCAGAGTCGAGGCCCACCGTTGCACGACTTCCGCCTCCGCCAAGAAGACGGACGTACTGCTCTGATCGGATAGGTGCACCGGCTTCCGTGCTGCCCTGCGATCATGTGCGCATGGATACGGGGGGATCTGCTCATGGCCGCCGCTCGGCGGTGGTCTCTCGGCTGCGTCGGGTCAGTTCCGCTCTTCCTGCGGTGGCGGCGGTGCTGGCGGTGCTCGCCGCGCTGGCCGTAGTGGTAGTGGTGCTCCCGGGGCTGGTGGTCGAGCGCGATCTCGGCGGGGCCAGCATCTCGGCCGCTGAACGGCTCGGAGCTGTGAACAACGTACGCACAACGCTCGTGCAGGCGGTCGGTGGCGCTGTCGTCCTCTTCGGTGCGTACGCAACCTGGCGGCAGTTGAGGGTCAACCAGGAGGGTCTGAACGCTACCCGGGAGGGACACATCACCGACCGCTTCAGCCGGGCGGTCGACCAGCTCGGCGGCGAGAAGACGGACGTGCGGATCGGCGGCCTCTACGCACTGTGGCGGATCGCGGACCATTCGGCTCACGACCGGGAGGCGGTCATCTCGATCAAGGCCGCGTTCCTCCGGACTCACCTGCCATGGCCTCCGCAGGGACAGGACTCCCCGGCGGCGGAAGCCTCCATCAACTCCGTGCCTCCGCTGGAAACCCGTGCCCCGGATGCCCAGGTGGCGCTCACCGGCCTCGGAGTCCTGTGCCAGGAACGCCGGCCCGACTGGCTCAATGTCAGCTACACCGACCTGCGTCGGGCCGACTGCGACGGACTGTGGCTGCACCACATCAACTTCGACGGCGCCTGCCTGGAAGCGGCGAGTATCTACCAGGTCAACCTGACCAAGGCATCGCTGATCGCGGCCAACATGCGGCACGTGGAGCTCGGGACGTCGATTCTCCACCAGAGCCGCTGCATCGAAGCTGACATGCGCGGCGCTCGCATGGTCAGGGCCGACCTCAGCGACGCTGACTTCTCCGGAGCCGACCTGCGGGAGGCGAATCTGCGCAAGGCGCGGGGTCATGGCACCAAGTTCACCGGCGCGGATCTGAGACTGGCTGACCTCCGAGGAACCGACCTCACCGGTGCCGACCTGACACGAGCGAAGCTGGAGGGCGCACTGGCGAGCGACGTCACCATCTGGCCGACGGACTTCGACATTCAGGCGGCTGGCGTCGTCATGGTCGAGGATCCCGGCGCCGAGCCGAGCATTCTTCTGCATGCCGCCGCGCTCGCGAGGAACGTCCCGCCACTGCGTTCGGCTTAACGCTCCAACCGAGGGGGCCCGTCAGGCGGCTGTACTGAGGGGTCGTCCGCCCCGGCGGATGCCCTTCCCGCTGCGGATGCGGGCGCGTTCCTTGTGCTGTGCGGTGAGCACGTCGGGGTGGCGGGCATCATCGCGCGCCGGTATCGCACTGAACTGGTACTGCCCCGGCGCACGATCTTCTGCAGCCGCTGCCCCTCCTGGTCGGTCAATCCGCGCACACGGACATGCTCAGCCACCGCACCTCCACGGTCGGAACGAACGTCACAGCACATCCAACCGCCCCAACCGCCAACCCGGCGAACCTATGCGGTCACGGCACTACATGCATCTGGTGCCTGATGTGATGCGCTCCATCACGTTTCGCTGGTCCAGCCCTTCGCGATGCGGCCAGGGGCGTCGGCGGGCCAATGGAGCGGCCCGCCGACGCAGCTCAGTCCGGGGTATGGGCAACGTGCTCGTGGCGTCTCGGTGTACTTGGGCGCCGGGCTTGCTTACTGGACCAGCTCGATATGGGGGTGGGACGGGTCCACGGGGCAGGCGTGGAGCTGGAGGTTGTAGCCGCCGACGATGTCGATCAAGGTGAAGTTGCCGTACCGGGCGCCCAGGGGAGGTGGGGACGGGTCCGTCCGGCCCTCCTCGGCGATCCAGGTCTCGCTGCCGCCGTCCCATTCCAAGGAGGCGATGGTAAGGAGCGGAACCTGCTCGGTGCCGCACTCGGGGCAGGGGCGGGGTTTGGGGTCGGTGAGGCCCCAGCGGGTCCAGCCGCGGGTCTTCCAACCGGGGGCGGTGGAGAGGTTGTTCAGGTAGAGCTCGCCCGGGTCGTCCGCGTACGTGTCGTACCGCGCGGGGTCGATCGTCTCCCAGCGGCTCGTGTCGTCCAGTTGATCCTGAAGCTCCTTGTCCAGCTCCGAGGGGTTGGGGTACTCGGTGACCTGCTCCGGAGAGAACAGGCATGGCTCCGGGAGGTAGCAGTCCCTCTGGACGATGGGCGGCTCGGGCGGTGCGTCGAGAACGTCGGTGACGGTGCCGGAGGAGCGCCAGAAGAGGGCTGTCCGGGGGTGGGCCATCTCGTGGTCGAAGGGGCACCAGAGGACCTGGAGGAGGTCCGCGTCGGGCGGGCGCGGGAAGGGGACGTCGCGTGCGTAGAGCTGGGCGACGGGGAGGAGGGCGATCGGGCCGTCGAACCACGGGCGGCCCGCGAGCCGCTCCCAGGTCGCCCGTTCTTCGGGAGTCCACTGGGGTGCCTCGGGGTCGAGGCGCCGCCGCTCGGCCGCCGCGGCGCGGTCGCGGCGGAGGAGCCGGACGTCGTCCGGGGAGTGGACCACCGGCGCCGCGCGGCTGTCGTGCGGCTCGTCGCAGTACGGCCACGGCTCGTCGGCGGGCCACAGCAGCGGCCCGCCGACAGAGCTGTCGTGCACGGTCGGCGACCCCGGCCTCGGGTGCAACCGGGTCGCCGTGCGCGCCAGCGGAGCCAGCTGAGGGAAGAGCGCGGTGATGTCGAACGGCCGCGGTGGGGTGGTGAAACTCATGTCGGCTCCCGTTGACGCGAACTGAGTGGGGTCAGTTACCGAGGTTGTACAACCCAGTGTTCGAGAAGGTATTGGTGACGAAGACGTTGGGGAACAGTTCCTCGGTCGTCCCGTTCGCCCGTTGGATATTGGCGTTCATCGTGACGCCCACCGGGATGGTGCTCTTCGCGTCCTGGTAGACGGGTGTCACCTGGTAGAAGATCGCGTCGTTCGTTCCGAGAACCCGATTCGGATCGTTGCCCTTGACCAGGTCCTCCCCCATCTTCTCGTACGTTCGCATGCTGGGCGAGCCCGTGTTCATCCCGACCTGCCAGCAAGGGACGAGGTTGAACCGAGTTCTCTTGCTCGTGCCCTTTCCACCGAGGACCTTCGGGATGAGATGACACCGGGACTGGTCGTAGGTGAGGTTGTTCGCCTCCGCGTACTCCACCGCGTCCTTCATGCCGGTGACGGGATTGCTGGTATCGGTCCCCTCCTTAACGTTCAGCCCCACGCATGCCTGCGCCCGGGCCGGCCTGAATCCGCTCCCGCCCGCCGGGTCGCTCTTGTTGACGAGAGGTACCGCTTCGGTGGCGTTGTGGAACCAGCCGTCGCCGTTGGGATGCGAGTTGATCGGCGAGTCGTCGTTCAGGCAGCTGGCCTGCGGGCCGGTGTCCGGCAACGAGAACGTCAGCTCGAACTGGTCGGCGTCGATCACGCGCTGATCCTTGAAGCCGTCGGCAAGCTGAGTGTCGGCGAACTGCTTCTCGGCGGGCGTGACATGGGCCTGGACGCAGGGGGCGGTACGGTCCAGGAGGTGGGCGTCGTTCAGGACGTAGGTGTCCCATTCGCCGTTGCCAAGGTTGGGGATCACCGTGACGCACCGATCGCCGGGGGCACCGCCCTCCTTCGCCTCCCCGAAGGGGAAGTCGGCGCAGGTGTCGGGGTCGACGAGCTCCGGCTCGGCCGTGAAGCCGCCGCAGGTGGCGGCGGTACGACCGGCCACACCGCTCGTCGACCGGGTCAGGGGGCTACCCTTCTTGCCCCAGGTGCCGTTGAGGTTGTTCTGCGCCCAGCCGTAGGCGGCGACGGCGCCACCCGGGTCCGAGCTCTGCGCGCTCATCGGCACGACGGCCATGACCGAGGGAACGACGCATCCCGCCGACGAGGCGCCCCCGACCGCGTCGTCGCAGCGGATCTTGCGGGGGTTGTCCCAGGACGCGTTCGGGTCGACGGCTGTGGCGCCAGGTGAGGTCACGTACAGCTTGTACGCGGTGGTGAACTCCGCGACGGCACCCGCCGCGGGAGCCGAGAAGTACGAGACGGTGCCGGTGAGGGACTGGCCCGGGGTCAGGTCTCCGCCGTACCAGGGTGCGGTCTTCGTCGTCGAGCAGCCGGTCGTGCAGGAGGCACGGAACTTTGCGTTGAGGGCGGTGACGTCGCCGCTCCCACTGGTCATCTTGACGGTGACTTGCTCGTTCCAGGCCTTGCCCTGCTTCGGGAGCGTCGCGCTGGTCGAGACCTGCAGGGTGCCGCGTCCGATCTCCTTGCCGTTACTGTCGCGCAGGATGTAGAGAACGTTCACCCCGGTCACGCAGTACTCGAAGCGCTTGTAGCTGTAGTTGCCGGGGTTGGTGATGTCGCAGCCGCCGGTGCCGGCGACCGCGACTGCGGCCCGGCTCCGCTGTGGTGTCGCGGTGGCGGGGCTCGTGCTCACACATGCCTTCGCGGCGCCTGCCCGGCGTTCCTTCGAGCCCGCCTGCGTGGGCTCACAACGCTCCCCTGAACGCGCCCGGAACGCGGCAGTCTCGGTGAGGGAGGTGGTGGCTGGAAGGTCCGCCGAGTCAAGCCTGCTCACCCGCTGCGGCTTCTCTTCGGCCCTCTGCTGCGCCGGGCTCATGCCGGTCGTGGAGAGCCCCAGCGTCACCACCGCCACCAGGGCCAGTACGGTCGACCGGGCACGTCTCCGTCCGGGCCGACCAGGTCGTATCGCATGCATGATTGTCATACCTCTCTCGTTGGCGTGGGTGCCCCGATGGCTTCGGTAAGGGGCAATGAGGGGCACCACCGGCACAGCGCCGCCCCTCGGGCAGCGGGCAACTGCCGAACATGCAGGAGATCCGGGACCGGCACGGTTAGCAGTTCGCCCGCGTGGGAGTCGTTCTCGGGCGGTGGGGACCGGCCGGGCCACCGGGCTCGTCGGCGCCGGGATCGTCCGGGCTCGGGCCGAGGCCGTTCGGCTCGACCCGGGCGCGGAGCACTGCGACGCAGGTCAGAAGATGGTCGACAGGACCTTGGTGGCCCCCGACACGACGTCCTCGCCGACGTCGGCGATCTTGCCGACGACGGGCTTGATGAGCTTGCCCCCGAGCCCCTTGTCCGCGGCACCGATCCACTTGGATTGGCCGAAGGTGACCAGGCTCAGACCGGTGCCGATGGCGGAGTCGATGAACTCGCTACTGGTGAAGCCGTATTCGATGCCGGTGAAGAGGGTGCCGAGGCCGCTGGCGCCCATCGAGACCGCGGCGAAGAAGCCGGCGGCCGCGGCGGCCGGGGGGAACACGAAGGCGGCGAGGGCGCAGCCCGCGGCCAGGAATCCGGCGCCGACACTGATCGCGTTGAATGCGTCGGCGTAGAAGCCGGCGTCGTTCCACCACTCGTCGGCGTCCGCGCTGGTGCCATTGGGGTTGATCTGGTCGTTGGTTTCCTTGTCGGCAGGGTCGATCTTGGCCTCCCGCTCACGGAGGGCCTTCTCGGCAGCCGCCTTGGCAGCGGCCCTGACCTCGGCCTCACGCTTGGCCGCAGCGATCCGCCTGGCCTCAGTAGCCGCGGCCGCCGCCGTCGCCGCGTCCTTACCCGCTGCGATCGAGGAGGCGCGGGCGCTGGCGGCCGAAGCCTGGGCGCTGTAAGACGACTTGAGGGCGGAACGGGCGGAGTCCATCGCCTTGTTCGCCGAGTAGTTCGCGGAGCGGGCGGCGCTACGGGCGGTCGACGCCGCCGCGCTCGCCTTGTCCGCGGACGCCTTGGCAGCGGCCGCGGACTTGTCGGCCGCGTCCGCGTTCCGCCTGGCCTCGGCGGCGTAGTCCTCGGCCTTGGCCGCGGAGTCAAGTGCCTTGGCCGCCCACTCCCTGGCTTCGGCGGCGGCACTCCGGGCGTCGGCGGCGGCCTTGGACGCCAAGGCGGCGTTCTCCTGCGCCTTCTCGGCGACCTTCGCCGCAGCAGCGATGGCGCCCCGGATCGCGGCGACATGGGTGGCGGTGTCGTGGTCGAGCTGGGCCGTCCGGTACTGCACAAGGGAGACGAAGTTGCGGCGCATCCAGGTGGGCCCCTCCATGGCCACCTCGGCGTACGCCTTGGTGAAGGCGCCCCCGGTCTTCATCAGCGTGACGGTGCGGACCGCGTCGTCCTCCCGTATCGCCTCGGGGTAGTCGTGGTCGAAAAAGTTCTGCAGCGATTCGGTGGTGTTGAGGTCGAGTGCCTTGTTCGCCGCCTCGGTGACGGCCTTGCCGTCGGGGTTCGAGTCCAGGATCCGAATGATCGCCACCCGGTTGTCCTCGTCGGAGGCCCTCTTCATGCCGCCGGTGAGGAAGTCGCCGACCGCCTTGGAATCGGGGCTCTCCAGGGCGGCCTGGGCCGCCTTGGCGATCTTGGGGCCGGCGATCGTGGCCACGTGGAGCGTGGTCTCCCGGTCGTCTTGAACCTGGGCGAGGTGCCGGTCGAGGTCGATCCAGGCGTACAAGTCGTCGTCCGTGCCGGAGAGAGCGAACTGGGCCGCCTGCCTGGTCCAGGCACCCCTGGAGTTGAGCAGGGCGACGGCTGCTTTGCGCCCTTGGACCGCCGCGAGCCCCATGTCGTTCGCCGCTAGCGCCTGCTCGGCCTTGGTGATCAGGTCTTTGGTCGCCTGATCGGTCTGCTGCGCCTGGGCGATCTTGTTCTGATAGGCAGTCATCTCCTTCGTTTCGATCTCAGCGAGCAGCCTGACCTCGTCGATGGCCTGCAGTTTGTCCTGCTCAAGGGTTTCCGCCTCGGCCTTCCGCGCGTTCTGCTCCACCAGGAGGGCGTCCGAGACGGCCTTGGTGGCCGTGTTGGCGGCCAGCATGGCCGCCGCCGCATGGGCGGTGGACCTGTTGGCGTAGTCGACGGCCTGACCCGCGTACTTCACGGCCTCCTCGGCGGCGGCCGCCGCCTTGTCGGCGTGGTCCGCAGCGGCGTTGGCGGCGTCCCGGGCGGTGCGGGCGGCCGCGGCCGCGGTGGTGGCGAGGGTATGTGCGGCGGAGGCGGCGCTGGTGGCCCGGTTCGCGGCGCTGGACGCGATCGCGGCCTGGCGCTTGGCCTCCGCGGCCTCCGACTGTGCGGCACCGGCGGCGGCACCGGCCTGGGCGGCGGCGTTCGCGGCGGCGGCCGCGTTGCGTGCGGCGGAGGCAGCGGCGGAACCGGCGGCGGCGGCCTTGGTTCCGGCGACGGCGGCCTGGTCGGCCGCCTTGGCCGCGGTACGCGCCTTGGCCGCGGCGTTGCGGGCGGCGACCGCCGCGTTCTTGGCGGCCTCGGCCTTGCCGGCATCCTTGGAGGCACCGATCGCGGCGTGGAAGGCGCGGGCCGCGGCGCTGCCGGCGTTCGCGGCGGCCTGGGCGGCGCCGGTGGCGGCCCAGGAGGCGCGACGGGACGCCGACACAGCGGCGTTCGAGGCGTTGATGGCGTTACGAGCGGCATCCGCCGCGCCCTTCGCGGCGCCTGCCGCCTTGCGGGCCGCCGCCCCGGACTTCTGCACATCCTGCTGGGCGGCCGCTGCCTCGGCGGCGGCCTTCTCCGCTGCCTCCTTCGCCTTGTCGGCGGCGGTCTGGGCGCGTGCGGAGGCCTCGACGGCCAGGTTCGTCTCGCGCTCTGCGCGCTTGCCCTCCCGCTGGACAACGGCGACGAGTTCCTCGATCGTCGCCGACTCCTGGTCCCGGGCACGGGCGATGTGCTGCCCGGTCTCGACGAACCACTCCACGTCGGACGCGCTGCCGCTGAGGGCGCGGTCGGCGTACTTCTGCACCTCCGGGCCGGCCTGCGTCAGCATGGTGGCGACCTGGACGCGGGTGTCCTCCAGGCGTGCGTCGTACTGGGTGTCGGTGAGGAACGCGATCAGAGACTGCTCGGTGCCGGCGGTCAGGGCGGCGGTGGCGGCTCGCCGGACCGCTCTGTCGCCGGTGCCCGACACGATGGTGGTGGCCACCTGGAGGTCCTCGAGGATGGCGGGTTTGAAGCCGCCCCTCAGGAAGTCGGCGATGGCGGCGTCACCGTTGTCGAGGGCGGCGACGGCCTCACGGCGCAGGCCCTTGCCCGCGCGGTCCAGGCTGCTGACGAGGGCGACGCGGTTGTCCTGCACGGTCTGGTTCGGCAGCGTTTCGGCCAGGAAGGTCTGGATCTCGCTGTCGGAGCCGAACAGCGCGTGGGCGGCTGCGGACTTGACGCCCCTTCCGCCCGATATCCAGGCCTTGACCACCTTGGCCCGTTCGGTGTCCGGCAGTGGGACGGGATCCGGCGCAGTGCCCTCCACGGCGGCGGCGACCGGGGCGAGGAGCACCGAGGGCGTAGAGGCTACGGCGGTGGTGGCGGCGAGCGCACCAAGCACGCGGCGCCGGCTCCAGAAAGTGGTCTGCATAAGAGAGTTGTCCTCGTGTGGGCTGTGGGCAGGACATGCCGGATTTCCCTGGCAGCCGGTTTCCGACGTGCCCGTGGGACGGAATGCCCATGGGTGCGAAGTCGCGTGTTGGCGGTGCTCGTTGTAGTGCCGGACCATATCAACTGCTGATGCGGACAATGCAATTGAAGAGATCGACCCCCAGCGGAATTTGGCAATCCGCTTTTGACCGCCCCTCAGGACGTATTTGCACGTTCTTTACAAATGTCGGCTCAACCTTTATCAGGGGTGACACAGATCACCAAGCATGCGTAGAGATTGCTCCGATATGCGTGGGTTTTTTCACTCGCCCTGAGGGCTACTTCATGCTGGTATGGCGAAGCGGATGATGATCGCCGGGACAGGGGGCCTCTCGTTTCGAGAGGTAAGGGAGATGCTTTTCACAGGAGTTGGAGCCCGGCAGGGCGATGTTGATATCGCATTCCTGTGCACCCGATTTCGAGCCCGATGATGAACATTCGGCCGCCAGCGACGAACTTGGGGATGCAATGAAGGAATACAGCAGAATGCCCGCGAAGCCGCAGCGCAAGCGGCTTGCTCGGCGGGCATCGGGCGCGGCCGCGGTCGGCGCCCTGGCTTGGATCGCGGCGACCACGGGCATCCCCGGCGGGGCGTCGCAGCAGACGGGCCCCACCGCACTGGTCGCGGGGGACGCCCCCGGTTACGCGGTGGAGGATTTCACCTACCCGCACGCGGACAAGATCCTCGCCGAGAAGAACATCGTCCTCAAGCGCGGTGACGGCCACATCACCCTGGCCGACTGTACGGCCGGCACCGGCCTCCTGGAGCTCCTGGCCCGTGACAGGACGGACAAGATCTGCTTCAAGGTGGTGGGCGACTCCGGCTGGCTGAGCCTGGAGATCCCCGCGGTCTACGCGGTGAAGGGCAACGACTACACGACCTCGATCGACATGACCGTAGGTACCGAGGAGAAGTCGTTCGACATCGATAAGAACGCCTGGACCTCGGTGGGTGAAACCGCGGACCCCGAGGGCCGCGATCACCTGCTGGTCGAGATCAGGTCCTCCAAGTAGCCGCAGGTCACCATCGACATGCTCACCAGTCCGCGGTCCGGTGCCCACAGGACGCGCGGCCCTCGTGCCCAGGAAACCACATTCATGTACCTCTTCAGACGCCCCCGTCTCTCCGCGCTGGCCGCTGCCCTGCTCGCGGCCCCCGTCGTGCTGAGCGCTGCCCCCGCCACCGCACTCACCGGAGTCGACGCCCCGGCACAGCTGAACTACGTCGCGAAAATCAGCGTCGGTGAACAGGCCGCCTGTACCGGCACCCTCATCGACCGGCAGTGGGTCCTGACCGCGGCCACCTGCTTCGCCGCGGACGGCAAACTCCCCGCAGGCAAACCCGCCATCAGCACCACTGTCACTGTCGGCCGTGCCGACCTGACCCAGACCGGCGGCAGCGTCCTGTCGGCCATCCGGCTCGTCCCCCATGCCGACCGGGACCTGGTGCTCGTCAAACTCGCCGCCAAGATAACCGATCCGGGCATCACGCCCGTCCGGTTGGCGACCACGCCCGCCAGTGCGGGTGAGGAGCTGATGAAGGCCGGATTCGGACGCACCAAGACCGAATGGATGCCCGACAAACTCCACACCGGCACGTTCACCGTCGCCTCAACCACGGCCACGACAGTGGACCTCAACGGCTCCGACACCGCGACCGTCTGCAAGGGCGACGCCGGCGGTCCCGCCCTGCGCACCGTCAACGGCACCACGGAACTCGTCGCCATCAACTCCCGTTCCTGGCAGGGTGGATGTTTCGGAAGCGACCCCGCCGAAACCCGTACCGGTGCCATCGACACCCGTGTTGATGGCATCAGCGACTGGGTCGATCACGCCACCTCGCGCAATCCGGACGACCTCACCGGTGACGGCAAGGCCGACCTCGCGGCCGTCAAGAGCGACGGCATTCTATGGGTCTACCCCGGCACCGGAAAGCCCGGCATGAACGCCCTGGGCACCCGCTTCCAGGCCGGCACCAGCTGGACGAGTCAGGACGCCATCACCACCGGCGACCTCAACAACGACGGCATCGGCGACCTCCTGTCCCGTCAGGCGTCCGACGGCACGCTGTGGGTCTACCCCGGCACCGGAAAGCCCGGCATGGACGCCTTCCCCAGCCGCTACCAGGTCGGCAGAAGCTGGCAGACCCAGGACGTCACTCGCACCGGGGACTTCAACAGTGACGGGATCACCGATGTGCTGACCCGTCAGGCGTCCGACGGCACGCTGTGGGTCTACCCCGGCACCGGAAAGCCCGGCATGGACGCCTTCCCCACCCGGTACCAGGTCGGCACCTACTGGAAGAGCCAGAACGTCATCACCACCGGCGACCTCAACAACGACGGGCGCACCGACGTGTTGTCCCGTCAGGCGTCCGACGGCACGCTGTGGGTCTACCCCGGCACCGGAAAGCCCGGCATGGAGACCTTCGGCACCCGGTACCAGGTCGGCAGAAGCTGGCAGACGCAGGACGTCACTCGCACCGGGGACTTCAACAGCGACGGGATCACCGATGTGCTGACCCGTCAGGCGTCCGACGGCACGCTGTGGGTCTACCCCGGCACCGGAAAGCCCGGCATGGACGCCTTCCCCACCCGGTACCAGGTCGGCACCAGCTGGGGGCCCTACCGCATCATCTGAGCGGCGGGATGACCTGCGACTCTCCCCCGCACTCCTCGCAAGGGTGCGGGGGAGATCCCTGAACTGTCGGCAGTACCGGCACCGGCGAGTACCCCGGAGCGATATCACTGGCGACAACAGGGCCGACCTTCGGCGTCACGACAGCGCCCCCGGCCATCGACCGGGGGCGTTCTGTGCACCGTGTCAGGCGGCTTCACTGAGCGGCGCCCCGGAGGTCCCAAGGTACGTCCGCACCATTGTGCAGCGCTCAGCGCCCCACTCGGGTGAGGCGGCAAGCTGGGCCTGCGGCCCAGACGGCGATCTCAGCTTCGAAGCGGCCCCGCTTCGCGCTCACGCGGCAACTCCCGGTAAGAGAACCAGGGAGGACTACCGGGTTGTCTTCATCTACTGGCACCAATGGCACGCAGAGTATCCGACCGAGAGCAGAACGGGGGACATCGCGCCGCTTCGCCTCTTGGAACGCCTCGAGTCCCCACGGCACCAGGCGACCGGATTGTCCGCGTGCTGAAGCGGATATGGCGAGGTCGTACCCGCCGACCGGTTCAAACGCCCGAGCCTCTCTCAGCGCCCCGCGCGACCGACGAAACCCTCACGGGCCCGCTCCACCGGCTGGATTGCACACGTGGGCCATCACATGGCGGGCAGTGCCTCCTCCTCCGAGTCGGCGTCGAACTCTTCCCGACGTTCCCCCGCCCGGGCGACCCGACACCGGACGGAAGGGCACCGGCTCGGTGCCCGGGCCGCCGGTACGGCAGCGGCGCGGGCTCGGCTCGCCGCCGTCGGCCGGAGACCGCGACACGGGCGCCCCGGCGACCGGGTGACGGCACGGCGGAGCGGGGAGAGACCCGCATCTCTCCCCGCTCCCGCCGGGCCCGGGTGCCAGCGGCCCGGCGCGCCGGACGGCTCGGCGGCCGTCCGGCGGCCTACGGCGGCTTCCGGGTGGCGGTCGGCAGGAAGCAGCGCAGCGAGACTTCGTGAGAACCACCCGGAGCCGCCACTCATCTGAGGGTCCTTCTCCTCGTGGCGTCCTCCTCCTCGCAGTCGGTACAGGGGACTTGGGTGTCTGCCAGGGGGCCCTCCCTTCGTGGCCGCTGAGTCCGTCATCGACCGGCTGCCCTGGGCATTCCCGGACAAACGTCCGCCAATAGGGTGGTATCGGTGGGGGCGGGTCGGTTCAGCGCGCGGCAGGACCGCCTCGGAAGGGGTGTGATCGGCGGACTCCCTCGCGCCGCCGCGCGTCCCGCAGGACACTTGGCACCGGAACGGATGCGGAAGCTGTCGGAGGGGGACCACATGCGGGACGGCCACCGGGCGGAAGCCGAGCGGCTGTTGGTGCGGGCCGTCGAGGAGGAGGTGCGCCGCTCCGGCGGCAGGACGGACCCGGCGGCGCTGCTCGCACGCGGCCGCGAGGCACTGGAGACGATGGCGGCGAGCGCCGGCGAGGAGTACGCGGCGTACCTCGGCGCACTGGAGGAGGCGGAGGCCGGGCACTCGCCCCTGGCCGAGCGGTTCAGCCGGCAGTCGATGTCGACCCCCCTGCTGGTCACCGCCGTCGCGGCGGCCGCCGCGATCGGCGCCGACATGGCCCTGGGTACGGCGACGGGCACGGCGCTCGGCGCGGGTGCCGTCGTCGCGGTGGCGGGAGCGGCGGCGACCGTCGCCAAGGTGACGGCCGCCCACTGGCCGGCGGCGCATCGCAGGGCCGGCGCGCTCGGACAGCCGGGCGGCCCCGAGCAGTTGCGGCTGCAGTGGCTGACGGCTCTGGAGGTCCGGGGTGTCCGCCCCTTCCTGGACCAGCAGCGGATGCTGGCGGCCGCCACCGCCCGCCCGGTGAGGAAGACGGTGGCGGGCCCGCCGCTGCGCGGGGCGGACCGCAGCCAGGCCGCCCGCAGGCGCAGTGTGCTGGAGCAGTCGTTCGCGCATCTCCCGGAGCCCGGGGGGCCGTTCGCCGGGCGCCGGGAGGCGATGGCGCAGATCGCG
This sequence comes from Streptomyces tirandamycinicus, assembly GCF_003097515.1. Classification (NCBI taxonomy): domain Bacteria; kingdom Bacillati; phylum Actinomycetota; class Actinomycetes; order Kitasatosporales; family Streptomycetaceae; genus Streptomyces; species Streptomyces tirandamycinicus. The sequence goes on along the minus strand of NZ_CP029188.1, from coordinate 4,314,458 downwards.
CAGTGGGTGCACGCGGCGCGGGCGTCGACGGAGACCAGGCCCACGGTCGTGGTGCTGCACGGCGAGCCCGGGTCCGGCCGCACGACGCTCGCGCTGCGGGCCGCCCGTGAACTGAGGGACCAGTTCCGGGGCGCGTGCCTGGTGGACCTGCGCGGCGGGTCCGGCGAGCAGCCGCTCTCGACGCGGGACGCGCTGCTGCATCTGCTGAACCGGCTCGGCGCGCCCCGGGAGCAGCTGCTGTTCCGGGAGCGGTCGTCGCCCGAACAGCAGGTGCGCCGCCTCGGCGAGCTGTACCACCAGTACCTGACGGGGCTGCCCGTCACCGTCGTACTGGACGACGCGAGCGACCCCCGGCAGGTGCGGACCCTCCTACCGGAACGCTCCGACAGCCTGGTGCTGGTGACGGCGCGGGAGCCGCTGGAGCTCCCGGCGGACCTCCCGGCCTGGGTGTACCGGCTGCCGGTGGAGGCCCTGGACGCGGCGGGCGCCGAGGAACTGCTCGCGGCGTCCGCCGGGGAACCGCCGGCGGACCCGCACGACTCCCGCTCGATGGACACGATCCGGGAGCTGTCCGGCGGGCTGCCGCTGGCGCTGCGGATCGCGGGTTCGGCCCTGGGCACCCGCACCCCGCAGTCGCTGGCCGACGGGCTCGCCTCGTACGGCCCGGTGAGCCCGGTGGAGCGGGCGCTGTGGCTGCGCTACACGGATCTGCCGGACCAGGGCCGCCGGCTGCTGCGCAGGCTCGCGCTCGTCGGCCGGGCGTCCCTGGGTGCCGCCGCCGCGTCGGCGCTGCTCGGCACGGACGAGTCCGAGGCGCAGCGGCTGCTGTCGGAGCTGGCGCGCGCGGGGCTGCTGGACCGGGTGCGCGGGGGTTCCGCCACGCCCCCGGGCGCCGCCGCGCGTCCGCAGGGCCCGGGGGCAGCGGGTGGGGAGCGCTACCGGTTGCACGACGCCGTGCGGGCCTTCGCCCAGGCGCGGCTGCTGGACGAGGAGGAGCAGGCCGAACGCACGGCCGCGCAGGAGCGGTTGATCATCGGGTACGCGGAGCTCGCCGACACGGTGATCCGGCTGGTCGACGGGAAGACCTCGACGCGTGCCGACATGTTCGCCCGGACCTCGGCCGGTCACGGCTTCACCTCGCTGGAGGCGGCGCTGCGCTGGCTGGACGACGAGTCGAGCTTCATCACGGCGGCGCTCCGGCACGCCGAGGGCGTGGACCAGCGGGCCGTGCTGAACCTCCTCGGTGCCCTGTGCGACTACTGCCTGCTGCGCGGCGACCTCTACCGGCTCGGCGAGATCAGCGAACTCACCCAGGCCGTCGACCAGGGCCTGCTGGTCCGCTCGGTGCAGTGGCGCACCGGTATCGCCGCCCGGCAGCTCGGTGAGCTGGACAAGGCGCGCACCACCCTGACCTCCGTGGTGGACCTGTACCGCGAGGCGCAGCACGACGCGGGCGCGGCCCGGGCCCTGTGCTCCCTCGGCATCACCCTGCACCACCAGGGCAACCTGACCGAGGCGTCGGCGAAGCTGCGCGAGGCGATCGAGCTGCAGTCGTCCAAGGAGCTGGCCGCCGACCGGGCGTGGACCCTGCACGCGCTGGCGGCGGTGGAGCGGGACCGGGCGAACATCGCCGAGGCCCTGGCGCTGCTCGAGACCGCCGTACGGCTGCACCGGGAGAGCGAGTCGCTGCACGGCGAGGCCTGGTCCCACTTCCAGTTCGGGCAGGTGCACCTGCGCCTGGGCCGAGTGCCGGAGGCGGAGTCGTCCCTGCGGCTGGCGCTCGACCTGTACGGGCGCACCCAGGACGAGCGGGGCGAGGCGTGGGCGCTGACCCAGCTGGCCCGGGCCCGGCTGGTGGACGGCGATCCGTCACCGGCGGTGGAGCAGCTGAACCAGGCCCTCGCCCGGCATCGCGAGAACGAGGACGCGCGCGGCGAGGCGTGGACCCTCTACTACCTGGGGCAGGCGCTGGAGGAGTGGGGCGAGCGCGACCAGGCGGTGCGGGAGCTGGAGCGCGCCCGGACGATGTTCTCCCGGATGCGGGACGTGTACGGACTGGCCTGCGCCCGCCACCACTCCGGGCGCGCCACCCGTGACCAGCGCGCCGCGCAGACGGGCAACCTGCGCAACTCCGGATTCGCCCGCCAGCTCCTGGTCGACGCCCGTGCGGACTTCCAGCGCATCCGGGTGTCCCACGGGGAGGCGTGGACCTGCCTCGAGCTGGCCGTGGTCGACGCCGGCAACGGCCGTTCCGCACAGGCGCTGGGCCTCTGCGACGAGGCCGCCGCGCTGTTCGCCTCGTACGGCGACCGCCGGGGCGCGGACTGGGCCGCCTTCCTGCGCTGCACGCTGCTGCCGTACGCCTCGGCGGGCGGGGTGGAGGTGGGCACGGTGGTCGCGCAGGAGGAGCTGGCCGCACTGCGCGAGGGGTCCCACCCGGCACGGGACGGCCGGCTGGAGGACTGCGTGGAGGCGTTCACCCTGGTCCTGGAGCGCGGGGTGCGGCTGGAGGACGGCTGGCAGGCGTGGCAGCTGGGCATGGTGCCCGGCCGGCACGCCCGGGAGGTGATGGGCGTGCCCGTGGACTGAGTTCCGCCGGGGGCGGTCGCCGGGGTCCGGGGGGCGGTCGGTCGCGGCCGGCGGCCGGGTCCCGGGGGGTGGTGTCTGCCGGGGTCCCGGGGCGGTCTGCCGGGGGCGGCCGTCCGGGTCCCGGGCCGGGCCAGCCCGTCCGGATCGGCCGGCCCGGTCCGCCCGCCCGGGCGGGGACGGGAGTCCCGGCTCGGCGCCGAGGGGGGCTTCGCCTGCCCCGCAGGCCCGGCGCCGGGACCGGTGGCACGGGACCGGCGCTACGGGAGCGGCGCTAGTCGCCCTTCGCCGGCTCGGTGCCGGCCGGGGACGCGGTGCCCGCGGGCGCGGTCGGCGCCGGGGCCTCCTCGAAGTTCACCCGGTTCATATGGCGGTTCATCGACTTCATCAGCAGCCAGACGCCGGCCGCCATCACGGCGAAGACGATGAATCCGAGGACGCCGGGTGTCACCTTGTTCTCGTCGAGCTCCTTGGCGAGAGGGACGAGGTGCGTCATCGCCAGGCCTGTGCTGCTCATCGGTCGCTCCTTGGGTGGATGTACCGACCATACCCGGGCGTCCGCGCCGCCCTCCCCCGGCCCACCCGGGGCCAGGACGGGCACGGCGGGAACCGGGAGGGGAAGGGGGGAAGGGGCGGGAACCGGGAGGCGGCCGGTTCAGACGCTCTCGCGGACTCCGGCGAACAGGTCGTCCTCCGGCAGGGAGGTGTCGACGAGGGACTTGGCGAGCTCGTACTCCTCGGTCGGCCACACCGCCCGCTGGATCTCCATCGGGACGCGGAACCAGCCGCCGTCGGGGTCGATCTGGGTGGCGTGGGCGATCAGCGCCCGGTCCCGGGTCTCGAAGAAGTCGCCGCACGGCACGAACGTGGTGAGGGTCCGCTCGGCACGCTGGAACTCCTTCCAGCGCTCCAGCCACTCCCCGTACGGGGACTCCAGGCCGCGCTCCAGCAGCGCCTCGTGGAGGGCGACGGTGCGGGGGCGGTTGAAGCCCTGGTTGTAGTAGAGCTTCCGGGCCTGCCAGGCCGGGCCGTACGCGGACTCCGGGTACTTCTCGGTGTCCGCCGCACCCTCGAAGGCCACCATCGTGATCTTGTGGGTCATGATGTGGTCGGGGTGCGGGTAACCGCCGTTCTCGTCGTACGTGGTGATGACCTGCGGGCGGAAGGAACGGATCCTCCGCACCAGTTCGCCGGCCGCCTTGTCGACGTCCTCCAGCGCGAAGCAGCCCTCGGGAAGCGGGGGCAGCGGGTCGCCCTCCGGCAGGCCCGAGTCGACGAAGCCGAGCCACTCCTGCTTCACGCCCAGGATCTCGCGGGCCTCGTCCATCTCCTTGCGGCGTACCTCGTGAATGTTCTCCTCGATGTACCGGTCACCCTGGAGCTTGGGGTTGAGGATGGAGCCGCGCTCTCCTCCCGTGCAGGTCACGACCAGCACGTCCACCCCCTCGGATACGTACTTGGCCATCGTGGCCGCGCCCTTGCTCGACTCGTCGTCGGGGTGGGCGTGGACGGCCATCAGTCGCAGCTGCTCAGTCAAGACTCGATCCTCGGTGATGTGTCGCATCGGACGGCTTCTATAGTGACGGAAACCGGGGGGCGAAAATTCCGGCGTCTTTCGGGAATGAGAGGACGATCATGGGCGCGGTGCGCGAGGGGCTTCCCGAGGGCCGTTACGGGCGCTCGGCGGACGAGCGCGCCGACCGCAGGCTCAGGGTCGTCGGCGCGGTACTCGGCGCCGGCTTCGTCGCCATGATCGCCTGGTTCGGCTACGACTACGTCAGCGGCCAGCGGATCAGCGCCGAGATCATCAAGTTCGACGTCACGGCGGAGGAGCACGTCCAGGTGCACCTCGAGGTCCGGAAGGACGACGACGCCCAGGGCTACTGCACCCTGCGCTCGCGCGCCGAGGACGGCTCCGAGGTCGGCCGGCGCGACGTCCGCTTCGACATGCCCGAGACGCGGGTGGACCAGGTGGTCACCGTGCGTACGACGGCGAAGGCGACGAGTGCCGAGCTGGTGGGGTGCACGGCGGACGACGGGCCGAAGCGCTGACGCCTCCCGGTCGGTGGCGCCTCCCGGTCGGTGGCGCCTCCCGGTCGGTGGCGCCTCCCGGTCGGTGGCGCTGACCTGCCCCGCTGACCCGCCCCGCTGACCTGCACTGACACAAGTCGGGGGCTTTCGGTCCTCCCCCTCTCCGTCGCCAATTGTTAGGCTCGTGGTTTCGCCCACTCGTGGAGGTACATCCTTCTGGGTAGGGCGATGCTTTGTATCCCAGTACCTACGAGGAGCACCTGTGACCCAGACCAGCGAGAACGTCACCTGGCTCACCCAGGAGGCGTACAACCAGCTCAAGGCCGAGCTGGAGTACCTGTCTGGTCCCGCGCGCGTCGAGATCGCGAAGAAGATCGAGGCGGCCCGTGAGGAGGGCGACCTGCGGGAGAACGGCGGGTACCACGCGGCCAAGGAGGAGCAGGGCAAGCAGGAGCTCCGGGTGCGCCAGCTGACCCAGCTCCTGGAGAAGGCCAAGGTCGGCGAGGCCCCGGCGGACAACGGCACGGTGGCCCCCGGCATGGTGGTGACGGTCGCCTTCGACGGCGACGAGAGCGACACCGAGACCTTTCTGCTCGCTTCCCGCGAGTACGCGTCGGGCGACATCTCGACGTACTCGCCGCAGTCCCCGCTCGGCGCGGGCGTGAACGGCAAGAAGGTCGGCCAGGACGCCGAGTACGAGCTGCCCAACGGCAGGACGGCCATGGTGAGGATCCTCGAGGCCAAGCCGTACCAGGGCTGACGCACCGCGTCCCCGCCCCGCGCAAGAGGGCCCCGGCAGCGTCGGATCGCTGCCGGGGCCCTCCGCCGTCCACGGGGACGGTACGACGCGGGGTCGCGGGGGTCAGACCGCCGAGCGGTACTTGCGCACCGCGAGAGTGCGGAAGACCGCGATGATCAGGATGGAGTAGATGATCGACGCGAGCACCGGGTGCTGCATGGGCCATGCGTCGGACGCCGAGACGCCCGGGTTGCCGAAGAGTTCACGGCAGGCCTGGACGGTGGCGCTGAACGGGTTCCACTCGGCGATGGTCTGGAGCCACGGCGTCATCTTGCTGGAGTCGACGAACGCGTTCGAGATGAACGTCACCGGGAAGAGCCAGATCAGCCCGCCGGACGTGGCCGCCTCGGGCGTGCGGACCGACAGGCCGATCAGCGCGCCGATCCACGAGAAGGCGTAGCCGAGGAGCAGCAGCAGGGCGAAGGCCGCGAGCGCCTTGAGGACGCCCTCGTGGATCCGCCAGCCGACCAGCAGCGCGACGACGGCGAGGACCACGACGGTGAGCGCGGTCTGCACCAGGTCGGCGAGGGTACGGCCGGTGAGGACCGCACCGCGCGTCATGGGCAGCGACCGGAAGCGGTCGATGAGGCCCTTGTGCATGTCGTCGGCGATGCCCGCCCCGGCGCCCGCGGTCGCGAACGTGACGGTCTGGGCGAAGATGCCCGCCATCAGGAACTCCCGGTAGACGGACGAGGACGTCGACCCGCCGATCTGCATGGAGCCGCCGAAGACGTAGCTGAACAGCACCACGAACATGATCGGCTGGATCATCCCGAAGATGATCATCTCCGGGATCCGGGTCATCCGGATCAGATTGCGCTTGGCGACGACGAGCGAGTCGTTCACCGACTGCCCGATGCCGCCGCGCGGGCGGGGCGCCGCTACGCGGTCCGCCGCTTCCTGGACGGTGGTCACTTCACGGCCTCCTTTCCGGCCTTGCGGTCCCTGCCCTGCCTGGCGGCCGGCACCTCGCCGCTCTCCTCGGCGGTCCCCTCGGCGCCCTGCTCGACGTGGCGGCCGGTCAGGGAGATGAAGACGTCGTCGAGTGTCGGGCGGCGCAGGCCGATGTCGTCGATCTCGATGCCGACGGCGTCCAGCTCACGGATCACCTCGGCGAGCAGCTTGGCGCCGCCGCTCACCGGAACCGTGAGCTTGCGGGTGTGCTCCTCGACCGCGATGTCACCCGCGGCCTCTCCTTCCGCGCCGAAGCGCTGGAGGATGTCGCGGGCCGGGGCGATCTCCTCGGGCCGGTGGACGACGACCTCGACGCGCTCCCCGCCGGTGCGGGCCTTGAGCTGGTCCGCGGTGCCCCGGGCGATGACCTTGCCGTGGTCGACGACGCAGATGTCGTCGGCGAGGTGGTCCGCCTCCTCCAGGTACTGGGTGGTCAGCAGCAGGGTGGTACCGCCGCCGACGAGCTCCTTGATGACCTCCCACAGCGCCTGGCGGTTGCGCGGGTCGAGACCGGTGGTGGGCTCGTCCATGAACATCACGGGCGGGGAGACGACCAGCGCGGCGGCGAGGTCGAGGCGCCGGCGCATACCGCCGGAGTAGGTCTTCGCCGGGCGGTCGGCGGCGTCGGCGAGGTTGAACCGCTCCAGCAGCTCGCTCGCCCTGGCCTTCGCCGCCTTCCCGTTCATCTGGTACAGCCGGCCGACCATCTGCAGGTTCTCGCGGCCGGTCAGGTATTCGTCGACCGCGGCGAACTGGCCGGAGAGCCCGATCGACCGCCGGACTTCGTTGGGGTGCTGGAGGACGTCGATGCCCGCCACGACGGCCCTGCCGCTGTCGGGGCGGAGCAGGGTGGTCAGGACGCGCACGGCGGTGGTCTTGCCCGCGCCGTTCGGGCCGAGGAGGCCGAGGACGGTGCCCTCGGGAACGTCGAGATCGACTCCGTCCAGAGCCCTTACCTCGCCGAAGGTCTTGACCAGACCCTCGGCGTAAATGGCGCCTGGCATGTGGGTACTCCCAGTCAGGTGGTGACGGTGGTCTTTATCGCTTGCCTACTTCAGACGATTGCTGCGCAAGCCTAGGTTTCAACGAACTTCGGCGCAGGTGATTTAGCACCGGGACGGTACCGTAACGCGATACATCGCGATAGACAACCTCCTGGAGGTGTACGCCGCGGTCAGCCGGCGACCTGGTAGCCCGCCTCGCGGGTACCGTGCGCAGGGGCTCCCCGTCAGCCGGCGACCTGGTAGCCCGCCTCGCGGAGCGCCGCCCCGACCTCCGCGCAGTGCTCCGGGCCCTTCGTCTCAAGGTGGAGCTCCACCTCGACCTCCGTCAGGCCGAGCCTGGGGTCGGTCCGCACATGCCCCACGTCCAGCACGTTCGCGTCCGCCACCGACAGCACCCCCAGCAGGGTCGCCAGCGCGCCCGGCCGGTCCGGGAGGCGAAGCCGCAGGGACAGATAGCGGCCCGCCGCGGCCATCCCGTGCCGCAGGACGCGCTGCATCAGCAGCGGGTCCACGTTGCCGCCCGACAGCACCGCCACGACCGGCCCCTGGTACGCCCGCGGGTCGCTCAGCAGCGCCGCGACCGGACTCGCCCCCGCCGGTTCGACCACCAGTTTGGCCCGCTCCAGGCACAGCAGCAGCGCCGAGGAGAGCTCGTCCTCGGAGACCGTGCGCACCTCGTCGACCAGCTCCTCGACGAGGGCGTACGGGACGTCCCCGGGCCGCCCCACCTTGATGCCGTCCGCCATCGTCGCGGGGGACTCGATCGACACCGGCCGCCCCGCCGCGAGCGACGGCGGGTACGCGGCCGACCCCTCCGCCTGGACCCCGATCAGCCGCACATCGGGCCGCAGCGCCTTCACCCCGACCGCGATGCCCGCTGCGAGACCGCCGCCGCCCATCCCGACGACGATCGTCCGCACCTCCGGGCACTGCTCCAGGATCTCCAGCCCCACCGTGCCCTGCCCGGCGATGATGTCGGGGTGGTCGAAGGGGTGGATGAAGACGGCACCCGTCTCGTGCGCGTACTCCTCCGCCGCGGCCAGGGTCTCGTCGACGACATGACCATGGAGCCTCACATCGGCGCCGTAGTCACGGGTCGCGGCGACCTTCGGCAGCGGGGCCCCCTTCGGCATGAAGACCGTGGAGCGCACGCCGAGCAGCGAGGAGGCGAGCGCGACGCCCTGCGCGTGGTTGCCCGCCGACGCCGCGACGACACCGGCGGCCCGCTCCTCCGGCCGCAGCCCGGAGATCCGCACATAGGCGCCGCGCAGTTTGAACGAACCGGTCCGCTGGAGGTTCTCGCACTTCAGGTGCACCGGGGACCCGACCAGGCCCGACAGGTAGCGGCTGCCCTCCATCGGCGTCAGCCGTGCGACCCCGGAGAGCATCTTCAGGGCGCCCCGCACGTCGTCGAGGATGACGGGGTGAAAGGGGCCAGTGGTACGGAAGCTCATGACAGCAGTCTCGCAGCTCAGCGGCCTGAAGGCGGTCCCGGGGAACGGGCCGTCCACCGGTTTCCGAAGGCCCGGTACGCACCCGCCCGCCTCCGCGTACTCTGTCCCCCACCAACCGACCACCGCACGAGAGAGCCCCGCAGCCATGCCCACATCTCAGGACATGACGACTGATCTTGACGCCGGCCTCCTCGATGCCCTCCAGCACCAGGTGGCCGTCTTCGCGCGCAGAGCCGAGCAGACGCGGCTGGGCGGCGTCGGCCAGGTCCGCAACTCGATGGACCGCGCCGCCTATCTGCTGCTCAACCGGCTCGACCAGGAAGGCCCGATGGGCGTCAAGGCCCTCGCGGCCGGTATGGGGATCGACTCCTCGACCGTCACCCGCCAGGTCGCGCCGCTCGTCGACACCGGCCTGGTGAAGCGCACGTCCCACCCGGAGGACGGCCGCGCCGTCGTGCTGCAGCTGTCCCCCCGCGGCCAGGCCCGCCTGGAGGAGGTCCGCTCCTCGCGGCGCGAGCTGATGGCCCGGGTGACGGACGGCTGGACACCGGATGAGCGGGAGTCGTTCTGCACGCTGCTCACACGTTTCAACTCGGCGCTCTCCGCACGGCAGGCCGGCCTGCCCGCGGAAGTGACGGAGGCGCCCCCGGCCTCTTGACCGCCACCCCCCGCCTGCCCTGATATGAGGATGTGCGCGAGAGTCGGCAGCCCCCGCTCGCCGGTCGCAGCGCCCGCGAGTTCGAGGCGTTCGTCGCGGGGGCCGGTGGCCGTCTGCTGCACGTCGCGACCCTGCTGACCGCCGAGCCCTCCGGCCGGTGCCTCCGGGCACAGCGGCTGCTGCTCGGCGCTCTGGCCCGGCTCTGCGCGGAGTGGGACCGGCTGCGCGACGAGGACCCTTACGACCGTACCCGCCAGGAGCTCGTCACCCGCTTCACAAGCGGCGCCTGGCGCCCGCACCGGCGCTCCCGCACCCGCGGCACCGGCGCGGAGCACGGGGTACTGGCCCGGCTCGGCCCCCAGGAGCGCCTCGTCGTGGTGCTGACGCTGTACGAGGGCGTGCCCGAGGCGCAGACGGCCGCGCTGCTGGGGCTTCCGCAGGCGAGGGTCCGTACGCTCGGCACCCGCGCGGTCTCCCTGCTGCGCGGGGCCCGGGCAACCGCGGCCGCGGGCACCGCGCCGGGCCGGCGACCGGGCGGACGCCCGACGGGCCGCCAGGGGCTCAAGGAGGAGGAGGTCCGGCGCATGCTGGACCTCCCGTACCCGCGGATGCCGGCCGACCTGCACGTCCGGGCGTCCCGCCGCGGTGCCAGGCTGCGCCGCCGGCGCCGTACGCTGCACCGGGTGGAGTGCGCGCTGCTGCTGGTGGCGGCGATCGTCTTCGCGGTGTGGGCGGTGGCCGTCGAGCCGTGGGCCGTACCGCCCTCGGCGACCACCCCGGAGATCGGGGGCTGGTGAAGCCCGGACCGACCGGACCTATCCTGGAACCAGCGGCGCAACGCCTTTGCACCAGGAGGTCGCCATGACCAGAAAAGTTGCCGACTGCCGCAAGTTCCCGAGTGAGACGGGCTGCACCCTCACCATCTCGGGCGAGGAGGACGAGGTTCTGCGGGCCGCGACCGACCACGCCGTCTCCGTCCACGGCCACACGGAATCGCCCGAACTCCGCGAGCAGATACGCGGAATACTCGAGGAGGAGAAGGCCGCCGCCTGAGGAACAGTCAGGCCGGTTGCCCGCAGTCGCCTCGCACCCGCGGTCCGCAGCGCGTCCGGGGCCGAGGGCTCCCGGGCCGGACCACGCCGAGCGCGACGGTCGCGACGGTCCTGCCGTACGGGCAGAGGGGCGCCGCCCCGCGCCGCGCGGAGGGCCGCGCACCCGGAGGCTGGGCCGCGCACCCGGAGGCACGGGGAGCAAGAGCCCCGGACGCGCCGTCCGGACACGCGACCCCGCCGGTCATCCGCCCAGCGCCTGCTGCAGGTCGGCCAGCAGATCGTCCGCCGACTCGATGCCCACCGACAGCCGCACCAGGTCCGCCGGGACCTCCAGCGCGGAGCCGGCGACGCTGGCGTGCGTCATCCGGCCCGGGTGCTCGATCAGGGACTCGACACCGCCCAGGGACTCGCCGAGCGTGAACAGCCTGGCCCGGTTGCAGACCTCCACGGCCGCCTCCTCGCCGCCCTGGACCCGGAACGAGACCATGCCGCCGAAGCCCTTCATCTGCTTGGCCGCGATCTCGTGCCCCGGGTGCTCCTCCAGCCCCGGGTACAGCACGCGCGTCACCTTGGGGTGGCCGCTGAGCATCTCCGCGACCCGCGCCGCGTTCTCGCTGTGGCGGTCCATGCGGACCGCGAGCGTCTTGATGCCGCGCAGCACGATCCACGAGTCGAACGGCCCGGCCACCGCTCCCATCGCGTTCTGGTGGTACGCCAGTTCCTCGCCGAGGCCGGCGTCGGCCACCACGAGCGCCCCGCCGACCACGTCGGAGTGCCCGCCCATGTACTTGGTGAGCGAGTGCACCACCACGTCCGCACCGAGCGCGAGCGGCTGCTGCAGGTACGGGCTGGCGAAGGTGTTGTCCACGACGAGCTTCGCCCCGGCCGAACGGGCGATGTCCGCGACGGCGGCGATGTCGGTGATGCCGAGCAGCGGGTTGGACGGGGTCTCGACCCAGATCACCTTCGTGCGGTCGGTGAGGGCGGCGCGCACCGAGGCGGGGTCGGAGGTGTCCGCCACCGAGTACTCCACGCCCCAGCGCTGCACCACCTTGGCGAACAGACGGAACGTTCCGCCGTAGGCGTCGTTCGGGATCACCACGTGGTCCCCCGGTACCAGAAGCGCGCGCAGCAGGCAGTCCTCGGCGGCGAGCCCGGAGGCGAAGGCGAGGCCGCGGCGGCCGCCTTCCAGGGCCGCGAGGTTCTCCTCCAGCGCCGTGCGGGTCGGGTTGGCGCTGCGGCTGTACTCGTAACCGCCGCGCAGTCCGCCCACACCGTCCTGCTTGTAGGTGGACACCTGGTAGATGGGCGGGACGACAGCGCCGGTCAGCGGGTCGGCGGTGTTGCCCGCGTGGATGGCGAGGGTCTCGAAACCGTGCTGGTCAGTCATGCGACCGAGGGTAGTCCCCCACCGGGCCCCGCCGCCCTCCCCAGCCGGCTCCCGGCGCCCTGCCCGGCTGGATCCCACCGCGGCGCCATCCGGGACAATGGCCCCATGGAGATTCTCTGGTTCCTGATCGCGCTGGGGCTGCTGGCCGCCGCGATCGGCCCGTTCGTGATGCGCCGCCGCCACGCCGTACGGCAGGTGATGCCCGGTTCGCCGGACGCCGCCGACCCCGCCGCCTACGGATTCGTCCGCCAGGAGGAGCTCGACCTGCGGCTGCCCGGCCCCGACCAGGACCTCCTCGACGTACTCGACCTGGTGCAGCGCACCCAGGACTGGCGGGCCGCGTCCCAGCTGCTCGCGGGCACCGGGAAGGAGAGCGAACGGCGCTGGCAGCGGGTGCAGGCGTTCGCGGGCGCCGCGTCACTGGAACTCGGGCAGCAGCCCGGGACCGGGGGGTCGTGGCTGCGCGCCTGGCGCTCGGAATCGCCGAAGGACGCGGGGGGCGCCGCCGTTCACGCGGAGTTCCTGGTGCAGCAGGCCTGGCGGTCGTCCGGTGGAGCCGGCAGCGACGACTTCCGGATCATCCTGGAGGAGGCCCGCTCGGTGTGCGGGGAGGCCGCCCTGCTCGCGCCCGGGGACCCCGTCCCGTACATCGTCGAGCTGGCCGTGGCCCGTGGGCTCGGCTACTCCCCGGAGCAGTTCGACCAGCTGTGGGCGAAGGTGATCGACCGCGCCCCGGCGCACATGGGCGCCCACCTGGCGGCCCTGCACTACTGGTGCGAGAAGTGGCACGGCTCGCGGGAGGAGGCCGACCACTTCGCCACGACCGCGGCGGCCCGCGCGCCCCAGGGCTCGCTGCTCTCCGCGCTGCCGCTGTTCGCCGTCTTCGAGCACCTGCCCGAGGTCAACCTGGTCTCCGGCTTCTACCAGAGCGCCGTCGTCGGCAAGGCCGTGGAGGGCGCGCTGCACGCCGCGCACCACGCGCGGGACGACGACCCCGTCCTCCCCCATGTCCGCCATCTGCTGATCTTCTTCCTGGTCAGGTCCGAGCGCTGGGCCGAGGCCATGCACCAGCTGGTCCGGGTCGACGGGCACGTCGGCGCCCTGCCCTGGACCCACGGCAGCGACCCGGCCGGGGAGTACGCGGTCTTCCGGGCGCTCGCGGTCGCGGGCTACGAGGCGAACGGCGGCAGCCCCGCGACGCTGCCGCACTGACGACGGGACGGGCGGCCCCACCGGGCCCGCGGGGAATCCCGCGGGCCCGGTGGGCGTTCTGGCCAGTGCAACCACTCTCGGAGGAGATGCGCATGTTCCTGAACCGCCGCGTCCCCGAGCTGCCCACCCCCGCCCAGGCCCTGCGCGGTCGCGAAACACCCGAGTTCGACGTCCCCGCCCGGCACACCGTCCTCGGCAACCCCCTCCTGGGCCCCTACCCCGAGGGCCTGGAGGTCGCCGATTTCGGACTGGGCTGCTTCTGGGGCGCGGAGCGCGCGTTCTGGCGGACCGAGGGCGTGTGGACCACCCTCGTCGGCTACCAGGGCGGCTACACCCCCAACCCGACGTACGAAGAGGTCTGCTCCGGCCTGACCGGTCACACCGAGGCCGTGCGCGTCGTGTACGACCCCTCGGTCGTCTCCTACGCCCGGCTGCTGAAGGTCTTCTGGGAGGCCCACGACCCGACCCAGGGCTTCCGCCAGGGCAACGACGTGGGCACGCAGTACCGCTCGGCGATCTACACCCACACCCCGGCCCAGGCCGGCGCCGCGGAGGCCGCGCGCGACGCGTACCAGAAGGTGCTGACGGGTGCGGGCCACGGCACGATCACGACGGAGATCCTGCCCGCGGAGGGCCGGACCTTCTATCCGGCCGAGGGATACCACCAGCAGTACCTCGACAAGAACCCGGCGGGCTACTGCGGCATCGGCGGGACGGGGGTCAAGCTACGTACTGCGTTCGAAACGAACTCGGGAGCGTCCTGTCCCACGGGCATCACGCCGGCACCTGAGGAGGTTACGGACAAGTAGCCCGCACCTCGAAGAGCCCAGACGAAGGGTCGCAGCACCCTCGTTCGCAGTGGTACTGCGGCCGGTGCGCCTCGTCGGCGTTCCGGTATCGGGCGAGGTACTTGCGGCCCCATTCTCGAGAGAATGTCAGATCCGGCTGCGACACCGCACGCGCACTGGCTCGCTGGCTCCTGAGCGATTCTCCGTCAAGCCTGCGCTCACACTCTGAACCTCTGGCACCGCTGGCTTTGCCGAGGAGGGGCAAGCCAAGCACCCCGTTCGAGACGGACTGAGTGGCGTCGTGCACCACGGGAATCCCTAGATCACGCAGGTACGAAAGTGGACGCGATTCCCACTCAAGGGAGCAACGTCGTCGCCAATGAGGCTCTCACGCGAATTCAGACTCGCGTCGACGGGCTCCCTGAAGCCGCCGGCGGCAACTACTGGTTGCCGTCGAACTCGGACGACGAGCGCCACAAGCACATCTCCGACAACAGGGAGCTCATCAAGGCTGCGGCGAAGGACTCCGGCCTGCCGCCCGAAATGATCGCCGGCATCGCATGGCAGGAAGTACAGGGCGACCCGGGGTGGCTGGACGACCTTGCCTACGAGGGGCGCCAGAACCTTCCTGGCACCGACGACCCCGACAGGACATCGATGGGACCCATGTCCATCCAGGTCCGCCGGGCAGCTGAGGTCCTCGGCTACGATCCGCACCACCTCACCGACATGCAACGCGAACAGATCGTGAGCGCTATCAAGGATCCGGCGAAGAACATCTTCATCTCCTCCGAGTATCTGGCCCAACTCAAGGCGGAGAGCGGCTTCGCCGACACGCCACCGGAGCAGATGACGCGCGAGCAGATGAAGGAACTCGCCGCACGCTACAACGGCGGCCCGTATTACGAGAGTGCTGCCGCGCAAGCGTATGGTCGCGGCTTCGACAGTAAGCTTGACGACGCCAAAGGGGCTTTGCAGTGAACAACAGTGCTGTCTCCCGGGCAGAAACACGTCGGGAGAGCGAAAGCCCGGTGCCCAGCCGAACCGGAACAATCATCTGCGCCTTGCTCCTCATCGCGGGCCACCTGGTAACGGGATTCGTGACGGTCACGGCGTACATGGTCTCTCCGGCGGGCCCCTGGGACACGGAGTCGGTCGCCCACTCAGGCTTTGCCTCGGGCCTTGCACTGGCACTCGCCACGGCCACGGCGCTGCTGACCCTCCTCTTCCGAAAAGCGGAGTGGCTGAGGCGCGGCTGGTGGTACGTCCTTCCGGCAGTCCTCGCGGCGGCGGCGCTGCTGCGGCTCACGCTGCTGGCGCCGGCAGTCTGAGCGTTGACGCCTTCCACACGACGAGCACGCGACCCACAGCAAGGGCTGAGGCCCCCGGATGTATTCGCCCTCAACTCCGTACGAACAGAACGGTCACATGGCAGAGCAGGCTCGCTGGGACGGTGGTCTCCTGCCCGACGGGCGTGGTGCCCGTGCCGGGCACCACGCCCGAGTAGAGCGTTCCGAAGGCCGCACGGCAGCCGCCCTGCCCACTCCAGGCCGGGGACGCCGACGAGCAGGGCGACGCCCGTGAGCGGGGACGCCGCCGGTGAGCGGGGGCGACGCCGGTGAGCAGGCCAGGCCGCCTTTCAGATCGGGCGGATCCTGGACACCGGCCTCGCGTCCCTGAGCGTCGCGGAGGCCGGATCGCCGGATCCTGGCGCCTGCGAGGCCCTCGAGCGGCTCACTGCGCCGCCTCGATACCGAAGTCCTGAACGACCGCCTCCAGGCCGCCGGTGTAGCCAACCCCGCACCCCGCAGCGGCACTTCACCGGGGCCGGTGAGCAGTGCCGCTCCTGCCCGTGGCCGGCCCCGTGGCCGGGTACGGACGCGCCCGCCCACGAGGTGCCTTCCCCGTCGGCGACGGTGACCCGCGCATGCCGCCCGGCCGCTGCCCCGGGCAGCCTCCGCAGTCCCCCGGGACGGCGTGCCCCCCGGCACGGCGCATCCCCCGCGGAACCGGGCGGACGTCAGCGGTGGTCCTGCGCCGGGAGTTCCAGACGAAGTTCGTAACCGCCGTCCGCGGTCGGTCCGGAGTCGACCGTGCCGCCCAGGAGCTCGGCGCGCTGGCGCAGGCTGACGAGGCCGTAGTGGGCGCTGGGAAGGGGCAGGGCTGGCCGGGTGGGGGCGGTGTTGGTGACGGTGACGCGGACCGTGCCGCCGTCGCGCCGGACCCGGACCGTGGCGGAGGCGCCGGGCGCGTGCTTGCGGACGTTGGTCAGGGCCTCCTGGACGGTACGGTAGATGGCGCGCTGGACGGTCGGCGGGAGCCCGTCGGGTCCCTGCGTACCGTCGGCCGGTCCCGGGCCGGTGGCGTTCCCGCCCGCCGCGGGCCGGGGGTGCGGCGAAGTCCCGGCGGGCGTCGGGTCCGTGTGCAGTACCGCCGGGATCCCGCTGCCGTCGACGAGCCGCTGGAGGTCCGCCAGGGAGGGCTGGGGGGTGAGTTCGGCGAGCCGCCCGCCGGAGGCCCGCAGCACGCCGACCATGTGGCGCAGTTCGTCCAGGGTCTGCACGCTCAGCCTCCGGATCGTGCTGGCGGCGTCCCTGACCTCGGGGTCCCGGGTGCCGACCTGGAGCGCTCCGGCCCGTACGGCGATCAGGCTGACCTGGTGGGAGACCACGTCGTGCATCTCACGGGCGAGCTGGGCACGTTCCTTGGCCAGGACGGTCTGGGTGGTCAGCAGCCGCTCGTGGTCCCGGGCCTCGGAGATCTCCGCCAGCCGCAGCGAGAGGTCGCGCCGGGTCTGGACGAGCTGGCCGAGGAAGACGGGGGCGGCCGCGGTGGCGGCGGTGTAGCCGAGGGTGATGAGGGTGGAGGTCTTCGTCAGATCGAGCTCCGGGGACGGCAGCGAGATCATGTCGCAGAGCGTGAAGGCCAGTGCGCAGAGCACGAGCAGGGTCCGGCGGCGGGACAGCGAGGCCAGGGTGTAGAGCGCGGCCAGCCCGGCGAAGATCGCGTCGTTCAGGGCGACGGCCGGCAGCGTGATCAGGAAGACGGGCAGGGGTACCCGGCGGCGCAGTGCCAGGGCGGACGCGGCGGCCAGGGCGAAGCCCAGCCGGAGCGGCTCGGCCGCGGTGACGTTGACCCAGACGTCGAGCAGCGCCACGACGACCAGTACGGCGTCCATCAGTGGGGGCGGTACACGGCGGGAGGTCATGGCGCCTCCTGGTC
Source organism: Streptomyces tirandamycinicus (assembly GCF_003097515.1). NCBI lineage: Bacteria > Bacillati > Actinomycetota > Actinomycetes > Kitasatosporales > Streptomycetaceae > Streptomyces > Streptomyces tirandamycinicus. The sequence continues at coordinate 4,297,308 of NZ_CP029188.1, read as the reverse complement.
CCGGGGCTGTCTGAGCAGGCCGGCCCGCTCGGCGAGCAGGGCGGCCTGGACCCGGCCCGCCACTTCGAGTTTGGTCAGGATGGCGCTGACGTGGTCCTTCACCGTGCCGGTGCCCAGGTGCATGCGGGCGGCGATGTCGGCGTTGGAGAGTCCCTCGCCGATCAGCACCAGCACGGCGCGCTCCCGTTCCGTCAGCCGGGCGATGCCGCGTACGGCGGTCTCCTCGGGGCCGGCGTCGAGGTAGCCGTCCACGACGGTCCGGGTGACCTTGGACGACAGGACGGATCCGCCGTCGGCGAGGGTCCGCACCAGGAACGGCAGGCCCTCGGGGTCGGTGTCCTTGAGCAGGAAGCCGGCGGCACCCGCGCGCAGGGCGGTCGCCACGTACTCGTCCATGTCGAACGTCGTGAGCATGGCGACGATGGGAGGGTGCGGCAGCCGGCGCAGGCCGCCGAGGACGGTGAGCCCGTCGACGTCCGGCATCCGGATGTCCAGCAGTACGACGTCGGGGCGGGTCTCCTCGGCGGTCCGGACCGCCTCGGCGCCGGGGACCGCGGCCACGACCTCGATGTCGTCGGCCGCGTCGAGGATGTGCCGGAAGCCCGTGCGGATCAGGGCCTCGTCGTCGACCACCATTACCCGGATCACGTGTGCTCCGCTCGCCGTGCCCCGTGAGACCACTGTCCGATTCGTACCATGTCGGGCGGTGGGCCGCGCGGGTGGGCGGCCGGGGCGGCGGGACTCGTCGCAGGCCGCCGTCGTACGCCGGCGCCGTACGGACTCGTGCGTGCGCGCCGGACCCCGCGGGACCGCTCGGATTCGGTACCCGCGCGGCTCGGGGCCGTGCGGCCGGTCTCCCGGCGGCACGGCCCCTGAGGGCGACGCCGATCAGATGGTGGCGGTGTCGATCACGAACCGATAGCGCACATCACTGCGCAGCACCCGCTCGTACGCCTCGTTGACCTGGTCCGCGCGGATCACCTCGATCTCCGCGCCCAGGCCGTGCTCGGCGCAGAAGTCGAGCATCTCCTGGGTTTCCGGGATACCGCCGATCGTGGAGCCGGCCAGGGCCTTGCGGCCCCCGATCAGGGAGAAGAGGTTCAGCGAGACGGGCTCCTCGGGGGCACCGACGTTCACCATCGTGCCGTCCGTCTTCAGCAGGCCCAGGAACCTGTCGAGGGGAAGCGGCGCCGAGACGGTGCTGATGATCAGGTCGAAGGTGCCGGCGAGGGCCTCGAAGGTGGCGTCGTCGCTGGTGGCGTAGTAGTGCCGGGCGCCGAGCGACAGCCCGTCGTCCTTCTTGCGCAGCGACTGGGACAGCACGGTCACCTCCGCCCCCAGCGCGTTGGCGATCTTGACGGCCATGTGGCCGAGGCCGCCGAGCCCGACGACGGCGACCTTCACGCCGGGCCCCGCGTTCCAGTGGCGCAGCGGGGAGTAGACCGTGATCCCGGCGCACAGCAGCGGTGCGGCCACGTCGAGGGAGAGCCCGTCGGGGATCCGCACGGTGAACGCCTCGTCCACGACGATATGCGTGGAGTAGCCGCCGTACGTGGGCTCCCCGTTCTTGTCGAGGGCGTTGTACGTCATGACGCTGCCGTTGGCGCAGTGCTGCTGGAATCCGGCCCGGCAGTTGTCGCACACCCGGCAGGAGTCGACCATGCAGCCGACGCCGACGCGGTCGCCGACGGCGAACGCGGTGACCCCGGGGCCCGTCTCGGTGACGACGCCGGCGATCTCGTGGCCGGGGACCATCGGGAAGATGCCCTCGCCCCAGCCGTCGCGGGCCTGGTGGATGTCGGAGTGGCAGATGCCGGCGTACTTGATCTCGATCAGGACGTCGTGCTCACCGACCGCCCGCCGCGGGATGGTGGTGCGCTCCAGCGGGGCCTTCGCGGCCGGGGCAGCGTAGGCGGGAACAGTGGTCGCTTGTGTGGTCATGCATCGAGGCTGACGCCTTTCCCGCAGGTCACCCAGCCCTCTGCCCTTCGTACGTCCGCCGTGCCTACCACTGACAGGGTCAGGCTCGGCACGTCCGCCGGCATGCGGAACCTGAATACTTGACGTATGGACCAGCGTGCCGAACTCAGTGAATTCCTGCGCTCGCGCCGGGCCCGCCTGAAGCCGGCGGACGTCGGACTGCCCGACTTCGGCCGTCACCGCCGGGTGCCCGGGCTGCGCCGGGAGGAGCTGGCGCAGCTGGCCGGAGTGTCCGTGGCGTACTACACCCGGCTCGAACAGGGCAACGGGCAGAACGTGTCCATCGAGGTGCTCGACTCGATCGCCCGCGCCCTGCGGCTTTCGGACACCGAGCGCGACCATCTCACGCATCTGGCGAAGCCGAACCAGAAGAAGAAGAAACGGTCCTCGCGACCGGCTCATGCGCTGCGGCCGCAGCTCCAGGTGCTGATCGACGCGATGGACGCGATACCGGCGCTGTACGTCGGGCGCCGGATGGAGGTCCTCGGCTGGAACCGGATGGCGTCCGCCCTGTTCGGGGACTTCGCGGCCCGGCCGCCCGAGGAGCGGAACTTCGCGCGGATGGTGTTCCTCGACCCGGGCACGCGGAATCTGTACGTCGACTGGGAGTGCAAGGCGGTCGAGGTGGTCAGCGCGCTGCGGCTGTGCGCGGGCTGCTACCCGGACGATCGCGAACTGTCCTCGCTGGTGGGCGAGTTGTCGGTGAAGAGCGACGACTTCCGTACGCTGTGGGCGGCTCACACGGTGCAGGAGAAGGGGCACGGGACGAAGCGCCTGCACCACCGGCTGGTGGGCGGGATGACGCTGTCCTACGAGACCTTGCGGGTGCCCGACGACCACGACCTGTCCCTGGTTACCTACCACGCGGAGCCGGGCTCGGCGTCCGAGGAGTCGCTGGGGCTGCTGGCGAAGTGGGGCGTCGACGAGCAGGCGTTCCCGGCGGCCGCCGAGCGCGGAGCGTGACCGCCGCACGGCCGCCGGGGTGACGGGTACGGCGATGGCGGTGGCCCCCCGGTACGTTCCGGGGGGCCACCGCCTTCATGCCGCAGGTTCGGTGGGCGGTGGGCCGAGCGGGGCTCGGCCCGACGGTGGGCGGGGCGGGGCTCGGACCGGCCGTGAGCCCGAGGCGGCTCGGACCGGCGGTGGGCCGGACGGGGCTCAGACCGCCGAGCCCGCCTTCCAGTCCGCCCAGCTCATGTTCCAGCCGTTGAGGCCGTTGTCGGGCTGGATCGTCTTGTCCTTGGAGTTCTTGACGATGACCACGTCACCGATGATCGAGTTGTCGTAGAACCAGGCACCGGGCTGCTTCGGGTCGCCGGCGCCCTTGACGTCGTTCAGGCCCACGCAGCCGTGGCTGGTGTTGGCGCTGCCGAAGATCGAGTCGGCGCCCCAGTAGTTGCCGTGGATGAAGGTGCCGGAGGTGGACAGCCGCATGGCGTGCGGCACGTCCTTGATGTCGTACTCGCCCTTGCCGTCGTCGTCGGTGAAGCCGACGGTCGCCCCGTTCATCCGGGTCTCCTTGAACTTCTCCGAGATGACCATCTCACCGTTGTAGGTCGGGTTCTCGGGGGAGCCGGCGGAGATCGGGATGGTCTTGATCGTCTTGCCGTCCTGGGTGACCGTCATGGTCTTGGCGGCGGCGTCGACGGTGGAGACCTGGTTGCGGCCGATGGTGAAGGTCACCGTCTTCTGCTGGACGCCGAAGACGCCGTCGGCGCCCTCGACGCCGTCCAGGTTCAGCTTCAGCGTGACGGTGGAGCCCTCCTGCCAGTAGTCCTCCGGCCGGAAGTCCAGCCGCTGCGAGTTGAACCAGTGGCCGACGACCTCCTGGCCGCTGCTGGAGGAGACGGTGATGCCGGACTGCACGGCCTTGCGGTCCGTGATCGCCTTGTTGAAGTTGATAGAGACGGGCATGCCGACGCCGACGGTGGAACCGTCCTCGGGCGTGAAGTTGCCGATGAAGCTGTTGTCGGGCGAGACCGTGGTGAACGAGGAGTTCTCGTGCGCCTCGCGGCCCTTCGCGTCCTCGGCGGTGGCCGAGATCTTGTAGACGGTCGCGCGCTCCAGCTGCCCGTTCGGCTTCCAGCTCTTGCCGTCGCCGGCGAGCGTGCCCTCGACGGCCGCGCCGTCGGCGGTGGCCATGGTGACCTTGGTGAGCGTGCCCTCGGTGACGGTGACCTTGGCGTCGTTGTTGATGCTCGCGTTGGTCGCGCCGTTCTTGGGCGAGATGACTATTCGGGCGTCCGAGGCGTCTTTGGCGGCCGCTTCGTCCACCTGCTCCTGGGACTTCTTCGAGCTCTCCGCGGCAGGGCCGTCGGCATCGGCACCGCTGCAGCCCGTGAGCACCAGTACCCCACCGAGCAGGGCGGACACGGCCAGACGTCCGCGCCGCTTGCTGTCCGTCATCACACGCTTCTCCATCGTCACCGATTCACCTGCGATCTCTGTCAAAGAAGACCCAAACCGCCCATCCGGTTCCACTCCCGGCGGTTTTTGTGGGCAACACCACTCATCGACGCCCCCGGGGTCGCGCCGGTTGCGGTGTGGCACCCGGTGTTCCCGGCTTCGGCGGTGCCTCACGGCCTTCCCGCGGGCCGCACGCGGCCGGGCCCCGGCTCGCCGCCCGCGGCGCCCGGGACCCGGCCGGTCCGTCCGGCCCCGTCGCGTCACGGGTGCCGCGCGGGGTCCGTCCCGTCGTCCTGCCCGTCCTCGTCCGTCTCCCCATCTTCCCCGTCGATATCCCAGTCGTCGGCATCGGGGTCGTAGTCGATCTGCTCACAGCTCCACGAGGCCTGGGCGAGCTCCACGCCGGGAACGTCGCCGATCAGGTCGAACGGGTCGACGAGGTACGCGAGGGCCTCCGCGGAGTCGTCGCGCACCGACGACGAAGCGTGCGCGCGCTCCTCCTCCGGCATGAGTTCGTCCGTCTCCACACGGTCGAGGGCCGCTCCGGTCAGCTCCTCCGGTTCGGCCACCTCCAGCACCAATTCGACGTGTAGCCGCACATAGCGTGATGTCTCAGAAGAGGTCATACGACGGAGACTAGAGCGCGGGGCCTCCCGACTTTCCTGCGACCCGCTGCGTTCATTAGCATCGCCGGAGCATCGCCTCACGCGGTCAATTCACCGCTGTCACAAGGGGGATCGTTTTCCCGTGCCCGTCGCCCGCCGCCCACTGCTGACCGCCACCGCGGCCGGTTCCCTGCTCTGCGCGCTGTGGTTCGTGCCCTCGGCGAACGCGACGGCGGACGGGGAGTCCGGGCATCCGGACCGGGCCCGGTCCGGAGCTTCCGCTTCCGGCGTCCGAGATGCCGACGGGGCCGCACGCGACGGGCGCGACGCGCGCACGGCGGGCGGTGCCCCGGCCGCGCCCCTCGGCGGCGGCACGGGGGACGTCCCGGCCTCGGACGGCGTCCGCACGGATGCCGGGGACGATCAGCCGGGCGGCGCGCAGGGCCTGACGCTGGCCGCCACGGGAAGCGTGGACACGACGCCGTATCTGGTCGGCGGCACGCTGTTCCTCGTCATCGGTGCCGGGTTCGTGAGCCACGCCGCACGCAGGAGCGGCGGCCGGCCGGTCTGAGCCGGCCGCGGCGACCGGTCTGCCCGTCGACCGCCGGATGAGAGTCTTCTCCTCTTCGGGCCGGCCCGAGGACGGGCCCACCAGACTGGCCGGATGGGTATACGAAGAATCGGTGCGCTGAACATCGCCGTCTGCTTCTGCGTAGTTGCCGGTATGACGGTCGGTCGGGTGTGGACGGGTACGGAGGGGTCGCCGACCCTGGGACCGGAGGTGTTCGTCCCGGCCCACGGCGCCGACGGCCCTGCGCCCGGCCCGTCCGCGGTGCGCCCGTCCGCGTCGGCGGTCCCCACGGCGTCCGCAGCCCAGCCCTCGGCCTCGCCGCCCCGCTCCGGCCCGACCGCCCGGCTCCCGGGCGGACGGGCCGTGCCGCCGCCGGTTCCTCCGCGCAGTGACGACTCCGACGTCCCGCACGACGAACAGGGCGGCAGCAGCCGGGACGACGACCGCGGCGCAGCGGACGACGATGACGGCGAGGACGGCGGGGACGACGAGGACGGCGGGGACGGCCACGACCGCCGGGGCGGCGAAGACGGCCAGGACGGCGAGGACGACGAGGACGGCCAGGGCGGTGGCGGTGGGGAGGGCACGGGAGTGGGTCCGGTGCGCACCCAGCGCGCGGTCGCGCATCGTCGGCTGGATGATGCTGCTCGTCGCCACCGCCCTGGCCGTACCGGCCGTCGGTATCACCGCCGTGTGGCAGCGCCAGCTGGACGCCCAGGTGGACGAGCAGCTGCGGCGGGAGGCCGACGAACTGAGGAGGTTCGCCGGGGCCGCCCGGGAGCCGGGTACGGGGCGGCCGTTCTCCGACGGCGCCGCGCTGCTCACCGCGTACATGTCCGTCAACCTGCCACGCCGTGACGCCACGCTGTTCAGCATCGTCGACGGCCGGGCCGACCGGCGCAGCCCGGCCGACCCGCCGACCCGGCTCGACAGGGACCCCGCCGTGGTGGCCCGGCTGGCCGCCGTCCGCGGTACCGGGATCGGCTGGGTCGACTCCCCGGCCGGACGGGTGCGGTACGGGGTGATTCCCGTCCGCGTGTCGGGTGACCCCCGGGATGTGCGTCTCGTGGTGTTGGAGTTCAGGGATCGCCAGCAGCACCAGGAGCACCGGGTCGCTCGTATGCTGCTCGGCGCCGGGGCCGCGGCCCTGGTACTGGCGGGACTGGCCAGCTGGCTTGTCGCCGGCCGGGTCCTGGCCCCCATCCGGCTGGTGCGGAAGACCGCGGAACGCATCGGTGAGGACGACCTGAGACGGCGGCTGGCGGTGTCGGGGTCCGACGACGTGGCCGCGCTCGCGCACACGTTCAATCACATGCTGGACCGGCTGGAGAACGCCTTCACCACCCAGCGCCGTTTCCTCGACGAGGTCGCGCACGAACTGCGCACACCGATCACCGTGATCCGCGGTCACCTGGAGCTGATGGACGGCGGAGCGGCAGAGCAGAGCGCCACCCGTGCCCTGGTCGTGGACGAACTCGACCGGATGGGCCGCATCGTGCAGGACCTGCTGCTGCTGGCCAAGGCGGAGCGGCCCGACTTCCTCACCGTGGGAAGCACCCATCTCACGGATCTCGTCGTGGACGCCGTGGCCAAGGCCCGCGCCCTGGGGCAGCGGAACTGGAGGGTCGCCCATGTGTCCGAGGCCACGGTGCTGCTCGACGGGCAGCGCGTGACCCAGGCGCTGATGCAGCTCGCGTCCAACGCCGTGCGGCACACCGAGGACGGCGACCTCATCGAGCTGGGCTCCCTGGTACGCGGTGACCGGGTGCTGCTGTGGGTACGCGACACCGGCCCCGGCGTGGGGCCCCACGACCGCGAACGGATCTTCGACCGGTTCGCCCAGGCGGTCCGCCCGGGTGCCCGTGACGCCGCCCGCACCACCGGTATCGGGCTCGGCCTGGCGATCGTCCTCGAGATCGCCCAGGCGCACGGAGGCACGGCGAGGGTCGAGGACGTGCGGACCGGGGGCGCGCGCTTCGTCATGGACCTCCCCCGGCGAACCCCGTACGTGGAAGGTGACGATGAACCGGATACTCATCGCGGAGGACGAGCCAAGGATCGCCGCCTTCGTCGAAAAGGGCCTGCGCTGCAACGGCTTCGTGACCACGGTCGTCGCTGACGGCCTCGACGCCTACGAGCACGCACGGTCGGGCGCCTGCGACCTGGTGATCCTGGACCTGGGCCTGCCGGTCTGCGACGGCTTCACCGTGCTGCGCAAGCTCCGGGAGAGCAGGGTGGCGCTCCCGGTGATCATCCTGACCGCCCGCGACACCGTGTCCGACGTGGTCGCGGGCCTGGAGGGGGGCGCCGACGACTACATGTCCAAGCCCTTCGTCTTCGAGGAACTCCTGGCCCGGGTGCGGCTGAGGCTGCGCAGGGAGAACGCCCCCGAGGCGTCCCTGCTGCGGGTCGGTGACCTCGCCCTCGACCTGCGCACCCGCCGGGCCCATGTGGGCGGCCGTGCCGTGGAGCTGTCCTCCCGGGAGTTCGGCCTGGCCGAGGTGTTCCTGCGCAACCCCGACCATGTGCTGACCCGCGAGCAACTGCTGTCCCGGGTGTGGGGGTTCGACTACGACCCGGGCTCGAACATCGTCGACGTGTATGTGCGCTACCTGCGCCGCAAGCTGGGTGCCGACCGGCTGGAGACCGTCCGCGGTGTCGGCTACCGGCTGCGTGCCGGCGCACCGCCCGCGGCGAGCGGGACCCCCTGAGAGCGGGCCGCACCCACGAGCGCCGCACCCGTGCGAGCCGCGGGAGCGTACGGGGCGCGGGGACCCCGGCGGCGACGGGCATGCGACGGGCATGGCCCGGACCGGTGCGGCCCGGTGCGGTGAAGTGCGGGCCGGTGCGGTGCGGCCCGGTGCGGTGAAGTGCGGGCCGGTGCGGTGCAGTGCGGTGCAGTGCGGTGCGGCCCGGTGCGGTGCAGTGCGGTGCAGTGCGGTGCGGCCCGGTGCGGTGGTCCGCTTCCGCCGGAGCCGGCTTCCCGGCCCTCGGTGAGGCCTCTCTCATCGCCGGCTCACACCCGGCTCATACCGTCCTTGCAGGCTTCTCGCGAACGGCGTCCGCCCGGGACGTCCGACGCACAGGAGAACCAGCAGTGAACGACCTGCTCGAACGCGCCCGGTCCTTCCAGCAGCGGATCGTCCGCGACCGCGGCTACTACCGCAGCCTCGCCGCCGGACAGGCACCGGCCGCGTTGTTCATCACCTGCTCCGACTCCCGCGTGGTGCCGAGCCTCATCACCGACGCCCATCCCGGTGAGCTCTTCGAGCTGCGCACCGCCGGTCACGTCGTCCCCCCGTACACGGCCGCGGGGCGGTGTGCGGAGGCCGCCACCATCGAGTACGCGGTCGAGGTGCTGCGGGTGCGCGAGGTCATCGTCTGCGGCCACTCGCACTGCGGCGCGGTGGCGGCGCTGGCCCGCGGCGACGACCTGAGCACGCTGCCGAGCGTGGCGAACTGGCTCGCGCCGTCCCGCCCCGCGCTGTCGTCCGTGCGCGGCGCCGCCGAGGACGACATCGAACTGGAGGCCCACGTCCAGTGCCATGTCGCGGCCCAGCTCGAGGCGCTGCGGGGCTACCCGCAGATCGAGCGCGCGGTCGCCGCCGGCCGCCTCGGACTGCACGCCTGGTACTACCGCGTCGACACCGCCGAGGTGAAGGAACTCACCGCGGTGTACGGCGATCCCGGCCGCTGCTGAAACCGCATCCCACGCCCTTCCCCGGCGCGCACCGGCCACCGGTGCGCGCGAAAGGACCAACGTGTCAACGCTCTCCCTCTCACGGAAACACCCGGCGCGCCATGCGCGCCGGGCGCCGCGGCCTCCCGCGCCGGCCGGCGGCGGCACGTCCTCGCTCGTCGCGGACCTCCTCGCCTCGCTCGTGGTCTTCCTGGTCGCCGTGCCCCTGTGCATCGGCATCGCGGTGGCCTCCGGGGTGCCCGTGGCGCTGGGCATCATCTCCGGGATCGTCGGCGGACTGGTCGTCGGATTCCTGCCCGGCAGCAGCATCCAGGTCAGCGGTCCGGCCGCCGGACTCGCGGCCCTCGTACTGGAGTTCGTCACCGAGCACGGCCTCGGTCTGCTCGGGCCCGTCGTCCTGGCCACGGGCCTGCTCCAGGTGGTGCTGGGCGCGCTGCGGATGGGACGGGTCTTCCAGTCCATCTCGCTCGCCGTCGTCCAGGGCATGCTCGCCGGAATCGGTCTCCCGCTGATCCTGAGCCAGACCTACGCCCTGGCGGACACCCCGCAGACCGGATCGGCCCTGGGGAACCTGGCGGGCCTTCCCGACCTCCTCGGCGGCACGCTCGCCGAGCCGCACCGGAGCGCGGCGCTCCTGCTCGGAGCGCTGTCGGTCGCCCTGTGCTTCGCGTGGCGGCGCGTCCCCGGCCCGGTCGGCCGGGTGCCCGCGCCGCTGGCCGTGGTGGTGATCGGCACGGTCGTGGCGTCCCTCCCCGGATTCGACGTCCAGCGCGTCTCCTTCGGCGATCTGCGCGACGCGGTCGCGGTCCCCGGTCCGGGCGACTTCGCCGGGCTCCTGGACATCGGGGTGCTCACCACGGTCGTCACCTTCGCCGTCATCGCCTCGGCGGAGACGCTGTTCAGCGCGGCGGCCGTCGACCGGATGCACAGCGGGCCCCGTACCCGGTACAACGCCGAACTGGTCTCGCAGGGCATCGGCAACTCCCTGTGCGGGCTGCTGGGCGCACTGCCCATCACCGCGGTGATCGCCCGGAGTTCGGCCAATGTGCAGGCCGGCGCGAGGACCAAGGTCTCCCGCGTGGTGCACGGCGGCTGGCTGCTGGCGTTCGGGCTGCTGCTGCCCGGGCTGCTGGGCCTCATCCCCGTGGCGGTGCTCGCCGGGGTCCTGGTCCACGCCGGCTGGAAGCTCTTCGACCCCGCGGCCTTCCCGAGGATGTGGCGGACCGACCGCGGTGAGGGAGTCGTCATGGTGATCACCACGGTGGCGATCGTCGTCTCCAACCTCCTCGAGGGCGTGCTCGCGGGCCTGGCCGTCGCCATCGTCCTGGCGGCCCTGCGGATGTCCCGGATGACGACCCGCATCACCTCCGCCGGCGGCGTCACCCGCCTGACGCTGAGCGGCAACGCGACCTTCCTGCGGCTGCCCCGCCTGATCGACGCTCTGGAGTCGGTGGCCGCCGAGCCCCGGGTCCATGTGGACCTCAGCGGCGCGTCCCACCTCGACCTCGCCTGCCGCAGCCAGGTGGAGGACTGGGCCGGTCAGCGCCGCAAGGCCGGCGCCGGGCGGATGGAGGTGGAGGTGAGCCTGCCGGACTCCGGGACGCGGCCTGCCGACCCCGGCGGATCACCTGCCTCACCCCACTCCGGGACGGTGCCCGTCGCCTCGGGGGGCCCGCGGCGGCCGCCATCCGGCGCTCCCGGGCCCACCCCCGTGCGCACGGCGGCCGCCCGTCCCGCGCACGGCATGTCCCAGGGCTACTGGTTCGCCTCGGCGCTGAGCACCGGGGACGGGCAGTTTCACGGCACCGGGCCCCTCCGGCAGGCGGGCGAGGGGGCCCTGGGCACCCGCGTCCGGCCGGTGCGGCCCCCCGGATGAGGTGGACGGCCTCGTGGCCGTGTGGACGCCCGGCTCCCGCGGGGGCGGGGCGTCCACACGGGCGGGATCCGGCCCGGCGGATCGGCCTCGGGACGCCGGGCGAGTCGGGACGCCGGACGACTCGGGACACCGGACGGTTCGGGACGCCGGACGACTCCGTCCACCGGGTACGCCTGGTGCGTGTCGCGCCCTACGCCAGCGGACCGGTCACCGGCTGCACGGCCTCGATCAGCCGCCCGTCGCGGACGAACGCCTCGGCGGCCGCCAGGTCCGGGGCGAGGAAACGATCCGGCCCGGGGCCGTCCACGCCCGCGGCGCGCAGGGCCGCGATGGCCGCCCGGGAGGCGGGCGCCGGGGTGAGCCCCCGGCGCAGCCCGATCGCGCGGGTCGCCGCGTACAGCTCGACCGCGATGATCCGGGCCAGGTTGTCGACGGCGGTACGCAGTTTGCGCGCGGCCGACCAGCCCATGGAGACGTGGTCCTCCTGCATGGCGGAGGAGGGGATGGAGTCGGCGGAGGCCGGTACGGCGAGCCGCTTCATCTCGCTGACGAGCGCCGCCTGCGTGTACTGGGCGATCATCAGGCCCGAGTCCACGCCCGCGTCGTCGGCGAGGAAGGGCGGCAGTCCGTGCGAGCGGTTCTTGTCGAGCAGCCGGTCGGTGCGGCGTTCGGCGATGGAGCCGAGGTCGGCGGCGGCGATGGCGAGGAAGTCGAGCACGTACGCGACGGGCGCCCCGTGGAAGTTGCCGTTGGACTCGACCCTGCCGCCTTCGGAGCCTTCCCCGTGGGAGGTGCCTCCGGGCAGCACCACCGGATTGTCGATGGCGGCGGCGAGTTCGCGTTCGGCGACCAGGGCGGCGTGGGCGATGGTGTCCCGGCCGGCGCCGGCGACCTGCGGCGCGCAGCGCACCGAGTAGGCGTCCTGGACCCGGGGGGCCTCCTCCTCCTGGTAGTGGCCGGTGAGCTCGGACCCCTTCAGCACGGCGCGCATGTTGGCGGCGGAGGCGGCCTGGCCGGGGTGGGGGCGGATGGCGTGCAGCTCGGGCGCGAGGACCGTGTCGGTGCCGAGCAGCCCCTCCAGGGTGAGGGCGGCGGTGATGTCGGCGGAGGTGTAGAGCCTGCGCAGATCGTCGAGAGCCATGATCAGCATGCCGAGCATGCCGTCGGTGCCGTTGAGGAGGGCGAGCCCCTCCTTCTCGTGCAGCTCGACCGGCTTGATGCCGTAGGCGGCGAGGAGTTCGCCGGCGGGGCGAAGGGTGCCGTCGGGGCCTTCGGCGTCGCCCTCCCCCATCAGCGTCAGCGCGCAGTGCGACAGCGGCGCGAGGTCTCCGGAGCAGCCGAGGGAGCCGTACTCGTGCACGACCGGGGTGATCCCGGCGTTGAGTACGTCCGCCATGGTCTGCGCGACCTCGGGGCGTACCCCGGTGTGCCCGGACGCCACCGTCTTCAGCCGGAGGAACATCAGGGCGCGGACCACCTCACGCTCGACGCGGGGGCCCATGCCGGCGGCGTGCGAGCGGACGATGTTCCGCTGCAGCTGGGTGCGCAGGTCGTGACCGATGTGCCGGGTCGCCAGGGCACCGAACCCGGTCGAGACCCCGTACACCGGCTCGGGCTTCGCGGCCAGCGCGTCCACGATCGCGCGCGCGGCGGCGAGCGCGGAGAGCGCGTCGCCGGAGAGCTCGATCCGGGCGTTGCCGCGGGCCACGGCGATGACGTCTTCGGCGGTGGTCCCGGACGTCCCCACCACGACAGTGTGCATATCCATATTCAGCACCCTACGGATTGAATCCCCCTCTGTCACGGGGTGGATGACCGCGAGCAGCGGCGACAAGCGAGCGACGGACGGCGGCTCGGCGCGGCTCACGGCATGGGACGGGGCGGGGCGGGCCGTGCGGCCGCGCGGCCGCGCGGGATCGGCACCGGCACGGGCGGTCGGCAACCGGCACCGGCGGAAGGGGGCACGGCCCGGCAAGGGGCGGCGGGTCGCGCGGAAGCGGCACCGACACCAGCACGGGCACGGGCGGACGGCACTCGCCCGTCAAGGGCCGGGGAACGGACGGAACGGCGGTCGCCGCTGGCACCGGCACCGGCGGAAGGCGGCACAGCCCCGGCAAGACGCGCCGGCACTACGGCACGGCGGCCGTACGAAAGCGCACAGGCACAGGCACCGGCACGGGCGGTCGGCAACCGGCACCGGCACCGGCACCGGCGGAAGGGGGCACGGCCCGGCAAGGCGCCGGCGGACCGCGGCTGCGCGGAAGCGCCGCCGTCCGCCCGGCCGCGGCCGTCGCGCACGCGGCGCCGCCCGCTCAGCCGCGGGCGTCCCGGAAGCGGCGGCGGTCCTGCGGCGAGGGCGGCGGGGTGTCGGCGAGCGGGAGCACCGAGTCGTCCCGGCCCGCCACCACCGGCCCCGTCGCCCGGGCGGCCTTAGCGCGGTACTGCGCGGCGTCCGCGAGCCGGAACAGCCGCCGGGCGGAACGCACCGCGCCGATCGGGTCGCCCGTCGACGCGACGCCGCACGCGACCCCCTCCCCCAGCTTCAGCCCGCCCGCCCGCTCGCAGAGCTCCTCGGCGACCTTGACGACGTCATCGGCCGACGGCCCGGCGGTGAGCAGGCAGAACTCGTCGCCCCCGAGCCGGGCGGCCAGCGCCCCCGGCAGCATCGCGCCGCACAGCGACAGCACCGAGCCGAAGCGCTCCAGCAGCCGGTCCCCCGCCGCGTGGCCGTGGGTGTCGTTGACCCGCTTGAGGCCGTTGAGGTCGCACACCACCAGGGACACCACCGAGCCGTCCGCCCGGTGCTGCTCCAGTACCTCGTCGAGGCGGACGTCGACGGCCCGCCGGTTGGCGAGCCCGGTCAGCGGATCGGTGAACGCGAGCCTGCGGACCTCCTCGAGACGCTCCTGCTGGGCGATCCCGGCCGCCACCACCTGGGCCAGCACGGTGGCGAAGTCGGCGTCGTCCCGGCCGAACACGGGCTCTCCCGCCGGCCGGGCCACATACAGCTCGCCCCAGGCCCGGCCGTGCAGCACGATCGGGGCGACGACACAGCAGCCGCGCCCGCGCCGGCGCAGCGCGTCGACCCGCTGGTGGCTGTAGCCGTGCTCGCCCTGCGCCGGGCCGTCGGCCGTCTCCACCCAGGCGCGCGGGGCACCGCCCCCGGCCCACTGCTCGTGCAGGAACTCGGTGATCTCGGGGAATCGGTGCACCGGGTACGTCTCGCCGTCCGGGAACTCCTCCTCGTCCGGGGCGCGGGCCCCCGCGTTCACGAGCACCTTCAGCCGCCCCCGGTCCCGCTCCCAGACGGAGAGCGCGGCGAAGCTCCCTCTCAGCGCGTCGCAGGCGGCCGCCGCCGCGCCGCGCCACAGCTCCCGCGGTGTGCGTGCGGCCGCCATCGCCTGCGCGAGCGCGACGACGGCTCGCAGCCGGACATCCTCACCCATCACCCCAGCTTAGGGATGTTCACGGACGATTCACTCGCCGGGCCACTCCGGCTTCCGCTTCTCGTTGAAGGCCGCGACGCCCTCCGCCCGGTCTCCGGAGAATGCGACCGAACGCCAGGCCGCGTCCTCGACCTCGAGTCCGGCCCGCAGGTCGAGCCCCTGGCCGAGCCGCAGCGCCCGCTTCGCGGCCCGCAGGCCGACGGGGGAGTTCGCGGCCATCCGGGCGGCCAGTGCGAGGGCGGCGGTACGGGCGTCGTCGCCGAGCTCGTCCACCAGGCCCAACTCCCGCGCCTCGGCCGCCTCCACACGCCGCGCCGTGAACACCAGCTCGGCCGCCCGCGCGGCCCCCACGCGCCGCGGCAGCAGCTGCGTACCCCCGCCGCCGGGGATCACGCCGACGGACACCTCCGGCAGTCCGACCACGGCCGTCGCGTCGGCCACGATCACATCGCAGGACAGCGCCAGTTCGAACCCGCCACCCAGGGCGAAGCCGTGCACCGCGGCGATCGTCGGCATCGGCAGTTCCAGTACCCCGGTGTACGCGCCGCGGGCGGTCGGCCGCTGCCGGACCAGTTCCGCGTCCGTGAAGGAGTTGCGCTCCTTGAGGTCGGCGCCGACGCAGAAGGCACGGTCGTTCGACGAGGTCACGACGGTCACCCTGACCGAACGGTCCGCCGCCAGCGCATCGCAGGCGGCGGCGATCGAGCGGGCCATCTCCGTGGAGACCGCGTTCATGGCCTTCGGCCGGTCGAGCACCAGTTCGGCGACGTGCCCGGCCTCATGGCGGCGTACCGCGACGAACTCCCCGAAGCGCTGCTCGGACGGGCTCCCGGACCCGGTCCCGGAACCGCTCGGCGCCCCCGCCCCGGAACCGCTCGGCGCCCCGGCCCCGGGCCCGTTCTCCGACCCGACCCCGGACCCGACCTCCGACCCGTTCTCCGCCCCGTTCCCGGACCTGACCTGGGACCTGACCTCGGACATGATCGACGACCTCCCGGTTAACGATGGTTCACCGGCGGGAATCCTAAGCCGGGCGGCGCGTCAGCAGCCAGGGCTCCACCACGCCGAGCCCGCGCACCGGCCGCTGCCACATGGGCTGCAGCGCGAAGCGGTACGACGGGGGCTCCTCGCCCTCCTTCTCCGCGGCGGCCGCCGCCTCGGCGGCCTCGGCCTCCGACACGGGCGCGTCGCCGGTGCGCCCCAGCTCCTTCGCGAACGCCCCGTCCACCAGGACGGCGTCCTTCGGCGCTATCGACGTCAGCCGGCTCGCCAGGTTCACCGTCGTGCCGAACACGTCGCCCATCCGCGTCGTGACCGTCCCGAAGGAGATGCCGACCCGCAGTGCGGGCATCGTCTCGTCGTTCGCCAGCGTCTCGATCAGCCGCATCGCGATCTCCGCGGCCGTCCCCGCGTCGTCCGCCGCGAACAGCACCTCGTCCCCGAGGGTCTTGATCAGCCGTCCGCCGTGCGCGGCGACCAGGTCGGCGCAGGTGGTCTCGAACGCCTCGACCAGCTCGCCCAGCTCCTCCTCCTCCAGGCGCCGGGTCAGCCGGGTGAAGCCGACGAGGTCCGCGAAGCCGACCGCGAGCCGCCGGTCGACCATCTCCTCGTCGTCCGCGGCCTGCACGACCCGGCCGGTGGCGGCGGCGAGCTGGCGGCGCCACACGTAGACGAGGAACTCCTCCAGCTCCGGCAGCAGCAGCTCGACCAGGGGGTAGGTGACCTCGGTCCGGGTCATACCCGGCTCGGGCGGCTCGGTGAGCCCCTCCAGGAAGGAGTCGATCTGCCACTCGGCGAGCCGGGCGGTGGTCTGACCGGTCGACCGCGCCACCTGGACCGCCATCGGCTCGCTCAGCAGCCCGGCCTCGACCAGGCCGGCCAGGCGGCGCAGCGCGAGCACATCGGCCTCGGTCAGGGCCTTGGCCTGGCCGATGTCGGCGAAACCCATGGCCCGCCAGAAGCGGGACGCGAGGTCCATCGAGACCCCGGCCGTACGGGCCGCCTGAAAGGGCGTGTAGCGGCGGTCGGCGCCGAGGATCAGCTGTTCCAGCCGGATGGCCAGCGGGTCCTTGGTCGGCTCCGCGGTGTGGTCCACCTCGTGGTGCGGCGTCGGGTGGACGTCCGACGTCTGCCTACGGCCCGAGCCGCCCCCGGGGGAGTCCGCCCGCGCGGCCGGGGCCCCGCCGGAGGGGTCCGTGCCCGGTACGCTCCCGCCCGGGAAGTCCCCGCCGGAAGCGTCCGCGCCGGAGGCGCTGTCGTCGACGGTCACCGGCCGCCTCCTGCCCGTTCCCTGCGCACTGCCCTGCCGATCTGTCGTGCCTGCCGGTCCGCGTACGGCCGCGGGATGCCCGGCGCGGCCTCAACGATACGGCAGGTGTGCCCTGGCTCACGTCCCGGTGGCGCGGCCGTTCCGGGGTGTCCGGCCGATCACGCCGGACGGCCGCACCCCCGGTCACCGGCCGTTCGGCCGCAGGTGGACGATGTCCCCGGCCCCGATGGGGTGGTCCTTTCCGTCGGGGGTGGTCACCACGAGCCGTCCGTCGCCGTCGATCGCGACCGCCTCGCCGATCAGGCTCCGGTCGCCGGGGAGCTCGGCGCGGACCGTGAGGCCCAGGGTCGAGCAGCCGGCCGCGTACGTCTCCTGCAGCCGCGAGGCGTGGGCGTCGCCGTTCGCCGCCCGCCAGACGCCGTACCAGTCCTCCAGCGAGCGCAGCAGCGCCCGCAGCAGGGGGTCGCGGTCGGTGGAGACGGCGTTCGCGAGGGCCAGGGAGCCCGCCTGCGGCACGGGGAGCTCGTCCTCGCGCAGGGTGACGTTGACCCCGATGCCGATGACGACGCCGTCGCTCCCCACCCGCTCGGCGAGGATTCCCCCCGCCTTCCGCTCCTCCCCGCCGACCCTCACCATCAGGTCGTTCGGCCACTTCAGGGCGAAGTCGGCACCGGCCGCCCTGGCCAGGCCCGTCGCCGCGGCCACACCGGTCAGCAGCGGCAGCCACCCCCAGCGGTCCACGGGCACGTCGGGCTTCAGCAGGACGGAGAGGAACAGCCCCGAGCGCGGGGGCGCGGTCCAGCTGCGGTCGAGGCGGCCGCGGCCGGACGTCTGCTCCTCGGCGACGAGCACGGCCCCCTCGCCGAGCTCCGCGGCCCGGGCCACCAGGTCGGAGTTGGTGGAGCCGACTCGCTCGACGACGTCCAGCGAGGTCCACAGCCCGCCGGGGCGGACCAGTGCGCGGCGCAGGCCCGCGGCGTTCAGCGGCGGGCGGTCGAGATCGGACCAGCGTCCGCCGGGGGTGTCGCCGGGGGTGTCGCCGCTGGCGTGGCCGGGGGAGCCGCCGGGTGTGTCGTGACCGCCGGAGGGGCCGCCGGGGATGTCGTGAGGCGTCATGCCGCACAGCTTGGACCCTTCCGTCCGCGCGAGGCGAACCGCGGGGGAGACCGTGTCGTGCCGGGTGCGCAAGCACTCAGGGGTGTGGCCAACGCCGCACTGCCGAACGGTATCCGCGCCGATACGCTACGAATCAGTAGCCCAGACCGCTCTTTAGCAGCCAACACCCCCGTGACCAGGCAGGGAGCCGCATCCCGATGTCCGAGCCGGCAGAGCACCAAGAGATCGACATCCACACCACCGCTGGCAAGCTCGCGGATTACCAGCGCCGTGTCCACGAGGCGACACACGCGGGCTCCGAGCGCGCGGTCGAGAAGCAGCACGCCAAGGGCAAGCTGACCGCCCGCGAGCGGATCGAACTCCTCCTCGACGAGGGGTCGTTCGTCGAGCTGGACGAGCTCGCACGGCACCGCTCCACCAACTTCGGCCTGGAGAAGACCCGCCCGTACGGCGACGGCGTGGTCACCGGCTACGGCACGGTCGACGGCCGGCCGGTGGCCGTGTTCTCGCAGGACTTCACGGTCTTCGGCGGGGCGCTGGGCGAGGTGTTCGGCCAGAAGATCATCAAGGTGATGGACTTCGCGCTGAAGACCGGCTGCCCGGTCGTCGGGATCAACGACTCCGGTGGCGCGCGCATCCAGGAGGGCGTCAGCGCGCTGGGGATGTACGGCGAGATCTTCCGCCGCAACACCCACGCGTCCGGGGTGATCCCGCAGATCTCCCTGGTCGTGGGGCCCTGCGCGGGCGGTGCGGTGTACTCGCCCGCGATCACCGACTTCACGGTGATGGTCGACCAGACCTCGCACATGTTCATCACCGGGCCCGACGTCATCAAGACGGTCACCGGCGAGGACGTGGGCTTCGAGGAACTGGGCGGCGCCCGCACCCACAACACCACGTCCGGTGTCGCCCATCACATGGCCGGCGACGAGAAGGACGCGATCGAGTACGTCAAGTCGCTGCTGTCGTACCTGCCGTCGAACAACCTGTCCGAGCCGCCGTCCTACCCCGAGGACGCCTCCCTGGACCTCACCGCCGAGGACCGGGAACTGGACACGCTGATGCCGGACAGCGCCAACCAGCCGTACGACATGCACACGATCATCGAGCACGTGCTGGACGACGGCGAGTTCCTGGAGACCCAGGCGATGTTCGCGCCGAACATCGTCACCGGCTTCGGACGGGTGGAGGGCTTCCCGGTCGGCATCGTCGCCAACCAGCCGATGCAGTTCGCCGGCTGCCTGGACATCGACGCGAGCGAGAAGGCCGCGCGCTTCGTCCGCACCTGCGACGCGTTCAACATCCCCGTGATCACCTTCGTCGACGTGCCCGGCTTCCTGCCGGGCGTGGACCAGGAGTACGGCGGCATCATCCGGCGCGGCGCCAAGCTGATCTACGCCTACGCCGAGGCGACCGTCCCGCTCATCACCGTGATCACGCGCAAGGCCTTCGGCGGCGCGTACGACGTGATGGGCTCCAAGCACCTGGGCGCCGACCTGAACCTGGCCTGGCCCACCGCGCAGATCGCGGTGATGGGCGCGCAGGGCGCGGTGAACATCCTGCACCGCCGCACCCTCGCCGCCGCCGAGGACGCGGAGGCCCAGGAGAAGCTGCGGGCCGAGCTGGTCACGGCGTACGAGGACACCCTCCTCAACCCGTACATCGCGGCCGAACGCGGCTACATCGACGCCGTGATCATGCCGTCCGACACCCGCGCCCAGGTCGTGAGGGGCCTGCGCCAGCTGCGGACGAAGCGGGAAAGCCTGCCCCCGAAGAAGCACGGCAACATCCCCCTGTAGAACCGGACCCCGAGGGCCGCGAGGAGCATCGATGATCAAGGTCGTACGGGGAAACCCGACCCCGGAGGAGCTGGCCGCCGCCCTGGCGGTGGTCCAGGCGCGCGCCGCGGTGACGGCCTCCGCCGTGACCGGCGCGCCCCTGCCACCCGAGGAGTGGTCGGACCCCGCCCGTATCGAGCGGGCACGGGCGCTGCGGCCCGGGCCGCGGGCGTGGACCCGCACGTACTGGCCGGGCTGAGCCCGCGAGCGGGAGTAGCGGGAGCGCACGCGGGCGGCCCCGCCGGTCCGTGACTGGTCCTTCGGCACCGGGCGCCTGAGTACGGATACTCAGGCGCCCCGGTGCCTCCCGGCACCACGATCGGAACCATGCTGTGGTCCGACCCGGAGAACGAACCTCCGCGCGAGATGCGCGAGATGGAGGCGATGATGCGCCGTGTGGGCGTGCTGCTGGCGCTCGCCATGGTCGTCGCGATGATCACCGTCGGGCTGCGCTGACGGCCGGGACGGGCGGAGCCGCGGGGCGCGGAGGCGCCCCGTGAATCCGGACCGTTGCCGCAGCGGGCTCCGGGGCACCGCCCCGGCCGCCTACGATGGCCCGCATGACCGATCAGCGCCGCCGTGTCGTCCTCGCCTCCGCATCCCCCGCCCGCCTGGGGCTGCTCCGCGACGCCGGGCTCGCCCCGGAGGTCGTCGTCAGCGGTGTCGACGAGGACGCGTTGACCGCCCCCGATCCCGGCACGCTCGCCCTCGTCCTCGCCGAGGCCAAGGCGGACGCGGTCGCCACCCGCCCCGAGTCGGCGGGCGCGCTCGTCATCGGCTGCGACTCCGTACTCGAACTCGACGGCGAGGCCCTCGGCAAGCCCGCGGACGAGGAGGAGGCCACCGCACGGTGGAAGTCCATGCGCGGCCGTGCGGGCATCCTGCGGACGGGCCACTGCGTCGTCGACACCACCACCGGCCGCCGGGCGTCCGCCACCGACTCCACCACCGTCCGCTTCGGCGACCCGACGGACGCCGAGATCGCCGCGTACGTCGCGAGCGGCGAACCGCTGCACGTGGCGGGCGCGTTCACGCTGGACGGCAGGTCCGCCCCGTTCATCGACTCGATCGAGGGCAGCCACGGCAATGTGATCGGACTGTCGCTGCCGCTGCTGCGCCGTCTGCTGGCGGAACTGGGAATCGGCATCACCGACCTCTGGGCCTGATCACCGGCCTCGGAGGGTGCTACCGCCGGTGTGCCGGGCCCCGCGCCCCGCGCCCTCCTCGGGACGCCCTCCGACCGGCGTGCGGGGCGTGCGGGGCGTGTGGTGACCTCGTCAGGCCCTGGCCGGCCCGTCGCCGACGGCGGGCCCGGTGTCGCCGACGGGCCCCTTGTCGAGGGAGACCGAACGGCCCTCGACGGCGGGCGGGGCGCCTCCCCCGCTTCCCCCCGGTTCCCCGAGTCCCTCCGGCTCCGTCCCGCCGTACTGCAGCAGGGCGAACACGACCAGCCCCAGGACCACCATCAGGAACACGAACGCGTGCCAGCCGACCGGTCCCACGGTCAGCGCGCCCAGCACGCCGTGCACCACCGCGCAGCCGACCAGGAGCACCCGTCCCCAGCGGCCGGGGCCGCGGTCGCGCACGGCGACGACGAGCAGGAGCGTGCCGCAGGCCGCGAGGAAGAACCCGAACACCCCGCCCATCGCCCAGGTGCCGGCGGCCATGACATCGGGGTCGAGGCCGTCGAGGGACATGCTCTGGTTGTTCACGAAGGTGGCCATGATGCCGTTGACCACCACGATGCCGACGGCTTCCAGGCAGAGCACGATCGCGGCGACCACGGCCACCGTTCTGCGCACCACGGCACCCACCCCCTTGGGCTTCCCAGCCTCAGTTACCAGCAGTACGAACGACACGGCGAACGCTACTAACGGGTAAACCCGCGGACAAGGGCCCGGGCACGGGCAAAGAACCATTCGGCCATTCGTAGGGACTCCACAAAGATTCGCGCGCAGCCGCTGGCCGCCGGGGCAGAGACCTTGACCACACGCGACGGCTACTCTGCACAGGAGAAAACCGACGTACCGTGGTGCGACAAGGGCATACACAGCACGGCCACGCCCCGAATCACCCTCCGTGTGGGGAAGCTCACGACCGGGAACGGGTCGAAAGGCCGTGTCGGCATTCCCTAAACTCAGCGTGTTTCAGCGAAGTCTTCGGCGCGGTGACCCGCCGAGTGCTCCGGCCGGCACGCCCGGACCGGGGACCGGCCCGCGGCGTAGCCGCAAACCGGGGCGTCTACACCCGGACAACAGCAAGGAGGGAGCCATCGTGCGCAAGGTGCTCATCGCCAACCGAGGCGAGATCGCTGTCCGCGTTGCCCGTGCATGCCGGGACGCCGGGATCGCGAGCGTAGCCGTCTACGCCGACCCGGACCGTGACGCTCTGCACGTCCGCGCGGCCGACGAAGCGTTCGCCCTGGGCGGTGACACCCCGGCCGCCAGCTACCTGGACATGGGCAAGGTCCTCCAGGCCGCCGCGGACTCGGGCGCGGACGCCATCCACCCCGGATACGGCTTCCTCTCCGAGAACGCCGATTTCGCCCAGGCCGTCCTCGACGCCGGGCTGACCTGGATCGGCCCCCCGCCGGCCGCGATCCGCGACCTCGGCGACAAGGTGGCGGCCCGTCACATCGCCCAGCGCGCGGGCGCCCCGCTGGTGGCCGGCACCTCCGACCCGGTGTCCGGCGCGGACGAGGTCGTCGCCTTCGCCGAGGAGCACGGTCTCCCCATCGCGATCAAGGCCGCCTTCGGCGGTGGCGGACGCGGCCTGAAGGTCGCCCGCACGCTGGAGGAGGTCCCCGAGCTGTACGACTCGGCGGTGCGCGAGGCCGTCGCGGCGTTCGGCCGCGGCGAGTGCTTCGTCGAGCGGTACCTGGACAAGCCGCGCCATGTCGAGACCCAGTGCCTGGCCGACCAGCACGGCAACGTGGTGGTCGTGTCCACCCGTGACTGCTCGCTGCAGCGCCGGCACCAGAAGCTGGTGGAGGAGGCCCCCGCGCCGTTCCTCACCGAGGAGCAGAACGCCGAGCTGTACCGCGCGTCCAAGGCCATCCTCAAGGAGGCCGGCTACGTCGGCGCGGGCACCGTGGAGTTCCTCGTCGGCAACGACGGCACGATCTCCTTCCTCGAGGTGAACACCCGGCTGCAGGTCGAGCACCCGGTCACCGAGGAGGTGACCGGCATCGACCTGGTGCGGGAGATGTTCCGCATCGCCGACGGGGAGAAGCTGGGCTACGACGACCCGCCGCGGCGGGGCCACTCCTTCGAGTTCCGCATCAACGGAGAGGACCCGGGCCGCAACTTCCTGCCCGCGCCCGGCACGGTCACCTCCTTCGTCCCGCCCTCCGGTCCGGGTGTCCGGCTGGACGCGGGCGTGGAGTCCGGCAGTGTGATCGGCCCCGCGTGGGACTCGCTGCTGGCGAAGCTGATCGTCACCGGCGCCACCCGTGAGCAGGCGCTGCAGCGCGCCGCGCGTGCCCTGGCCGAGTTCCAGGTCGAGGGCATGGCCACCGCGATCCCGTTCCACCGCGCCGTCGTGGTCGACCCGGCGTTCGCCCCGACGGACGGCACCCCGTTCAAGGTCCACACCCGCTGGATCGAGACCGAGTTCGTCAACGAGATCAAGCCCTTCGCCGCCCCTGCCGACACCGAGGTGGAGGAGGAGCCGGGCCGCGAGACCGTCGTCGTCGAGGTCGGCGGCAAGCGCCTGGAAGTCTCGCTGCCGTCCTCGCTGGGCATGACGCTGGCCCGGACCGCGGCGGCGGGCGGTGCCCGCCCCAAGCGCCGCGCGGCCAAGAAGTCCGGCCCGGCCGCCTCCGGCGACACCCTCGCCTCGCCGATGCAGGGCACCATCGTCAAGGTCGCCGTCGAGGAGGGCCAGCAGGTCAACGAGGGCGACCTCGTCGTCGTCCTGGAGGCGATGAAGATGGAGCAGCCGCTGAACGCGCACCGCTCCGGCACCGTGAAGGGCCTCGCCGCCGAGGTCGGCGCGTCGATCACGTCCGGCGCGGTGATCTGCGAGATCAAGGACTGACGCCGCCGCTCAGCCGCACGCGGACGGGGCCCGCCGGGAGGATCCGGCGGGCCCCGTCCGCGTGCGTGCGCGGGCGGAGGGGGGTTCGCACCCGCGCGCCGATGGCATGCTGGGTGCCATGACGACGAGTACGGCGGCCGGCGACGCGGCGGGCGCGGTACGGCCGATGCGGGCCGACGCGCGCCGCAACTACGAGCGGTTGCTGATCGAGGCGCGCAAGGCGTTCGCCGAGCACGGCACGGACGCGTCCCTGGAGGACGTCGCCAGGCGGGCCGGCGTGGGCATCGGCACGTTGTACCGCCACTTCCCGAACCGGCACGCGCTGATGAACGCGGTCTTCCAGGACGCGCTGGCGTCACTGCTCAGCCGGTCCGCGGAACTGGCCTCGGCTGACCAGCCGTGCGGCGCCCTCGTGGAGTGGCTGCGCGCCCTCATCACTCATGCGGGTGAATACCGCGGGGTGGCCCGGGCCCTCATGTCGGCCTCGCACGACACCGGTTCCGCGCTCTCCCAGTGCAGCGTGCCCCTCCGCGAGGCGGGCGCCCGGCTGCTCTCCCGCGCCCAGGCGGCCGGCGCGGTCCGGGAGGACGTCTCCATCACGGACCTGCTCCAGCTCACCAACGCGATCGCGCTGGCAGCCGAGCAGGCCCCGTCCGACCCCGAACTCGCCGACCGTCTGCTGGCACTGACACTGCGCGGCCTGAAGGCGTAGGCCGCGTTGGCCGCATCGGCCTGCAGGCCGGGCAACCGTGCAGGCCGTGCAGGCCGCGCACCGGTCGTCGAGAACCGCCGCCGCGGCTCGGGGCGCCGCTCCCCACCCGGAGAAGCCACAGAGGCCACAGAGGTCGCGGAGGCCGTCCCGGCCACCGACGCCGTCCTGGCCACCGACGCCGTTCAGGCCGCGGTGACCGCGGAGATGGCCACCACGCAGACGGCGACCACACAGGCCGCCATCGCAGAGACCGCGTTGACCGCAGAGGCCGTTGGAGCTGGAGGGAGAAGGTCCGGGACACGGACCGGACCGGGCCGGCCGCTCCGGCGCACCCGCACCCGCATGCCGGCCCGGCGCACGGGGCCGTGCGCGCGGCCGGACACGGCTCCCCTGCGCCGGGCGCGGCCCCGGTCCCGGCCTCCGGGGCGCGCACCGCCCCGGTGGCGGTGGCCTCAGCGGCGGCGCAGGTCGGCCACGCGCCGGTCCGGGGGTTCGGCGGTGAGGGCCGCGGCCGGGCGGAGGGGGGTGGTCGGATGGGTGGTGCGGCGCTGGCCCGGGAGGGGGACGTCGCGCCGCGCACGGGCCGCGTCGACCGCCGTGCCCGCCACGGCGACCTCGACCCCCTGGTCCGCGAGCGCCTGCAGCTCCGTCGCCGCCCGGTCGTCGTGCTGCGGCGGCTCGTCCGTCACCAGGCGGGTGATCACGTCCGTCGGCACGGTCTGGAACATCGTGTCGGTGCCCAGCTTGGTGTGGTCGGCCAGCACCACGACCTCCGAGGCCGCCTGCACCAGCGCCCGGTCCACGCTCGCCGACAGCATGTTGGAGGTGGACAGCCCGCGCTCGGCCGTCAGGCCGCTGCCGGACAGGAAGGCACGGGAGACCCGCAGCCCCTGGAGGGACTGCTCCGCCCCGCTGCCGACCAGCGCGTAGTTCGACCCACGCAGGGTGCCGCCGGTCATGACGACCTCGACCCGGTTGGCGTGCGCCAGCGCCTGCGCGACCAGCAGCGAGTTGGTGACCACGGTGAGCCCGGGGATCCGGGCGAGCCGGCGGGCGAGCTCCTGTGTGGTCGTACCGGCGCCGACCACGATGGCCTCGCCTTCTTCGACCAGGCCCGCGGCGAGATCGGCGATGGCCGTCTTCTCCGCGGTCGCGAGATGGGATTTCTGCGGGAAGCCGGATTCTCGCGTGAATCCACCCGGCAACACCGCACCGCCGTGCCGGCGGTCGAGCAGTCCTTCTGCCTCCAGGGCCCGCACGTCCCGCCGTACGGTCACTTCGGAGGTCTGGACGACGCGGGCGAGCTCACGGAGCGAAACGGCTCCGTTGGCGCGCACCATTTCGAGGATCAATTGACGACGTTCTGCAGCGAACACGAAACTGACAGTAACCCCAGCGGTGGATGCTTTTCAGCACTTTGCGCCGAATACGAGAAGTTGCCAACAGCGGGGTACGGGAAGTGGTATAGGTCCGGTGCCCTATCGTCCCGGCTTGCCGGGGTTGATCCCGGGGCCCGCGCGCTACGCCTCGCCCGTCGCCTTCCGGGTGTGCAGCTGGCGGGCGACTTCCGCGATCGAGCCCGACAACGACGGGTACACGGTGAAGGCGTTTGCGATCTGTTCCACCGTCAGGTTGTTGTCGACCGCGATCGAGATGGGGTGGATCAGTTCCGAGGCGCGCGGCGCCACGACCACTCCGCCGACCACGATGCCGGTACCGGGCCGGCAGAAGATCTTCACGAAGCCGTCCCTGATGCCCTGCATCTTGGCGCGCGGGTTGCGCAGCAGAGGCAGCTTGACGACCCGGGCGTCGATGACACCGCCGTCCACGTCCGCCTGCGTGTAGCCGACGGTCGCGATCTCCGGGTCGGTGAAGACGTTCGACGAGACGGTCTTCAAATTGAGCGGAGTCACCGCGTCGCCCAGGAAGTGGTACATGGCGATACGTCCCTGCATCGCCGCCACCGACGCCAGCGCGAAGACGCCGGTGACGTCCCCGGCCGCGTACACGCCCGGCGCGGTCGTCCGCGAGACCTTGTCGGTCCAGATGTGCCCGGACTCGGTGAGCCTGACCCCGGCCTCCTCCAGGCCCATGCCCGCGGAGTTGGGGATGGCGCCGACGGCCATCAGGCAGTGCGTGCCGGTGATGACCCGGCCGTCGGCCAGCGTCACCTCGACCCGGTCGCCGACCCGCTTGGCGGACTGGGCGCGGGAGCGGGCCATGACGTTCATGCCGCGGCGCCGGAAGACGTCCTCGAGGACCGCGGCGGCGTCCGGGTCCTCGCCCGGCAGCACGCGGTCGCGGGAGGAGACGAGCGTGACGCGGGAACCGAGCGCCTGGTAGGCGCCGGCGAACTCGGCACCCGTCACGCCCGAGCCGACCACGATGAGCTCTTCGGGCAGCTCGTCCAGGTCGTACACCTGCGTCCAGTTGAGGATCCGCTCGCCGTCGGGCTGCGCGTCGGGGATCTCGCGCGGGTGGCCACCGGTGGCGATCAGCACGGCGTCGGCGGTGAGCGTCTCCTCGCTGCCGTCGGCAGCGGTGACGATCACCCTGCGGGAGCCGTCGAGCGCCTGCCCGTCGTCCAGCCGGCCGCGGCCGCGCATGACCCGCGCGCCCGCACGGGTCACCGCTGCGGTGATGTCGTGGGACTGGGCGAGCGCGAGCCGCTTCACACGGCGGTTGACCTTGCCGAGGTCGACGCCCACGATCCGGGCGGGCTGCTCGATGTGCGGGGTGTCGTCCGCGACGATGATGCCGAGCTCCTCGTGCGAGGAGTCGAAGTTGGTCATCACCTCGGCGGTGGCGATCAGGGTCTTGGAGGGCACGCAGTCGGTGAGGACGGAGGCCCCGCCGAGGCCGTCGCAGTCCACGACGATCACCTCCGCGCCGAGCTGGGCGGCCACCAGAGCCGCCTCGTATCCGCCGGGTCCGCCACCGATGATCACGATCCGGGTCACTGGGGTTACGCCTCGCGCTCTCGCTCTGCCGGGTGTCCGTCCCCCTCATTCTCCCGCACGCCGGACCCCGCCTCGCGCCGGGGGCTCTCCGGGGCCGGAAGCGCACCGGGCAGGCGGGCGGGCAGACCCCGGCTCGGCCGCGGAACCCGGGCACTCCGACCCCGACGCGACCGCGGAACGCGGGCACACCGACCCCGGCGCACCCGTGGCCGCTCCTCCCCGCAGCCCCGGACACGGCACGCGGCGGACCTGCCCACCACGCCGGACACACCCACCGGCGGACCTCCCCATCGGCCCGGCCCCCGGCGCCGGCGCCGGACCCGCCCGTACCTGCCCGGACGCGCTCGCCGGCGGCCCTCCCCGGGCGCCCGCCCCGGGGGATCGGGGCGGGCGGTCACCGCTTCCCCTCCCGTACCCTCGATCCCATGTCGCTCTACGCCGCGTACGCCGGCAACCTCGACGCGCGGCTGATGACCCGCCGCGCACCGCACTCCCCGCTGCGCGGCACGGGCTGGCTCAACGGCTGGCGGCTGACTTTCGGCGGCGAGCAGATGGGCTGGGAGGGGGCGCTGGCCACGATCGTGGAGGCCCCCCGCTCGCAGGTCTTCGTCGCGCTCTACGACATCGCCCCGCTCGACGAGGACTCGATGGACCGCTGGGAGGGCGTCGGGCTGGACATCTATCGGCGCATGCGGGTGCGGGTGCACACGCTGGACGGCGAGGAGCCGGCCTGGGTGTACGTCCTGAACGGGTACGAGGGCGGCCTGCCCTCCGCCCGCTACCTGGGCGAGATCGCCGACGCGGCCGAGTCGGCGGGCGCCCCCCACGACTATGTGATGGAGCTGCGCAAGCGTCCCTGCTGACCGGAGGCCGGGGCCCCGGGACTCCGGTGCTCAGGGACTGAGGGACTCCGGTGCTCAGGCGCTCAGGGACAGCGGGACCGGTCGCGGAGCCGGTCCTCCCCGACCGGCGGAAGGCGCCGGACGGACCCGCGCACACGCCTTGTGCGTTTCCACGAGGAAACGGTTGCGGAGTCGTGAGCATCCTCATCTACGCGCGTAGGGTTTCTCAGGCTAGGCTTTTCTCGTGAACGTTTCCCTTACCCCGGACCCCCATGCCGCCGCCGACGCCGCGGCCGCGCGCCTGCGAGAGCTGACCGGCGCCGAGACCCATGACGTCGCCCTGGTGATGGGCTCGGGCTGGGCGCCCGCGGTCGACGCCCTCGGCGCCCCCGACGCCGAGTTCCCCGTCACCGAGCTGCCCGGCTTCCCGCCCCCGGCGGTCGAGGGCCACGGCGGCAAGGTCCGCTCGTACCGGATCGGTGAGAAGCGCGCGCTCGTCTTCCTCGGCCGTACGCACTACTACGAGGGCCGCGGCGTGGCCGCCGTGGCGCACGGTGTGCGCACCGCCGTGGCCTCCGGCTGCAAGACCGTCGTCCTGACCAACGGCTGCGGCGGTCTGCGCGAGGGCATGCGGCCCGGCCAGCCGGTCCTCATCAGCGACCACATCAACCTCACCGCGGCCTCCCCGATCGTCGGCGCCAACTTCGTGGACCTGACCGACCTGTACTCGCCCCGGCTGCGGGCGCTGTGCAAGGAGGTGGACCCCTCGCTGGAGGAGGGCGTCTACGTCCAGTTCCCCGGCCCGCACTACGAGACCCCGGCCGAGATCAACATGGTCCGGGTCATGGGCGGCGACCTGGTCGGCATGTCCACCGTGCTGGAGGCGATCGCGGCCCGTGAGGCCGGTGCCGAGGTGCTCGGCATCTCCCTGGTCACCAACCTCGCGGCGGGCCTTTCGGGCGAGCCGCTCAACCACGAAGAGGTCCTGCAGGCCGGACGCGACTCAGCGGCCCGGATGGGTGAGCTGCTCACCCGGGTGCTGGCCCGGATCTGACGGGTCGCCGTCCCGGCGCCGCCGCGGCGCCGGGCACCGACCCCGCGTCCCCGGCGCCCCGGCGGCCGGCCGGGGCGCACAGGACGACACCGCCGCCCGGGACGGGCCGGCGCAGGTGCGGGCACGGGCGCCGGCGGGCACACCACCGGCACCGCCCACGCACACGCTCATGCTCATGCTCATGCTCATGCTCACGACGACTTCAGAGAGGCACATCACCGTGGCGCAGGACCTGATCGCGCAGGCCCGGGCTTGGCTGGCCGAGGACCCCGACGCGGAGACCCGGGACGAGCTGGGCCGGCTCGTCGACGCAGGGGACACGGCGGAGCTGGGCGCCCGGTTCGCCGGGACGCTGCAGTTCGGCACGGCCGGTCTGCGCGGGGAGCTCGGGGCCGGGCCGATGCGGATGAACCGCGTCACGGTGATCCGCGCGGCGGCCGGTCTGGCCGCGTACCTCAAGGCCCGGGGCCACGCCGGCGGTCTGGTCGTGATCGGCTACGACGCCCGCCACAAGTCGGCGGACTTCGCCCGGGACACCGCCGCCGTGATGACCGGCGCCGGGCTGCGGGCCGCGCTGCTGCCGCGCCCGCTGCCCACGCCCGTGCTGGCGTTCGCGATCCGGCACCTGGGCGCCGTCGCCGGTGTCGAGGTCACCGCGAGCCACAACCCGCCGCGTGACAACGGCTACAAGGTCTACCTCGGCGACGGCGCCCAGATCGTGCCCCCGGCCGACGCCGGGATCGCCGCGGAGATCGCGGCGGTCGGCAGCATCCTCGACCTGCCGCGTCCCGAGAGCGGCTGGGAGACGCTCGGGGACGAGGTCCTGGAGTCCTACCTGGAGCGCACCGACGCGGTCCTCAGCCCGCACTCGCCGCGGACGGCCCGCGTGGTCCACACGGCCCTGCACGGCGTCGGCACGGACGTGGTGCTGGCGGCCTGGGAGCGGGCCGGCTTCCCCGCCCCCGTGCTCGTCGGCGAGCAGGCCGAGCCCGACCCGGACTTCCCCACCGTCGCCTTCCCCAACCCGGAGGAGCCGGGCGCGATGGACCTCGCCTTCGCGAAGGCGCGCGAGGCCGGTCCGGACATCGTCATCGCCAACGACCCCGACGCCGACCGCTGCGCGGTGGCGGTCCCCGACGACACCGCGGACGGCGGCTGGCGGATGCTCCGCGGCGACGAGGTCGGCGTACTCCTCGGTGCCCACCTCGTCCGCAAGGGCGTGCCGGCGGATGCGTCGGGCGGTGGGTCCGGGAGCGGGTCGGCGGAGGAGGCGAACCGCACGTTCGCCACGTCGATCGTGTCCTCGTCGCTGCTCGGCAGGATCGCCGAGGCGGCGGGACTCGGCTACGAGGAGACCCTGACCGGCTTCAAGTGGATCTCCCGGGCGGAGGGCCTGCGGTACGGCTACGAGGAGGCGCTGGGCTACTGCGTCGACCCGGACGGCGTACGCGACAAGGACGGCATCACCGCCGCGCTGCTGGTCGCCGAACTGGCCTCGGAGCTCAAGGCCGAGGGCCGAACGCTGACGGATCTGCTGGACGACCTCGCCGTCGCCCACGGCCTGCACGCCACGGACCAGCTGTCGGTACGGGTGGAGGACCTCGGCGTCATCGCGGAGGCCATGCGTCGGCTGCGGGACAAGCCCCCCGCGGCGCTGGCCGGCCTGCGCGTGGCGTCGGCGGAGGACCTCTCGGAGGGCTCCGGGGCGCTGCCGCCCACGGACGGTCTGAGGTACCGCCTGGAGGGCGAGTACGACGCCCGCGTCATCGTCCGCCCCAGCGGCACCGAGCCCAAGCTCAAGTGCTACCTGGAGGTCGTGGTGCCGGTCGCCGGGCCGAGCGGGCTGCCGGCCGCGCGGGCCCGTGCCGCCGAGGTCCTCGCGGCCGTCAAGCGGGACCTGGCGGAGGCCGCCGGGATCTGACGGCCCGTCTGTCCGGGTCGGCGCCCGGCGCGCCCGTGGACCATCCGCGCCCGTGGACCGGGCGCGGGCGTGAACCGGGCGGGCCCGGCGCGCGGGCGTCGCGCGTCCGGGGTCTTCCTGCGGGTGATTTCGCTACGGCAACCGACCTACCGCCCGTGCCCCTCCGTGCCCCGCGGGCGAGGTTGGCGGTAGCGCCCGCCGAACACCGGAGCAGCCCCCGTGCCCCCGACCGCGACCCATCACGCCACCGTCCCCGCCTCCCGCCGGAGCCCCGGCTCGGGAGGCGGCGCCGTACCCGGCGGGCGGAGCAGGCTGCTGCACGCGCTGAACCGGGCCGCCCCGGCGCTGCTCGGGTATCTCGCGGTGCGGCTGACCGGGCTGCTGGTACTCGCGCGCTGGGCCCATCTCAAGGGCGAGAGCCTCTGGCCGACGCTGGCCGCCTCCTGGGACTCCCAGTGGTACCTGGGGATCGCCGACCACGGTTACCACCACGAGCTGGGCACCACACCGAACACCAGCAACCTGGCGTTCTTCCCGCTCTACCCGGTGCTGGTCAGGGCCGTCGCCGCGGTGGCGCCGGGCAGCACCGCCTCGGCGGCCCTGATGATCGCCGTGGTGGCGTCCGTCGCCGCGGCGTGGGGCGTCTTCGCCGTCGGCGACCGGCTGCACGGACGGCGGACCGGAACCGTGCTGGCGGTGCTCTGGGGCGCGATGCCGGTCGCCGTCGTCCAGTGGATGGGCTACACCGAATCGCTGTTCACGGCGCTGGTGGCCTGGTCGCTGTACGCGGCGCTCACCGGCCGCTGGCTGTGGGCGGGCTGGCTCGCGGCCCTCGCCGGGCTCACCCGGCCGACGGGCCTGGCGATCGCCGTGGCCGTGACGGCGGCCGGGGTGACCGCGTTCGCCCGCTCGGGTGGCCGGCGTGCGCTCGCGGGCGCGCTGATCGCCCCCCTGGGATGGTGCGGCTATGTGGCCTGGGTGGCGCTCCGCCTCGGGCGCTGGGACGGCTACTTCGCCGTGCAGCGGCGGTGGACCAACGTGTGGGACGGCGGGAGGGCGACGCTGGAGGAGCTCACCCGGCACCTCGCCTACGACACGGACCCGCACCTGCTCATGGTGGTCGTCTCCGTGGTCCTGGTGCTGGCCACCGGGCTGTTCCTGCTGTGCCTCGCCGACCGGCAGCCGCTGGTGCTGCTGGTGTTCACGGGTGTGCTGCTGCTCATCGTCCTCGGCAGCGGCGGGGTCTACTTCCCCCGCGCGCGGTTCCTGCTGCCCGCCTTCCCGCTGCTGCTGCCGGTGGCCGTGGCGGTGGCGCATGCACGCAGGGCGGCGGCGCTGCTGGTCCTGGGCGGGGCGGTGCTGTCCTCGGCCTGGCTGGGTGGGCATCTGCTGCTGGTGTGGCAGGGTCCGCCCTGACCGGTACGCGGTCGCGGCCGTACCCCGGTTCGGCCACCACCGGCCACCACCGTCCGGCCCGCGGTCGCGACCCGCGCGGAACCGGAAGACCCGCGCGAAGCCGAAAGACCCGCGCAGAACCGGAAGGCCCGCGCGGGGTCAGCCGACGGCGAGCAGGACCACCAGGGCGACCGCTCCCACGACGACCGGGCCGGCGATCTCGTACGCCCAGCGCACCCGCGGTTCGCCCGCGGCGGCCGGCCGGTGCCCGGCCTGCTCGGAAAGCCCCCTGAGCTCGGCGATCGTCCGGTCGCCGGACGCCACGGGCGGTGTGCCGCCGGCGGCGGCACCGCCCGGTCGCGTGGCGGCGGGATCACCCGCGGCGATGGCCCTCGACCGCCTGCGGGCGGCGGACTTGCGCTGCCGCAGGGACACCGGCACGGCCCACAGCTGGTACTTGGCTCCGTCCTCGGTGAGGACCTCGCTGGAGTACGCGGCGCGCACCTCCGCGACCGTCCGCCAGGGCAGGACGATGGTGCGGAAGGGGTTCCTGATGCGCAGCCGGTCGTCGTTGGCGAAGACCGCGGGGCGCAGCGTGAAGGCGACGATCAAAGGC
Organism: Streptomyces tirandamycinicus; assembly: GCF_003097515.1. Classification (NCBI taxonomy): domain Bacteria; kingdom Bacillati; phylum Actinomycetota; class Actinomycetes; order Kitasatosporales; family Streptomycetaceae; genus Streptomyces; species Streptomyces tirandamycinicus. The sequence goes on along the minus strand of NZ_CP029188.1, from coordinate 4,263,963 downwards.
ACCAGCACCAGAAGTCCCGCGAGCGCGACCCACGGCGTCAGCCCCGCACCGCGGAGGAGCGCGTCACCGCCGATCCAGCCAGTGAAGGCGAGCAGCAGCACACCGGTGGCGATACCGGAATGCGAACGGTAGACGCGGTCGGCGTGGACCGGCTCGGCGGTCGGCTGCTCGGGGCTGTCCATGCCCACGATTCTGCCGCATGGGCCCCTGGTGCCCGATGACGAGTCCCCGGTGCCCCCTGTACAGGTTGCTACGCGCGTAGATATGCTGGTCTGGTGACCATGCCCACCATTGCACCTGCATTCGCTGACGTGACCTCGTCCGACAGCGCACTGCGCCGCTTCCTGCACGGGCTGCCCGGGGTCGATCCTGTCGGCCTGGAAGCGCGCGCCGCGTCTCTCGGCACCCGCTCGATCAAGACGACGGCCAAGGCGTACGCCATCGACCTGGCCATCTCGATGATCGACCTGACGACGCTGGAAGGCGCGGACACCCCGGGCAAGGTCCGGGCGCTCGCCGCCAAGGCCGTCAATCCCGATCCGACCGACCGCGGCACGCCGGCGACGGCCGCCGTCTGCGTCTACCCCGACATGGTGGCCACCGCCAAGGCCGCACTGGGCGGGGCGGACGTGAAGGTCGCCTCCGTCGCCACCGCCTTCCCCGCCGGCCGCGCCGCACTGGACGTCAAGCTCGCGGACACCCGCGACGCCGTCGAGGCCGGGGCCGACGAGATCGACATGGTGATCGACCGCGGCGCCTTCCTCGCGGGCGACTACATGAAGGTCTTCGAGGAGATCCGCGCCGTGAAGGAGGCCTCGGGCGCGGCCCGGCTGAAGGTCATCTTCGAGACCGGCGAGCTCTCCACGTACGACAACATCCGCCGCGCCTCCTGGCTCGGCATGATGGCCGGCGCCGACTTCATCAAGACGTCGACCGGGAAGGTCGCCGTCAACGCGACCCCGGCCAACACCCTGCTCATGCTGGAGGCCGTCCGCGACTTCCGCGCGCAGACCGGCGTGCAGGTCGGCGTGAAGCCCGCCGGCGGCATCCGCACCAGCAAGGACGCCATCAAGTTCCTGGTGCTCGTCAACGAGACCGCGGGCCAGGACTGGCTGGACAACCACTGGTTCCGGTTCGGCGCGTCCAGCCTGCTGAACGACCTGCTGATGCAGCGCCAGAAGCTGGCGACCGGCCGCTACTCCGGCCCCGACTACGTGACGGTGGACTGAGACCCATGACCATGGACAAGCTTTCGGCGTTCGAGTACGCACCCGCACCCGAGTCGCGGTCGGTCGTCGACATCGCCCCGTCGTACGGCCTCTTCATCGACGGCGAGTTCACCGACGCCGCCGACGGACAGGTCTTCAAGACCGTCTCCCCCTCCACCGAGGAGGTCCTGTCCGAGGTCGCCCGGGCGGGCGCCGAGGACATCGACCGCGCGGTGGGGGCGGCACGCAAGGCGTTCGCGAAGTGGTCCGCGCTGCCGGGCTCCGAGCGCGCCAAGTACCTCTTCCGCATCGCCCGGATCATCCAGGAGCGCTCGCGCGAGCTCGCCGTCCTGGAGACGCTGGACAACGGCAAGCCGATCAGGGAGACCCGCGACGCCGACCTCCCGCTGGTCGCGGCGCACTTCTTCTACTACGCGGGCTGGGCGGACAAGCTCGGCCACGCGGGGTACGGGCCCGACCCCCGGCCGCTCGGCGTCGCCGGCCAGGTCATCCCCTGGAACTTCCCGCTGCTGATGCTGGCGTGGAAGATCGCCCCGGCGCTCGCCACCGGCAACACGGTGGTGCTGAAGCCCGCCGAGACCACCCCGCTGTCCGCGCTGTTCTTCGCCGACGTCTGCCGCCAGGCCGGACTGCCCAAGGGCGTCGTCAACATCGTCCCCGGTTACGGCGACGCGGGCGCGGCGCTCGTCGCCCACCCGGACGTGAACAAGGTGGCCTTCACCGGTTCCACCGGGGTCGGCAAGGCCATCGCCCGCGAGGTCGCGGGCACGGACAAGAAGCTCACGCTGGAGCTGGGCGGCAAGGGCGCCAACATCGTCTTCGACGACGCCCCCATCGACCAGGCCGTCGAGGGCATCGTCGGCGGCATCTTCTTCAACCAGGGCCAGGTCTGCTGCGCGGGCTCCCGCCTCCTGGTGCAGGAGTCGATCCAGGACGAGCTGCTGGACTCCCTGAAGCGGCGGCTGTCCACGCTGCGCCTCGGCGACCCGCTGGACAAGAACACCGACATCGGCGCCATCAACTCGGCCGAGCAGCTGGCCCGGATCACGGCCCTCGCCGAGACCGGCGAGGCCGAGGGCGCCGAGCGCTGGACGGCACCGTGCGAACTGCCGTCGGCCGGCTACTGGTTCGCCCCGACGCTGTTCACCAACGTCACCCAGGCCCACACCATCGCCCGTGACGAGATCTTCGGGCCGGTGCTGTCGGTGCTGACGTTCCGGACCCCGGACGAGGCCGTCGCCAAGGCCAACAACAGCCAGTACGGCCTGTCCGCGGGCATCTGGACGGAGAAGGGCTCCCGCATCCTCGCGGTGGCGAGCAAGCTCCGCGCGGGTGTCGTGTGGGCCAACACCTTCAACAAGTTCGACCCGACCTCGCCCTTCGGCGGATACAAGGAGTCGGGCTTCGGCCGCGAGGGCGGCCGCCACGGTCTGGAGGCCTACCTCGATGTCTGAGTCGACGCGTCTGTCCGTCTTCAAGACCTACAAGCTGTACGTCGGGGGCAAGTTCCCCCGCAGCGAGAGCGGCCGGGTGTACGAGGTGACCACAGCGACATCAGCCTCCGGCGCGGCGGGCAAGGGCAAGGGCAGGTGGCTGGCCAACGCGCCCCTCTCCTCCCGCAAGGACGCCCGGGACGCGGTCGTCGCCGCGCGCAAGGCGTTCGGCGGCTGGTCGGGCGCGACGGCCTACAACCGGGGCCAGGTCCTCTACCGCGTCGCCGAGATGCTGGAGGGCCGCAGGGAGCAGTTCGTCCGCGAGGTGGCCGACGCCGAGGGCCTGTCGAAGTCCAAGGCGGGCGCGGTCGTGGACGCCGCGATCGACCGCTGGGTCTGGTACGCGGGCTGGACGGACAAGATCGGCCAGGTCGTCGGCGGGGCGAACCCGGTCGCGGGCCCGTACTTCAACCTGTCGACGCCCGAGCCGACCGGTGTGGTCACCGTGCTCGCCCCGCAGGAGTCTTCCTTCCTCGGACTGGTCTCGGTGATCGCCCCCGTGATCGCGACGGGCAACACGGCTGTGGTCGTCGCCTCGGAGCGGGCACCGCTGCCGGCGCTGTCGCTCGGCGAGGTGCTGGCCACGTCCGACCTTCCCGGCGGAGTGGTCAACGTCCTCTCCGGCCGCACGGCCGAGATCGCCGCGCCGCTGGCCGCGCACCAGGACGTCAACGCGATCGACCTCACCGGAGCCGGGGCGGAACTCGCCGCGGAGCTGGAGACCGCCGCCGCGGACAACCTCAAGCGGGTACTGCGCCCCCGCGCCGAGGACTGGACGGCCGACCCCGGCACGGACCGGATGACGGCCTTCCTGGAGACCAAGACGGTCTGGCACCCGACGGGTTCGCTGGGGGCCTCAGGCTCCGCGTACTGACGCGTCCCACGGGCACCGCGGCCGCCGAACGGGCCGCCGCGCCGCCCGGTGCACCGCGCGGCAGGGCGACGGGCCCGCGGGGGATCACCCCCGCGGGCCCGCCGCGGTGCGCCCCCGGTCCGCCCGGGGTGCGGCCCGTCGCAGCGGCCGCCGCGCGTCCGCGGCGTCAGCCCGGGATCAGCCCGCCGAGCAGCGGACCGGCGGCCGGGATCTCCCGCGGGCTGCCCAGGGAGCCGGTGACGTGCCGGGTGTCGAGCGCCTGGAAGTCGGCGACCTGTGTGCCGACTCCGTTGTCGAGCGGGTCCACACCGGTGTGCGCGAGCGGGTTCAGCGGAACGCTCTCGACGGGTGCGCCGACGTACCCGACGGTGTCCGCGAGGGCGTTCACGGCCGCCGGGTCGTGGCCGTCCGCGGGCGCCGCCTGGGCCGGTGCGGCCCCGGCGCCGAGCGCCGCGCCCAGCGCGGTCGCGGCCAGCCCGGCCGCCCTGAGCAACTTCGTGCCTGCCATGGGAATCCTGCCTCCAGAAGTAACCGGTCGACGACGCAGCGTAGTTGCGATGTGATGCTCGATACCAACCGGACCTCGGGGGGATCCCCTGCACGGGTCAATGCCTCACACTGGTGTCCCGTGAGTTCCCAACCCCCGCCGACGCGCGTCGTCCTGCTGTCCGGGCCCTCCGGTTCCGGAAAATCGTCCCTCGCCGCCCGCTCCGGCCTCCCGGTGCTGCGCCTCGACGACTTCTACAAGGAGGGGGACGACCCGAGCCTCCCGCTGATGGCGGGCACCGCGGCCGTCGACTGGGACTCCCCCGCCTCCTGGGACGCCGACGCCGCGGTCCACGCGGTCGCCGAACTGTGCCGCACCGGGCGGACGACGGTTCCCGTGTACGACATCGCCACCAGCTCGCGGACCGGCCGTGAGACCGTCGACATCTCCCGCGCCCCGCTCTTCGTCGCGGAGGGCATCTTCGCCGCGGACATCGCGGACCGCTGCCGGGAACTCGGCATCCTGGCGGACGCCCTGTGCCTGCGCGGACGGCCCTCGACGACGTTCCGCCGCCGCCTGGTGCGGGATCTGCGGGAGAGCCGCAAGTCCGTGCCCTTCCTGCTGCGGCGCGGCTGGCGGCTGATGCGCGCGGAACGCGGCATCGTGACACGCCAGGCGGCCCTGGGCGCCCACCCCTGCGGCGCGGACGAGGCCCTCGGCCGCCTCGCCGCCGCCGCGGACCGCTGCCGCGTCCCCGCCGGGGAACCGGTGTAGCAGGGGCGCGCGGCGGGCTCCCCGCCGCCCGCCGGGACACCGGGACAGGGGCCCGGGGGCGGCACCGGACGCGGTGGACCGGGGACGTTCGACGGCTCACCGCGGATCGCGACGCCCCGCAGCGGGCCCCTCGCCCGTGAGCCGGGCGATCGGCCGGTGGGAACGACCCGGCGGCGGAGCACTCACGGCGTCGGCGGTGCCCTCCGGCCGGCAGGTGCGTGCCCGCAGGGCCCCCATCGACGCTTGACCTCAACCGAACTTGAGCTCCTAGGTTCCTTCCAGAGCCGCAGGAACCGACCAGCGGCGCTTTCAAGGAGCTTCGCCGTGACCGAGCGCACAGCCCGCATCGAGATCCCCGACCGCTACCGCCATGCCGTGATCCCGCACATCATGGTCGACGACGCCGCCGCGGCGATCGACTTCTACCAGCGGGCGTTCGGCGCCCGTGAGGACGTCAGGGTCGGCGCTCCGGGCGGCGGGATTCTGCACGCCGAGATCACCGTCGGACGGTCGACCCTGATGCTGGGCGACGCCAGCCTGGACGAGGCGGAGGCCGCCTCCTTCGCCGCGCCGGCCTCGCTCGGCGGAGGCACGACCGTCACGCTGCACGTCTTCGTGCCGGACGTCGACAGCCTGGCTGAACGCGCGGCAGCCGCCGGCGCCGAGATCCTCCAGCCGCCGAAGGACATGTTCCACGGCGACCGCACCGTGATCCTCAAGGACCCGTCGGGTCACATATGGGTGTTCCTGACGCATGTGGAAGACCTCTCGGAGGAGGAGCTTCAGCGCCGCCTGGCCGCCGCCTGGTGAGTGGCCCCCCGTGCGCGCGGTGATCCGGACCGGATGCGGAGCGCCGCGCCGGCACGACCCGCCGGCCTGACCGCCCGATCGGTGCCCGGGCCGCCTGCCGCCGCCAGGTGCACCGACCCGCGATCGGGCCTGGCGACGGGGTCGCCGGTGGGCGGGGCCGTACCGGATCCCCCGGCCCGGTACGGCCCCGCTTCACCTTCCCCCGCGGTCCCCCCGCTTCTTCCCCCGTCGTTCCCGCGGTCCCCCGTGGCCCCCCGTGGCCCCCAGTCGTTCCCGCGGTCCCCCGTGCCGCCTTCAGGCCACCAGCTCGCCGAAGGACTCCTCCTCGTCACGGCCGAAGCTGAGCGCCCCGTCCTCGCGCATCCGGCGCAGGGAGCGCCAGATGCTCGACTTCACCGTGCCGACGCTGATGCCGAGGATGTCCGCGATCTCCGGATCCGTGCGGCCCTCGTAGTAGCGCAGCACCAGCATCGTGCGCTGCAGCTCGGGCAGCCGGGCCAGGGCCTGCCACAGGACCGCCCGCAGCTCCGTGCCGCGCATCGCGTCCGTGTCGCCCGCCGTCTCCGGAAGCTCCTCGGTCGGGTACTCGTCGATCTTGCGCCGGCGCCAGGCGCTGATGTGCAGGTTCGTCATCGTCCTGCGCAGGTAGCCGCCGAGCGCCGCCTTGTCGCTGATCCGGTCCCACGCCCGGTAGGTGGAGAACAGCGCGCTCTGCAGCAGGTCCTCCGCCTCGTAGCGGTCACCGGTCAGGTGGTACGCGGCCGCGTACAGGGAGGCGCGGCGCTCCCGGACGTAGGCGGTGAACGCCGCTTCGGCGTCCGCCCGCTCGCCCGGACCGCTCCGCTCCCCCGAGCCCTCCCCGTACGCGCTTCCCCCGTGGCTCCCCTCGGCCTTCGCGTCAACCACCGTCATCCAGGAGGGCGTACGCACCTGCTCCGCGGGCGACGGCTTGTGCTGACGCCCGGCGCCGCGCACGCACCCCCGCACGTTCACGGCGCCGGACTTCTCGGTGTTCCGCACGACGTCGTGGAGACGCGTGACAACCGCGTTCGAAGCGGTGCTGTGCAGTGCGTTCATCTCGCGCCCCCCGTCGGCAGGAGTCCGTTCCCATCTCGTGGTGAAGACTCTGCCCGGGGGACTTCACACCGCTGTCCGCCGACTGTCACAGACCTGTCACAGGCCCCTCGTCCCCGGTGGGACGGGCCCGCGGCGGTCCGGCGGTCGAACTGTCGGGGCCCGATGGGCCAGAATGACCTCCGTGCCTTTCCTGTTGCTGATCGAGGACGACGACGCCATCCGCACGGCGCTCGAACTCTCGCTGTCACGCCAGGGCCACCGTGTGGCCACCGCGGCGACGGGCGAGGACGGTCTGAAGCTGCTGCGTGAGCAGCGGCCGGACCTGATCGTGCTGGATGTGATGCTGCCCGGCATCGACGGATTCGAGGTGTGCCGGCGGATCAGGCGCACGGACCAGTTGCCGATCATCCTGCTGACCGCGCGCAGCGACGACATCGACGTCGTCGTCGGCCTGGAGTCGGGCGCCGACGACTACGTGGTCAAACCGGTGCAGGGCCGGGTCCTCGACGCCCGGATCCGCGCCGTGCTGCGGCGCGGTGAGCGCGAGTCCACCGACTCGGCGACCTTCGGCTCGCTGGTGATCGACCGCTCCGCGATGACGGTCACCAAGAACGGCGAGGATCTGCAGCTCACGCCGACCGAGCTGCGTCTCCTGCTGGAGCTGAGCCGCCGGCCCGGCCAGGCCCTGTCCCGCCAGCAGCTGCTGCGCCTGGTCTGGGAGCACGACTACCTGGGCGACTCCCGTCTGGTGGACGCCTGCGTCCAGCGGCTGCGGGCGAAGGTGGAGGACGTCCCGTCCTCGCCGACGCTGATCCGCACGGTCAGAGGTGTGGGCTACCGGCTGGACACTCCCCAGTGACCGGTGCCGCGAAGAGGGCCATACTCGCGGGGCTCGGCTGGACCAGTCTCCGGCTGCGCCTCGTCGTCGTCTTCGGCCTGGTCGCGCTGACCGCCGCCGTGTCCGCGTCCGGCATCGCGTACTGGCTGAACCGCGAGGCGGTGCTGACCCGTACCCAGGACGCGGCGCTCGGCGACTTCCGGCAGCAGATGCAGAACCGTGCCGCGTCGCTGCCGGCGCGGCCCACGGAGGCGGAACTCCAGACCACCGCCGAGCAGATGGCCGGCGGCGACGCCGGCTACAGCGTGCTGCTGCTCGGGGAGCGGGCCGCCGGCAAGCCGATCGTCGGCGCCTCCGACCCGGACGTCTTCACGCTCGGCGACGTGCCCGCGGAACTCCGGAAGGCGGTCACCGACCAGCCGCACCTGTTCTGGGTGCGCACCCAGCGGGGCGACACGCCCTATCTGGTGGCCGGTACCCGCGTCGTCGGCGGCGGTCCCACCGGCTACCTGCTCAAGTCCCTCGACCAGGAGCGCCAGGACCTGAACTCGCTGGCCTGGTCGCTCGGCATCGCCACGGCCCTGGCCCTGGCCGGCTCGGCGCTGCTGGCTCAGGCGGCCGCGACGACGGTGCTCAAGCCGGTCCAGCGGCTCGGGCAGGCGGCCCGGCAGCTCGGCGAGGGCAAGCTGGACACCCGGCTGCAGGTGTCCGGCACGGACGAGCTGGCGGACCTGTCGCGGACCTTCAACAAGGCGGCGGAGTCGCTGGAGAAGAAGATGGCGGACATGAGCGCGCGGGAGGAGTCCAGCCGCCGCTTCGTCGCCGACATGTCGCACGAGCTGCGTACCCCGCTCACCGCGCTGACCGCGGTGACGGAGATCCTGGAGGGCGAACAGGACGCCCTCGACCCGATGATCGCCCCGGCGGTGGAGCTGGTGGTGAGCGAGACACGGCGGCTGAACGACCTGGTGGAGAATCTGATGGAGGTGACCCGCTTCGACGCGGGTACGGCCCGGCTGGTCCTCGACGACGTCGACGTCGCCGACCAGGTCACCGCCTGCATCGACGCACGGGCCTGGCTGGACGCCGTCGAACTCGACGCGGAGCGCGGCATCATGGCCCGACTCGACCCGCGCCGCCTCGACGTGATACTCGCCAATCTGATCGGCAACGCGCTGAAGCACGGCGGCTCGCCGGTGCGGGTGGCGGTGCGCACGGAGGGCGAGGAGCTGCTCATCGAGGTGCGCGACCACGGTCCGGGCATCCCGGAGGAGGTGCTGCCGCACGTCTTCGACCGGTTCTACAAGGCGAGCGCCTCACGGCCGCGGTCCGAGGGCAGTGGGCTGGGGCTGTCCATCGCGATGGAGAACGCCCTGATCCACGGCGGCGGCATCACCGCGGCCAACTCGACGGACGGCGACGGCGGTGCGGTGTTCGTGCTGCGGCTGCCCCGCGACGCCTCCGGCATCACCCCGGAGGGCCACGGGCGGGCCGGCACCGAGCTCGACGGCGGGCGGGACGCCGGGCAGGGCGCCGGGCAGGGAGAGGAGGGCGACGCGCGGTGAGCCGAGTACGCGGGACGCACCGGACCGCCGCACCGGACGGGGCGGCGGCCGCCGGCCCGGCCGGTCCGAAGCGCGGCACCCCCCGGCCCGGGGTACGCCGGGCGGTCGCGGCCCTGGCGGGCGCCGTCGCCCTCGCCGCCGCCGGCTGCGGCATCAGGACGACCGCGGTTCCGGTCGACGCCGGCCCGGCGCCGTCCCGGGTGCCGTGCACGCTCTCAGGCAAGGAGACCGCCACCGCGACGCAGCCGCAGCTCGTGGTGCGCGTGTACCTGGTGTGCGCGTCGGCGCTGGAGGCGGTGGACCGTACCGTCCCGGTCGCCGAGGGACGGACCGGAGACCGGGTGCGCACCGCCCAGATGCTCCTCGGCGAGCTGCTGGAGCAGCCCTCGGGGCCCGAGCGGGAGGCCGGGTTCGCGAGCCTGGTACGGGGGCCGCTGACCGTCTCCCCGCCGCGCGACGGCGATCCCGCGGGCACGCTGCGGCTGAGCCGCCAGCCCGAGGACCTGCCGGCGGCGGCGCTGGCGCAGGTCGTCTGCACACTCGCGGAGAGCCCGGCGGCGGCCGGGAGCGGCACGGTGGTCCTGGCCGGACCGGGCGACTACACGCCGCGCGGCTACCGCTGCACGGACTCGGTGAAGCAGCGGCCCGACACCGCCCCGCCGACCGCGGGCCCGGCGACGCCGCCGGCCTCCTGAGCGACGCTCCCGGCCACGGCTCCCGAGGCGGCTCCGGCGGGGCTCTCGACACGGGCGGGTCCGTGCGGAACCGATCCCACCGGTCCTCGCGTCTTGGGAGGCGTGCAGCGTCAAGGTTCGGGCGGTAGTGCCGGCATCCGCTTCCGCGTGGCGGGAGGCGTCCTCCTCCTCGCACATCTCGCCGTCGTGGCGTGGCTGACGCTCCGCCCGCTGGACGTGCCGTGGGTGACGGCGGCGAACCTGGAACCGCTGGCGGGCATCAAGGCCGACCTCGCGGCGGGACCCGTCGAGGGGGCCCGCCGGATCGGCGAGGGACTGCTGCTGCTGGCACCCCTCGGAGTACTGCTTCCGATGGCGGGCGGCAGGATCGCCGTCTCCCCCTGGGCCTCGCTGGCGCGTACGGTCGCGGCGGGAGCGCTGCTGTCCCTGGGCATCGAACTGCTCCAGACCGCGGTGCCGGGGCGGGTCGTCGACGTGGACTCGCTGCTGCTCAACACCGCGGGGGTGGCGCTGGCCCATCTTCTCGTCGTCCCCGCCGGGCGGGCCCGGCTGCGGCGCGGGGGCTCCGGGCGCCGCCCGGCGGGCCGCGGGAAGGGGCGGGGACCGGTGCGCAGCGACGACGTCCCCCAGGGACCCACCCCGAAGATTCCCAGGGTCGGGATCGCCCCCTAGAGCGACGCTTGTTCTGCTTGTTCCGGGTGACGATGGAGTCATCGGGAGCCCGACGGAGCGGCTCCCGCGAAGGACACGTGAAGGAGCCCACCATGGCCGCACTCACCCGTCCCCGCGACTGGGGACACCGCCCGCTCCGGAGGAGTGGGGGGAGGATGATCGGCGGAGTGTGCGCAGCGCTGGCGGGGCGCTTCGGCATCTCCGCGACCACCGTGCGCGTGATCTTCCTGGTGTCCTGCCTGCTGCCCGGCCCGCAGTTCCTGATCTACCTGGCGCTGTGGCTGCTGCTGCCGGCGGAGAAGCCCGCCTCCACCACGTGGTGACGGCCGCCGCGGCCACGCGCGGGGGCGCGCACCCGGTTGCCGGGTGCGCGCCCCGTGTCGTCGGCGCTCGGGCCGTCAGGCGTCCCCGGTGGCCGGCCGGGCGGGTCGCACAGGCGCCGTCCGCCCGGGTCACGGGGGCGACGCAGGCGCGAGTCGCACAGGCGCCGTCCGCCTCGGTCGTACGGGCGACACCCGCGCCGGTCGTACGGGCGACGCCCGCGCGAGTCGCCCGGGGAGCGGTCGCCCGGCTCACATGGGCAGCGGAAGGCCGTCCAGCGGGAGCCCGTTCAGCGGCGTCGCGCCGACCGGCAGACCGCCCAGCAGGCCGCCTACCGGGGCGGGCGCGGGCAGGATCCGGGGACCGGACTGCCCGGTGACGTCCTCGACGGCGGGCAGCGCGGCCGGCTGGACGGCGGAGAGGGCGTCCAGCGGTGTGCCGACGTCGGGGAGGGCCGTCGTGGCCGACGCGGAACCGGCGGCGGCAGCGGCGAAGGCGGCGCCGAGGGCGGCGACACCGAGGGTCTTGGCAGCAGCTTGCTTCATCAGGTGGGTTTCCTTGGGGAGGGGAATGGCACGGCTTTGCAAGCTAGCCAGCGCGTCCCGGCTCCCGCAAACAGCCGGGAAAAGGAAAAGGACCGGGAGTTGACACTCCCGGCCGCTTTCGCATCTCCCCGACTCAGCCCTGTCCGGAGGAGGAACCGCTGGTCGTGGCCGTCTGCTGGAAGAGCCATTCGGACCTGAGTTCGGCGTATCCCGGCTTGATGACATCGTTGATCATCGCGAGTCGCTCATCAAAAGGAATGAACGCCGATTTCATCGCATTGACGGTGAACCACTGCATGTCGTCGAGCGTGTAGCCGAACGTCCCGGTCAGCAGCTCGAATTCACGGCTCATACTCGTGTTGCTCATCAGCCGGTTGTCCGTGTTGACGGTGGCCCGGAAGTGCAGCCTGCGCAGCAGCCCGATGGGGTGCTCCTCGTACGAGGACGCGGCGCCCGTCTGCAGATTGGACGTCGGGCACAGCTCCAGCGGGATGCGCTTGTCCCGGACGTACGCCGCCAGCCGCCCCAGCTTCACACCGCCGTCGGCGGCGACGTCGATGTCGTCGATGATGCGGACGCCGTGGCCGAGCCGGTCGGCACCGCACCACTGGAGGGCCTGCCAGATGGACGGCAGCCCGAACCCCTCCCCGGCGTGGATCGTGAAGTGGTTGTTCTCCCGCTTGAGGTACTCGAAGGCGTCGAGGTGGCGGGTGGGCGGGTAGCCGGCCTCGGCGCCCGCGATGTCGAAGCCCACCACACCCTCGTCGCGGTAGCGGTTGGCGACCTCGGCGATCTCCAGGGCCCGGGCGGCGTGCCGCATGGCGGTCAGCAGGGCACCCACCCGGATGCGGTGGCCGTTGGCCCGGGCCCGGCGTTCGCCCTCCCGGAAGCCCTCGTTGACGGCCTCGACGACCTCTTCCAGGGTCAGCCCCGCTTCGAGGTGCTGCTCCGGCGCGTAGCGCACCTCGGCGTAGACGACGCCGTCCTCGGCCAGGTCCTCGGCGCACTCGACGGCGACGCGCTTGAGGGCCTCCCGGGTCTGCATGACGGCGCAGGTGTGCGCGAACGTCTCCAGGTAGCGCTCCAGGGAGCCGGAGTCGGCGGCCTCGTGGAACCAGACGCCGAGTTTGTCCGGTTCGGTCTCGGGCAGGGCGTCGTAGCCGACGGCACGGGCGAGGTCGATGACCGTACCGGGGCGCAGCCCGCCGTCGAGGTGGTCGTGCAGAAGAACCTTGGGGGCGCGGCGGATCTGGTCCGCGGTGGGCCCCTGGTGCCCGGGGGCGCTTCCCCCGGAGGACGCGTGGGGTGTCTGGCTCGTCATCTGCGCACTCTATTCCCTACGCGCGTAGAAGGCATCTGCACGAATCACCTGTCGATACGTAACAGTGACCGTGCGGACGGGTGGCGTACACCTGCCCTTCTGAGACTGTTCTGGGATGGCACACCAGGCACTGCCCCGGTGGTGGGGGCGTATGGCGGGCGCGGCGGAGTCGGCCCGTACACGGTTCGAGGGGAACGTGGCGCGGGGGCAACGGGGGAACGGCGGCGATACACAGGCCGGGCTGGGCCGCGCGGTCCGGTCGTTCGGGGACTCGGCGGACGGAGTCGTCACCGCGGTGGTGCTGGTGCTGCCGAACGGCGAGCCCGAATCGGCACGCGGCCCGTCCACCCTCTCCCACGCCTCCGCGCTGCCGCTGGCGCGCTCGCTCGCCCGGGCGGGCCGCGCCGACGGCCTCGCCGCGCACGTGGTGCGCTACCGCGGCCGCGGCTGGAACGGCCCGGACGCCCGACTCGCGGCAGACGCGTCCCGGGCGGCGGACGAGGCGGTACGGCGGTACGGCGACATCCCCGTGTGCCTGGCCGGCCAGGGCATGGGGGGCCGCGCCGCCCTGCACGCGGCCGGCCACGCCGCCGTCAACTCGGTGCTGGCGCTCGCCCCCTGGCTGCCGGAGAACGACATGGCGGCGGACCCCGAACCGGTGAAGCAGCTCGTGGGCCGCCGGGTGCTGATCGTGCACGGCACCAACGACGCGAGGAGCGCTCCGGAGCTGTCGTACCGGCTGGCGGAGCGGGCGAAGAAGACGAACCGCGACACCTGCCGGTTCGAGGTCCACTCGGACGGGCACGCACTGCGGCAGTACCAGGCCGAAGTCCAGGCGCTGGCCGCGGACTTCGTCCTCGGCTCGCTGTTCTCGCGCGCCTACGCCCGCCCCGTCGCGGACGCGCTCGCCGCGCCCCCGCCGCTGGGGCTCCGCATGCCCCTCGCCGCGGGCTTCGGGCGGGCGTTGCGGCACTGACGGCGGGAGGGGGCGCCCGACGGCCCGGGCCCGCACGGGGCTTGCGCCGGCGGCGGTACGGGGGCGCCTCTGCGGCGAGTCGGGCGCGCGAACGCCGAGTCGGGCGCGCGCGTGGGAGCATCCGCGGCCACCCGGCCGGACCGGTGCCGGTCGCTCAGTCCGGGAGCAGGTTCCCCCGGCGCGACAGCAGGAACTTCTTGAACGCCGCCACCGGCGGGGTGTCCGGGTGCCCGTCCAGCCACGCCACCCCCACCTCCCGGATCGCCCGCGGTGCCGTCACCGTCAGTTCGACCACCCCGGGGCGCGGCACCGCCGGCGGGGGCAGCAGCGCCACGCCGAGGCCGGCGGCGACCAGGCCGCGGAGCGTCTCCGCCTCCTCGCCCTCGAAGGCGACGCGCGGCGAGAAGCCCGCCTCGGCGCACAGCGCGTCGGTGATGCGACGCAGCCCGTAGCCGGGTTCGAGGGTCACGAAGGTCTCGTCCGCGGCCTCGGCCAGCCGGATGCGCTTGCGGCCGGCGAGCCGGTGGTCGTCGGGGACGACGAGCCGCAGCCGCTGCTCGTCGAGGCGCCGGGCGACCAGGTCCGGCGCGTCCGGGACCGGCGAGGTGAGGCAGAGGTCGAGCTCGCCGGCCCGGAGCCGCTCGATCATGGCCTCGCCGTAGTTCTGGACCAGCGTGAAGCGGACCCGGGGGTGGTCGACGCGGAACGCCCGGATCAGCTCGGGCACGGTCTCGGAGCCCATGGTGTGCAGGAAGCCGAAGGCGACCTTGCCCCCGGACGGGTCGGCGTCCGCGCGTACCGACTCCGCCGCCCGCTCGACCTCGCCGAGGGCCCGCTCCACCGAGGCCAGGAAGTCGCGGCCCGCGGCTGTCAGCGACACGGTGCGGCCCTTGCGCGTGAACAGCGCCACGCCCAGGTCCTGTTCGAGACGGACCATGGCGCGGGAGAGCGTCGACTGGGGCACGCCGAGCTCCTGTGCGGCCCTGGTGACATGCTCGTGGCGGGCGACCCCGGCGAAGTACGCGAGTCGGGGCGCGAGCAGCAGCCGCATGTCTTCTTCGTAACTGCTCGGTGACAGGCGGGCCGGTGAGCTGCGTTCATGCACCATGGGAACGATTAAAGCCGTTCTATGCATTGGACGCATCAAAAGGCCGTGTCTACCTTCGAGGTATGCCTTCCGCCAGTACCGGGGCGCCCACCACCGTGGGTGCCCTCTCCTCGCCGTCCCCCGAACCCACCCCGCCCCGGCTCGCCCCCGGGGTCCCCGGCTACCGGCGGATGAGCCTCGCGCTCTTCGCCGCGGGCGTCGCCGCCTTCGCCCTCCTCTACTCCACCCAGGCCCTGCTGCCCGCGGTGTCCGGCGAGTTCGGCGTGACCGCGAGCGCGGCCAGCTGGACCGTCTCCGCGGCCACCGGGGCGCTCGCCCTGTGCGTACTGCCGCTCAGCGCGCTGTCCGAGCGGTTCGGCCGGGTGCGGCTGATGACGGTGTCCCTGGTGGTGGCGACGGCCCTCGGGCTGCTGGTGCCGTTCGCACCCGGCCCGGAGTGGCTGGTGGCGCTGCGTGCGGTGCAGGGCGCGGCGCTGGCGGGCATCCCCGCCTCGGCGATGGCGTACCTGGCGGAGGAGGTGCGCCCGAAGGCTCTGATCGCGGCGATCGGGCTGTTCGTGGCGGGCAACAGCATCGGCGGGATGAGCGGCCGGATCGTGACCGGCTGGGTCGCGCAGCTGTGGGGCTGGCGGGCGGCGCTCGCCGCGGTCGGGCTGATGGCGGTGGTCTGCACCGTGGCGTTCCGGCTGCTGCTGCCGAAGGCGCGGCACTTCACGCCCGGTTCGCTGAACCCGGGCGCGCTGGCGCGCACCGTCCGCGGCCATCTGTCGGACCCGCTGCTGATGCGGCTGTACGGGATCGGCGCGCTGTTCATGACGGTCTTCGGCGCGGTCTACACCGTGATCGGCTACCGACTCGCGGACGACCCGTTCGGCCTGCCCCAGGGGGTCGTCGGCTCCGTCTTCCTGGTCTATCTGGTCGGTACGGTCTCGTCGGCCGCGGCGGGCCGCCTGGTGGGGAGGCTCGGCAGGCGCGGTGCGCTGTACCTGGCGGTGGGCACGACGGCGGCGGGTCTGCTGCTGTCGCTCGCCGACTCGCTGACCGCGGTGCTGCCGGGCCTGGTGCTGATCACGGCGGGCTTCTTCGCGGGGCACGCGGTGGCCTCCTCCTCGGTCAGCCGGACCGCGACGACGGGCCGCGCGCAGGCCTCGGCCCTGTACCAGTCCGCGTACTACCTGGGCAGCAGCGCGGGCGGCACGCTCGGAGCGGTCGCCTTCCACTCCGGCGGCTGGGCGGGCACGGTCCTGCTGGGGCTGCTCGCGGTGCTCGGGGTCGTCTCGATCACGCTGTACGGGTCGTACGCGGCGCGGGCGCGGGCACGCCGTCCCGTGCTCTCCGCGGCGGCAGCGCGCCACTGAGGCTGGTGTGACGGCGGTGGCGGAGATCCGCCGGGTCCCGCCGCGTCCCCGCCGAGACCCGCCGAATTCACGGCCTCCTCCCTACAACCACGGCTCCCCCGCACGCGTCCAAAGGTCAAGGCAACCGCGTCGGGCGTACAGGGGAGTTGGTGACCGTGGGCCGCACAGGACAGTGGGGGACCATACGGAGACGGGGTGGCGTCGCCCTCGGCGTCGCGGGGCTGGTGGTGCCGCTGAGCCTCGCGCTCGGCGCCGCACCGGCCCAGGCGGCGTCGTGCACGACGTCGACCGGGCCGTACCAGAAGGAGGTCGAGAAGTTCATGGGCCTGAAGGTCGACGGGCGGCAGTCGCCGTCGGACTGCAAGGCGATCCAGACCTTCCAGCGCTGGCACGGGATCACCCCGACCATCGGCTACGCGGGTACGGTCACCTGGCGCACGATGAGCACGATCCTCGCCCAGCGGGCCGCGGGCACGACCCCGAACAAGGCCGGCGCGTGCCCGACCAACAAGGGGCGCATCGCCTGCGTCGACCTGACCAGGCAGCTGAGCTGGATCCAGGACGGGGCGAAGCTGACGTACGGGCCGGTGCCGGTGCGGACCGGGCGGGACGGCGCGGAGACCCGGACCGGCGCGAAGCGGATCTACTACCGCAGCGCCAACCACTGGTCGACGCTCTACAAGGTGTGGATGCCGCACTCGCAGTTCTTCGACGGCGGGCAGGCGTTCCACTCGGTCACCAAGAGCATGTACAACCCGCCGGGCTCCGCGGGCTGCGTCAATATGCGGCCGGCGGACGCCAAGGCGTACTGGAACCTGCTCCGGAACGGGGACGACGTGCACGTCTACGGCCGCAAGCCCGGCACCTGAGGCCCATTGTCAGTGCCCCCCTGTAGCGTCCGAAGGGCTGGAGCGGACGGCGACAGGGACAGACCCATGAGTGATCAGGCGACGGCACAGGACCTCGAATCCGGGCTGGAGGGCTACCGGAAGGAGCTCACCGGATACTGCTACCGCATGCTCGGCTCGGCCTTCGAGGCCGAGGACGCGGTCCAGGACACCATGGTGCGGGCCTGGAAGAACCTCGAGAAGTTCGAGGGGAGGTCCTCGCTGCGTTCCTGGCTGTACCGCATCGCCACCAACGTGTGCCTGGACATGCTGCACGCGGGAAACCGCCGGGCCCGTCCGATGGACCTGACCGAGGCCACCCCGGTGGCGCAGGCCCGGCTCACCGCCCGTCCGGAGATCACCTGGCTGGAGCCGGTGCCGGACGGGCGGGTGCTGCCGTCCGTGGCCGACCCGGCCGACACGGCGGTGGAGCGCGAGTCGATCAGGCTGGCGTTCGTCGCGGCGCTGCAGCGCCTGCCCGCGAAGCAGCGCGCGGTGCTGATCCTGCGGGAGGTGCTGGCGTGGAAGGCCGCCGAGGTCGCCGAACTCCTGGACACGTCCGTCGCCTCGGTCAACAGCGCGCTCCAGAGGGCCCGTGCCTCCCTCGCCGAGTACGCCCCCTCGGACTCCGATCCGGCGGACCCGCTCGACGAGGAGCAGCAGAAGCTGCTGGAGCGCTATGTCGCCGCCTTCGAGGGGTACGACATGACGGCGCTGACGGCGCTGCTGCACGAGGACGCCACCATGTCCATGCCGCCGTACGACCTGTGGCTGCGCGGCCACGACGACATCGTGGGCTGGATGCTCGGTGTCGGCGAGGTGTGCCGCGGCTCCAAGCTGGTCCCCACGGTGGCCAACGGGTCGCCCGCGTTCGCGCAGTACCACCCCGGCCAGGACGGCGAGGGCTATGAACCCTGGGCGCTGATCGTGCTGGAGGTCGCCGACGGCAGGATCGGCGCGATGGACTTCTTCCTGGACGCCAAGCGGTGGTTCCCGCTGTTCGGGCTGCCGGAGCGGCTCAGCTCCGGGGACTGACCGGCGCGGGCCAACCCGGGTCGCCGTCGTCCAGCCCGACGAGGGCCAGCAGGGCGAGCAGTTCGGGACCGGCGTTCACCAGCCGCAGCTCCCGGCCCAGTCTCCGCGCGGTCAGCCGCAGCCGTGCGACGGCGTTCACGGCCGTCAGATCGGCGACGGCCAGCCGCCCCGCGTCACACACGACCTCCCGGCCGGTGCCGTCATCCGCGGCGGTATGTCTCCGCAGCCGGGCGCACAGCAGCGGCACATCGGCCGGGGTGATCCGGTCGCCGAGTTCCAGAACGATCGGCTGTTCGACACTGTCCACATGAGAGGAGACCGTGCCCGCCGCGGCAACTCATCGGAGCCGCGCGGTCACATCCCGCGCGAGGCGGGCAGGGGCGGGCAGGGAAGTCCGCGCGCGCTGTCAGCCGGCGGGGAAGGCGCCGGTGTCGATCGTGAGGTCGAAGGGGGCGGGGATGCGCAGCCCTTCTCCGTACTTCACCGTGTCGAGCGCGCGGTACATGGCGTTCCTGGGCTGTCCGTACAGGGTCGCTGTGGGCCGCCCCGAGTGCCAGCTGTCGAGCAGCAGATACAAGGGCACTCCGGCCGTCGCATAGCCGTGCAGCTTCTCGATCCGGTCGTGGTTGGCGTTGGACTTCGAGGTGATCTCGACGACGAGCAGGGCGGCTGCGGCAGGGATGTAGTGGCCGGGTTCGTCGAGAGCCGCCTCGGGCGCCACGACCAGATCCGGAATGAACATGCCAAGCCGAGAGGGAATGGCCACGGCCAGGGTCTGGTAGACGCCCCAGTCTTCGGGAATCACCGTGTACAGCTGCCGCTGGACCCGCTGGGCGACGCTGTTGTGGCTGTTCGCAGGCGTGGGTGACACGGTGACGATCCCCTCGATGATCTCCACCTTGCAGCCCTCGGGCGCGTCCGTCTCCTCCCAGAGACGGACGAGGTCGTCCCACTCCTGGCCGTGAGAGGCCGGTGGGTCGACGCTGAGTGCGCTCATGGCGGTCTCCTCTGTCGGTGCGTCACCGAGTCCAGCATGCCGAACGGGACCGGCGGCCCACCACCGGTCCCGTTCACCCGAAGGAAGTCGCCGACCGGGAACGGGTCGGCGACCGGGAGGACGTCACCGCCCCGGAACGCATCGGGGACGGGTGACGCGCAAGCCCGGATCAGGCGATGCGCTCCAGCACCACCGGGGTCGCCTCGTGGGCGGTGCCCGGTGCGGCGATGTCGAAGGAGCCCTCCAGGGACCGCAGGGCGTAGTCGAACTTCTCGGGGGTGTCCGTGTGCAGGGTCATCAGCGGGGCGCCCGCGGTGACCTCGTCGCCGGGCTTGGCGTGCAGTTCGACGCCCGCACCCGCCTGCACCGGGTCCTCCTTGCGGGCCCGGCCGGCGCCCAGGCGCCAGGCCGCGACACCGACCTCGTAGGCGTCGAGGCGGGTCAGCACACCCGAGGCCGGAGCGGTGATCACATGCTGCTCGCGGGCGACCGGCAGTGCGGCGTCCGGGTCGCCGCCCTGCGCGGCGATCATGCGGCGCCAGACGTCCATCGCCGAACCGTCGGCCAGGGCCTTCGCCGGGTCGGCGTCCTTGACGCCGGCCGCGTCGAGCATCTCGCGGGCCAGCGCGAGGGTGAGCTCGACGACGTCGGCGGGGCCCCCGCCCGCCAGCACCTCGACGGACTCGCGGACCTCCAGGGCGTTGCCAGCGGTGAGACCGAGCGGCGTGGACATGTCGGTGAGCAGCGCCACCGTCCTCACCCCGTGGTCCGTGCCGAGGCCGACCATGGTGGAGGCCAGCTCCCGGGCGTCCTCGATGCTCTTCATGAAGGCGCCGGAGCCCACCTTCACGTCCAGCACGAGCGAGCCGGTGCCCTCGGCGATCTTCTTGGACATGATCGAGGAGGCGATCAGCGGGATCGCCTCGACGGTGCCGGTGACGTCGCGCAGCGCGTAGAGCTTCTTGTCGGCGGGGGCGAGCCCGTCGCCGGCGGCGCAGATGACCGCGCCGGTGGTGTCGAGGACCCGCAGCATCTCCTCGTTGGACAGCAGCGCCCGCCAGCCGGGGATGGACTCCAGCTTGTCGAGGGTGCCGCCGGTGTGGCCGAGGCCGCGGCCGGACAGCTGGGGCACGGCGGCACCGCAGGCGGCGACCAGCGGCGCCAGCGGGAGCGTGATCTTGTCGCCCACGCCTCCGGTGGAGTGCTTGTCGGCGGTCGGACGGGACAGCGACGAGAAGTCCATGCGCTCGCCGGAGGCGATCATGGCGGCGGTCCAGCGGGCGATCTCGGCGCGGTTCATGCCGTTGAGCAGAATCGCCATCGCCAGCGCCGACATCTGCTCGTCGGCGACCTCGCCGCGGGTGTACGCGTCGATGACCCAGTCGATCTGCTCGGGGGAGAGTTCGCCTCGGTCGCGCTTGGTGCGGATGACGGAGATGGCGTCCATGTGCTGTGGGGTCCTTCCGGGTGCGAACCAGGTGGTGCGGAAATGTCGCGGCCCCTCCGCCGGAGCAGCGGAGGGGCCGCCGGGTCGTGGCTGCGGGGCCCAGTGCCCCTCGGGGCGCTAGCCGAGCTTCTCGGGGCCGGGCCTCTCGGGGCCGAATCCCTCCGGGCCCGGCTTGCCCGGGCCGAGCTTCTGCGGGCCGAAGGCCAGGGGCAGCATCTCGGAGAGGGGCAGGACGCCCGCCTCGGTGTCCAGCAGCATGGCGGGCCCGCCGAACTCGTACAGCAGCTGGCGGCAGCGGCCGCACGGCATCAGTACGTCGCCGTTGCCGTCCACACAGGTGAAGTGCGTGAGCCGGCCGCCGCCCGAGGCCTGCAGCTGCGACACGAGTCCGCACTCGGCGCACAGCGACAGGCCGTACGAGGCGTTCTCGACGTTGCAGCCGCTGACGGTGCGCCCGTCGTCGACGAGGGCGGCCGCGCCGACCGGGTAGCCCGAGTAGGGGACGTACGCGTGGGACATCGCGTCCCGCGCCGCCTCCCGCAGGGCCGCCCAGTCGACGGCGCCGGCCTCGGCGGCCGGGGCGGGGCCGGGCGTCACTTGCCCTGCCCCTTCTTGTACGGCTGGCCGTCGGCCTTCGGCGGCCGCAGGCGCTGCGCCGACAGCGCGAGCACCAGGAGGGTGGTGACATAGGGGGCGGCGTCCACGAACTGGCTGGGCAGCGCGTCGGTGAGCCCGTACCAGGCGAAGAGCATGCCGGCGACGGCGAGGGAGATCGCGCCCTGCCAGTACTTCTTCTTGTACAGCTGCCAGGCGAAGGCCAGCACCAGCAGGATCGCCAGCAGCAGGAGCATGGCGTGGACGTTCTCCGCGCCGCCGCGCAGCTTGAGGCTGTCGGTGAAGCCGAACAGCCCGGCGCCGAGTGCCATTCCTCCCGGCATCCAGTTGCCGAAGATCATCGCGGCGAGACCGATGTAGCCGCGGCCGCCGGTCTGGCCCTCCTGGTAGATGCCGGTGGAGACGATCACGAGGAAGGCGCCGCCGAGTCCGGCCAGCGCGCCGGAGGCGATCACGGCGATGTACTTGTACTTGTAGACGTTGACGCCGAGGGTTTCGGCGGCGACGGGGTTCTCACCGCAGGACCTCAGCCGCAGGCCGAAGCCGGTGCGCCAGAGGATCCACCAGGTGGCGGGCACCAGCAGCAGCGCGATGACCGTCAGCAGGGAGAGGTCGGTGACCAGGCCGCCGAGCACGCCCGCCAGGTCGGAGACGAAGAACCAGTGCTTGGCCTGGAGGTCCGCCAGGGCCTCCGAGAGCCCGGGAATGGTGATCTCGGGGATCTGGTCGATGCGCGGGGACTGCTTCGAGGAGCCGCCGGGCTCCTCGGCGAAGGTGAAGTTCGACAGGTAGCGGGTGACGCCGACGGCGAGGATGTTGATGGCCACACCGGAGACGATGTGGTTCACGTTGAACGTCACCGTCATGATCGCGTGCAGCAGGCCGCCGAGCGCGCCGCCGACGACGCCCATCAGGACGCCGGTCCAGGGGCCCCACTGGAACCCGGCCCAGGCACCGAACCAGGTGCCCATGATCATCATGCCTTCGAGGCCGATGTTGATCACACCGGCCCGTTCGGCCCACAGGCCGCCGAGTCCGGCGAGGCCGATCGGGACGGCCAGCTGGAGGGCTCCGGAGACCTGGCCGACCGAGGTCAGGTCGTTGGCTCCGCTGATCACGCGGACCAGCGAGAACAGCGCGAGACCGGCCGCGATGACCAGCAGGATGACGGGCAGCGACAGCGTGGGGCGTCCACCGCCCTTCCGGGGCGCGGTGCTCGTCATCGAGACCGTGCTCGTGGACTCGCTCATGCCGTCCTCATTTCGTTCTCCCCCGGCGCCGGCGCCTGGGTGGTGACCCGTTCTCCGCTCCCGCGGCGCAGCGCCGCGGCCTTCGTCGTCGTCTGCGGCCCGCCGGCCGCGCGCGCGTCACTCACAGCGCAACCTCTTCCTTGTTCCTGCGGGCCTGGGCGGCGAGTTCCTCGCCGACCTTCTGCTGCTGGCGGCGGAGCCCGTACTGGCGGACCAGTTCGTAGGACACGACGACCGAGATCACGATGAGTCCCTGCATGATCGTCGCGATCTCCTTCTCGTAACCGAACTGGTCCAGGTCGGCCGAGGTCTTCTCGATGAAGGAGATGAGGAGCGCGGCGAAGAAGATGCCGATCGGGTTGTTGCGGCCCAGCAGGGCGATGGTGATGCCGGTGAAGCCGACGCCGGCCGGGAAGCTCAGGCTGTACGTGTGGGTCTGGCCCAGCAGCAGCGGCATACCGACGAGACCGGCCATCGCGCCCGAGATCAGCATGGCGGTGAGGATCATCTTCTTGGAGTCGACACCGCTCGCCTGGGCCGCGGACTCGCTGGCACCGGTCGCGCGCAGGTCGAAGCCGAAGCGGGTGCGGTTGAGCACGAACCAGTAGACGATGCCGAGGGCGAAGGCCACGAGGGTGAAGCCGTAGACGGTCCCGCCCTCCATCGCCAGGCCCGGGAACCAGCCGGACTCGGCGATCTCGCCGGTGGTCAGGTCGTTCGAGCCGGGCAGCTGCTCGCCGAGGTTGGCGGGGAGGATCATCCAGGCGATCAGGCTGGTGGCGATCGCGTTGAGCATGATCGTGGAGACGACCTCGCTGACCCCGCGGGTGGTCTTCAGGATTCCGGCGATACCGGCCCAGAGCGCCCCGACCAGCATGGCGACGATCACGATCAGCAGGATGTGCAGCGGGCCGGGCAGTTCGACGGACGCGCCGACCACGGCGGCGAGCATCACGGCGAGGCGGTACTGGCCGTCCACACCGATGTTGAACAGGTTCATCCGGAAGCCGACGGCCACGGCGAGCGCGGCGAGGTAGTACGTGCCGGCCTGGTTGAGGATGTTGACCTGGACGTCCGTGAACTCGGCCGTCTGGAACATCAGCCGGTACGGCTCGATCGGGTCGCGGTCCGAGACGAGCAGCACCACGGAGGTGAGCAGGAACGCCACGACCAGGGCGAGGCCCGGGCCGGCGATGCCGAGGAGCAGCCGGTCCTTGTCGAACTTCTTCATCGGCCCTCACCGTTCTCGTTGTGCTCGAGGTGGCCGGTGGCGGCGCCGGTCATGGCCGAGCCCAGCTCCTCGGGGGTGATCGTGGCGGGGTCGGCGTCCGCGACCAGCCGGCCGCGGTACATCACCCGCAGGGTGTCGGAGAGCCCGATGAGCTCGTCCAGGTCGGCGGAGATCAGCAGCACCGCCAGGCCCTCCCGCCGCGCCTCGCGGATCTGGTCCCAGATCTGCGCCTGCGCGCCGACGTCCACGCCCCGGGTGGGGTGGGCGGCGATCAGCAGCTTGGGGTGGTGGCTCATCTCGCGGCCGACGATCAGCTTCTGCTGGTTGCCGCCGGACAGGGACGCGGCCGTGACCTCGATGCCGGGGGTGCGGACGTCGTACTCGCGGACGATCCGCTCGGTGTCCTTGCGGGCCGCCTTGAGGTCGAGCAGGCCCTTGACGCTGTTGGGCCGCTCGGTGACGTGGCCGAGGATGCGGTTCTCCCAGAGCGGCGATTCGAGCAGCAGGCCGTGGCGGTGGCGGTCCTCGGGGATGTACCCGATGCCGTCCTCGCGGCGCTTGCGGGTCGGGGCGTGCGAGATGTCCGTCCCGTCGAGGGTGATGACGCCGCCGTCGGGGTCGCGCATGCCCATCAGCGCCTCGATGAGCTCGGTCTGGCCGTTGCCCTCGACACCGGCGATGCCCATGACCTCGCCCTTGTGGATGGTGAGGGTGATGCCGTCGAGGACCTCGCGGACGACGCCGTCGGGGTCGGTCGCGGTCAGCCGCAGCCCGTCGACGTCCAGCATCGGCACGTCGGTCACGGTCGACTCGCGGGTCTCCGGCGAGGGCAGCTCGCTGCCCACCATCAGCTCGGCGAGCTGCTTGGGGGTGGTGGTACGCGGGTCGGCGGTGCCGACGGTGGTGCCGCGGCGGATGACGGTGATCTCGTCGGCGACCGAGAGCACCTCGCCCAGCTTGTGGGAGATGAAGATGACGGTCAGGCCCTCGGCCTTGAGCTCGCGGAGGTTGTCGAAGAGCGCGTCGACCTCCTGCGGGACCAGCACCGCGGTCGGCTCGTCGAGGATGAGGGTGCGGGCGCCCCGGTAGAGCACCTTGAGGATCTCGACGCGCTGGCGGTCGGCGACGCCGAGCTGCTCGACGAGGACGTCCGGGCGGATGTTCAGCCCGTACGCGTCGGAGATCTCCTTGATCTTGTTGCGGGCCTTCGCCCCGATCCCGTACAGCTTCTCGCCGCCGAGTACGACGTTCTCGAGCACGGTGAGGTTGTCCGCCAGCATGAAGTGCTGGTGGACCATGCCGATACCGGCCGCGATGGCATCGGCCGGGCTGTGGAAGCCGACCTGCCTGCCGTCGATCGTGATGGTCCCCTCGTCCGGCTTCTGCATGCCGTAGAGGATCTTCATCAGGGTCGACTTGCCGGCACCGTTCTCACCGACGAGGGCGTGGACCGTGCCCTTGCCGATGGTGATGTCGATGTCGTGGTTGGCGACGACGCCGGGGAAGCGCTTGGTGATGCCGCGCAGTTCTACAGCCGGCGGCGTTGACGGACTGGACGCGTTGATGACGCACTCTCCTTGGCGGGGAAGGAGCGAGAAGCAGTGGGCAGGGCGGACGCCACGAGGGTGTCGCGGGCAGGGAGTGGGGCGAAGTTACCGCGCCCACAGGGGCTCTACGCGCGTAGCGATATCGAATAGCGAAAACCGATGGCCAGAACCCGGCCCGGGGTCCGGAAGGGCGGCTCGCGCTGCCCTTCCGGACCCGGGGACCATCGGATCGGGCCGCTCGGTTACGGAGCGGTCTTGACCTCGATCTTGCCGGCGATGATGTCGGCCTTGGCCTTCTCGACCGCGGCGGTGACGTCGGCCATCTTGGTGAAGGCCGGGTTGGAGGTGGCCAGGCCCACGCCGTCCTTGTCCAGGCCGTAGCGGATCTCACCGGACTGCGGCTTGCCGTCCTTGACCGACTTGATGAGGTTGAAGACGGCGTCCGAGACGTCCTTCGTCACCGAGGTGAGGATGGACTCCTTGTACGCGGCCAGGCCCTGCTGGTTGTACTGGTCCGAGTCGACGCCGATGGCCCACTTCTTGGCCTTGGCGGCCGCCTCGATCGAGCCGGAGCCCGCGAGACCGGCGGCGGCGTAGATCACGTCGGCGCCGGCGTCGAGCTGGCCCTCCGCCGCGGCCTTGCCGAGGTCCGGCTTCGAGAAGCCACCGAAGTCCGGCGGCTGGGTCAGGTATTGGACCTTGACGTTGACGTTCTTGTTGGTGTCCTTGACGCCCTGGACGTAGCCCGCCTCGAACTTCTTGATCAGCGGGGTCTCGACGCCGCCGATGAAGCCGACGGTGTTGGACTTCGTCACCTTGGCGGCGGCGACACCGGCCAGGTAGGAGCCCTGCTCCTCGTTGAAGACCAGGTTGGCGATGTTCTTGCCGGTCTTGGAGGTGTCGTCGATGAGACCGAAGGTGGTGTCCGGGAACTTCGGAGCGACCTCGGCGATGGCCGGAGCGTAGGCGAAGCCGACGCCGATCACCGGGTTGTTCCCGGCGCGGGCCAGCGACGTGAGGCGCTGGACCTTGTCCGGGTCCGCCTCGCCCTCGCTGGGCTCGGCCTCGGTGCCCTTGACACCGAGCTCCTTCTCGGCCTTGGCGAGGCCCGCGTAGGCGGCGTCGTTGAACGACTGGTCGCCGCGGCCGCCGATGTCGTAGGCGATGGCCGCCTTGGTACCACCGTCCGAGCCGGCCTCGGACGAGGTCTTGCCGCCACACGCGGTGGCGGACAGCGCGAGAGCCGCGGACGCTATGCCCACGGTGGCGATCCTGGTGATCCGGCGCACTGAGGAGCTCCTTATAAACCTGACCGAAAGCGCCACTTCCGGCGCTGGTTTTGCGGCGATCGTAACGCGCGTAGATGTCAGGTAAAGACGTGTTCGACAGCCGTTATCGGATCGTCGCGTTCGGCGAACACAAGGTGAACTGTCCGGTTACGATCGGTGTTCGTCAAGCAGCGCCGCCGCGGTGAAGAGTTCGACGCCGACACGGATGGCCTCCTCGTCCACATCGAAGTCGCCCCGGTGCAGGTCGAGACGGGTGCCCGACCCCGGGGCACGGACGCCCAGGCGGGCCATGGCGCCCGGGACGTGTTCCAGGTACCAGGAGAAGTCCTCGCCGCCGAGGCTCTGCTCGGTGTCCTCGATCGCCTGCGATCCGCGCCGCGCGGCGTGGGCGTCGTGCAGCAGCTCGGCGACCACGGGGTCGTTGACCACGGGCGGCACCCCGCGGATGTAGTTGATCTGGGACTTCGCCCGGTGCAGGGTCGCGATCTCGTCGACCGCCGCGTGCACCAGGTCCGGGGCCTCCCGCCAGGCCGGCAGGTCCAGGCAGCGGACGGTGCCTGCGAGCTCCGCGTGCTGCGGGATCACGTTGCAGGCGTGCCCGGACTCGATGCGGCCCCAGGTCAGGGCGAGTCCGGAACGGGTGTCGACCCGGCGCGCCAGCAGCGCGGGGACCTCGGTGACGATCTTGGCGGCGGCCGTGACCAGGTCCGTGGTCAGATGCGGGCGGGCGGTGTGGCCGCCGGGCCCGTCGAGGGTGATCTCCAGCCGGTCGCACGCCGAGGTGATCGGGCCGATGCGCAGCCCGATCCGGCCGGCGTCCACACGGGGGTCGCAGTGCACGGCGATGATCCGGCCCACGCCGTCCAGCACCCCGGACTCGATCGCGTCGGCCGCGCCGCCCGGCAGCACCTCCTCCGCGGGCTGGAAGATCAGCCGCACCGGGTGGGGCAGCAGCCCCTGCCGGTCGAGGTCGGCGAGGACCAGCCCGGCGCCGAGGACCACCGTGGTGTGCACGTCGTGGCCGCAGGCATGGGCCCGGTCCGGCACGGTCGAGCGGTACGGCACTCCCACCTTGGTGTCCGGGATCGGCAGGCCGTCGATGTCGGCGCGCAGCGCGAGCATGGGCCGCACCCGGTCCGTACCCACGTCGCACACGAGTCCGGTGCCGGTCGAGAGCACCTGCGGGTGCAGGCCGGCGGCCTCCAGCCGCGCCTTGATCGCGGCAGTCGTGCGGAACTCCTGGTTCCCCAGTTCCGGGTGCATGTGCAAGTCCCGGCGGAAGGCGATGAGTTCGTTGCGCAGGGCGTCGGGCAGCGTGCCGGGCAGAACGTGGTCGCCGGGCAACTCGGCTTCGCCGGGGAGGCCGGCGTCGGGCTCGCGGGACATCAACTGGTTCACCCGTTGAAGAGTAGGCCCCTTCAAGGCCCAACTAACTCGAGATCAACAAAAGTTCAGCCCTATAGGGGGAAGAGAATGCGTCTGACGACGCATGGCCGACGTTCGGTGTGGGTAAGCTCACCCGCTCCTGACCACGATATGGACTCTCCGCCCTCCTGTCTCGTCCGTGTCGCCCGTACGTCGCCCGTACGGGTACCCGGGGCCGGGCGGCGGGAACGTCCGTACGACGGGCGGGCCCGTCCACCGGGCCCCTCCGCACCGGCCGGCCCGCCCCGCAGCCCGTCCCGCGCGGGCGCCGTGCGCCGTACGGTCAGCCGTGGGCGGCGCGGGGCCCCGGTCCCGGCCCCGGTCCGGACGGACCGGGCTGCGGGGCCCGTCCTGCCGGTCTCCTGACCACCCCCACCGTCTCCGGCGCTCCGGGCCGCTCGCGGCCCCGGGCCCTGGTCCGTCTGCCTGGTCCCCCGCGGCTCAGGCGGGCGCCGAGAGCCGGTGCACATGCCGCGCCGTTCCGGTGACCCCCGCCAGGAAGCCCTGGGCCCGGGGGGACGCCGTGTCCCTCAGCCACTCCGGCGCTATGTCGCACACCGCCACCGTCACACCGGTGCCCGCCAGCGCGAGCGGCAGGGTGTGCACGACGGTGGAGGGGAAGCTCAGCACCGTACGTCCGACCGGGCCGCGCCGGGCGATCAGCTCCAGCGGGAGATCGGGCCGGACGATCTCCAGACCGGTGGCGGCGGCCAGCCGGTGCAGCTTGTCCGTGCCCTCCCGGCGATGGGCGAAGTAGCGGGTGGCGCCGTGCGCCCGGGCGAGCGAGCCGACGGCCTCCAGATACGGCTCGGGATCGACCACTCCGGTCTCCACGAGCGAGGTCCCCACCAGGTCCGCGCCCCGGGTGAGCAGCGGCGGGCCGAACCGCGAGCGGGTCCACCGGAAGCGGTTCGCGGTGACGGTGATGCCCTCCGGGGCCTCCTCCACGGGCATCGCGGTGAAGAGCTCCACCTCGCGGCGGCCCGACGGGGTGAGCCGCCGCCGGGCGGCCGCCGAGACCGGCGCGAGCAGCAGCTCGCGCGGGCCGCGGCGGCCGCGCCGGTGCCAGCGCACCAGCCGCTCGCCGCGCGTCAGCTGCGCCACGAACTCCATGGTCGCCGTGCCGTCGTCGACCACCGTCAGCCGCCTGGTCCCCACCAGGGTGAGCAGGAGCTGCACGTAGCGGGAGAACGGGTCGCCGATGACGATGCGCTCGGCCCGCCGCAGCTCGGGGCCCAGCGCGCGCACGGTCCGCACGACCGCGTCCGCGCCGCCCCGGGCCTCCTGCCAGCGCACCGTGATCCCCTCGTCGCGCGCCAGCTCGGCCATCCGGCGGAGCTGCCCGCGGGACATGGGGTCGGTGGGCGAGAGCACGACGACCATCAGGTCGCCGCCGCGGACCGCGACGGTCGGTTCGCCACCGCGGACCGCGTCCGTCGGTTCGCCACCGCGGACCGCGTCCGTCGGTTCGCCACCGCGCGCCGCGTCCGTCGGTTCGCCGCCGCGGGCCCTCCCGCCCCGGGCCGCGTCCGGTCCCGGCTGGGCGGGGACCGCGTCCGGGGCGGGCGCGTGTGCCCACTCCAGGACGTTGAGCAGCTGGACCGGGCTCTCGACGAAGGCGAGGTCCATGGTCGTCAGACCGCGACCGGCTCGGCCCGCTCGCTGCCCTCGGCCCCGGACTCGGCCCCGGACTGGGCCCCGGACTCGGACTGGGCCTCGGCGACGACGCCGGGGACGCGGCGGAGCTTCTTCATCGGGGCGAGCTCGGAGTCGTAGACCTTCTTCACGCCGTCGCCGAGCGCGGCCTCGATGGTGCGGATGTCGCGGACCATGCGCTGCAGACCGCCGGGCTCGACGGAGGCGGCCTGGTCCGAGCCCCACATGGCGCGGTCGAGGGTGATGTGGCGCTCGACGAACGCGGCGCCCAGCGCGACGGCCGCGAGGGTGGTCTGCAGACCGGTCTCGTGCCCGGAGTAGCCGATCGGGACGTTCGGGTACTCCTGCATCAGGGTGTTGATGACGCGGAGGTTCAGCTCCTCGGCCTTGGCCGGGTACGTCGAGGTGGCGTGGCAGAGGAGGATGTTCTCGCTGCCGAGGACCTCCACGGCGTGCCTGATCTGCTTCGGCGTCGACATGCCGGTGGAGAGGATGACCGTCCTGCCGGTGGCGCGCAGCTCGCGCAGCAGCTCGTCGTCCGTGAGGGAGGCCGAGGCCACCTTGTGGGCGGGAACGTCGAACTTCTCCAGGAAGGCGACGGCCTCGGTGTCCCACGGGGAGGCGAACCAGTCGATGCCGCGCTCACGGCAGTGCGCGTCTATGGCCCGGTACTCGTCCTCGCCGAACTCCACACGGTGGCGGTAGTCGATGTACGTCATCCGGCCCCACGGGGTGTCGCGCTCGATGTCCCACTGGTCGCGGGGCGTGCAGATCTCCGGGGTGCGCTTCTGGAACTTGACCGCGTCGCAGCCCGCGTCGGCGGCGGCGTCGATCAGCGCGAAGGCGTTGTCCAGGTCGCCGTTGTGGTTGATGCCGATCTCACCGGTGACGTAGACGGGCCGGCCGGGACCGGCGGTCTTGCTGCCGAGGGTGCGCAGACGGGGGTTCATGACGGGGTTCCTTACGGTTCGGCTTACTGGGTGGGGGTGATGAGGGTGGGACCGAGAAGCCAGGCGGCGATCTCCCGGACGGCGCCGGCGCCACCGGGGGTGGTGGTGACGGCGCGCGCTGCGGCACGCACGGAGTCGTGCGCGCTCGCGACGGCGACGGGCCAGCCGACGAGCCCGAAGCAGGGCAGGTCGTTGACGTCGTTGCCGGCGTAGAGGACCCGCTCGGGCGCGACGCCGCTCTCCTCGCACCACCGCTTCAGGGCGGCGTCCTTGCGGTCGATGCCGTGCAGGACGGGGAGGTTGAGCTTGCGGGCGCGGGCCGCGACGACGGGGTTCTGTTCGGTGGAGAGGATCAGCAGCTTCAGCCCGGCGCGGCGCAGCGCGGCGATACCGAGGCCGTCGCCGCGGTGCACGGCGACGAGCTCGCGGCCGTCGGAGTCGATGAGGACGCGGTCGTCGGTCTGGGTGCCGTCGAAGTCGAGGACGACGGCGTCGACGTCCGCGCGGGTGGGGACGACCGCCGGGTCGAGCAGCGGCGCCAGGGCGCGGGCCCGGGCGAGGTCGTGCGGGTCGTCGATCTCCAGGACCCGCGCGGGGTCGGTCTCGACGAGCGCGGTGCGCCCGAAGAACCGGTGCCCGTGGACGCGGAGGCCCCGCGCGTCCATGGCGTACGCGGCGCCGGTCTCCAGGAAGTCCTCGGGCCGGTCCTGGCGGCGGGGGCGGTGGCTCTTGTCGTGGTTGACACCCCGGCCGTCGTCCCCGGCGGCGCCGTTGGCCCCGGCGGGTGCGGGGGTGCCGGCGGGCGCGGGGGTGCCGACGGGTGCTGGGGCGTCCGTCGCCGGTCGGGCGGCGGCGGGTTCGAGGGTGCCGAAGAGCGCAGGAGTGCCGGCGGGCGCAGGAGTACCGGCGGGCGCGGGTGTGCCGGCGGGTGCGGGGGTGTCCGTCGCCGCCGGTCCGCGGCGCCAGA
Source organism: Streptomyces tirandamycinicus (assembly GCF_003097515.1). Lineage (NCBI taxonomy): Bacteria > Bacillati > Actinomycetota > Actinomycetes > Kitasatosporales > Streptomycetaceae > Streptomyces > Streptomyces tirandamycinicus. Next base: position 4,232,524 of record NZ_CP029188.1, on the reverse strand, counting down.
CGAAGGCGTGGAACGGGGCGACCGTGACCGCGGTGTCCGCGCCGTCCTTCGCCACCGCGGAGGCGACCCTGTCGATGTCGTCGCTGGTCAGGAAGGGGCTGGTGCACTGGACGAGGAGGACCACGTCGACGGTGCGGCCGTGCGCCGCCTCGTAGGCTTCCATGGCGTGGAGCACCGCGGACTCGCTGGTCGCGGTGTCGCCCGCGATGTCCGCCGGGCGGTCGACGCAGTGCACCCGGCCGGCCGCGCCGAGGGCCGATCCGGCCGCCCGCACGGCGTCCGCGATCGCCGGGTCGTCGGTGGACACCACGACATCCGTGACCAGGGGGGAACCGGCGCAGGCCCGTACGGCACGCGCGACGAGCGGGACGCCGCCGACCGCGGCGAGGTTCTTGCCGGGCACACCCTTGGAGCCGCCCCTGGCGGGGATCACGGCGAGGACGGTGGTCATGGGGTGGGACTCCTTCGAACCTTCGGGTCGGTCACAGCTCGCCCATCCGGCGGATGACGGGCGCCACGCGCTGCACGCCGTGGCGGTAGGCGCCGCGTGCCACGCCGCGCACCGCGTCGCGCAGGACCCGGTGCAGCCCGGTGGGCTCGTCGGCCGGAGCGGCTCCGGGCAGTGGGCCGCCGTCCGCGGCGAGGCGGTGGCGGGCGAGGATCCCCGGCAGATAGCCGGGTGCCGTCGCGGGGGTGTAGTACGGGGCGACGGGCGGCAGCTCCGGCTGCCGCAGCAGTCCGGCGACGCGTTCACGGGCCGCGTCGAAGGCCTTCTCGTACGTCCCGTCGGCGGCCACGCCCTGCCGGGCCAGCCACTCCTCGTCCGGTTCGGGCCGGTGCCCGGCGTCGAGCCGGTCCCAGGAGGTGAGCAGCCCGGAGCCGAGGAAGTGGTGGTTGCCCAGCGCCTCGCGGACGCCGAGGTCGGTGAGGATCGCGGTGGGGACGCGCCGGTGGAGCGCTTCGAGCGCGGCGGTCGAGGAGACGGTGACCAGCAGGTCGGTCCGGTCCAGGACCTCGCCCATGTGCCCGTACACGAGGCTGAGGTTCGGCGGCAGCCCGCCGGGGAGCCGCTCGGCGAGCCGCTGGTACGGCAGCTCCTCCAGGTGCGTGGTGTGCTCCCCGGGCCGGGAGCGGAGCTTGAGCAGCACCTCGCGGGAGGGGTGGAGCCTGGCGTGCCCGGCGAGCCTGTCGAGCAGGTACATCCGGTCGGCCCGGCTCTCCGGGACGGACGGCTGGACGGCGAAGACGACCGTGTCCCGGCCCTCCCGCCGCTCGTACGGGGCTCCGCCGAGGAACGGCAGCGCGGCCTCGGTCACCGCCGAGGCGTCGGCGCCGACGCCCTCGTACACGGCGCGGAACCGGTCCGCGTCGTGGCGGGAGTTGGCGAGCACGACGTCCGCGCCGTGCCGCAGCAGCAGCCCGTCGGCGAGCTTCTCGTAGACGACGCCGACGTAGCCGGTGACCAGCACGGGCCGGCGGGGCAGCCGCAGGGCCGCGATGCCGTGGAGCATGGCCTGCACGGCGCCGCCGACGAGGGCGAGGACGACGACGTCGTACCCCTCGTCGCGGATCGCCCGGAGGAACTGGGCGCCGGTGACCTCGCGCACGGAGTCCGTCCCGACGCCGACCTCGGCGAGCTGCCGCGCGGTGGGCGTCGCCCTCCCCCGCAGCAGGAACCCGGCCGTTTCGGCGGGGCGGCCGGGGTGGTCAGCGGCGGCGATGCGGCGCGCGGTGAGCGCACCCCACTTCCACCGGGTGTCGGAGTCGGCGAGCACGGCGACGCGCGGCGCCTGGCTGGTACGTGATGGCACGTCGAGGACGTTAGAAAGGCATTCGGCTCGGCGGCCCAACTGGGCAGCAACAGATGGTTAACAGCGCGTCGACGAAAGGCGAAAGCGCCCGGGGGGCGCCGGGGAGGCGTCCGGGTTAACAGTTCCGCCGCGCCTTGTTCACCCGCCGTCCTTTCGGCGGTCAGAGCGAATGACGGGGCCCGCGCCTAATGTCCGGCGCGTGGTCAAGCTCTCGGTCATCGTGCCCTTCTACAACGTTCGGTCCTATGCGCCCGACACCCTGGGAAGCCTCCGGGCCAACGCCCGGGAGGACTTCGAGTTCCTGCTCGTCGACGACTGCTCGACGGACGGGACGCCGGAGATCCTGGAGCGTGCGGAACGCGAGGTGCCGGGGGCGGTGCTGATCAGACACGAGCGGAACGGCGGGCTGGCCACGGCCCGCAACACCGGCCTGGACGCCGCCCGCGGCGAGTACATCGCCTTCCTCGACGGCGACGACTGGCTGGCTCCGGGCTACTACGAGCGGCTGCTCGCGGCGGCCGAGGGACTCGGCGTCGACTTCGTCCGCACCGACCATGTGCAGTGCACGGGCCGGGAGCGCAAGGTCTTCCGGGTCCCCGTCGGCCGGCGGAACGAGGTGCTCCGGCCGCGCGACGCGATCCTGCCCGCCGACCGGTCCACCTCCGTCGACTACCCGATGGCCTGGGCCGGGATCTACCGGCGCGACCTGCTGGACCGGGGACTGCTGCACTTCACGGACGGGCTGCGCACCGCCGAGGACCGGCCCTGGATCTGGCGGCTGCACCGCGAGGCGGAGTCCTTCGCCGCGGTCGGCCTGCTGGGGATCTTCTACCGTCGGGGGGTCGCCTCGTCGCTGACGCAGATCGGCGACGTACGGCAACTCGATTTCATCAAGGCATTCGACCAGGTACTCGAGGAGACCGCGAACGATCCGGAATCCGGGCGGCTGCTGCCGAAAGCCGTCCGGACCTACTGTGCCGTCATCTCCCATCACCTGGCATCGATCGAAAGGTTCGAACCGGCCGTGGCCCGGAAACTGCGTTCGATGAGCGCGGACGCCCTGCGCAGAATGCCGCAGGACATTCTCGGAAACGCGCTCGACGGCATGGACCGGGAACGCTCCTCCCGGCTGCGCAGGCTGCGCAGGCGCCCGGCCGTCGCGCCGGCGGTCTCCACCTCCGCCATGGCGGGTGCGGCCTGATGCGTACGGACACCAACACGGTCCAGGGCACGGGCACGGCACCGGACACGAGCGCCGCCCCGCACACGAACACCGTCCCGGGCACGAAAGCCGCACCGGGCACAGCCACCGCCCCGGGCACGAACACGGCGCGGACCACGCAGATCTTCTTCGCCTCCACCCTGTACGGCGCGGCGACGCTGGCGGCCGCGCTCGACAGCGGCCGCTTCGCCCCGGCGGACCGGCGGCTGCTGCTGGTGAGCAACAACGCGGCGACCCCGGAGACGGCGCCCCCCGTCGACCGGATGCCGGGCTTCGAGCGGCTGCGAGGCCGCTTCGACGGCGTGCTGTCGTGGAACGAGGCCATCGCCCCCTTCCATCCGGGCGGCTGGTCGCCCCGCCCGGACGACGTCCCGATGTGGGAGCGGTATCTGCGGATGCTGTGGGGCCTGGGGGACGACCGGATAGAGCTGGCCCTGGAGTCCATCCAGGTCAATCCGGCGCTCGCGGTGGCCCAGTTGTTCCCGGACGCCCGTCTCGACGTGTACGCGGACGGGCTGATGAGCTACGGCCCGACCCGCAACAAGATCGACCCGCTGGTGGGCGAGCGGGTGCGCAGGCTGCTGCACCTCGATCTGGTGCCGGGGCTGACGCCGCTGCTGCTGGAGGAGTTCGGGGCCCGGCCGGAAGCTGTGCCGACCGAGGCGTTCACCAAGGTGGTCGCCGAACTAGCCGACCCCTCCGACCCCGCCGACCACGCGGCACTCGCCGAACTCGCCGAACCCGATGCAGCGGGCTCCACGGCCGGCGCCTCCGACCGCGCCTCCGACGGTTCCTCCGGCCGTGCCGGCGAGCAGCCCGCGCTGCTGCTCGGGCAGTACCTCGCGTCCCTGGGCATCCTCACCGCCGAGGAGGAGGAGGCCCTGCACCTGCGGATGGTCCGGGGCGCGGTCGCCCACGGCCACCGCCGGCTGGTCTTCAAACCGCACCCGGTGGCGCCCGCGGCGTGGTCGCGGGCACTGGAGCGCGAGGCGGAGAAGCTGGGCGCCGAACTGACCGTGCTGGACCGGCCGGTGCTGGCCGAGGTGCTGTACCGGCAGCTCAGGCCCGCGCTGGTGGTGGGGTGCTTCTCCACGGCGCTGCTGACCGCGAGCACCTTCTACGGCATCCCGGTCGCGCGGGTCGGGACGGAGCCGCTGCTCGACCGGCTGAAGCCGTACCAGAACAGCAACCGGGTGCCGGTGACGCTGGTCGACGCGCTGGTTCCCGACCTGGAGAGCGGCCGCCCCGGCTCCCCGCGCCCCGCGGACGGGGAACTGTCGGGGCTGGTCCGGGCGGTCGGGTTCGCGATGCAGCCGCAGATCCGGGCGGATCTGCGCCCGGCGGCGGAGGCGTATCTGACGGCCCGTCTCACGGACGGCAGCGCCCGCTACTTCAAGCGCCGCCGCCTGACGGTCCTGGGCCTCCCCGGCGGTCTCCCGGTCCCCCGGCACGCCGCGATCCGCCGCGTGGCCCGCCGAGTCCGCCGCATCAAGCGCGCCGCGCTCGGCTGACGGGCTTAGCTGACGGGGCTTCCCCGACGGGAGCGGGCGGGAGCGGGCGCTGGTGACGGAGCCTGGCACCTCGCCCGCCCCGGTGGGGCGACCGCAAGGCTTTGGGTTACGAGCTCAGCTGAGCGGGGCCGTCCTTGAGGGCCCCGACGAAGGACGCCCAGGCGCGGGCCGGGACCACGAGGACGGGGCCGTCGGGCATCTTGGAGTCGCGGACGGGGACGACGCCGGCGAGGCCGTCGGCGACCTCGACGCAATCGCCTCCGCTGCCGTTGCTGTGGCTGCTCTTGCGCCAGGGGGCGGCGCCGAGGAACCCTTCCGCGACCTCGACACAGTTGCCTCCGCTGCCATTGCTGTAACTGCTCTTGCGCCAGCGGGCGGCGCCGAGGAACCCTTCCGCGACCTCGACACAGTTCCCACCGTCACCGTTGCTGTGGCTGCTCTTGCGCCACGCGACAGTGCTCAAGTCAATTCGGATGCTTGCCATTTCGGTAGTCATCAGCCGCTTCCTCGATCAGGGCGAGGGACGCCTCGGGCGGTAGTGCGGCGGCCCTGAGCAGATCGTACGACCGGCGGTACTCCTTCACGAGGGCCGGATCGTCGATGGTGTCGCCAGTGTGCAGCCCCTCGGTGTAAACCAAGGGCGGTGCGTCCGGAAAGGTCATGATCATGGCAGTGCCGAGCATGAAGGGATGCGGGCCGCGGTTCCACGGGAGGATCTGTGGAACGATCCGGCGACGGCGCGCCAACGCCGCGACACGATCCAGCTGTTCGGCCATCTCCTCGGGCGAGAGGATCGGCTGACGGAGCAGTGCCTCGGACACAACCACCCAGTACATCGGGATCTTGTGGTCGGTCTCGAAGAGATGAGCCCTCGGCATGCGGGCGTTGACCCTCTCCTCCACTTCCTCGTCTGGCGCCAGCGGGTGCGTCGCGCGCACCACCGCCCGCGCGTACGCCTCCGTCTGCAGCAGGCCCGGAATCAGCGTCGGGCTCCACTCCTCGATCGTCTCCGCGTGCTTCTCCGCCTCCAGCACGCGCTCGAAGTACTGCGCGTGCCCCCGCCGTCTGGCCTTCCTCACGTCCTCGCACCGCCGCTTGAAGAAGCCATCCGTCTTGAGCACCCGGTCCGCGTGTTCCGCCAGCTCCGCCGGCATCCGCCGCTCGCCGCGCTCGATCTCGCTCAGGTGGCTGGGTCCGTAGAAGCTGCCCTCGACCAGCTGCTGGAGGGTGAGTCCGGCATGCTCCCGCTGCCAGCGCAGCTCCTTGCCGTAGAAGGTGGGGACACCCTCCGAGCCGTCGATGTCCTTGCGTCGCGCCATCGTTCACCGTTCTTTCCCACCTGCCGGTGGTATGCACGCCGTTCACGGCCGGGAACCCGAACCTCTTTCACGGTAGGGCCCGCCACGCCAGTGTGTGAGTGATTCGTCACAGAGCGCACAGGAAGGCGTGCCCCCCATGTACGACGCGACGGACGCGGACGAGTGCACCGAACAGCTCCGCGCCGCCCTCGCCGCCCACGGCATCACGCTGCCGTCTCTCGGCATCGACCTGCCGAGCTTCGCGGCCCGTGGCCCCGGCCGGCCCCTCATCTCGCTGGGCAACTGCAACCTGGCCACCGCCCGAGCACTGGTCGCGGCCCTCCGCAAGGGGGTTGCCCGATGCGACGGCTGACCCTGGATCTCCTCGCGACGCCGGAGGCCGTACCCGGCGTGCGCCGCACCGTGCGCGAGTACCTCGGCGGCGTCCCCTGCGCCGACCTCCAGCTGTGTGTGAGCGAGCTGCTCACGAACGTCATCCGGCATCTCGGGGACGGGGTGCCGGTCACGATCCGCGTCACCTGCGCCGCCGACGGCGGTCGTACGCGGCTGGAGGTCACCGATCCGGCCCCGCGCGCCTCGCCCGTCCGGTGCCGGACCGCTGCGGCCGACGACGAGTCCGGCCGCGGCCTCGCCCTGCTCGATGCGGTGGCCGTGCGCTGGGGCGTGGACGAGGGGCCCGGTACCAAGACCGTCTGGTGCGAACTGCCCGGAGAGGGCGCTGCGGGTATGCGACTGCCCGGTTCGGCTCACGAGGCTTCGACGGTCCGCTGAAGGCCGAGGGGAGGACGCCCAGCAGGTGGACGGCGGCACGGGTGGACGGCGGCAAGGGTAAACGGCGGCGCCCTTCGCCTCAGGGCAGCGGTCTACGCCTCACGGCAGCCGCCTTCACCTCACGGCAGCGGACCACCCGCAGCGGACGAGTCCGCCCGACAGGTCAGGCGCTGCTGAGCGACAGCTTCACGGCGAAGCCGAGGAACAGCGCGCCCGCCGCCGACGTCGCACCGGCCGACAGCCTCCGGCGGCGCCGGAAGGCGGCGGCCAGATGGGTGCCGGTGAAGATCAGCAGGGTGAGGTAGAGGAAGCTCGCCAGCTGGGCGAGACCGCCGAGCACGGCGAAGGACACCGCCGGATAGGCGTAGGCGGGGTCGACGAACTGCACGAAGAAGGCGATGAAGAACAGGATCGCCTTCGGGTTGATCAGGCTGATCACCAGGGCCCTGCGGAACGGCCGCTCACCCGCCGCGGACGCGTCCGCCGCCTGCCCGCCCGGGGGTTCCGCCAGCTCCCGGCGCGAACGCCACATCGACCAGGCGGCGCGCAGCATGCCGACTGCGAGCCAGGTCAGATAGCCCGCGCCGGCGAACTTCACCGCCGAGAACAGCACGGCGTTGGCCTGGAGCAGCGAGGCGACGCCCGCCGCCGACAGCACCATCAGCACGGTGTCGCCGCACCACACACCAGCGGCGGCCTGGTATCCGGTCCGCACACCCCGGCGTGCGGCGACCGAGAGCACATAGAGCGAGTTCGGCCCCGGGAGGAGGATGATCAGGACAAGTCCCGCGAGATACGTCGGCAGATCGGTGACACCCAGCATGAGGCGGAGTGTCGCACGCGGGTACGACTCCCCGCCTCTGTGTTCCGGATGGTGGAAAGTCGATCAGAACGCGGAAAGGTGATCAGAACACCTCGCTCGGGACGTAGGTGCCCCACACCTCCCGCAGGGCGTCGCACACCTCGCCGACCGTGGCACGCGCCCGCAGCGCCTCCTTCATCGGGTACAGCACGTTGCCCGTCCCGGAGGCGGCCTCGCGCAGGCCGCCGAGGGCCGCGTCCACGGCGGCCCGGTCGCGTCCCGCCCGCAGCTCGGCGAGCCGTTCGGCCTGCCGGGCCTCGATCTCCGGGTCGACGCGCAGCGGCTCGTACGGCTCCTCCTCGTCGAGGGTGAAGCGGTTGACTCCCACGACGACGCGTTCGCCGCCGTCCGTCTCCTGCGCGATGCGGTAGGCGCTGCGCTCGATCTCCCCCTTCTGGAAGCCGCGTTCGATGGCGCTCACCGCGCCGCCGAGGTCCTCCACCTTGCGCATCAGCTCCAGCGCCGCGGCCTCGATGTCGTCCGTCATGCTCTCGACCACGTAGGACCCGGCGAACGGGTCGACGGTGGCGGCGACGTCGGTCTCGTACGCGAGGACCTGCTGGGTGCGCAGGGCAAGCCGGGCCGACTTGGCGGTCGGCAGGGCGAGCGCCTCGTCGAAGGAGTTGGTGTGCAGCGACTGGGTGCCGCCGAGGACGGCCGCCAGGCCCTGCACGGCGACGCGCACCAGGTTCACCTCGGGCTGCTGGGCGGTGAGCTGCACCCCTGCGGTCTGGGTGTGGAAGCGCAGCGCCAGCGACTTGGGGTTGCGCGCGCCGAACTCGTCGCGCATCACCCGGGCCCAGATGCGGCGCGCGGCGCGGAACTTCGCGACCTCCTCCAAAATGGTCGTGCGGGCGACGAAGAAGAACGACAGCCGGGGCGCGAAGTCGTCCACGTGCAGGCCGGCCGCGAGGGCCGTCCGGACGTACTCGATGCCGTCCGCCAGGGTGAAGGCGATCTCCTGCACGGGCGTCGCCCCGGCCTCGGCCATGTGGTAGCCGGAGATCGAGATGGTGTTCCACTGGGGGATCTCGGTTCTGCAGTAGCCGAAGAGGTCGGCGGCCAGCCGCAGCGAGGGCTTGGGCGGGAAGATGTAGGTGCCCCGGGCGATGTACTCCTTGAGCACGTCGTTCTGGACGGTGCCGGTCAGCCGGTCCGCCGGCACGCCCTGCTCCTCGCCGACCAGCTGGTAGAGGAGCAGCAGCAGCGCGGCGGGCGCGTTGATCGTCATGGACGTGGAGACCTGGTCCAGCGGGATGCCGTCCAGCAGCGTCCGCATGTCCTCGATCGAGTCGACGGCCACGCCGACCTTGCCCACCTCGCCGTGGGCGATCGGCGCGTCGGAGTCGTGCCCCATCTGCGTCGGCAGGTCGAAGGCCACGGACAGGCCGGTCGTGCCGTGCGCGATGAGCTGCTTGTACCGGGCGTTGGACTCGGCGGCCGTGCCGAAGCCCGCGTATTGGCGCATGGTCCACAGGCGGCCCGTGTACATGGACGTGTGGACACCCCGGGTGAAGGGGTACGAGCCGGGGTCGCCCAGCTTCTCGCCGGGATCCCACCCTTCGAGGTCGTCCGGTCCGTAGACCGGCTCGATAGGCAGACCCGACTCGGAGTCGCGTGCCATGTGGTGTGCCTCCCGGTACGACTACTCGCTGGTACGCAACCCTCGCGGCGGCCCGCACCGGCGGGTCTGCGAGCAGCGGCGTGCCCTCGACTGGGACCTTGCTCACAGCATGCTCCTCCGACCGCAACCAGGCACGGCCGTGAAGCATCCCTGTTCACACACGATCCTTGGGGGGCACCTATGCACCGTACGTCCGTTGTCAGCAGACCGCTCATGGCCCTTGTGTCCCTGGCGCTGGCCGCCGGGTGCACCGGCCGGGCGACCGGCGGGGGGAGTGACGAGCCCCCGGCCGCGCCGGGCGGACCGTCGAGGGTTCCCGTCGCCACCGCCACGCCCGCGGCCGACGACGCCAAGCCCCCCGCCCCCTCCCCGGCGACACCGGAGGCCCGGCCCGCCGACTCCGAGGTGCTGATGAAGGAGGGCAGTGAGACCGAGCAGGTACGCGAACTGCAGGCGCGGCTGCGCCAGATCGGCCACTTCCACCGCAGCCCCACCGCGTTCTACGGCTCGATGACGGCCGAGGCGGTCAGCGGCTTCCAGCGGAAGCAGGGTCTCGCCGGGACCGGGTCGGTCGACGGGACGACCTGGCGGCGGCTGCTCGGGCTGACCCGTACGCCGACCGCCGGGGAACTGCGGCCCGCCACGACCAACGAGCTGGACGAACCCGACCCCCGGTGCCTGAAGGGGCGCGTGCTCTGCATCAGCAAGGAGAGCAGGACGCTCGCCTGGATGATCGACGGCACGGTGGTGGCGGCGATGGACGTGCGCTTCGGCTCGGAGAACACACCCACCCGTGAAGGAACGTTCAGCGTGGGCTGGAAGGCCCAGGACTGGGAGTCGACGCTCTACCACACACCCATGCCGTACGCGATGTTCTTCAGCGGCGGCCAGGCGGTGCACTACTCCCCGGACTTCGCCGCGCGCGGCTACAGCGGCGCCTCGCACGGCTGTGTGAACGTCCGGGACAGGAAGAAGATCGCGTCGGTCTTCGGCCAGGTGAAGGTCGGCGACAAGGTCGTCGTCCACTGGTGAGACGGCGTGCCCCGGCGGAAGGCGGGGCCGGCTGTCGTACGAGGGAGGCGGGCGGCCGACGCGGGCGGCTGGTGTGAGAGGTGAGGAGGCGCGGGCGGGACCGGGGGAACGTGTCCCGCCCGCGCCTGTGTGCTCTGAGCCGTGGGTACGGGGGGAACCCCGGCTCAGGCGTCGCCGATGACCAGTCGGCTCACTTACTACTGCGCCGCTCAGCCAAAAAACGTCACACCTGGCCGAAGATTTTTCCCGAGGGGGGAGAACCGCAGGTCAAGACGTTGCGATCGAGAGAGCACGGGAGCCTCCGCTCCGGGGCGCGTGCGGCCGCCCCCGGCCACCGGCCCACCGGCCCACCGGCCACCGGCCACAGGCCACAGGCCACAGGCCCACGATCCCCCGGCCACCAGCCCGCGAGCCACCAGCCACCAGCAGGCAACCGGCCACCGGCCACGGGCAGGCAACCGGCAGGCAACCGCCGGAGGGTCCGGGGATCTACAGACCCGCGAGGGACGCCGCCGGGACGGCGGGCCGGTAAAGCCGCCGCACGTCCGTCGGCGGCACGAAGGGCATCCCCGCGGGAGCGGGCCGCAGGGAGGCGGGGGGCAGGAACGGGGAGCGCGGGAAACCACCCGAACCGGAGCCGTCGCCGTCCTCGCCGTCGTCGTCCTGCTCTCCGTCGTCGCCGCCCTGACCGCCGTCGCCGCCGTCACCGTCGTCGCCGCCGTCCTCGCCCGCACCGTCGGCGGACAGCATCCGGTCGCAGAACCGCTTCACCCGGTCCGCGCCCTGAGCCGCGGCCTCCAGCTTGCGCTTGCGCTCCTCGTCCAGGGTGCCGTTGCGGTGGTCGCGGCAGGCCTCGACCGTCTTGCTGTACCAGTCCCTGCTGCCGGTGCCCTCGGTGCGGCCGTCGTGCGGCGCGGCGGACGCGTCGCCCGGACCGCTGCCCGCCCCGTCACCGGCCCCCGGGGTTCCGGCGCCGCCCGGGACCGCGGGGGTGCCCGGCGAGGAGGGAGGGCTCACGGGCGAGGGCCCGTCGGGACTGCGCAGCCGGCCGGCCGGGGGTTCGGAGGTGATCGGCCCGGGGGTGGCGGCACCCGAGACGGACGATGCGGGCGCCGGGCGGGGGTCCCCGAACGGCGTCGGCAGCACCCCGGTCCCCGCCGCGACGGCCACGCCGCCCACCGCGAGTCCGGCCAGCGAGGCCGCCAGCCCCCAGCGCACGGAACGGGCCCAGGAGACCGGGCCTGCCTCCGGTGCCAGCCGCACCGTCGGCAGCAGTTCCGCCGCGCCGCCGTCACGCGCCTTGCGGAACGCGGCGAGCGCGGCGTCCTCGCCCCTCAGCGGCTCGGTCACCGGCCCCCGGGCGGCTGCGTCGTCGAGCAGCCCGGCCAGCAGAAGGGCCTGGTGACGCGCGTCAACGCCGGCGGGATCGACCGGTTCGCCGCGGAGCAACCGCTCCGCAGCCTCCTGATCGAGCCACTCGTCACGCTCGTCCGCCATCACATGTCCTTCTGCGTCCGCAGACGCGAATGCGTCACACCAGCGGAGCGGGCCGCGCCGGGGCGAACAGTGCGCGGTGACGGTACCGCGCCGAGTCCCGTCCCGTCCCCAGGGGCCCCGTGTGCCCCTTCGCTCTCCGCCCCCAGGAGCTCCGCGAGCCGCTTCAGCCCCCGGTGGGCCGCGGTGCGCACCGCGCCGGGGCGCTTGCCCAGGGTCTTCGCCGCGCTCTTCGCGTCCAGGCCGACGACCACGCGCAGCACGACCGCCTCCGCCTGGTCCTGGGGGAGCTGGGCGATCAGGGCCATGGCCCGGCCGGTCGCCAGGGCCTCCATGGCCTCTCCCGCGGTATCGGACTCGGCGGGTCTCCCGGTCAGTTCGGTCTCGTCGCCGCCGACCGCCGGGCGCCTGCCGCGCATCCGGATGTGGTCGAGGGCGCGGTTGCGCGCGATACGCGCCGCCCAGCCGCGGAAGCGGTCGGCGTCGCCGCTGAACCGGTCGAGGTCCCGGGCGATCTGCAGCCAGGCCTCGGACGCCACGTCCTCGGCCTCCGCCTCGCCGACCAGCGTCCTGATGTATCCGAGCAGCCGCGGGTGAACGGCGCGGTACACAGTCCGGAAGGCGTCCTCGTCTCCGTCCTGCGCCGCGCGCACCGCGGCGGTCAGCTCCGCGTCGTCCCCCAGCACTCCCACTACCCGTTCGTCATCGCGGCTGGTCATCACCGCCGCACAGCCCAGCGCGCAGCGCCACGCTACGTCCTCCACGGGGGCCGCGTCCATGTCTTGTACAACCTGCAACATTGTGCGGCAGGGACGCGGTGTGACAGAAAACGCACCCGCGGCGCTGAGAGGAGTACAGGGCCGCTCAACAGCCCTCGCGGACGACGACCGGGGCCTCTCCTGTGGGGGGTGGCGGCCCCGGTCGTCTCGCGTCCCGGCGCTCTCCGCGCACCCGATCCGGTCTCGAGGTCCTCCGCCACCGGCCGTCCGCGCCGACACCGCGGGCCCCGGCCGGCACCCGCCCGATCCGTCAACGGATGTCGCCGCCCGCCTCCGCGCCCGGCCCGAAGACCGGCCGTCCCCGAGGCCGGTGGCCGTGGGGGACGGCGGGTGACCTGGTGTCAGCTGCCGTAGAGAGCGGGCAGATCGACCAGGAGGACGTCGTCACGGCGGTCGGCGAGGTCGACCAGGTCGGGGTGGAAGCCGTGGAGGGAGTACAGGGCCAAAATGGTGGCAGCGGTGTCGTAGCCCTGCTCCTGGAGCAGGGCGCGGATGTGTTCCAGGCGGTCCAGGTCACCGGTCCCACGGCGGGCGGCGGTCGCCTTGGCCTCGCCCAGCAGCGCGATCCTCGCGCGGGGCGCCTGCGGGCGCTCCCCGGCCGCCAGGGCGATGACATCGACCTCGTGCTTCGTGCGGGCGGCCCGGTCGGCGACCTCGGTGGTACCGACCAGGCCCGGCAGCCCGCCGGGCAACAGGTCGTGGGCGTGACGACGGGTGAAGTCGCGCGCCAGGTCCTCGAAGTGCGGCCCGAGGATCTTGGAGTTGAAGGTCGGAGCGGCCTGCTGCCACACCTGCTCGGCGAAGCCCTGCTCCACGGCGGCGGCCTGCGGGAGGGTGACGAGCTGGTTGAAGCGGATGACGGGGTCGGCGAGCGTGATGACGGGGTGTCTGGAGCGGAGGACGTCCTGTTCCCGCCGGATGTAGCCGGTGGACTCCAAGACCCCGAGCGGGTGGGCGACGGCGTTGCGCGGGCGTTCCAGGGCGGCGCCGATCTTGCTGGGGGTGGTGGCGCCGTGCGCGATCGCGGTGAGGATGTCGTAGTACAGCGTGTGCTGCGTGATCCGGGGGTCCTCGCGCAGCAGGTACTCGGTCTCGGTGCGGGAGTAGACCGCCCGCCCGGGGTCGAGCAGCGTCCGGGTGAGCCAGGCGTCGAAGCCGTCGTCGGGATGCGGTCGGGCGGCAACCGGCCGGTAGCCGGGGGCCCCGCCGAGGACCGCGTGCACCTTCAGCGCGGTCAGCGGGTCGGCGATCCGCCAGAAGGCCCGGCTGGCGCGGTAGCCGAAGGCACCCAGCCGCAGATCGACCACGGCACGTCCGCGCAGCGGCTTGGTCCCGGAGAGGAGTTCGTGCATGACGCTCATCGCGGAGCCGCACAGGATCAGCCGCGGGCCCGGGCCGGCGCCTGGCCGGGCGCCCCACTGGCGTTCGTCGTAGAGCTGCTGCAGCAGCCCGGGGATCTCGGGCGAGTGCTGGAGCAGGTACGGCAACTCGTCGATCACCAGGAGGGGGTGCGGCGAACGGGCGCTGACGTCGAGGGCGTTGGACAGGACGTCACGCCAGTCGGTCAGACGCAGGCTCCCCGGCCTCAGGCCGGCGTGGGTGGCGACCGCGTCACTGAACCGCTGGATCGCGGGCAGCCGCCCCTCCTCCCGGACGGCTGTGATGTACAGGCCGCTGACCTGCTCGGACAGCGCCCGCAGCAGGTACGACTTCCCGTGTCTCCGCCGCCCCGACACGATGCCGAGCCGCATCGCCGGATCAGGATCGGTGAGGAAGTCCGAGAGCAGCGCCCACTCCCGGTCCCGGTCGACCACGTACTCGGGCTTGGCCGGCAGGCTCTTCTCCAACTCACCCTCCGACACATCGGCTCTTGCGGAATTTGTCCAAGTCTACTTCGACGGATTCCGTCGTACTGGAATTGCCTCCGCATGGAGCGGGGTACCCGGTCGCGGGGTTCCGGCAGGTCCCGAGGGATCCAGCAGGGGCGCGGACGTGTGCGGACGCGTCCCGGACGGCCCCTCCGGCGGCCACGGACCGGCGCCGCGTGGGCGACCGGGGGTGACTCGCGCACCGCCGGTGACCGAGCGCGGGCCGCATGTCAGCCGGGAACCGCGCCGTGCCACCGCCAGGACTCCAGGCGTTCGCGGCCCGGCAGTTCGCTGCGGCCCGTCGCCCAGAGGAGGGTCTCCCAGCGGTCCGTGTCCGCCGGGGCGTAGGGGAAGAGACGGGCGAGGACCCGGGCGCAGAGGCCGGCCGGCGGGGACCAGGGAAGGCCGAGGCCCTGGGCCACGTCATGGGTGTGGACGAGGGTCTCGACCACGCCCATGGCGGCGAAGCCCTCGGCGTCGGACGTCCCGAAGGTGTGGTGGGCCCGGGTCTCCGCGGGGGCCGTGCGCACCATCGCCGTGAGCAGGCCGCCGCAGGCGTCCAGCATCTGGAGCAGGCCCCGGGGGCCGGCGGCCCGGTCGGCGAAGAGGGTGCCGGCCGGTCCGCCCGCGCGACGCGTCCCGCAGTCGAAGGGGACGTCGCCGTCCAGCGGAGGGGATTCGGGGCCGAGCTGGGCGGCGTAGGCGAACAGGTCGTCGGCGAGATGCTCGACGGTCTCCCAGCAGGTCCACTCCAGTGCGCCGGCCCGGGTGTCCCAGTCGGCGCGGAGGGCGGCCCGCAGGGTGGTGAGCGCCAGCCGGACGGCGTGCTGCACGTCGTCGGCGGTAACGGGTGTTCTCGTCGTTCCCTCTGATGCGTCCGGGACGCCTGACACCTGATCAACGGCCATGACCGGACGGTACCAACGGCCGAGGAACGGGAGTTCGGGCCGGCATTTTCGGACAGCCCGTCAATCACCCGTTGATTCCGGACGTCACCGCCCCGGCCGTAGCGTCATTGCACACCATATGCCTGACGCTTCCTTATGCTCCGGCCCCATGAGATGCCGCCCTGTGGCCTTCACCGCCGCGTGCACCGCCGCCGTCTGCCTCACCGGCCTCACGGCCGCCGCGCCCCCCTCGGCTCCCGTCTCGCCGGCCCCCTCCCCCGTCCGGGCCGGGGCCTCCCCCGGTCGTGCGTCCCTCGCGCCGGGTGCAGGCGAGATCCACAGCGTGCCCGTACCCGGCACCGACCCGACGCGGCGTTCACTCCCGGCCAGCACCACCGAACCGTTCAGCCTGGTCGGCATCACCTGGGACGACCCGGAAGCGGAGATCGGCGGCACCGTCGAAGTCCGCACCCGGGACAGCCGTACCGGCGTCTGGTCGCCCTGGCACACGATGGACGCCGACGTACGGGCCTCCGAGGCCGGATCGGGGCCGGCCGCCACCGGGCTGCGAGCGGGCAGCCTGCCGCTGTGGACCGGGCCGTCGGACGGGGTGCAGCTGCGCGCGGAGGGGTCGGCGCTGCCCCGGGGGCTGCGCGTCGAGCTGGTGGACCCCCAGGACGGCGCCCCGGCGCCGCCGTCCGCCCGTGCGGAGGCGCCGGCGGGCGCTCCGCCGATGACCATGCGGGCGGGCTGGGGCGCGGACGAGTCCAAGGTCGGCGGGCCGCCCACGTACAACTCCACCACCAAGGCGGTGTTCGTCCACCACACCGCCGGGTCGAACACCTACCAGTGCGCCGACTCGCCCGCGATCGTGCGGGCCGTCTTCACGTACCACGTGGAGGGCCAGGGCTGGAACGACATCGGCTACCACTTCCTGGTCGACAAGTGCGGCAGGATCTTCGAGGGCCGGGCCGGCGGCATCGACCGGCCGGTCCAGGGAGCCCACACCTACGGCTTCAACGTCGACACCAGCAGCGTGTCGGTGATCGGCGACTACAGCACGGCGGCCACCACGCCCGCGGCCCGCGACGCCGTGGCGAGGCTCGCCTCCTGGAAGCTCGGCCTCTACGGCCTGGCCGTCGACGGGACCACGACGCTCACGGCGTCCACGGACAACGGCAAGTTCCGGCGAGGGGAGCGCGTCACCCTCCCGCGGCTCCCGGGACACCGCGACGCGTACCCGACCGAGTGCCCCGGCGCCCATCTCTACGCCGACCTGCCCGCCATCCGCCGGTCCGCCGCGGCGCTGGGCGACGGGTCCGGCACCGGCGGGCCGGAGCCCTCCGGGGTGCCCTGGCCGCCGGACCCCGGTGCGGAGGCGGCGGCGGCCGTGCCGGACGGCGCCGAGGAACTGGACTCCGCCGGCGGTGACTTCGACGGGGACGGGGACCGGGATCTGGCGGTCGCCTTCCGGACACCGGAGGGAGCCGCCGCGCTCGTCGTGCTGAGCGGTCCCGAGCGCGGACGCGGGACCGCCTCGCCCACGATCCTGATGGGCGCCGGTGGGTCCGCCCTCGCCTCGGGCGACATGAACGGCGACGGGTTCGACGACCTGGCCGTGTCCACCGGGCGGGGGATCGTGACGTACCACGGTTCGCCCACCGGTCTGAGCACGGAGGGGGCGCCCACCCTCGCGGTGGGCGCGGACGCCCCGGCCCTGACCGCGCTGGACCTGGACGGCGACGGCTACGCGGATCTCCTCGCCGAGCCCGACGTGATCGCGACCGGCGGGCCGCTGGGACTCGGCGTGCCCGGGAACGGTCCGGCCGGGTCCGCCGGGTAGCCGGGCCGCGCACTCCGGGACGGGGCCGGCCCGGGCCGCCTCGCCCGCCCGGACGCACCCCCGGGACGGGTCAGCCGCCGCCCCGCGCCCGCCGGGACAGGGCCGCGCGCAGCACACGACGGCCCTCGGTCGACAGGTCCAGGGCGCGGCGCAGTGCGGCGCCGTCCGGGTTGCCGGCGAGGAGTTCGAGGATCTGGATCTGGCGGCGCTCCTCGCCGGCGAGGAGCGGACCGCAGGCGCCACCGGCCGGGTCGAGTTCCCGGTGCAGTTCGAGCGCCAGGTCGGAGCAGGCCGCCGCCCACTCGCCGAGCGGGCCGGCGGCCCACTCCGAGGGAGCGGCGGCGATCATCTTCCGCACCGGGGCCCAGGCGTCGCTGGACGTACCGTCGACGGGCGCCTCGTCCAGTGCCGCCCGCGCGGCGGCCAGCTGCCCGGCCCAGCCCTCCTCGCCCTCGGCGATGCCCGCCCACAGCGGGCGCAGCACGTCGGGCTCTTCGTCGAGCAGCGGTTGGCAGCGGTCCAGGCACGCGAGACCGCTCGCGGCGAGGCTCCGCCCGTCGGCCTCCGCGATCAGTTGCACCAGGCCCATCGACGCCTCCCCGACCGTGCGTTCGCGTACGTCACATACAGCGCCGAGTGGCCGAAAATCGTCACACCCGCGGCCGAAAACCGTACGGGCAGGGCCGATCCGCCCCGCCGTCAGACCGACGGCACGGCCCGGAGCGCGAGGGCCTTGGCGTGCTGCAGGGACGTCAGCCTGCGCACGAACAGGACGGCGAGCACCGCGGCGAGCACGTCGAACCCGGCGCCGGCGATCAGCAGCGCCGTCGCGTCGTGGACGGCGTCGGCGCCCTGGGCCCTCTCGTACACCCTGCTCGCGTACCGGTCGAAGACCACCGCCCAGACCCAGGCGCCCCACCAGGCGTTGAGGAGGCCGCGCCCCACCGGCTTGCCGTCGTACGGGTCGGGGTTGCTGGCCCGCAGCACGTCGGCGGCGATGCCCCGCGGGATCCACAGGTTGGCGATCGGGATGAACCACGCGCCGATCGCCCAGCCCGGGGTCCGGCGCTGGGTGTCGGGCGCGAAGACCTCCGCGTTCTGCCGGGCCCGGTGGAACCAGATGATGAAGAGCGTGCCCACCGCCAGCAGTACGGCGACGTACAGCACGCCCGTTCCGGCCATCGCGTAGTCGGCGCGGTTCGCCGCGTCCTCGTCGAAGCCGGCCGTCCCCGAGGCGGCGCCGCTGAGGAACGACCGCATGTTGACCGAGGCCGCGACGATCAGGAGATCGGCGACGATCACGACGCCGAACAGCGCGATGACGGCGTACGAGAGCCCGACGGGCGAGCGGAGTACCCGGCCGGGTCCGTGCGACGGCGGCACGGGCGCAGGCACGGGCGCAGGCACGGGCGCAGGCATGGGTGTATGCGGTGTCAAAGGGATCCCCCCACAGGTCACGGACTCTTCGCGCGCCCCCTCCCCGGGGCAGCGCACCGAACAACCGTACGAGAACGGTCGCCCCCGGACCCTAGCCTTCAGCCGAGACTGTCCGCCAGCGCGTTGAACTGCGCCCAGCTGAGCGCGGGCCGGCCCGGGGTCCACAGCTTCTGGGACAGCGCGCGCAGCGGCATCCGGATGCCCGCCGCCACCTGGTCCTGGGTCTGCGCCTGGGCGCGGTCGCCCCAGACGGCGAGGCGGCCGCCGAGGATCTGGTCCGAGTAGCGCGCGGGCACCGGGGCCGTGCCCCGCAGCACGAGCGGCGTCCACTCCTCGTAGATGCGCCGGCCCGTCGGGTAGGTGAACTCGTTGGGCTCGCCGAGCACGTAGTAGAGGTACTCGTCGTTGAGGTTGACGACCTTGCGGCCTTCGGCCAGGTACTCGGCCGGGGGCCGGGCGCCGATCTCCTTGCCCGTCCAGTACTCGACCTCGATGTCCTTGTCGGGCGAGACCGCGCCGCCGCGGAAGAAGCCGTCGTTCCACGCCTTGGGCTGCTTCTGCGCGGCGCGCACCACGGAGGCCCGGTCGTTCAGCCAGCCGGTCGCCAGGTCGTGCACGGTGGCGTTCGGCCCGTACCTCTCCACGGCCGCCCGGGCCAGCTGCGGGTAGGAGGCCTGCGGGTCGCGCACGGTCAGCGCCTGGTACTCGTCGGCGCCGACGTGGAACCAGCGGCCGGGGAACAGCCGGGCGTACTCGCGCAGCAGGTCGTCGACGATCCGCGCGGACTCCGGCCGGGAGATGTCGATGGCGCCCTGCCGGGGCACGCCCCGGGTGTCGCGCAGCTGGAGCCCGGGGTGCGCCCGCAGGACCGCGCCGAGGTGCCCGGGCGAGTCGATCTCGGGGACGACGGTGATGTGCAGGCTCCGGGCGAGGGCGAGGATCCGGCGCACCTCGGCCTTGCCGAGGTGGTCCCGGGAGACGACCTCGGGGTGGGTGTCGGAGGCGATCCGGAACCCCTGGTCGTCGGAGAAGTGCAGTCCCAGCGTGTTGAGCTTGAGGTCGGCCATCTCGCGCAGCCGCGCCTCGATCCAGCCGGCGGTGAAGTGCTTGCGCGCGATGTCGACGTTCAGGCCGCGCTGCGGCCGGTCGGGACGGTCGCGGACAACGCCCTCGGGCATGGCGCCGCCGGAGCGCACGGCCTGCTTCAGGGTGCGGGTGCCGTAGAAGACCCCCGCCTCGTCGGGCCCGGTGATCCGGACGCGGTTGCCGCGCGTGGTGAGGGTGTACGACTCGGACCCGCCGCCGCCCGCCGGGTCGAGCGACAGTTCGACGTCGCCGGCCTTCACCGGCCCGCTGTTGCGGAAGCCGGTCTTCAGCTCCCCGGCCAGCAGCCGGCCCTCGTCGGCGAGCGCCTCGCTCCCCTTGGCGACGACGACGGCACTGCCCGCCGCCGGGCGCCAGCCCGGTCCGCGGGCGGCCTCGTGGTCCCTGACGGAGGGGATGGTCCGGGGCGCGCCGGAGAGGGGGTACGAGGGCTTCGGGGACGGGGTAGCCGCCGGGGAAGGGGCCGTGGCGGCGCCGGTCCCCCGGGCCTCCGCGCCGCCGGACCCGCCGGCCGAGCAGGCGGCGGCCGCCGACAGGGCCACGGCGGCCGCGACGGCGGGGGCCACGCGCCGCATTCGCCCGGACTGCCACATCACAGAAAGAACCTCCTCTTCTCGGAGAAGTATGACAAACGCCGGCTTACCGGTTCATTTCCGTGCATCCGTCCACCGTGCACGCTCAAACTCTCCCGTTCGGGTGAAATTCGCGCACCCTTCGGCCACCCCGTGGCGCGCCTCGATAGCGTTGCAGCTCAACCAGCTCACGCTTCCCCGTCGCCCCCCCACTCGCCCCCTGTCGCCTCCCAGTCGCCCCGGAGTCCACGCTGTCCCGCGAATCGCACACCGGCCTCCCCCAGCGACCGCCCACGATTCCTCCGGCGGTGCGGATCCCCGCCCCCGCCGGGCCGGCCTCCCCGGCATCCGCGCACGGCCCCCGTACGGCCGCCGGTGCGCACCTGCCCGGCCTGGAGCGGTTCAACACCGCGGCCCACTCCGCCGCGACCGCGGCCCTCCTCTCCTGCTGCGGCAGCCGCCGCTGGGCCCGGCGAGTCGCCGCCCACCGCCCCTACCCCGACCTCGGCTCGCTCCTCGCCGCCGCGGACGAGGCCGGCTACGACCTGTCCACCGCCGACCTGGACGAGGCGCTCGCCGCCGAATCGTCCTCCGGGCTGCACCCCACCGCCCCGGCGGCCGCCCACACCGCCCTGCGCGCCGCCCACGCCGCCTACGAGGCGAGCTTCGGCCACGCCTTCGTGATCTGCCTGGACGGCTTCCACTCCGACGAACATCCCGACCAGGTGCTCGCCGGAATCCGCTCGCGGCTCGCCAACGACCCGGACGAGGAGCGGGTGGTCGCCGCCGAGGAACTGCGCCGGCTGGCCCGGGCCCGGCTGGCGCACGTGGTGGCCGGCCGCCCAGGAGGCCCCTGATCCGGCCACCCCGAAGACCCCCGATCCGGCCGCCCAGGAGACCGCGATCCGGCCACCGCGGCAGCCACCGCCACGACCGGTTCGGCGACCGGCCCGGCAGCCGCCCCGATAGCCCGTCCGTGCCTGTTTGATCACACCGGTGGACCCCGCGCGAGGGAACCGACAAGTCGTCGCTACGATGGCGAGGGCCGGTGGACCGTACCCGGCCGGGCCAGACCGACAGAGCTGTCACCTTGGAAGGACGCTGGCGGCCGGCTCCAATCCCCGCTCCCGGAGGGTTTTTCCGTGCCGGCTGGAACGCTGTACCGCGGCCGGGAAGGTATGTGGTCCTGGGTGGCTCACCGAGTCACCGGCGTCCTCATCTTCTTCTTCCTGTTCGTACACGTGCTGGACACGGCTCTCGTCCGTGTCTCCCCCGAGGCCTATGACGAGGTCGTCGCGACGTACAAGACGCCGATCGTCGCGCTGCTGGAGTACGGCCTGGTGGCCGCCATCCTCTTCCACGCGCTGAACGGCCTTCGCGTCATCGCCGTGGACTTCTGGTCCAAGGGCCCCCGCTACCAGAAGCAGATGCTCTGGACCGTCATGGGCATCTGGGTCGTCCTGATGGCCGGCGCCGTCTACCCGGTGCTCGGCCACGCCGCACGTGAACTGTTCGGGAGCTGACGCCAGACATGTCCGCTGAGACCCCTTCCGCGATCGGCGCCGTCGAAGGCGCCGCCTACGGCCCCGACAACCCCGCGCCGTACATCGAGCCCCCGCGCAAGCGGACCGGCCGGACCCCCCGGTCGACCCGCGGCAACTTCGAGATGGCCGCATGGCTCTTCATGCGCCTCTCGGGCGTGGTCCTCGTCGTGCTGGTCATCGGCCACCTGCTGATCCAGCTCGTCCTGGACGGCGGCGTCTCCAAGATCGGCTTCGCGTTCGTCGCGGGCCGCTGGGCTTCGCCGTTCTGGCAGACCTGGGACCTGCTGATGCTGTGGCTGGCGATGCTGCACGGCGCCAACGGCCTGCGTACCGTCATCAACGACTACGCCGAGCGGCCGAACACGCGCCTGTGGCTCAAGGGCCTGCTGTACACCGCCACGGTGTTCACCATCCTTCTGGGCACGCTGGTGATCTTCACCTTCGACCCGAACATCCGCTAGGCACGGGGCTGAGGTTCCACACCATGAAGATTCACAAGTACGACACCGTCATCGTCGGCGCCGGCGGCGCCGGCATGCGCGCCGCCATCGAGGCGACGAAGCGCAGCCGTACCGCGGTGCTGACGAAGCTCTACCCGACCCGGTCCCACACGGGCGCCGCGCAGGGCGGTATGGCCGCCGCGCTGGCGAACGTGGAGGAGGACAACTGGGAGTGGCACACCTTCGACACGGTCAAGGGCGGTGACTACCTGGTCGACCAGGACGCCGCCGAGATCCTGGCGAAGGAGGCCATCGACGCCGTCCTGGACCTGGAGAAGATGGGCCTGCCGTTCAACCGGACGCCGCAGGGCACCATCGACCAGCGGCGCTTCGGCGGCCACTCCCGCAACCACGGCGAGGCCCCGGTCCGCCGGTCCTGCTACGCGGCGGACCGCACCGGGCACATGATCCTCCAGACGCTGTACCAGAACTGCGTCAAGGAGGGCGTGGAGTTCTTCAACGAGTTCTACGTCCTGGACCAGCTGATCACCGAGGTCGACGGGGTCAAGCACTCGGCCGGTGTGGTCGCGTACGAGCTGGCCACCGGCGAGATCCACGTCTTCCAGGCGAAGGCCGTCATCTACGCCTCCGGCGGCACCGGCAAGTTCTTCAAGGTGACCTCCAACGCGCACACCCTCACCGGCGACGGCCAGGCGGCCTGCTACCGGCGCGGCCTGCCGCTGGAGGACATGGAGTTCTTCCAGTTCCACCCGACGGGCATCTGGCGCATGGGCATCCTCCTCACCGAGGGCGCCCGCGGCGAGGGCGGCATCCTCCGCAACAAGGACGGCGAGCGCTTCATGGAGAAGTACGCGCCCGTCATGAAGGACCTCGCCTCCCGCGACGTCGTCTCCCGCTCCATCTACACGGAGATCCGCGAGGGCCGCGGCTGCGGTCCCGAGGGCGACCACGTCTACCTGGACCTGACGCACCTCCCGCCGGAGCAGCTGGACGCCAAGCTCCCGGACATCACCGAGTTCGCGCGTACCTACCTCGGCATCGAGCCCTACACGGACCCCATCCCGATCCAGCCGACCGCGCACTACGCCATGGGCGGCATCCCGACCAACGTCGAGGGCGAGGTCCTGGCGGACAACACCACCGTGGTGCCGGGCCTGTACGCCGCGGGCGAGGTCGCCTGCGTATCCGTGCACGGCGCCAACCGCCTCGGCACCAACTCGCTCCTGGACATCAACGTCTTCGGCAAGCGCGCCGGCATCGCCGCCGCCGAGTACGCGGCGGACGCCGAATGGGTCGACCTGCCGGAGAACCCGGCCGTCCTGGTCGAGGAGCAGGTCGAGCGCCTGCGGCACTCCACCGGCGGCGAGCGGGTCGCCGAGCTGCGCCGCGAGCTGCAGGAGACGATGGACGCCAACGTGATGGTGTTCCGTACGGAGCAGACCATCAAGACGGCCGTCGAGAAGATCGCCGAGCTGCGCGAGCGCTACAAGAGCGTGTCCGTCCAGGACAAGGGCAAGCGGTTCAACACGGACCTGCTGGAGGCCATCGAGCTGGGCAACCTGCTCGACCTGGCCGAGGTCATGGCCGTCTCCGCCCTGGCCCGCAAGGAGTCGCGCGGCGGTCACTACCGCGAGGACTTCCCGAACCGCGACGACGTCAACTTCATGCGCCACACCATGGCGTACCGCGAGGTCGGCGCCGACGGCACCGAGACCGTGCGTCTCGACTACAAGCCCGTCGTCCAGACCCGCTACCAGCCGATGGAGCGTAAGTACTGATGGCCACCCCCGTACTGGACAAGCCCGAGGCCGAGGCGCAGGACGCCTCGCCGTACATCACGGTCACGTTCCGGATCCGCCGCTTCGACCCCGAGGTCTCCGCCGAGGCCGAGTGGCAGGACTTCCAGATCGAGATCGATCCCAAGGAGCGCGTGCTCGACGGCCTCCACAAGATCAAGTGGGACGTCGACGGCACGCTGACCTTCCGGCGCTCCTGCGCCCACGGCATCTGCGGCTCCGACGCGATGCGGATCAACGGCAAGAACAGGCTCGCCTGCAAGACGCTGATCAAGGACATCAACCCTGACAAGCCCATCACGGTCGAGGCCATAAAGGGCCTCACGGTCCTCAAGGACCTGGTCGTGGACATGGAGCCGTTCTTCCAGGCGTACCGGGACGTCATGCCGTTCCTGGTCACCACCGGCAACGAGCCGACGCGCGAGCGGCTGCAGTCGGCCGAGGACCGCGAGCGGTTCGACGACACCACCAAGTGCATCCTGTGCGCCGCGTGCACATCGTCCTGCCCGGTGTTCTGGAACGACGGGCAGTACTTCGGCCCCGCGGCGATCGTCAACGCGCACCGCTTCATCTTCGACTCGCGTGACGAGGCGGGCGAGCAGCGCCTGGAGATCCTCAACGACAAGGACGGCGTGTGGCGCTGCCGCACGACGTTCAACTGCACGGACGCCTGCCCGCGCGGCATCGAGGTCACCAAGGCCATCCAGGAGGTCAAGCGCGCGCTGATCACCCGCCGCTTCTGAGCGCGGAGTCAGACGCTCCGTCAGGGGCCCGTTTCTGTACGCTCGCAGTACGGAAACGGGCCCTTGCCCGTGCTTCCGTCACGCGTGCTTCTGCCGTGCCGGCTTCTGTGATGCGAGAGCGATGCGAGAGCGGGGACCGATGAACCAGCCGAACCCCTACCAGGACGGCGGCGACTACCAGTGGGGCCCGGCGTACCCGCCGGACCCGGCCGAGTACGGGCACGGCTTCGCCCCGGCACCGCTCGCGCCGCTGGGCGGCCAGGGGGCGCCGGGCCTTCCGGGCGCCCCCCTGCTGATGATCGGCGACATCACCGTCGTCCAGGACTCCGTCGTCACCCCGAACGGGACGCTGCCCCTCAAGGGAGCGGTGTGGAACGTGACGGACCTGTCCCGCACCGAGGAGAAGACCCCCACGCACGCCATCGTGCTGGCGGTGGTCTTCTCCGTCTTCTGCCTCCTGGGGCTGCTCTTCCTGCTGATGAAGGAGCGGCGGACGACCGGCTTCGTCCAGGTCGGCGTCGCCGGCGGCGGACGCCACCACACGACGATGATCCC
Organism: Streptomyces tirandamycinicus; assembly: GCF_003097515.1. Lineage (NCBI taxonomy): Bacteria > Bacillati > Actinomycetota > Actinomycetes > Kitasatosporales > Streptomycetaceae > Streptomyces > Streptomyces tirandamycinicus. The sequence goes on along the minus strand of NZ_CP029188.1, from coordinate 4,207,289 downwards.
GGCGACCGGCCCGGAGACCCTGTACTGGGTCATGGGGCAGGTCGGCCATGCGCGCCTGCTGAGCGCGTAGCGCATCGGCCCGATCCCGCGGCCTGATCCCTTCGGCCGGCTCCCTCCGGCGCACCCTGGGGAGCTGACCTCGGCGACTCCAAGATGCCCGACAGAGTCAACCTCGTGCACGACACGATGAACCATCCCGGCATCATGCTCGCGACCGACCATGATCCACTTCGGGCGGCGCCCGTGCCCTGGCAAGCCGACACGGGCGGTAGACACTGCATCTTCAACGGCTGGGCTCCCGGGCCCCAGGCTCCAAGGCCTGGGGGTCCGGGGCCTACAGCGAGCTCTCTTCCGAAGCCGCTGAAATGAACTGCTCAGCCCAGATGGTCTTGCCTGTCCGCGTGTGACGTGTTCCCCAGCGCTGACTGAGTTGCGCCACCAGCAGCAGACCACGGCCGCCCTCGTCGAAGACGCGGGCCCGTCGCATGTGGGGGGCGGTGGGGTTGGAGTCGGAGACTTCGCAGATCAGCGTTCTGTCGTGGATCAGCCGCAGTCGGATGGGAGGCTGACCATAGCGAATGGCGTTGGTGACCAATTCGCTCACTATCAATTCCGTGGTGAACAGCAGATCGTCAAGTCCCCAAGCGGCCAGTTGAGCATGTACCTTCGCGCGGACCTGCGCAACAACGGCCGGATCGGATTCGACGTCCCAGGTGGCGACCTGGTGGGCGTTCAAGGCGCGAGTACGGGCGACCAGAAGGGCGATGTCGTCCACTGGCTGGGGAGAAAGCAGAGCCCCGAGCACGCCGTCGCACAGGGAGTTCAGCGACGGTGCAGGCCGGCCGAGTTCCTCAAGCAGCGTGTCGAGTCTCTTCTCGATGTTCTGGCCACGCTTTCCAATGAGACCGTCCGTATAGAGAGCGAGGAGACTGCCTTCGGGCAGCTCGATGTCCACGGACTCGAACGGCAGGCCTCCCAGTCCGAGTGGCGGGCCGGCCGGCAGGTCGAGGAAGTCCGCGGTGCCGTTCGGGGTGACGACAACGGGCGGTGGGTGCCCGGCGCGAGCGAGCGTGCACCGGCGCGTCACCGGGTCGTAGACGACGTACAGACAGGTGGCGCCAAAGCCCCCGGCGGTCTCGGCCTTCGTGGACAGGAGTTCCGCCGAGAGGAGCATGACCAGGTCATCGAGGTGCGTCAGCAGTTCGTCCGGTGCCAGATCGATTTCGGCCAAGGTCCGCACCGCGGTGCGTATGCGGCACATGGTGGCGGATGCCTGGACACCGTGCCCGACAACGTCGCCGACGACCAGGGCGACGCGGCCGCCCGATATCGGGATCACGTCGAACCAGTCACCGCCCACGCCTGCTCGGACTACTGCGGGCAGATAGCGGGAAGCAACCTCGACCGCGGTCTGATCGGGCAGCTTCTCCGGGAGCAGGCTGCGCTGAAGGTCCACGGCGGTGGTCCGCTCGCGGGTGTAGAGACGGGCGTTGTCGATGCAGATGGCGGCCCTGGCTGTGATCTCCTCGGCCAGGAGCACATCGTCCTCGGTGTAGGGCTCGGAGTGCACGTGCCGGGCGAAACACACCACACCCAGGGTGACGCCCCGTGCGCGTACGGGCGCGACGATCACCGCGTGCATTCCCGTCGCCCGGATGCCGGCTGCCTGAGAAGGATCGTTGGGCGACCACCGGTTGATGACGGCATCAGTCATCTCGTACCTGGCGGCCTGACCGCCGACAGCCAGGCAATCGGTCGGCGGCGAGAACGCGGAATAGGCGGCCATCGAGCCCACGTCACCCAGGGCCTCGGGCATGTTCTCAAGGACGGACCGTTGAGCCGTGCGGTTCAGGACGATCGGGCCGGTCACCGGGTCAGGAGGCGGTTCACCTCTCTGACCGACAAAGGCAAGCAAGTCGACGCAGGCAAAGTCCGCGAACCGGGGAACGGTCACATCCAGCAGCTCCTGCACCGTTTGTGCAACCTCCAGCGTGCTGCCGATCCGCGTGCCGGCCTCGTTGAGCAGCAGGAGGCGTTCCCTGGGCCAGTGCCGTTCGGTCGCGTCATGCGCGACAACGGATGCGTCGCCTCTCCGACCGGATGGCTTTCCCGGGCGATCCGGCAGGCCGGTCACCGCGGTCTCCAGGGCCCATCCACCGGACTCGCCGGGAGATGTCCGACGGTGTGCGAGGAGGGCCACGATGAGACTTCGGCCTTCCCTGTGCCGCAGCGCGACCCTCCCGCTCCACCACTCCCGGCCGGCCAGAGACCGACGACTTTCCTCAGTCATCTCTTCAGCAAGCAGGACTGCTGCCGACCGCCCCAAGACCTCATCGGTGCGGTAGCCGAGGAGCAGCTCGGCGCCCTCGCTCCAGCCCTGCACGATGCCGTGACCGTCAATGATCGCCGTAGCGCTGAACGCCACGTCAAGAGGATCACCTCGTCGGCTGTCCAAATCGGTGCGCCGCATTTCTGGCTGTCCAATCCCCTTTAATGGGATTCTTCCTTGATCTCATTGAAACACGAACACCGGGGCCTCATCCGGGAGAGAGCCCCTCGGCCGACAGAAACGGGCGCCTCGCCAAGTCTCTGGCTGCACCGGCGGCCTGCATGGCTACGAAGAGTGACAGTCATTGCCCGGTGTGCGGGCGGCCGGGGCCTGGAGGACTCGTCACACAGCGGCGGCGACCCTGGGCTCCTCCGTAGTGGGCCTGCCACGCAGCAGCCACCCGGTGACCGCACTGAGCAGCAGCCCGCCGGTGACCAGCGCGGTTCCACCCGCCGGAACAGGAGGGAGGACGCCGTGCCAGCGGGCGATGACGGCGCCGCCGAGCCGGCTGCCGAGTGCGATGCCGACGTAGAAGGCCGAATTTTTTGACGGTGAGCTCCATCGCGGCCGACGTGGCGGTCCTGGCAGTGACTCCTCCCCCTCGTGAACGAAAGGGCTTCTCGCTATGCCGGGTTGGCGTCGCGACGGACCAGCCCGGCCCGTAGAACGTTCAGGGCGCCCACTGTGTCCGCGTGCGCCTGGTGGCCGCAGGACTGACAGTGGAACTTCTCCTGGGTGGACCGGTTCTCCGCTGCGACGTGCCCGCATTCGGGGCAGGTCCGGGAGGTGTTGCGGGGGTCCACGGTGATCACTTCCCGTCCGGCGCTTTCAGCCTTTGCGTGCGGGATCGTCAGGAACACCCCCCATCCGGCATCCGAGATCGAGTGGTTGAGTCCGGCCTTCACGGCGGCCCCGTTGGGCAGGAAGACGCCCGCTTGTCACATCGAGGGCCAGAAGCGGCCTACCTGACCCTCACCCCAAAGACGCAGCGAACTCCGGCGCTGCGCGCCTCCGGCCCGGAGGATACGTTTTTCTCCCCGGCTGAAGCCGGGGATACCCACGCAAGATCAGGGATGGCACATGGGCACCTCCTTCGGTGGTCTCCGGAGAGCGGGCCCTTGAAGGAGGTGCCGGGTGCATGCCGCCGCCGTCTCACCCAGGAACCGGAGCGATCAGACTCGGTGGGCTCCGCCGCACCGGGACAGCGCACGGTTCACGGCTTTCGCCATGGCCTGCTCGCCCTGCGCGTTCGGATGGACGGGCGCCGCCTGGGGCTGGGGAGCGAGGTTCTCGATCCAGCGTTCCCCGACGGGACGGCACATGTCGTGGTTGATGGTGGGCGTGTACGTGTCGACGTACGTGGCGCCGCCGAGCTCGGCTCGGCGGGCGATCATGGCGTTGAGGGCCTTCGTCTTGTCCCGCAGAAAGGCGAAGTCGCCCGCGGCGATGGGGACGCCGGGGCTTGTGCAGCCGACTCCGCTGTCGGGGAAGAGCGACGGGTAGCCGACCATGAGGATCCTGGCTCGCGGGGCCCGGCTGCGGATCTCGGCGATCACCCGGGAGATCTTCGGCGCCGTGGCCGCGATGCTCTGCTCGACCTGGTCGGCGCCGCCCTGCGTGAGGTCGTCGCGGCATGGGCTCGCTGACGGGGCCCCGGCGGCCAGCGCGGCGCAGCGCCCGAGCACCTTGGAGAAGCCGATGTCGTTGCCGCCGATACTCACGGTGACGAGGTCCGTCTTCCGGGAGAGGGCGTCGTACTGCGCGGGAACGGCACCCTGGGCGACGGCCAGGTCCGCTGTGGTCGCCCCGGAACAGGTGACGTCCGTGAGACGGGCCTTGTTCCGCGCCGCGACGAGATGGGGGTAGTTGCTGCTGGAGCGGGCGCACGCCGGATCGATCTGCTCCGGCACGCCCGGAGCAGCGGCGTAGGAGTCACCGAGTGCGACGTAGTCGAGCGATCTGGCGTGATGGGGCGTCGCATGTGCGGCTGAGGGCAGCATCGCGCATGCCAGTGCGCCAGAGGTGATGGCCGCGCTGAGCGCAGCCGCGCGACAGCGTGAGAGACGAGTAGTGCGTGGCTTCACCGCTTCCTTTGGTCTGAGTCGGATGGTTCCGGTTGCCGGCAGAGGTGCGAGAGGCGTACGCGGGTGCGGGTGCCTCGGGTCTCTGCCGCCTCTTCTCGCTCCTCACTACGCCGTTCCCGGCCCTGGGGTTCACGCCTGTGAGTGGGCGCGTCTCGGTGATCTCCCGCAGTGGCCTGATCCACTTTGGCCTCGAACAGCGCTGTCAACGAGGCTATTTGACTGGTGGTGAGTTTCTGCGTGTGGGAGGCGGTGGGTCCGTCAGGGGTAGTTGGTGGTCCCGGTTTGAGAGGCTGCGCCGTGGCTGCGCCCCGACGAGGGCCACGCACCTCATCCCGAGGGTGTCCAGAAGAGCGACGACGTCGTCCGCGTCGCGGTACGGGCGCACGGCCTCGGCCGGGGTGTCGCCGAAGCCCCGGAAGTCGGGGCGCACGACCCGGTACCCGGCCCCGGCCAGTGCGTCCCTCTGCTCGTCCCACATCCGGCGGTCGCAGACCGACGAGTGCAGGAGCACCACCACGGGGCCGTCCCCCGCCACATCGTGAGCAAGCGTCATCCGGCCGACCCTACGGGCCCCCGGGCGCGCTCCGCCCGTCGACATCCCACCGGACCTCACCGACTTGAACGCGTTCAAGAGGAGCGCTACAGTCATGGACACAACCTTTTGAACACGTTCAAGGGAGGGTGGGGCATGGACCTCACTGTTGTCGCGTACGTCGTCTACCTGCTGATCAGCGTCGCGCTCACCGTCTGGGTGGCCCGTACGCTCAGCAGGAACGGACGGATCTTCCTCGCCGACGTCCTGCACGGGAACGAGAAGCTCGCGGACGCCGTCAACCACCTGCTGGTGGTGGGCTTCTACCTCGTCAACCTCGGCTTCGTCGCCCTCCACCTCGGCCAGGACCAGGCCGTGGCCGACGCCCGGCGGCTGTTCGAGGCCCTCTCGGTGAAGCTCGGAGTCGTCCTGCTCGTCCTCGGTGTGATGCACCTCGCCAACGTCTATGTGCTCAACCGGATCCGCCGGCGCGGGGTGATGGAGCGCGAGCAGACCCCGCCGGTCCCGCCGCAGGGCTGGACCGGACCGGCCGGCCAGGGGCCCTGGGCAGCGCCCGCCACGGGTGCGTGAGCGCCGTGGGAGTCCCCGTGGCGAGACTGACGGTGCTGTACGACGCGCAGTGCCCGCTCTGCGTCCATCTGCGCCACTGGCTGCTGCGGCAGCGGCAGCTCGTCCCACTGGACCTCGTCCCGGCGGCGTCCGAGGAGGCCAGGCGCCGCTTCCCGGCCCTCGACCACGAGAGCACCCTCCGGGAGATCACCGTGATCGGAGACCGGGGGCAGGTGTACCGGTCCACCGCCGCCTGGATCGTCTGCCTCTGGGCACTGGCCGAGCACCGGCCCAAGGCGCACTGGCTGAGCACCCCCGCCGGGCAGCCGTTCGCCAAGGTGACCGTCCTCGCCGCCGCGAAGTACCGCGAGCTCACGGCCGCCCCCTGCGAAGGGCGGTGCGAGGTACCGGCCCCGCCCGGCTAGGCTCGCTCACCGTGAACGACGTGACGGACGAGAAGCAGGACCGGGCCACCAAGCCCGCGAAGAGCGAGCAGACCCGCACCCTCATCCTCGAGACCGCCCTCCGGCTCTTCCAGGAACGCGGCTACGACAGGACGACGATGCGGGCCATCGCCCAGGAGGCCGGGGTCTCCGTGGGCAATGCCTACTACTACTTCTCCTCCAAGGAACACCTCGTCCAGGGCTTCTACGACCGGATCGCCGAGCAGCACCAGGCGGCGGCCGCCGAGGTCCTGGACGGCGGCGAGAAGGACCTCGCGGCACGCATCCGCGGAGTCCTGCTCGGCTGGCTGGACATCGCCGAGCCGTACCACGAGTTCGCGTCCCAGTTCTTCAAGAACGCGGCAGACCCGGACAGCCCGCTCAGCCCCTTCTCACCCGAGTCGGAGGGCCCCCGGGAAGCGGCCGTCGACGTCCACCGGCGGGTGCTGTCCGGGGCCGCCGTCAAGGTCGACCCCGAACTGGCCGATGCGCTGCCGCGGTTGCTCTGGCTCCAGCAGATGGGTCTGGTGCTGTTCTGGGTGTACGACCGCTCCGAGGGCTGCGCCAACAGCCGCCGCCTCGTCGAGCGGCTCGCACCGGTGACCGCCCGGGCGATCTCGCTCTCCCGGTTCCGCATCCTGCGTCCCCTGGTACAGGAGACCCACGAACTGCTGAGGGACTTCATGCCGACGGCCGCGGGCATGGCCGCCTCGGGCAAGCCAGGACGGACGGCGGGCCGCAGCTCCCCGAGCAAGGGGAACGACGGGAGGGGCGGCCGCCGGGGGCGCGGTTCCACGCCGTGAACCGGCCGCAACGGTCGCACCACTCGGGCGCACCACTCGGGCGCACCGCTCGGGCGCACCGCTCGGGCGCTCCGCTCGGGCGCACGACTCGGGCGGACCGGCCGCAACGGTCGCACCACCCGGGCGCTCCGCGGCCCTCGCACCCGGGCCGGGCCCTCCCCGACGGTGTGATGTGAACCCGGCCGGAACGGCCCGATCGCCCGGGCGGCCCCGGGGCCTCACAGCCAGCCGAGCTCCCACAGCCGCCAGATCCCGGTGCCGTCCGACAGGTTCTGAGAACCGGCGACGTCCTCGTTGCTGAGCACGTAGTCCTTCTTCTGCCACAGCGGCACGAGCGGGACGTCCTCCGCCACCGCGTCCTGGATCGACCGGAAGTCCCTGGATGCACGGCTCCGGTCGCCGTACTGCCGGGTGGACTGGATCAGCCGGTCGACCAGTGTGCTCCGGTAGCCGGAACGCAGGCTGGAGTCCCGCCCGACCAGGGGCTGGACGAAGTTGTCGGCGTCCGGGAAGTCCGGCAGCCAGCCGACGGTGTACGCGTCGTACCTCCCGGCGGCGTAACCCTTCTGGAACGCCCGCCACTCCACCGCGGTCAGCCGCACCTCGAACAGCCCGGTGCTCTCGAGCTGGCGGCGCAGCTCCGCGGCCTCCGCGGCCGCCGCGCCGTCCTCCCGGTGGGCGAGGGTGAACCGCACCGGCGTCTGCACGCCCGCGTCCTCCAGCAGTTCCGCCGCCAGATCCCGGTCCGGCTGCGGATAGGCGTCGAAGAACGAGGTGCTGTGCCCGCTGATGCCCTGCGGGACGAGGGAGTAGAGCGGTTCGACCGTGGTCTTGTGGACCGTGGTCGCGATGGCGGCGCGGTCGACGACGGCGGCGACCGCCCGCCGCACGGACTTCTCCGCGAAGGGCTCGCCCTCGCGGACGTTGAAGACCAGGTTGCGGATCTCGGAGCTGTCGGCCTCGTCGATCCGCACCGGGTCGTCGCCGCTCTCCAGGCCGGCGATGACCGACGGAGGTAACTGGCGGTGGGCGACGTCGACGCTCCCGGCCTTCCAGGCCGCCGCGAGCTGCTCGGACCGCTCGAAGTAGCGGATCACCACGGGCCCGCCGCGCTTGGTCACGGCCCCCCGGTAGGAGCGGTTGGGCTTCAGCGTGGCACCGGCGCCGGGACGGTACTCCCCGAGCAGGTAGGGGCCGGACCCGTCGACGCTGCCGCCCCGGCGGAGCGAGTCCGCCGGATACACCGAGCGGTCGACGATCGAGCCGGCACCCGTCGCGATCTTGTGCGGGAAGGTGGCGTCGCGTGAGCCGAGACTGAAGATCACGCTCCGGCCCTCCGCGGTGACCGACCTGAGCGTGCTGAACAGGGTCTGCGGACCGACGTCCGACCTGATCCGCAGCAACCGGTCGAAGGAGTGCTTGACGTCCTGCGCCGTGACCCTGCGGCCGTTGCCGAAGGTGAGGTCGTCGCGGAGCTCACAGCGGTACGACTGCAGGTTCAGCCCCGTGAAGGCGCAGCTCTCCGCCGCGTCGGGGACCGGAGTGGCCGAACCGGGCCGGAAGGTCAGCAGCGACTGGAAGACGTTGCCGTACAACGCCCAGGACCCGGCGTCGTACGCCCCGGCCGGGTCCAGGGACGTGACCACGTCGGTCGTCCCCACGGTGATCGGCGTACGCGGGTCCTCATCCGGCAGCAGCCGCCAGGCACCGACTCCGGCGAGCACCAGGACGAGACAGGTCACGAGTATCCGCAGCCGGATCGAAGGCATCGCCCGAATCCCCTTCACGCGCACCCCTGTTCGCGATGCGGTCAGCCAATCACACGGGGTGCACGGCCGAAGGGGAATCCCCTCAACTCCCGGTTACCATCAGGTTTCCCGGGAGGCGAGTTCCACCACGGTGATGTCGGACGGGGCACCGACCCGCACCGGCGGGCCCCAGGCCCCGGCGCCGCGCGAGACGTAGAGCTGGGTGTCGCCGTACCGCTCCAGGCCAGCGAGGGTCGGATTGGCCATCTCCGCGAGGTAGTTGGCGGGCCAGAGCTGACCGCCGTGGGTGTGGCCGGACAGCTGGAGGTCCACTCCGTGGCGCACGGCCTCGTGGATGACGACCGGCTGGTGGGCGAGGAGCACGGCGGCGCGGGCCCGGTCGCGGTCGCCGAGTGCCCGTGCGAAGTCCGGTCCCTGCCCCTCGCGCTCACCCGCCACGTCGTCGACCCCGGCGAGGTCGAAGCCGCCGATCTCCACGCGGTGGTTGCGCAGCGGGGTCAGACCGAGCTCGCGCACATGGTCGACCCAGGCGTCGGCCCCGGAGAAGTACTCGTGGTTGCCGGTGACGAAGAACGAGCCGTCGCGCGCGCGGAGCCGGGCGAGGGGTTCGGCGGCGCTGCCGAGGTCCGCGACGCTGCCGTCGACGAGGTCGCCGACGACCGCGACGAGGTCGGGCTGGGTGGCGTTGATCGCGTCGACGATCCGCTGGGTGTGGGCGCGGCCCAGGACGGGTCCGATGTGGATGTCGCTGACGACCGCGATCCGGTAGCCGTGCGCGCCGCGTGCGAGCTTCGCGAGCGGCACGGTGACCCGCTTGACGCTCGGTCCGCGGAGGACGCCGTACGTCCCGTAGCCCACGGTCCCCGCGGCCGCGGCCGCGGCCGCCCCGCCGACGACCCGTGCGACGAACAGCCTGCGCGACATGCCGCCCGCGGGGCGTCCGCCGCCCTCCGGCGAGGCGGCCGGCACGGGGGTGCCGGGGGCACCGGGCGCGTCGGGGGCCGGCCCGCCGGGGCCGTCGGCGGCGCCGGGGGTCTCCCCGGCCGGTGCGGCGAGCGCGGTCGCCGTGGCGCCCTGACCTGATTCGGGCGATTCTGGCGACTCTGGAGGTTCGGGCGCGTCCGGCCGCGCGGCCGCCGGGCAACCGGCGGAGGAGACCGGGACCGCGTCCGCCGTCGCGAGCGGGACCCCGGGAGCCGCCGGGCGGCGGGCCGCCCGGCGGTCCAGGGCGCGGCGCAGGAGGGGGCGCACCGCCTCGCCCGCGACCAGGGCGAGCGTCAGGTACAGCAGCGTGGCGAGCCAGAGGTAGCCGGGCCACGCGAAGGTCTGCTTGAGCCAGAAGGGGGCGTCGGCCCGGCCGGCGGTGAACGCGCCGACGGTGAACAGCGGCAGCACGATCACGGCGGCCGTACCCGCGCGGCGGGCCGCACCGGGCCCGGCCGTCGTGTCGCGGACCAGGCGCCGCCATACGTACCAGTGCACCGCCACCAGCAGGGTGACGACGACAGCGATCACAAGCAGCACGACCAGCACGGCAGCGTTCCCCTATTCGTGGTCGCGGCGCAGTGCGCGTACGCCACGCAACCCGATCGCGCCGATCACCGTCCCCAGGAGCAAGGACGTAACGGCGAGCAGCAGATGGACCCAGAAGTACGCGGTGGGGTCACCGGCGTCGTCGAAGGCGAGCCCGCTGGCGTCCTGCCACAGGTTCCTCACGAAAGTGACCCAGATGACCCAGCTCCACACCCCGAACGCGAGCAGGAACCAGGAGACCGGGCGGCTGAGCTTCATGGACTCAGTATCGCCGCAGTCCCCTTCCCCGGAGCGGCGGGGTCGGGTGGTGCCGCACGCGGCGTCCGCGCCCGCCGGTTCCGCGCCCGCCGCTTCCGAGGCGGGCGGTTCCGAGGCCGGCGGCTCCACGTCGGCCCGTTCCGAGGCCGGCGGCTCCACGTCGGCCCGTTCCGGGGCAGGCGGTTTCGTCGTGGGCCGGGCTGGGCTGTACCGGCGGAGCTCGCGGCGGGTCACCCGGCCGGTGTCGGACCCGCCGTCGGGTCCCTGTACGTTCTCGTCCGTGTCTGCTTTGAGGAAAACCGCATGGGCGGTCGCCGTCGCGTTGCTGCCCGCGCTCACCGCCGCACCCGCGACCGCCGCGGCCAAGGCCGGCACGAAGGACGAGAAGGCCCCCAAGCCCCCGGCGGTGATGTCCACCGTCGGCGGCGCGCAGCTCGGCAGGCCCGGCACCCAGGTCAGGCTGGCGGCGGGCGCCCCCGTCCTCCCCAAGGAGGTGACGGGCCGTTCCTGGATCGTCGCGGACGCCGAGAGCGGTGAGGTGCTGGCCGCGCACAACGCGCACTGGCGGCTGCCTCCCGCCTCCACGCTGAAGATGCTCTTCGCGGACACGGTGCTGCCCAAGCTGTCCAAGGACCAGCAGCACACGGTCACCCGCGACGAACTCGCCGGGGTCGGCGTGGGCAGCAGCCTCGTCGGCATCAAGGAGAACCAGACCTACTCCGTCCACGACCTGTGGCTCGGGGTGTTCCTCCGCTCGGGGAACGACGCGGTCCATGTGCTGTCCGAGATGAACGGCGGCATCCCGCGGACCGTTCAGGAGATGCAGGAGCACGCGGAGGAGCTGCAGGCCCTCGACACCCGGGTCGTCACGCCGGACGGGTACGACGAGAAGGGCCAGGTGTCGAGCGCGTACGACCTGACCCTGATCGCCCGGAGCGGTCTGCAGAAGAAGGACTTCCGGGAGTACTGCGCGACCGCCCGCGCGCAGTTCCCCGGCGAGCAGAAGCCCGGCAAGAAGCGCGAGTCGTTCCAGATCCAGAACACCAACCGGCTGCTCACCGGCGACTTCGGCGTCGCCCCCTACCAGGGCATGGCGGGGGTGAAGAACGGCACCACCACGCTCGCCGGCTCCACCTTCACCGGTGTGGCGGAGCGCGACGGCAAGGTGCTGCTGGTCACCGTGATGAACCCGGCGTCGAAGGAGGGCCACGCGGTCTACAAGGAGACCGCGCGCCTGCTCGACTGGGGCTTCGCGGCGGCCGGGAAGGTGGAGCCGGTCGGCGAGCTGGTGCCCCCCAGGTCGGCGGACACGGGCTCGTCCGGCGACTCCGGCGGCTCCGGCGACTCGGGCGGTGCCGCGACGGGCGACTCCGACGGGCCCGCCTCAGGTGGCGAGACAGGCGGGAAGGACGGCCGGGACGGCCGGGACGGCGAGGAGCGGTACGGCCCGGACGAGGCGTCCGCCGCGAGCCGGGGCGGGACCACCGGCGCGGGCGTGGCGGTCTCGGTGGCCATCGTCGCGCTGGTGCTGCTCGCGGTGGCCGGGTTCCTGGTCAACCGGCGGTGGCCGCTGCCCGATCTGGCCCGTCGCCGGCCGCGTCGCTGACCGGCTCCTCCGCGCCGGAGCCACTGCCCGTCGCCGTCCACGCGGCGCAGAACAGCAGCAGCTTCGCGGTGAAGTTGATCCACAGCAGCAGGGCGACGGGCACCCCGAACGCGCCGTACATCGAGTTCGCCGCCACACCGGAGATGTAGCCGCTGAGCAGCAGTTTCAGCGACTCGAAGCCGACGGCCCCGACCAGCGCCGCCACGATCAGCCGGCGGCGCGGCGGATGGACGCCGGGCAGCAGCGTCAGGACGTACAGCAGCATCAGGAAGTCGGCGACGACGGCGACGGCGAGGGCGGCGGTCTGCAGCAGGACACCGCCCGCCCCGCCGCCGTCGATACCGATCCGGTCCGCGGTCCAGCCGACGGCACTGGACCCGAGCGCCGACGCGGCGGACGAGGCCAGCCCCACTCCCCCCAGGCCGAGCAGGATCACCGCGTCCTTGCCCTTGCGGGCGACCGGGTTGCCGCCCTCCTTGTCGTCGAGGCCCCAGACGACCCGCAGGCACTCCCGCAGCGAGCCGACCCAGCCGATACCGGCGAGCAGCAGCAGCGCACCGGCGATCAGTCCGACCGCGCCCGCGTTCTCCACCAGCGCTCCGAGGTCGAGCTGGTCGGAGATGCCCGGCACCTGTTCGGTCAGCTTGTCCTCGAGCGACTTCAGTTGCTGCTTGCTGAGCAGCGCGGCCCCGATCGCGGCGGCGACGGTGATCAGCGGGAACAGCGCCAGGAAGCTGATGAATGTGATCGCCGCGGCCAGCCGGGTCCAGCGCACCTCCTCGAGGGTCTCGTACGAGCGCCATGCGTGCGTCCGCATCAGGCGCTGCACGTACGGTCCGATGGCGGGAAGCCGGGTCAGCCAGTCCATGGGGTACGCCTTCCCCCGGTCGGCGCGCTTGATCCGAAGACGGGCGCACGTGTCCCCGGATCGCCGGGCAGGGTGAGCAGGGCGGGCAAGCCGGTGCCGGCGAGCAGACCGGGCAGGGCGGGCAGGGCGGGGAAGGCGGGCGGACGGTGCGGCGGCTCGGTCACAGGTCCGCGACCGCCATCGCGTAGATCGCCAGCCAGGCCAGGCCGATGACGGCGAGCGGCCGGTCGCGCAGGACGACGTCCTCGGGGGCGCCCGCGGCGCCCCGGTCGGCGAACACCGCGTACCGCAGTACGGCCAGGATGAAGGCGATCATCGAGAGCTGGCGCCACGGCAGCAGCGAACCGTCGGCGGTCCCGCCGCTCTCCAGCGCCCAGAGGCAGTAGCCGAGGACCGCCGCGCCGGCCGCGAGCTGCCACACGAACCGGAGGTAGCCGGTCGTGTACGAGGTGAGCAGGGCCCGGGTCGCACCGTCGGAGCCCTCCGTCTCGACGGCCTCCGAGTAGCGCTTGGCGGCCACCATGAACAGCGCCCCGAAGCCGGTGGTGATCAGGAACCAGCGGGAGAGCGGAATGGACAGCGCCACCCCGCCGACCACGGCGCGCATCAGGAACCCCGTGGTGACGATGGCGAGATCGACCACGAGGACGTGCTTGAGGCGGACGCAGTAGGCGATCTGCATCACCACGTACGCCGTCAGCAGCACGGCCGTCATGGCGTTGCACAGGACGGCCGCCGAGGCGGTGGACGCGGCGGCGAGCAGCACCCCGGCGGTGCAGGCGACGGGCACCGGCACGTCCCCGCGGGCGACCGGGCGCAGGCGCTTCAGGGGGTGTGCGCGGTCGGCTTCCGCGTCCAGCGCGTCGTTGATCAGGTACACGGCGGACGCGGCGGCGGTGAACAGCATGAAGACGAGGGCGAGTTGGAGGGCGGTCTGCCGGGACACCAGCTCACCGGCCGCGGCGGGTGCCGCCCCGACCAGCACGTTCTTGATCCACTGGCGTGGTCTGGCGGTCCTGACCAGGCCGATCGGCAGGCTCAGACGCCGGCGCGCCCGGGCGCCCCCGCCGGACGGCGGCAGCCGTCCGGGCTCTCCCGGCTGCTCCAGCAGCGCGGTGCTGCGCTCAGACACGGCGTCCCCCGCCGGACGGACGCCCCGGGGCGGACGGGCGTCCCCGGCCGGACGGGCTTCCCTCGCCGGACGGACGTACGCCGACGGACGGACGTACGCAGCCGGAGAGCCAGGGCGTTCCGCCGTGTGCCAGCAGTCCGCCGAGCAGCGCCCCCGCCGCCACGTCGGTGGGGTAGTGCACCCCGGCGACCAGGCGGGAGACGCACATGGCGGCGGCGAGCGGCCGGACCACCGCGCGGCCCGCCGGACGCAGCACCCCGAAGGTCACGGCCGCGGCAGCGGCCGAGGCGGCGTGCGAGCTGGGGAAGGAGTGCCGTCCCGCGGTGCGGACCAGCGGTTCGCCCGCGGGCAGCAGGGGCCGGGGGCGGCGCACCACCTGTTTGACCGCCACGCTGGCCAGATGGGCGGCGGCGACCAGCGCGGTGCCGCGCAGCCAGCCGGACCGGCGCTCGCGGTCCGCCGCCGCGCAGAGCAGGCCCGCCGCGAGCCAGAGGGCGGCGTGCTCGCCGCCGTGCGAGAGCGCGCGAGCGGCCGCCGCCACCCGGGGGTCGTCGCCGCAGCCGCGCATCACGGCCAGCAGGCGCCGCTCGGCGGCGGTCCAGCCGGACCGGCCCCGTCCCCGGTTCCCGCCGTACGGGTCGAACGGGTCGAACGGGACCGACGGGTCCGTCGGGTCCGACGGGTCCGACGGGTCCGACGGGTCCGACGGGTCGTGGCGATCCCGCCGGCTCGGACGGTCGTCCCGCCAGTTCGGCCGGTTCGGCCGGTTCGGCCGGGGTGTCCTGTCGGCATCGCGCATCAGCCGCCCCTTTCGATGAACCAGAGGCGACTCTTCTCAACGCGAGGCCGAAATGCGCGATCATATGGTGGGACACCCCTTTAATCACCCATTTCGGCGAGTCAGGGATATTGAACGCAGATCGCCTATAGAGGGCGATACCGTCGCGCGCATGTCTGCCGAGTGCGCCCCCGCCACCCCCGCCGAGCACACCGCGCCGGGCGTGCCCGTGACGCCCGCCGTGCCCGCGATGCCCGTGACGCCCGCCGACCTGGACGACGACCTGCCGGTGCCGGTGACCGGCTGGGGGCGCACCGCACCCTCCGCCGCGCTGCTGGTCCGCCCCCGTACCCACGAGGAGGCCGCGGCGGCCGTGCACCACTGCGGCAGCCGGGGCGCCATCGCCCGCGGGCTGGGCCGGGCCTACGGCGACGCGGCGCAGAACGCCGGCGGGGCGGTCCTCGACATGACCGGCCTGGACCGGATCCGCACCATCGACGCCGAAGGCGGCGTCGTGGTCTGCGACGCCGGGGTCAGCCTCCACCGGCTGATGGAGGTGCTGCTGCCGCTCGGCTGGTTCGTGCCGGTCACGCCCGGGACCCGCTACGTCACGGTGGGCGGTGCCGTCTGCGCCGACATCCACGGCAAGAACCACCATGTGTCGGGCTCCTTCTCCCGCCACGTCCTCTCGCTGGAGCTGCTCACCGCGGACGGCGAGGTGCGCACGGTGGTCCCCGGCACCGAGCTCTTCGACGCGACGACCGGCGGCATGGGACTGACCGGCGTCGTCCTCTCCGCCACGCTCCGGCTGCACCCGGTCCGGACGTCGCTGATGTCGGTGGACACCGAACGCGCCACCGATCTGGACGACCTGATGGCCCGTCTGACCACCGGCGACGGCCGCTACCGCTACTCGGTCGCGTGGATCGACCTGCTCGCACGCGGCGCGGCGACGGGCCGCGCGGTGCTCACCCGCGGGGAGCACGCGCCGCTCGACGCGCTCCCCCCACGGGCACGGCGCCGGCCGCTGGAGTTCCGTCCCCGGCAGCTTCCCCCGGTGCCCGGCGTCGTCCCCGGAGGCCTGCTCGGCCGCGCCTCGGTGTCCGTCTTCAACGAACTCTGGTACCGCCGCGCCCCCCGCGCACGCCGGGAGCAGCTGCAGAGCATCCCGGCCTTCTTCCATCCCCTCGACGGCGTTCCCCACTGGAACCGCGTGTACGGCCGCGGCGGCTTCGTCCAGTACCAGTTCGTGGTCGGCCACGGGCGGGAGGAGGCACTGCGCGAGGTGGTGCGGCGCGTCGCCCGGCGGCAGTGCCCGTCGTTCCTCGCCGTGCTGAAGAGGTTCGGCGAGGGCGACCCGGGCTGGCTCTCGTTCCCGATGCCCGGCTGGACGCTCGCCCTGGACGTACCGGCCGGACTGCCCGGCCTCGGCCCGTTCCTGGACGGGCTCGACCAGGTGGTGGCCGACGCCGGCGGACGCGTCTACCTGGCCAAGGACTCGCGGCTGCGGCCGGAGTTGCTGGCCGTGATGTACCCCGGCCTCGACCGGTTCCGGGCGCTGCGCGCACGGATCGACCCGCGCGGAGTGTTCGTGTCCGACCTGTCCCGCCGGCTGTCCCTGTGACACCCGCCGGCCCCGCACCCATGTGACGAAGGAGCACCCACCGTGAAGGACGCTTTCGGCACTCCCCAGACCCTGCTCGTCCTCGGCGGCACGTCGGAGATCGGCCTGGCCACGGCGCGCCGGCTGGTGGCCCGCCGCGCCCGTACGGTCTGGCTGGCCGGCCGCCCCTCCCCCGCGCTGGACGCCGCCGCCGACGGACTGCGCGAACTCGGTGCCGATGTACGCACCGTGCCCTTCGACGCCCTGGACCCCTCCGGGCACGAGGAACTCCTCGGCAAGGTGTTCGCGGAGGGGGACATCGACATGGTGCTCCTCGCCTTCGGAGTGCTGGGCGACCAGGCGCACGACGAGGCCAGGCCGCTCGCGGCGGTCCGCGTCGCCCAGACCAACTACACGGGTGCGGTGTCCTCCGGGCTGATCTGCGCCGGCGCGCTGCAGGCGCAGGGGCACGGCTCACTCGTGGTGCTGTCGTCGGTGGCGGGCGAGCGGGCCCGGCGGGCCAACTTCATCTACGGCTCGAGCAAGGCCGGGCTGGACACCTTCGCCCAGGGACTCGGCGACGCCCTGCACGGCACCGGGGTGCACGTGATGGTGGTCAGGCCGGGCTTCGTGCGGTCGAGGATGACGGCGGGGCTGGTGGAGGCGCCGCTCGCGACGACGCCCGACCAGGTGGCGCGGGCGATCGAGAAGGGGCTGCGGCGGCGCTCCGAGACCGTGTGGGTTCCGGGGGTGCTGCGGGTGGTGATGTCGGCGCTGCGGCACGTCCCCCGGCCGCTGTTCCGCCGCCTGCCGGTCTGAGCGGCCTGCGGTGTGCCCGGGGACGTCCCGGTCTCACGAGGCGTCCCACGGTGCTCCCCGAGACCGCTGCCGGGTGAGCCGGAGCGGACGCCCGGCCCGGCGCCCGGCCGGGGTACTCGGTGGTGAGCCGGGGCTGCGGGATCGACGGCGTGCGGCGGCTGCGGGGGCAGCACCGCGTGGCGGCCGCGGGATCAGTGGCGCGTGGCGGCCGGCTCGTCCACCGGGGTGCTCTGCGGCGGGACGCCCGCGGGGGCCCCGCCGCCGAAGGCGTACTCGCGCAGCTTGCGCCACACCCCGTCCGCGCCCTGCTCGTAGAGGGCGAAGGAGGTGCAGGTCCACGCGGCCTCGTAGCCGGCCAGCTCCTCGTACGCCCGGTCCATCGCGTCCTCCGCGATGCCGTGCGCGACGGTCACATGCGGGTGGTACGGCCACTGCAGCTCACGCACGAGCGGCCCCGACTCGTCCCGCACCTGCTGCTGGAGCCGGGTGCAGGCCGCCGCGCCCTCGACCACCTTGACGAACACCACGGGCGACAGCGGGCGGAACGTGCCGGTGCCGGACAGCCGCATGGGGAACGGCCGGCCCGCGACCGCGACCTTCGCCAGATGCGCCTCGACCTCGGCCAGTACCGACTCGTCGGCCTCGGTGGGCGGGAGCAGCGTCACGTGCGTGGGGATGCCGTGCGCGGCGGGATCCCCGAAGCCGGCGCGCCGCTCCTGGAGCAGGCTGCCGTAGGGCTCCGGGACCGCGATCGAAACGCCCAGCGTTACGGTCCCCACGTCGTTCTCCTCCTCCGGGTCCTCGTGGTCTGCGCAGGCGCCAGTGTGGCGCCTGCGGTCGTGGTCCCGCCAGGGTCCTTTTCGCCCCGGTGCCCGGCGGGATCCCCCGGTCTCAGTGCTTGGCGGGCAGGAACCCCACCCGGTCGTACGTCACGGCGAGGGTCTCCGCCGCGACCGAGCGGGCCTTCTCCGCGCCCTTGGCCAGCAGGGAGTCCAGCGTCTCCGGATCGTCCAGGAACTCCTGGGTGCGGGACCGGAACGGGGTGACGAAGTCGACCATGACCTCGGCGAGGTCGGTCTTGAGCGCGCCGTAGCCCTTGCCCTCGTACCTCTGCTCCAGCTCCGCGATGCCGGTCCCGGTGAGGGTGGACTGGATGGTGAGCAGATTGCTGACGCCGGGCTTCTCCGCCGGGTCGAACCGGATGACCGTGTCGGTGTCGGTGACCGCGCTCTTGACCTTCTTCGCGGTCGCCTTCGGCTCGTCGAGCAGATTGATCAGGCCCTTGGGGGTGGACGCCGACTTGCTCATCTTGATCTGCGGGTCCTGCAGGTCGTAGATCTTCGCCGTCTCCTTCAGGATGTACGGCGCGGGGAGCGTGAAGGTCGGGCCGAAGCGGCTGTTGAAGCGTTCGGCGAGATCGCGGGTGAGCTCGATGTGCTGCCGCTGGTCCTCACCGACCGGCACCTGGTCGGCCTGGTACAGCAGGATGTCGGCGACCTGGAGGATCGGGTACGTGAACAGGCCGACGGTGGCCCGGTCCGCGCCCTGCTTGGCGGACTTGTCCTTGAACTGCGTCATGCGCGAGGCCTCGCCGAAGCCGGTGAGGCAGTTCATGACCCAGCCCAGCTGGGCGTGCTCGGGCACATGGCTCTGGACGAACAGCGTGCAGCGCTCCGGGTCGAGACCCGCGGCGAGCAGCTGGGCTGCGGCGAGGCGGGTGTTGGCGCGCAGCTCGGCCGGGTCCTGCGGGACCGTGATCGCGTGCAGGTCGACCACCATGTAGAAGGCGTCGTGGGTCTCCTGCAGGGCGACCCACTGGCGGACCGCGCCGAGGTAGTTGCCGAGGTGGAACGAGCCGGACGTGGGCTGGATCCCCGAGAGCACACGAGAACGTTCAGAGGCCATGTCCAGCATTCTCTCAGGTGCCGCCGACAGGTCGGGAACCGATCGGCGACGCGCGGTGCACCGGCGGTGCGGGCGTGCGGCAGAGGGGCCCGGAGGGGTCGGCCCCGGACTCTCGCCGACGACCCGGCGGTGATCGCCCGCGAGCGATCCCGGGAGGCCGCGGTACGTGGAGAGCCGCTGGGCACGCGGACCGCGGGGCGCCGCCCGCGGCGGTGGCCTGCGCAGTCGGCTCCGCCTCGGAGGGTGGGGTGCGGTGCGCCCGCTCCGGGCGTACCGCCGGCCGGGCCCGTTCCGCGGTGCCGCGGCCTTCCGGCGGCGACCGCCGGGGGCCGCCGAGGGCCGCCGCCGATGAGACGAGAAACACACTGCGCCCTGCCGTGCGGACACGGGTGGCCCCGGTCGGGCGGCGTGGACGCGCCGGATCGACCGGGACCCCCGGGGAGGCCCCCGCCCCTCAGCCGTACCGGCACCGGGAAGCCCCCCCTCGCCGTACCGGCACCCCCGGGAAGCCCCCGCTGCTCGGCGGTGCCGGCCCGGGACGAGCCGGACCGCACGTGTGCGGGGTGCGGGAGGCCGCCGCCGGTCAGGCGGGCAGACCCGGCAGAGTCGGCAGACCCGGAGCCGGGAAGGCCGACATCAGCTCGCCGACCTCGGCCCGGATCGCGGCCAGCGCGTCCTCGTCGCCCCTGCGGGCGGCGGCCACCCCGCGGTCGATCCAGTCGGCAACGGCCGGCATGTGCTCGGCCGTGAGACCGCGGGAGGTGAGGGACGGGGTGCCGATGCGGACACCGGAGGGGTCGAACGGCTTGCGGGGGTCGAAGGGCACGGTGTTGTAGTTGACCACGATCCCGGCCCGGTCCAGGGCCTGCGCCGCGACCTTGCCCGGGACCTCCTTGGACGTGAGGTCCATCAGCACCAGGTGGTTGTCGGTGCCGCCGGAGACCAGCTCGAAGCCACGGGCGAGCAGGGCCTCGGCGAGCGCCCCGGCGTTGGCGACGACGGCGTGGGCGTAGTCGCGGAAGGAGGGCTGGGCCGCCTCGTGCAGGGCGACGGCGATACCGGCGGTGGTGTGGTTGTGCGGTCCGCCCTGGAGGCCGGGGAAGACGGCCTTGTCGACGGCCTTGGCGTGCTCCTCGCGGCACATCAGCATCGCGCCCCGCGGACCGCGGAGCGTCTTGTGCGTGGTGGTGGAGATCACGTCGGCGTGCGGGACCGGCGAGGGGTGGGCGCCGCCGGCGATGAGGCCGGCGATGTGCGCGATGTCGGCGACGAGCACCGCACCGGCCTCGCGGGCGATCTCCCCGAACGCGGCGAAGTCGATGGTGCGGGGCAGCGCCGTGCCGCCGCAGAAGATGACCTTCGGCCGCTCCTTGAGGGCGAGTTCACGCACCTCGTCGAAGTCCACGAGACCGGTGTCCCGCCGGACGCCGTACTGGACGCCGCGGAACCAGGAGCCGGTGGCCGAGACGCCCCAGCCGTGGGTGAGGTGGCCGCCCATGGGGAGGGCCATGCCCATCACGGTGTCGCCGGGCTCGGCGAAGGCGAGGTACACGGCCAGATTGGCCGGCGAGCCGGAGTAGGGCTGCACATTGGCGTGCTCGACGCCGAAGAGGGACCTGGCACGGGCGACGGCGAGCCGCTCGACCCGGTCGATGTTCTGCTGGCCCTCGTAGTAGCGGCGCCCGGGGTAGCCCTCGCTGTACTTGTTCTGCAGCACGGTCCCGGAGGCCTCCAGCACCGCCTGGGACACGTAGTTCTCGCTGGGGATGAGCCGCAGGGTGTCGGCCTGCAGCCGCTCCTCGGCGCCGACGAGCGCGGCCAGTTCGGGATCGGCGGCGGTGAGCGCGGGATGGCGGGCGGGTGTCGCCGGGGTGGCTGTGGCGGGTGTGACGGGAGCGGTCATGGCGTCCTCCGGGACAGACGTCGGGTGCGTCCCGGGTGCCCAGGCGGGCGGCACCTCGCAGGTTCTGCCGCACACGGCTCCACCGCGGTTCGTTCCGCGTACGCCAGTCGCCGTGCGTGCCGCCCACCCTACTGGTGGTGCTCCCGGCCCGGCCACGGGCACGGGCACGGGTGCGGCCCCGGCCACGGGCACGGGTGCGGTGCGGGTGCGGGCACGGGCACGGGCACGGGTATCGCGAACGGGCACGGGTGCGGTTATCGCGAACGGCCGCCGGGCAGCGGGGAGGTCTCCGGTGAACCGCACCGGAAGCCGGATGTTTCTCCCGCCGGTGAGCGAGCGACGATAGAAAGGGGCCACGCACCCCGGCCCTGGTCCGACCGGGCGGCCCCGCCGCAGCGGACCCACGCCGCAGTACGAACGGAGACCCCGTGTCTGCAACGGAGAGAGCCATCGCCTCCACGGAGGCGCACAGCGCCCACAACTACCACCCGCTGCCCGTCGTCGTGGCGACGGCGGACGGCGCGTGGATGACCGACGTCGAGGGGCGGCGCTTCCTCGACATGCTCGCCGGGTACTCGGCGCTCAACTTCGGCCATGGCAACCGGCGCCTGATCGACGCCGCGAAGGCCCAGCTGGAGCGGGTGACGCTGACCTCGCGGGCGTTCCACCACGACCGGTTCGCCGACTTCTGCACCCAGCTCGCCGAGCTGTGCGGCATGGAGATGGTGCTGCCGATGAACACCGGGGCGGAAGCGGTGGAGACCGCGGTGAAGACCGCCCGCAAGTGGGGCTACAAGGTCAAGGGCGTCCCGCCCGGCCAGGCGAAGATCGTCGTCGCGGCGAACAACTTCCACGGCCGGACGACGACCATCGTCAGCTTCTCCACGGACCCGGAGGCCCGCGCCGATTTCGGTCCGTACACGCCGGGCTTCGAGATCGTCCCGTACGGCGATCTCACCGCCCTCCAGGCCGCGTGCAGCGCGAACACGGTGGCGGTGCTGCTGGAGCCGATCCAGGGCGAGGCCGGGGTTCTGGTGCCGCCGGCCGGCTATCTCGCCGGGGTGCGGGAGCTGACCCGCGAGCGGAACGTGCTGTTCATCGCCGACGAGATCCAGTCCGGCCTGGGCCGCACCGGACGCACCTTCGCCTGCGAGCACGAGGGCGTCGTCCCCGACATGTACGTCCTCGGCAAGGCCCTCGGCGGCGGTGTCGTCCCGGTGTCCGCCGTGGTGTCCTCCTCCGAGGTCCTCGGCGTCTACCAGCCGGGCGAGCACGGTTCGACGTTCGGCGGCAATCCGCTGGCCTGCGCGGTGGCACTGGAGGTCGTCGCGATGCTGCGCACCGGCGAGTTCCAGCAGCGGGCGAGCGAGCTGGGCGACCATCTGCACCACGAACTCGGGCTGCTGGTGGGCGGCGGCGCGGTGGACGCGGTGCGCGGGCGGGGGCTGTGGGCCGGTGTCGACATCGCGCCCTCGCACGGCACGGGCCGGGAGATCTCCGAGAAGCTCATGGACCGCGGTGTCCTGGTGAAGGACACCCACGGCTCGACGATCCGGATCGCGCCGCCGCTCGTGATCAGCAAGGAGGACCTGGACTGGGGCCTCGACCAGTTGCGCGCGGTGCTGGCGGGCGGGTGAGCGGGCCGCGGGAGCGGCGTCCCGGAGGGTGCCCGGCCTGACCCGGGCGGTGTGCGGGACCTGCGGTGGTCCGGTCCCGGGGTCCGGCGCCGCCGGGCCGGACCGCCCATCGCGGTCGCCGAAGCGGGCAGGGCGTCACCGCCGCCGCGGGCTCGGGGCCGGGCCGCGGTGGCGGGCCCTTCAGTGGAAGGGGCCGTCAGGGGACGGCGCCCTCAGAGGATCACATGCGGCAGGAAGCGGGCGTACTCGTCCGTGACCAGTCCCGAGGACTCGCGGATGCCGAGCCCGGCCGCCTCGTTCTCGACGACCCAGGCGCCGAGCACCACCCGGTTCCCTCCCCCGGAGCCGTCGCCCGGGGGCGCCGTCAGGTCGGGGAGCGGCGCCAGCTGCTGGTAGCAGCAGGGCTCGTCACGCGGCTCGGGTGGCGTCCCCGGCTGATGGACCGTGATGCCCGAGCCCTCGCGGCCGAGGAGCGGCTTGGCGACCCAGCCGGTGGATGCGGCGAGTTCACGCGGACCGTCGAGATAGGCGGGCAGCAGATTGGGGTGCCCCGGGTAGAGCTCCCACAGCACCGCGAGCAGCGCCTTGTTGGAGAGCAGCATCTTCCAGGCGGGCTCGATCCAGCAGGTGCTGCCGGTGCCGCCGCCGTTGTCCAGGGTGTCCAGGACGTACGGGCCGAAGCGGTCCGTGGTCAGCCACTCCCAGGGGTACAGCTTGAAGCAGCTGCGGATGAAGCGGAGCCGTTCGTCGACGAAGCGGCCCGACAGCCGGTCCCAGCCGATCTGCTCCACGGACAGCGCCTCGGTGGTGAGACCCGCCTGCTGGGCGGTCTCGCGCAGATAGGCGACCGTCATCAGGTCCTCGCCCAGCTCGTCGCCGTCGGAGTGCACGAAGTGCAGCGGGCCGGACGGCAGCAGCGGCGCCTGACGCCGCCAGGCGTCGACCAGTCGCTCGTGCAGCGAGTTCCACTGGTCGGCGCCGGGGAAGCGGTCCTCCATCCAGAACCACTGGGGGCTGGCCGCCTCCACCAGCGACGTGGGGGTGTCGGCGTTGTACTCCAGCATCTTGGCCGGGCCGGCACCGTCGTAGCGCAGGTCGAACCGCCCGTACAGGGAGGGGAGTTCAGCGCGCCAATGCCAGGACTGGGCGACGAGGCGGGCGAGCCGGGGGTCGGTGATGCCGAGGTCCGCGAAACGGTCGTGCTCCACGATGTGGGCCGCCGCGGCGAGACACATGGCGTGCAGTTCCTCGACCACCTCCTCCAGCGCCTCCACCTCGGGCAGGGAGAACTCGTAGTAGGCGCTCTCGTCCCAGTACGGCCGCAGTGAGCCGTCCGGGTAGCGGGTGAGGGGATAGACGAGACCCTGCTCCTCGACGGTTCGCTGCCAGTCGGCGCGGGGTTCGACGGTGTGCCGCTTCATGCCGCCGGCCGCTCAGCCGCCGCCGGAGCCGGAGCAGCCGAAACCGCCCCGCTCCACCGCGGCCTTGTCGAAGCTGCCGCCGGAGACCCTGCCGTCGTACTTGCTGCCGCCGTAGTAGTAGGAGCCGGTGCCGCCACGCCTGTCGTCGTCGCACTCGTAGCTCGGCAGCACCTCACGGGTGATCCGGTCGACGCAGCGCCTGTCCGGCTCCGAGCCGCACGAGGTGATCGTCACCGCGAGCACCCCCATACCGCCGAGCACCACGGTGCTCGACCTCAACCTGCGACGTGCCATCCTCCGGGCCTCCCCCTGGGCGTTCGAACAGTTCCAGCCGGTCAACCAGCCGCCGGACAGACTAGATGCCACCACCGGCCGTCCGTAACCCGGTCCGCGAACCCTCCCCGTCCAGTGCCGTGTCAGGCAGGGTTTGCCCCGCCTGACGCGGCACTAGAGTCGCTTCGTGGTCATCGGGATGCTGAGTGCGCTGGGTGCGTCGGTCTGCTACGGCACGGCCACCGTCCTCCAGGCCGTCGCCGCGCGAGCGGCCGTCGAGCCGGACGCGGGGGCGTCTCGCTCGGGAGTGGACACCGCGCTGTTCGTACGCGCCGTGCGCCAGTGGCGCTATCTGCTCGGGCTCGTCCTGGACGGGGCCGGATTCGTGCTGCAGATCGTGGCACTGCGGCTGATCCCGATCTACGCGGTCGGCGCCGCACTGGCGGCCAGTCTGGCCGTCACGGCCGTACTGGCCACCCGCGTACTGGCAGTGCGGCTCAGCCGGACGGAGTGGGCGGCGGTCGCGGTGGTCTGCGCCGGCCTCGCGATGCTGGGGCTCGCCTCGGGGCCGGAGGGCGGTACGCCCGCGCCTCCGTGGCTGGAATGGGCGCTGCTCGGCACGGCGGTCGCCGTGCTGCTGGGCGGCGCGGCCGCGGGCCGGCTGCCCGGCCGGCCGCGGGCGCTGGTGCTGGGCGGGTGCGCGGGGCTCGGCTTCGGGGTGCCGGAGGTGGCGGTCCGGCTGCTCGACCGGCCCTCGGTCGCCGACCCGGCGCTGTACGCGCTGCTGCTGGGCGGGGCGGCGGCGTTCCTGCTGCTCACCTCGGCATTCGCGCACGGCTCCGTCACCACGGCCACGGCGGGGATGGTGCTCGCGGAGACCATCGCGCCCGCCGTCGTGGGAGTCGTCTGGCTGGGCGACCGCACCCGCGAGGGCCTGGCGTGGCTCGCCGTCCTCGGCTTCGCGGTCTCCGTGGCCGGCGCGCTGGCGCTGGCACGCTTCGGCGAGATTCCGGCCGCGGCGACGCCGCCGCGCTCCACCGGCTCCCCACCCGTCGGCCGGGGCGGCGGCTGACCCGGCCCGGGCCGGCCGCGTACCCGCCCGATCCCGGCACTGGTCCGGCAGGTCCCGGCACTGATTCCGGCGCGCCTGGCACTGGTCCCGGCGCTGATTCCGGCAATGGCCCCGGCGGCGCCGCGCGATGGCGACGGCCACGACGGCGACGGCGACGGCGACGGCGACGGCGACGGCGTCAGGGAAGCACCCGGCACAGGGCGTCCAGCGCCCCCGACCACGCGCTGTCCGCGGGAGTGCCGTAACCGACGACCAGGGCGTCGGGGCCCGGTGGGGTGGCGGGGTGGTGGAAACGGCCGAGGCCTTCGACGGCCAGGCCCTGCCAGGCCGCGGCCTGGACGACCGCCCGCTCGGTGCCCGGTGGGAGTTCCAGCACCGCGTGCATCCCGGCCGCGATGCCGCTCACCCGGATCCCCGGGGCCCGTTCGGCCAGCGCCGCGACCAGCTGGTCGCGCCGGCGCCGGTAGCGCAACCGCATGGCCCGTACATGCCGGTCGTAGGCACCGGAGGAGATGAACTCGGCCAGGGTCAGCTGGTCCAGCGCGCCCGACGACCAGTCCGACTCCCCCTTCGCGGCGGCCACATCGCCCACCAGCGCCTCCGGAAGGACCATCCACGCCAGCCGCACGCCGGGAGCCAGCGACTTGCTCGCCGTACCGAGGTACACGACCCGCTCGGGGTCCAGGCCCTGGAGCGCGCCGATGGGCTGCCGGTCGTACCGGAACTCCCCGTCGTAGTCGTCCTCCAGGACCAGTCCGCCCGTGGCGCACGCCCAGTCGACCGCGGCGGTGCGCCGGTCCGGTGGCAGCGCGACGCCCATGGGGAACTGGTGCGCGGGCGTCAGCAGCACCGCTCCGGCGCCGTCGAGCGAGGCGAGATCGCCGGTGCGGGTGCCGCGTTCGTCGAAGCCCAGCGCGGACAGCCGCAGGCCGGCGTCGGTCAGCCGCCTCCAGTGCAGGTCCAGCCCGTACGCCTCGACGGCCACCTCCCGCACGCGGCCTCCGGGGCCCGGCGTCCGCGCCCCGGACCGCAGCACCGATCCCAGCAGCATCAGCCCGTGGACGAAGCCGGAGCAGATCACGATGCGGTCCGGGTCGGCGTACACGCCGCGGGCCCGGGCGAGGTAGTCCGCGAGCGCCGTGCGCAGTTCCGGCCGCCCGCGCGGATCACCGTAGCCGAAGGCCTCGTGCGGGGCGGCGGTGATCGCGCGCCGGGCCGCCTTGAGCCACTCGGCGCGCGGGAACGACGCCACGTCGGGCGAGCCGGGCATCAGGCTGTGCGCCGGGCGGCCGCGCACCGGGCCGGGTCGCTGCGGGGAGGGCGCCGGCCTGCGCGGTGCGGTCCGCCGGGCGACGCGGGTGCCCGAGCCCTGCCGGGCGGTGAGCCAACCCTCGGCGACGAGTTCGGCGTACGCGTCGGCGACGGTGTTGCGCGCGATGCCGAGATCGGCGGCGAGGGTCCGCGAGGAGGGAAGCCGGGTGCCGGGGGCCAGCCTGCCGCTTCGGACGGCGTCCCGCAGCGCGTCCATCAGCCCGCTCCGCAGTCCGGTTCCGCGCAGCGCGACGTGGAGGTCGACGTGGAGATCGACGTGGAGGTCGGCGCCGGTGCCGGACGGGAAAGTGGCCCGCTCTTTCGTCATGGAAATGGACCATAGCGATGTGCCATGCGCCGCGTACGGTCGACGGTATGATCGAGACCAGGAACGACGTCCACAACCACGAGCACAGCCCGCGCATGCGGTGGGCCGAACACGCTCCCGAGGTGTACAAGGCCATGGTCAGGCTGGACGCGGCGGCTCAGCGGGGGATCGACCCCACCCTGCTGGAGCTGGTGAAGATCCGCGCGTCCCAGCTGAACCACTGTGCCTTCTGCCTCGACATGCACACCAAGGACGCCCTTGCCGCGGGCGAGTCGGTGGACAGGATCATCCAGCTGAGCGCCTGGGAGGAGTCGCGGCACTTCTACACGGCCAGGGAGGTCGCGGCGATCGAACTGACGGAAGCCGTGACGGTGCTGACGGACGGTTTCGTCCCGGACGAGGTGTACGAGAGGGCCGCGAAGCACTTCGAGGAGGGGGAGCTGGCGCAGCTCATCGCGGCGATCGCCGTCATCAACACATGGAACCGGTTCGCCGTGACGACGCGGATGGTGCCGGGCCACTACACGCCCGGCCAGTTCAAGCGCTGAGCGCCCGGCCGTACGCGCCGTCCGCGAGCGCGGCGCCCTCCCCCGCGGCCCGTCGCGCTCCGCGCGTGCGCGACGGGCCGCCCGGCGAGCGGCACGCCCGACGGCCGGGCCCCACCGCACCCGGGCCCGGCCCCACGGCGCGAGGGCCGGGGCCCCACCGCACCCGGGCCGGGCCTCACCGCGCGAGGTCCGCCCCCGTCCGCGTCACTTCTTGGGCAGCCAGGCCTTCCAGGTCGCCTCGTTCTCCTTCACCCACTTCTCCGCGGCGGCCTCCGGCGACATCTTCTCGCCGGCGATCATCAGCGCGACCTCGTTCTGCTGCTCGGTCGTCCAGTTGAAGTTCTCCAGGAACTCGGCGGCCTCGCCGCCGTTCTTCGCGAAGTCCGCGTTGAGGAACTTCTGCAGCGGTGTGTGCGGGTAGGCGCACGCGACCTTCTTCGGGTCGGCGTCGCAGCCCTCCTTGTACTCCGGCAGCTTGACCTCGACCATGTCGACCTCTGCGTTCAGCCACTGCGGGGTCCACCAGTACGTCAGGAAGGGCTTCTTCGCCTTCGCGTACTTCTTGATGGCCGTGATCTGCGCGGCCTCGGAGCCCGCGTACTTGGTCTTCAGGTTCAGCTTCAGGTTGTTGATGATGGCGTCGTCGTGGGTGACGTAGTCGGGCGAGCCCTCCAGCAGTTCGCCCTTCTGGCCGCTCTCCGCGGTCCGGAACTCCTCGGCGTACTTGTTGAGGTTCTTCCAGTCCGTCACATCGGGGTGCTCGTCCGCGAAGTACTTCGGGACGAACCAGCCGATGTGGCCGGTGACGCCGAGGTCGCCGCCCTTGACGACGGTCTTCTTGGTCTCGACGTACTGCTTCTCCTCCTTGGGGTGGCCCCAGTCCTCGAGGATCGCGTCGATGTCGCCCTTGGACAGCGCGTCCCAGGCGAGGACCTCGCCCATCTGCTGGGTCTTGACCTTGTAGCCGAGCTCCTCCTCGAGGATCTGCTTGGCCACGGCGACATTCGCCTGGGCGCCGACCCAGGACGGCACGGTCAGCTTGACGGTCTTGTCGCCGCCGGCGGCGGTGCTCTTGCCGGTGTCGGCGGCTCCGCAGGCGGTGAGGGAGAGGACGCCGAGTGCTCCGGCAACGGCGACGGCGGTACGGAGGGTTCTGGCGGTGCGCATGGTGCTCCTGTCGGGTGGTGCGGACGGGTCGGGTTCGGCGGGCGGTACCGGACGCGTTGCGGTCGGCGGGCGGTACCGGACGCGTTGCGGTCGGCGGGTGGTGCGGAAGAGGTGGGGTCAGCGGGGGGTGCGGGAGGTCCGCTGGGTGACGCGGTCCAGGACGAGTCCGAGGCAGACGATCGCGATTCCGGCGGTCATGCCGAGGCCCATCTCGCCCCGGGACAGACCCTTGATCACGTCGTAGCCGAGCGCGCCGCCGCCGACGAGCCCGCCGACCACGACCACGGCGAGCACCAGCACCACGCCCTGGTTGACGGCGAGTTGCAGAGCCGGACGGGCCAGCGGCAGCTGTACGCCGAAGAGTTGCTGGCGCGTGGACGCGCCGAGCGAGCGGGACGCCTCCACGGCCGCCGGATCGACCTCGCGCAGGCCCTGCGTGGTGATGCGCACGACGGCGGGCAGCGCGTAGACGACGGCCGCGACGATCGCCGAGGTACGGGTGGCGCCGAAGAGCGCGACGACCGGGATGAGGTACACGAACTGCGGCATCGTCTGCATGGCGTCCAGCAGCGGCCGCACCCATCGCTCGAGGCGTCCGGCGCGTGCGCACAGCACACCCGCGAGGAAGCCGAGCACCAGGGTGACCACCAGCGCGGCGAGCACCTGGGAGAGCGTGTTCAGGGACTTGGTCCACACGCCGAGCACGCCGATCGCGGCCATCGCCACGGTCGCGGTGACGGCGGAGAGCCAGTTGCCGACGAGCCGGGCCGCGGCGGCGACCAGCAGCAGGACGGACCACCAGGGCAGCCAGAGCAGCGCGTCCCGCAGCGGGTTGAGGAGCCACACGGTGAACTCGCGCGCCCAGACCTCGGTGAAGGTCAGGTTCGCGGTGATCCACTCCTGTGCCCGGTTGACCGGCGTGGAGATGTCGTACGTCCAGGCGTCGGGCCAGCCGGCGGTGCGCACGGCCGCCGCGGCGGCGACCGCGGCCGCCACCAGCGCCCAGGCCCGGCCGCCGTGCAGCCAGCTCCCGGCGGGAGCGGACGCGCCGGTGCCGTCGCCCGCGGCCGCCGTCGTACGGTCCAGCCAGACCGCGATGAGCACGATCGGGAGACCGGCGGCGAAGGCCTTGCCGACGTCCGTGGTCGCCAGCGCGGAGTACACCTCCTCGCCGAGACCGCCCGCGCCGACCAGCGCGGCGATGACCACCATGGACAGCGCCATCATGATCGTCTGGTTGAGTCCGAGCAGCATCTGCCTGCGGGCGAGCGGGAGCCGCGCGGTCCACAGGCGCTGCCGGCCGTTCGTGCCGAGCGACACCGCGGCCTCCAGCGCCGCCGGGTCGGCGCCGCGCAGCCCGAGCGCGGTGAGCCGGGCCATCGGCGGGGCGGCGTAGATGACGGTGCAGAACAGCGCGGCCGGCGTCCCGGTGCCGAAGACCAGCACGAACGGCAGCAGGTACGCGAAGGCCGGCATGACCTGCATGGTGTCGAGCACCGGGCGCAGCGCCCGGTCCACCCGGTCGGAGAGGCCCGCGGCGAGACCGATCAGCGTGCCGAGCACGGCTGCGGCCGCGACGGACACCACCATCAGCGCGATGGTGAGCAGCGTGGCGTCCCACATCCCGAGCAGCCCGCAGACGGCGAACGCGCCGAGCGCGGTCAGCGCGACGCGCAGCCCGCGCCGGCCCAGGCCGGCGGCCCGCCAGGCGACGAGCACCGCGGCGGCCGTGACACCGAGCCAGCCGAGGGCGTCGAGGCCCTGGTAGACGGCGTTGACGGCGTCCGTGGCGGTGTTGGAGAGGTGGAGCAGGAAGTACAGGAAGAGCGGGTGGGAATCGCGGTTGTCGACGATCCATTCGTTGGCCGCGTCGAGCGGCCCCGATATGTCGGCGGTCAGCCCGGCGGGCCAGGTGCCGCCGCCGAGCAGGACGGCGCCGAGCACCAGGAGGGCGGCGAGCGCCCCGCCGCCCGCGAACAGCCCGCGGCGGCGCCGTACGGCGTCGCGCAGACCGCCGCCGGAGGGCCGGGTCCGGGCCTCGCCCGCGCCGGTCCCGGGCTTGGAGACGGTGGTGGCGGTGGCGCTCATCGGCCCCACCTGCCGGTGCCGGCGGCCGGTTCGCACGCGGGGCGGCACCCCGTGGTGTGGGTCTCTCTCATGCCGCCACCTCCCGGGCGGGGACACCCGCCACGACCGCCAGCAGCGCGGCGTGGTCCACCACGCCCAGGCAGCGTCCGCCCTCGACGACGCGGACCGGGCCGCCGGAGCGGGCGACCGCCTCGATCGCCTCGGAGACCGTCGCGCCGGGGGCGACCGCGGGGCCGTGCTCGGCCTCGGTAGCGCCGTCCGCGGGGCGCATGGCCGTACGGACGGTCATGACCTGCTCGCGGGGTACGTCGCGGACGAAGTCCCGTACGTAGTCGTCGGCGGGCGAGCCGACGATCTCCTCGGGAGTGCCGAGCTGGACGATGCGCCCGTCCCGCATAAGGGCGATCCGGTCGCCGAGGCGCAGCGCCTCGTTCAGGTCGTGGGTGATGAAGACCATGGTGCGGCCCTCCTCGCGGTGCAGCCGGATCACCTCCTCCTGCATGTCGCGGCGGATCAGCGGGTCGAGCGCGCTGAACGGCTCGTCGAAGAGCAGCACCTCGGGGTCGACGGCGAGGGCGCGGGCGAGGCCGACGCGCTGCTGCTGGCCGCCGGAGAGCTGGCCGGGGCGGCGGTCCTCCAGGCCGCCGAGGCCGACCTTGGCGACGACCTCGGCGGCCCTGGCGCGCCGCTCGGCCCGGCCCACGCCCTGGATCTCCAGCCCGTAGGCGACGTTGTCGAGGACGGTGCGGTGCGGCAGCAGACCGAAGTGCTGGAAGACCATGGCGGCGCGGTGCCGGCGCAGCTCGCGCAGCCGGGCCTTGTCCATCGAGAGCACGTCCTCGCCGTCGATGGCGATGGAGCCGGAGGTGGGTTCGATCAGCCGGGTCAGCGTGCGCACCAGGGTGGACTTGCCGGAGCCGGAGAGCCCCATGACCACGAAGACCTCGCCCCTGCGGACGTCGAAGCCGACATCCCGCACGGCGGCCGTGCAGCCGGTGCGTTCGCGCAGCTCGGCGGGGCTCAGCGCGGCGAGCTCGGCCGAGGCGGGCACCCGGTCGGCCTTGGGGCCGAACACCTTCCACAGGCCGCGCACCGCGAACACGGGCGGTTCCGGGTGCCCGGTGCCCTCGTCGCCGGCCGGGGCGGCGGCCCTGGTGCCGGCGCCGGTCGTCTCCTTGGTGTCGCCGTTCATCGCGCCTCGTCTCCCGTCGGCTTGAGTAGATCCGCACACTTCTCGCCGACCATCAGCACCCCGATCATCGGGTTGACGGCCGGCATGGTCGGGAAGACGGACGCGTCGGCGATCCGGATTCCTTCGAGTCCCCTGATCCTCAGTTCCGGGTCGACCACGGCCAGTTCGTCGGCGGGGGAACCCATGCGGCAGGTTCCGGCCGGGTGGTACACGGTGTGGGCGACCTTGCGCGCGTACTCGCTCAGCTCCTCGTCGCCGGTGACCTCCGGTCCCGGGCAGACCTCCCGCTTCAGCCATCCGGCCAGCGGTTCGGACTGCGCGATCTGCCGGGCGAGCCGGATGCCGTCGACGAGGGTCCGGCCGTCGTAGTCGTCCTCGTCGGTGAAGTAGCGGAAGTCCAGTGCGGGCTTGACCTCGGGGTCCGCGCTGGTCAGGTAGAGGCGGCCGCGGCTGCGCGGCTTGGGGATGTTGGGCGTCATCGACACGCCGTGCGCGGGCCGTTCGTAGCCCAGCCGCTCCGGATTGTCGGTGAACGGGATCTGGTAGAAGTGGAACATCAGGTCGGGGCCGCGCTCGGCGTCGTCGCGGCGCACGAACAGACCGGCGTCCGAGTCCATCGCCGAGTTCTCCGGGATCGGCCCGTGGGTCTCCCAGACGATCACCGACTCGGGGTGGTCGAGCAGGTTCTCGCCGACGCCCGGCAGATCGTGGGCCACGGGGATGCCGAGGGCCTCCAGATCCGCCTTGGGCCCGATGCCGGAGTGCATCAGCAGCCGCGGGGTGTCCACGGCCCCGGCGCAGACGACCACCTCGCGGCGGGCCCGGAGCAGCCGCTCCTCGCCGTCCTTGGTGCGGACGTGCACGCCGCGGGCCCGGGTGCCGTCCAGCTCCAGCCGGTACGCCCAGGTCTCCAGCAGCAGGGTGAGGTTGGCCCGTTCGTCCATCACCGGGTGGAGGTAGGCCACCGACGCCGACGAGCGCTTGTTGTTCTCCGGGTGGTACGCGAGGTCGAAGAAGCCGACGCCCTCGTGGAACGGCTTCCTGTTGAAGCCCTCGACGCGCGGTACGCCGAGTGCCGCCTGGGCGGCTTCCACGAAGTCCCGGGCGATGGCGTTGCGGTCGGCCTCGTCGACCGGGACAACGTTGTTCAGCAGCCTGCCGAAGTACGGGTCCATCGCGGCGGCGTCCCAGCCGTCGGCGCCCGCCTCGGCCCATTCGTCCCAGTCGGACGGCAGCGGCTTGAAGGCGATGAGGGTGTTGTGCGAGGAGCAGCCGCCGAGCACCTTGGCGCGGCTGTGCCGGATGTGGGAGTTGCCGCGCGGCTGTTCGGTGGTGGGGTAGTCGTAGTCGAGTTCCCCGCCGAGGAGGCCCATCCAGCGGCGCAGGGTGAGGACGTCCTCGCGGTCCACGTCGCTCGGGCCGCCCTCGATGACGGCCACGGTGACATCCGGGTCCTCCGTCAGGCGGGAGGCGATCACCGATCCGGCGGTGCCGCCCCCGACGACGACGTAGTCGTACGCGTAATCGTGCTCGGTCATGGTGGTGGTTGCTCCTGCTCCCCGTGATCAGCCCGCGAACCAGCGCACGGGGCGCGGGGCGAGGTTCTGATAGATGTGCTTGGTCTCGCGGTACTCGGCGAGCCCGGCGGGGCCGAGCTCCCGGCCGATGCCGGACTTGCCGAAGCCGCCCCACTCCGCCTGAGGCAGGTACGGGTGGAAGTCGTTGATCCACACGGTGCCGTGGCGCAGCCGTGCCGCGACCCGCCGGGCCCGTCCGGGGTCGCCGCTCCAGACGCCGCCCGCGAGCCCGTACTCGGTGTCGTTGGCGAGCGCGACGGCCTCGTCCTCGGTACGGAAGGTCTCGACGGTGAGGACCGGGCCGAAGACCTCCTCGCGCACCACGCGCATGGTGCGGTCGCACCGGTCGAGGACGGTCGGCCGGTAGAAGTAGCCGGGTCCGTCGGGCCGCTTGCCGCCGGCGCGCAGCACCGCGCCCTCGGCGAGCGCGGAGGCCACGAAGTCCTCGGTCTTCGCCAGCTGCTGCGCGGAGACGAGCGGTCCGCACTCGACGCCGTCGTCCGTGCCGGGGCCGAGCCGGATCAGCTCGGCACGGCGGGCGAGTTCGGCGACGAAGCGCTCGCGGAGGGACTCCTCGACGATGAGGCGGGAGCCGGCGGAGCAGACCTGGCCGCTGTGGATGAACGCGGCGTTCAGCGCCTGGTCGACGGCGGTGTCGAAGCTCTCGTCGTCGGTGCAGGCGTCGGCGAACACCACGTTGGGGTTCTTGCCGCCCAGTTCCAGGGCGACCTTCTTGACGCTGTCGGCGGCGGCCCGCATCACCTTGGTGCCGCTGGCCAGCCCGCCGGTGAAGGAGACGAGGTCGACGTCGGGGTGCTCCGCCAGGCGGGCCCCGACCGGGTCGCCGGGGCCGGTGACGAGGTTGGCGACGCCGTCCGGCAGTCCGGCCTCCGACAGGAGGCGGATCAGCGCGACGGTGCTGAGCGGGGTGATCTCGCTCGGCTTGACGACGAAGGTGTTCCCGGCCGCGAGGGCGGGCGCGATCTTCCAGCTCGCCTGCAGCAGCGGGTAGTTCCACGGGGTGATCAGACCGCACACGCCCACCGGTTCGTGCACGATCACGCTGTGGATGTCCGGTGAGCCGGCGTCCACGACGCGGCCGTTCTCGTTGACGACGAGATCGGCGAAGTAGCGGAAGGCGTCGGCGACGCAGTCGACGTCGACGCGGCCCTCCTCCACGGTCTTTCCGGCGTCGCGGCTCTCCAGGCGCCCGAGTTCCTCGCGGTCCCGCTCCAGCAGCCCGGCGACGCGGCGCAGCAGCGCCGCCCGCTCGGCCACCGGTGTGCGGGGCCAGTCCCCCGTGTCGAACGCCTCGCGTGCGGCGGCGATCGCGGCGTCGGTGTCCTCGGCCCCGCCTTCCGCCACGACGGCGAAGGGCGCGGCGTCCGCGGGGTCGAGGATCTCGCGCGTGGCGCCGGAGACGGCTTTGCGCCATTCCCCGGCCACGTGGATGGTCAGTTGTGCCGACACGTCGCGTTTCGCCTTCCATTCCCGTTATGTCGCTCACCAGCAAGGACTGGCGAGCGGGTCGCCTGCCCCGGAGAGCGGAAAGCATGCGCGACGGGTGGCCGGAAGTAACGTGTGTCACTCCGCGGGGAGCGAGGGAAGTCGCGTGCGAGTCGTCACGGACGGTGAGCGGACCGGCTCGCGTGAGCGTCACGCCGGGGCCTCACGGGGTCTTCACGCGGGGCCTTCACGGGGGCTTGGGCCGGGTCTTCGCGGGGCCTCCACGAGGGTGTGCACGAAGGGCTGCACGAGGGGCTGCACGGGGAGCCTCCAGGCCGCCGCCGCACACTCTTGACTTCCGTCATATCGGGAGGAAACTGGTCTTTACACCAGAAAACCGCAGAGAGCCGCACCCCGTCGGAAGAGACGTCTTACCGAAGGGCGTGACCCCCTCGGCTCTGGCTAGGCCCCCGGCGAGAAGTGCGAGGACCAGCGCGACCGGCGACGACCGGTGCGTGGGAAATCGCCCCGATCACCGGGGACTGTCGTATGCCGGGGCCGCTCCCGGGCCGGCCGCGGGCGGGTGCCCGCCGGCGCGACGCGTCGGTCCGGCCGCGCCGCATCGTCCGCGGGAAACGCCGGAAACGCCGGTGGGACGCCGCACGTTCGTGCGGCGTCCCACCGGCGTTTCGCCGTTGCCGACCGTCAGATGAGGCCGAGGCCGCGAACCGCCTCGCGCTCCTCCTCCAGCTCCTTCACCGACGCGTCGATGCGGGTGCGGGAGAACTCGTTGATGTCCAGGCCCTGGACGATCTCGTACTTGCCGTCCTTGCAGGTGACCGGGAAGGAGGAGATCAGACCCTCGGCGACGCCGTAGGAGCCGTCCGACGGGATGCCCATGGAGGTCCAGTCGCCCTCGGCGGTGCCGTTGACCCAGGTGTGGATGTGGTCGATCGCCGCGTTCGCGGCGGACGCGGCCGAGGAGGCGCCGCGGGCCTCGATGATCGCGGCACCGCGCTTGGCGACGGTCGGGATGAAGGTGTCCGCGAGCCAGCTCTGGTCGTCGATGACCTCGGCGGCGTTCTTGCCCGCGATCTCCGCGTGGAAGACGTCCGGGTACTGCGTCGCGGAGTGGTTGCCCCAGATGGTGAGGCGCTTGATCTCGGAGACCGGGACACCGGTCTTGGCGGCCAGCTGCGACAGCGCGCGGTTGTGGTCGAGGCGGGTCATCGCGGTGAAGCGCTCCGCCGGTACGTCCGGGGCGGCGGCCTGCGCGATGAGCGCGTTGGTGTTGGCCGGGTTGCCCACGACGAGGACCTTGATGTCGTCCGCCGCGTGGTCGTTGATGGCCTTGCCCTGCGGCTTGAAGATGCCGCCGTTGGCCTCCAGCAGGTCACCGCGCTCCATGCCCTTGGTGCGCGGGCGGGCGCCGACGAGCAGTGCCACGTTGGCACCGTCGAAGGCGATGTTGGGGTCGTCGGTGATGTCGATGCCCCGGAGCAGCGGGAAGGCGCAGTCGTCGAGCTCCATGGCGGTGCCCTCGGCGGCCTTCAGGCCCTGCGGGATCTCGAGGAGGCGCAGCCTGACCGGCACGTCCGCGCCGAGCAGTTGGCCCGAGGCGATGCGGAAGAGCAGCGCGTAGCCGATCTGGCCGGCGGCGCCGGTGACGGTGACATTCACGGGAGTGCGGGTCATGGCGATCTCCGTAAGACAGCTGGCGGTGGGGGTCCCTGCCCCTGGTGCTGGACATCTCCACCGTAGTGATCGGCACCGCCGCGTTCGGCGCGATGCGCGCGATCGGCGCTCACCCCGCCGGACCGGCACGGGTCCGCGCCGATCGGCACCGGTCGGCACCGATCGGCACCGGTCGGCACCGGTTCGCGCCGATCGGCACCGGTGGCCGGGGCCGGTGGTCGGCACCGATCGCGGTGATCGATCTCTCGACGTGAAGAGATATCCAGCGGTCAGGCTATCCGACCCGGGCCCCCCGGAACCCCCGGATCCCTGTGGTGCGGCTCACTGGAGCGCGCTACTGCTCCGTCGTGCATCCCTCGTCGCCCGTCGTCAGCGTGGCGCACGCCTTCGCCTCGGACTCGGCGGCCACGGCGACCATCGGGGTGTAGGCGTCCTTGTCCGCGTTGACGAGCCCGCTGCCGCTCTCGCCACCGGCGCTGATCCGCACCTTGTCGCCCGGTGTCGCCTGAGTGATCCGCGCCCACGCGGCCCCGCACGTCTTGCTGTAGCGCACTTCGACGAGGGCGGTGCCGACGGTCGCCCGGGAGGCGGTCGTGGCGAGCTGACCGCCGCACCCCATGTTCTCGGGGTCCTGGCCCGTGCAGTCGGCACCGACGCACTTCACCCCCGCGGGCAGCTCCGGCGCGCTGGTCGCCGGCGCCGCGGAGGGCTGCCTGGCCACGTCGCTGCCCGGCTCGTCACCGGCGCCGCCGAGATCGGTCAGCAGCACCGCGGCCGCGATCACCAGCAGCGCACCGACCAGCCCCGCCACGAACACCGTCGCCTTGCGCCGCCCGCGCCCTGGTCCCGGACCGCCGGACGGGGCGGGGGCACCGGGGTACGGGGAGCCCGGCCGGTGCCCGGCCCGTTCCGATCCGCTGCTGGGCTGGGCGGGCACCCGGGGCCGGTCGCGCGGGCCCTCCCCGTCCGGTGCGGTGGTGGTCAGCCCGCCGCCGCGGCCGGACGGGGCGCCCGGGCCCTTCGGTCCGAACTCGCCCAGAGCGGCGCGCGCCTGGGATATCCGGATGGCCTCCATCGTCATGTCGTGGCGCATCTCGGCGCGGCTCCAGGCACGCTCGGCGAGCTCCCACATGGTGGTGAGGTGGACCGGATTGGTCCCGGTGACCTCGGCCAGGGCGACGATCGCGCCCTTGGGTGCGAGCAGCCGTCCGTTCAGAAAGCGCTCCCACGACGTCTTGCTGTAGCCGGTGCGGTCCGAGAGCGCGGCGATGCTCAGCCCACTGCGGTCGACGAGCCTGCGCAACTGGCTCGCGAACTCCCTCACCTGCGGATCGAGTTCTTCCGGTAGCGCCTTCCAACGAGGCATTGCCTCCCCCTTGTCCCCCGAGTACGTGCCTGATGTGCCCCGCGCCGTGGTGCCCCCCGCCACGCCTCGGGGTCCGCGTCGTGTGGACTACCCGGAGGGATGCGCGAAGCCAGGATGACAGTTCCTGGCGCCGGGGCGCACGGGAGCATTCGGGACGATGCCGTACCCCGATGTGCGCCGCCGTTCCGAAAGCCGGCCTCAGTCTCGCATCCGTTGCCCGGCGATCACACCATGGCGGAACGGTCACTTCCGTGCCACAGGCCCCGAAATTCTCTTGTGACTGATTGGCGCGTGCATGACCCTGAACCGGGCAGCGGTGTCCGTCCTCCTCGGGGGAGGGGACGGCCGCCGTCGCCCCTGCGCGCCGCACGCCGGCCGCGGCCGAGGCACCACAGCGGGGTGTGGGCGCGTTTGCGTGGTGCGCGACAGCGGGCGCGGACCCGTGCGCGCGGTGCGCGACAAAAGCCGCGAACGGCTCCGGCCGCGCGGCCGGCCCGGACGCACGGGACGGCCGGTGCGCCCGGGTGCTCTACCGCACGGTGAAGCGGACCGCTTCCTCGAGGAACGGGATCTCCAGCCACGGCCGCGGCTGGACCATCAGGGCGAGCAGCACGATGACGGTCCCGAGCACCCCGTAGGTGACCATGTCGGTGAAGCGCGAGCGCACCGCCAGCATCCCCACGGACGGCAGCACCCGGCGCAGCGCGGCGCCGGTGAGCAGGGCGGCGCCGACGAGCATCGTGCCGACCCTGAACGCCTGCTCGAACGGGTCCGCACCGACGATCAGCAGACCGAGCGCCGCGAGCCCGAGCACCGTCAGCAGCGGCCACTGGCGCGCGGGAGCCGGCGCGTCACCGGGCGCGGCCCGCCCGCCGCCCTCGGGGCGCGCGGTGTCCCGGGTGACGGTGGGCGGGCGCCGCGACCTGCCGGCGGCCCGCTCGCGCGCGCCCGCCGGCTCCTCGGCGGGCCCGGGCTGGGAACCCTTCGGCGTCTCCGCGTCGCCGGCGGCATCCACCGCGCCGCCCGCCGTCACCGTACGGTCCCCGGCGTTCGCGGAGCCGTTCGAGGTGCCGCGGTCCGCGTCACTGTCGGAGCCGCCCGGTCCCGCGTCCTCACGCCGGGCGGGGCCCGCGCCGTTCCTCGCCACGGGATCGCCCGCCTCGGACCGGGTGCCGTTGCGTCCTGCCGGTTCGCCCGGCGCCTCGGGCCGGATGCCGTTCGCGCGCGCCGTCCCGTCCGTACGGTCGGCGCCGCTCACCGCCGGGCCGGTCCCGGGCGTGCCCGGGGCGCCCCCCGGCGTGTCCGGCGGGCCGAAGGACGCGCCGTTCGCCCGGGCCGGCCGGCGGCCGGCAGCGGAGCCCGCGCGGTCGCCGGGGGAGGGAGAGGAGGAGGGGGAGGGGGAGGAAGAGTCCATGGATCTCAGTCCGCGGCTGCCTGCTCGGCCGCCTCGACGACGTTGACGAGGAGCATGGCGCGGGTCATCGGGCCCACACCGCCCGGGTTCGGCGAGAGCCGGCCGGCGACCTGCGCGACGTCCGGATGGACGTCGCCGACGATCTTCCCGTTGCCGTCGCGGCTGACGCCGACGTCCAGCACGGCCGCGCCCGGCTTGACGTCCTCGGGGCGGACCAGATGGGCCGAGCCCGCCGCGGCCACGATGATGTCGGCCTGGCGCAGATGCGAGGAGAGGTCCCGCGTGCCGGTGTGGCACTGGGTGACCGTGGAGTTCTCGGAGCGGCGGGTGAGCATCAGCGGCAGCGAGCGCCCGATGGTGGTGCCCCGGCCCACCACGACGACATGGGCGCCGTTCAGCTCCACCTCGTACCGGCGCAGCAGCCGGATCACGCCGTTCGGCGTGCACGGCAGCGGTGCGGGCTCGTTCAGCACGAGACGGCCCAGGTTCGTCGGGTGCAGGCCGTCCGCGTCCTTCGCCGGGTCGATCAGCTCCAGCACCCGGTTCTCGTCGATGCCCTTCGGCAGCGGCAGCTGCACGATGTAACCGGTGCACTCCGGGTTCTCGTTCAGTTCCCGGACGACCGCCTCGATCTCCTCCTGCGTAGCGGTCTCGGGCAGTTCACGCTGGAGGGAGGCGATGCCCACCTCCGCGCAGTCCCGGTGCTTGCCGGCCACGTACTTCCGGCTGCCGACGTCGTCGCCGACCAGGACGGTCCCGAGGCCGGGCCTGAATCCCCTGGCCTTGAGCGCCGCCACGCGGGCGGCCAGTTCGGACTTGATCTCGGCCGCGGTGGCCTTGCCATCGAGAATCTGGGCGGTCATGCCCCCATCCTCGCGGATGACCCCGCCCCGGTACCAATCAGGTTCGCTCCGAGCGGCCGGGCACCGCCCGCACACCGGCCTCGGCGGCGGTGGTGGCGTCGGCGGCGGCGGTGGCGGCGGTGGCGGTGGTCGCGGCGGGGACCAGTGTGGTGACGGCGGCTCGGTGAGACCGGTGCGGTGAGGACCGGCTCGGTGAGACCGGTGCGGTCGCAACGGCGGAGTTCGCTGCGGCGGGCTTCGCGGCGGCGCAGTTCGCACCGGCCACCCCCGGGATCCTCCCGGCATGCCACCACACGGTTCGCCCAGCGGTACACAAGGTTGCACTCGCACAACACATTCGCATATCGACTGGACAAGAAGTCGATGGCGACACCACGATGAACCGCGCAGTGTCGCGGCAGTGTCGGGGGGCAGACCGCATGGTTACCTGTGGCGTTCCTCCGGTCAGGCCCGCGTCGTCCCCGCAGAACCCCGACGGAGGAACCCCGCCATGAGCTTCGGCGACCCGAACAACCCGTACGGCCAGCAGCAGGGCCAGCCGGGCTACGGCTACCCGCAGGGCCAGCAGCAGCCGCCCCAGCCCGGTTACGGCTATCCCCAGGCCCCGCCCGTCCAGCCCTACGGGGGCGGCTACCCCGGCGCACCGATGACGGAGATGCCGGGAGGCGTGAAGGCCGCGCGCGTGATGCTCTTCGTCATCGGCGGCCTGCAGGTGCTCGGCGCCGTCTTCGCCGCTCTCAGCGCGGTGGCCATCAGCGCGGCCAAGAGCGACCCCGCGCTGCAGGACGACATCCAGTTCCAGCAGCTCGCCGACTGGTCGGCCGGCGGAGTCTGGTTCATCACGCTGCTGATACTCGGCTGGGGCGTGTTCGCGATCGTTCTCGGCGCCAAGTTCGGCAGCGGCGGCAACGGCATCCGGGTCACCGCCCTGGTCTTCGGCATCATCACCGCGATCCTCGGGATCTACCCGTTCGTCCTCGTCGGCCTCGCCCACACGGTGCTCGCGATCCTCGTCGCCGTGTTCGTCGGCAAGGCCGACGGCGCCGCGTGGTTCAACCGCCCCCGGTACTGAGGCCCGTTCACTCACCAGCCGCGGACTGCAGGCCGTGACGCCCGCCCGAGGCGGGCGTCACGGCCTTTCCCTTTCGCGCACCCGGCCCGCGCGGCACGACGACGTCCCCGGCGAGCCCCACGCGTACCGGCAGGCAACCCTCGCCCAGTGCCTGCCGTCCGGCCTCCGGCGCGGGCAGAGGCCGCAGCCCCCTCCGCGGGACGTGAGGGGGCTACGACATGCCGCCCGGCGCGATCAGCCCGGGCACGGGCACGCACTCACGCACGCACGCACGCACGCACCCGGATGCGAACACGGGCGCCCCGGTCCGGCGTTCTCCGGCCGACCGGGCGTTCCCCGGCCGACCGGGCGTTCCCGGGCCGGTCTCAGTGGAAGAAGTGCCGCGTACCCGTGAAGTACATCGTCACGCCGGCCTTGCGCGCCGCCTCGACGACCTGCTCGTCACGGACCGAACCGCCGGGCTGGACCACTGCCTTGACGCCCGCCGCGGTCAGGATCTCCAGCCCGTCGGGGAACGGGAAGAACGCGTCGGACGCGGCGTAGGCCCCGGCCGCCCGGTCCTGGCCCGCGCGCTCGACGGCGAGCCTGGCGGAGTCGACCCGGTTGACCTGGCCCATGCCGACGCCCACGCTCGCACCGCCCTTGGCGAGGAGGATCGCGTTGGACTTGACGGCGCGGCAGGCCCGCCAGGCGAAGGCGAGTTCGGCGAGCTCGTCCGCGGAGAGCGGCTCACCGGTGGCGAGGGTCCAGCCGGCCGGGTCGTCACCCTCGGCCTGGAGGCGGTCGGCGACCTGGAGCAGTGCTCCCCCGTCGATCGGCTTGACCTCCACCGGAGCCGACGGGGCGTCGGGGCAGCGCAGCACACGGATGTTCTTCTTGCGGGCCAGCACCTCGACGGCGCCGTCCTCGTAGTCCGGGGCCACGATGACCTCGGTGAAGATCTCGGCGACCTGCTCGGCCATCGCCACCGACACCGGGCGGTTGACCGCGATCACCCCGCCGAACGCCGACAGCGGATCGCAGGCGTGGGCCTTGCGGTGCGCCTCGGCCACGTCGGCGCCGACCGCGATACCGCACGGGTTGGCGTGCTTGATGATGGCCACACACGGCTCGTCGTGGTCGTACGCGGCACGGCGGGCGGCCTCCGTGTCCGTGTAGTTGTTGAACGACATCTCCTTGCCGTGCAGTTGCTCGGCCTGAGCGAGCCCGCCACCCTGCTCGGTGACGTACAGGGCGGCGTCCTGGTGCGGGTTCTCGCCGTAGCGCAGGACGTTCGAGCGGTGGTAGACGGCGCCCAGGAAGTCGGGGAACGCGCCCGCGGCGGAGCCGTTGCCGGATGCCGCGTCGGCCGGGGCGTACGAGGAGGCGAACCAGGACGCCACGGCGACGTCGTACGCGGCCGTGTGCTGGAACGCCTCGGCGGCGAGGCGCTTGCGCGCGGCGAGGTCGAAGCCGCCCGAGGTGACCGCGGTGAGCACGTCGGCGTAGCGCGCCGGGCTGGTCACGACCGCCACCGAGGGGTGGTTCTTGGCGGCGGCGCGGACCATCGACGGGCCACCGATGTCGATCTGCTCGACG
Organism: Streptomyces tirandamycinicus; assembly: GCF_003097515.1. NCBI lineage: Bacteria > Bacillati > Actinomycetota > Actinomycetes > Kitasatosporales > Streptomycetaceae > Streptomyces > Streptomyces tirandamycinicus. The sequence goes on along the minus strand of NZ_CP029188.1, from coordinate 4,164,306 downwards.
CACTCGTCGGGGCTCGCCCCCGAGGCCACCGTCTCCCGGAACGGGTACAGGTTCACGACCACCAGGTCGAACGGCTCCACTCCGAGCTCGGCGAGCTGCTCGCGGTGCGCGTCGAGGCGGAGGTCGGCGAGGATCCCGGCGTGCACGCGCGGGTGCAGCGTCTTCACGCGGCCGTCCAGGCACTCCGGGAAGCCGGTCAGCTCCTCGACCCCGGTCACCGGGACACCGGCCGCGGCGATCCTCCCCGCGGTGGAACCTGTGGAGACGAGCTCGACGCCGGCCTCGTGGAGCCCGCGGGCGAGCTCTTCCAGCCCCGTCTTGTCGTAGACACTGATCAACGCGCGACGGATGGGCTTATTCACCGACATGAACCTTTCGTCCCTCAATGCGGTAGCCGTTGCGGGCCAGACGCCCCACGACCTCGACGAGCAACTGTCGCTCGACTTCCTTGATGCGCTCGTGCAGAGCGGATTCGTCGTCCTCGCTGCGGACCTCGACCACGCCCTGGGCGATGATCGGGCCCGTGTCGACGCCGTCGTCGACGAAGTGGACGGTGCACCCGGTGACCTTCACCCCGTAGGCGAGTGCGTCACGCACTCCGTGGGCACCGGGAAAGCTGGGCAGCAGGGCGGGGTGCGTGTTCACGAACCGGCCGCCGAAGCGGGCCAGGAAGTCCTTGCCGACGATCTTCATAAAGCCGGCCGAGACGACGAGGTCGGGCTCGTACGCGGCCGTCGCCCCGGTCAGCGCGCGGTCCCACTCCTCGCGGGTCGGGTGGTCCTTGACCCTGCACACGAAGGTGGGAATCCCGGCGGCCCGGGCACGCTCCAGACCGGCGATCCCCTCCCGGTCCGCACCCACGGCGACGATCCGGGCACCGAAGCCTTCGGGATCACCGCCGATGGCGTCGAGCAGCGCCTGGAGATTGGTGCCGGATCCGGAGACCAGGACGACGAGGCGGGCGGCAGCCACAGGGGACTCTTTTCGCGTTGCGGTTCCTGTTTGTATGGTCGTACGAATGAAACGAGTCCGGCGATGGGGGAACTCTACGAAGCCGTCGACCGTCGGCAACGATACCGGCACACCGCGCGGCCCCCGCGGGACGGGGGCCTGGCCGGGAGGTAGCGTCTGGGGGCAGGGCCCGTCCCCAGACGGAGTACCCGCGTACCGAGGTACCAGAGGGGAAGACGTTCACCACCATGCCGGACCGTCGCCGCCGCACGGCACTCCGCCTCCCGCTCTCCGCCGAGCGGGGCTCCCTGCTGCTGCGGGAACGCCAGTCCACCGAGCCCGCGGAGTCACCCAAGGACGAGAGCAATCCGTTCGCACCGCCGCCGGCGGGCTCGCCGGACCGGCCGTGGCACCCGCGGCACGGGTCGGAGGACGACTCATCGCCGGGCCGGGACCGGAACGGTCCGGGTGACGACGGCGAGCGCGAGGAGGGGCGTGCTCCCGGGGGCGGCCGGTGGAGCAGCCGCCAGCCCGGCCGCTCCTCGGGCGGCTTCGGCGGCCGGCCGGGCAACGAGGGCGGAAGCGGCGGCGGCCAGGGCGGCCCGGACAAGGGCCCCGGCCAGGGCACCGGCCTGCGCTGGGACCCGACGGACCCGGTCCAGCGCCGCGCCCGGTACGCGCTGCTCGGCGGCATGTGGGCGTTCTTCTTCGCCCTGTTCGACTTCCCCGAGATCGCCCTGCTCCTCGGGGCGCTGGCGATCTACTGGGGCGGCAGCTCGCTGCGCGCCAAGTCCCGCCGTACGGGACAGGGAGGCACGGCACCCACGGCCGCCCCGTCGCCGGGGACCCCGGGGCAGCCGGGAGGCAGGCCGCAGGTGACGGCCGCCGTGAGCGGACTGGTGATGGCCGTGGTCGCGCTCACGATCGTGGCGATGACGTTCACGATGCAGCTGGTGTACCGCGACTTCTACACCTGCGTGTCCGACTCCCTGACGAAGGCCGGCCAGATGTCCTGCAACACCCTGCTGCCGGAGCCGCTGCGCGGGGTCATCGGCGTCAAGGAGTAGCCGCCCCGGCCCGAGCGGCGGCCGCGACGGCGCATGCGATGGGGGCACCCCGGCCGGGGCCGGGGCCGCGGCCGACCGCCCGGGGCCGGGGCCGCCGGTCTGCCCGGTCGCAGGCCTCCGGTCTGCCGCTCCTACGGCCGCCCCGCTGCGGCCGTCCGCCGGTTCCTTGACCGCCACCGACCGCGCGGCGCCCGGTTCGCCCGTTCTCGGGCCCGTGGGTCCGCCGGTTCGCGGGTCCCCCGGTCCTCCGGCTTGAACTGCGTGACACGTGGCCTGCCCGTCCACCGGTCCGGACGGCGTGACACGGCCGCCCGCACGGGATGTGCGGGTGGCCGTCACCCTGTGCGTCCGATCAGGGGGCGGCGTCGCCGTCCGGGGACGCCGCCTCGGGACGCGGCTCGACGGGGGGTACGGATCGGCCGGGCCCCTGCGCCCCCCTGCCGGAGACACCCGGCCAGCTGCCCAGTCCACTGCCGCCGACCGGGCCGAACGGTCCGGATGCAGGCGGCTGACCGGCCGCCGGTGCCCCGTCGGGGCCGGGTACGGCGGGCACGGACTTGTCCGCCCGGGAATCCGGCGGGGGCACGGGCATCCCGGCCGTGGATTCCGGCATGGGCACGGGCCTATCGGCCGTGGATTCCGGCGCGGATTCCGGCGCGCGATCGGAGTGCTCAGGGGACGGCCTCGCCGCCGGGCCCGGCCCGGCAGCCGCCATCCCCGGCCCCACCGGTGCTCGGCCGGGCATCGCGAGGACGGGCGGCAGTTCGTCCCAGGCACCCCCGGTGATTCCGGGGCCTCCGGCGGGCATGGCGAGCCAGGAAGGCGGCTGCGCGTCCGGCACGGAAGTCCCGGCCGGGGACACCGCCGAGGCGGTCGGGAGGGCCGGGACGGTCTGACGGTACGAGCCGGCCGGGTCGGCCGGGTCGGCCGGGTCGGCCGGGTCGGCGGGACCGGCGACGTACGGGAAGGCATCGGCTCCGGGCGTGATGCCCGCCCCCGGCCCGGCGCCGGGCAGCGAACCCGCCCCGCCGGGTGCCTCCGGTGCCGACCCACCGGCCGAATCCGGAAAGGCCGGGGACGCCGACGAGGACGGCGCGGCCGGGGACGGAAACGGGATCGCCGCCATCAGACCGCCCGACGCCTGCTTGATGGCCTCCCAGCGGGGGACCCGCAGCCGGCGGTCGGCGTCGCGGAAGCGCCAGGCGTGGAGCGCGAGGGCCACGGGCACCCCCACCACGGCCGACCAGAGGAGCGCGGCCGGGCCGGTGAGCCACCAGACCGGACCGAAGGCGGCCAGGACGCCCGTGCCGAGCGCCCCGCCGGACGCCGCCGCCAGGACGGCCATGAGCACCCCGCACACGACCGCCGCCAGCAGCGTGGTGAGCACGGTCTCGCCTCGGCTCACCGGCGCCGCCCCGGCAGGCGTCCCGGCGGGCGTCCCGGTCGCCGGGAGGCCCGCATCGCGGGCCCCCGCACCCCGCAGGCCCGGCTCCGCGGACTCCGCCCGCGGAGCCGCGAACCAGGCCAGCGTCAGTCCGGCCGCGACCGGCACCACCAGCGCGGCGAGGCCCGACGGCGTCCCCGTCCGGTCCAGCGGTACCGCGGCGAGCAACGGGAAGGGGGGCAGCGCGGGAGCCCCCGCGAGCCCCAGCGGCGTCGCCGTCGCGCCCGCGCCGAGGATGAAACCCGGGCCCAGTCCGTACGAGGCCGCCCAGACCGCGGCGTTCGGCATCAGTGCCAGCACGAGCAGCAGCAGCGCGAACCTGCCCTGCCAGTCGTGCGCGAGCCGCACGAACGCGTCCTGCGCCGCGTCCAGGTGCCCCACCAGCGAGATGCCGACAAGCAGCGCTCCACCGCCGACCAGCACCGCGATCGCGAGCCCCGCGGCCCGGAAGGCCACGATCACCCATGAGCGCGCCACGGCGATCCGCACGGCCCCGGGAACCCACACGGGCGGCGGACCGAACGGGCGCCCGTACGCCGTCCACACCCCGGCCGCGGCCATGAGCACCACCAGCACGGGTACGTGCAGCAGCGCGCTGAGGGGGTCCGCAGCGAGTTCACCGCCCCTGCAGTAGAGCGCCGCACCGGCCGCCACAAGCAGGTAGCCGCAGCTCACACCGATGAGCGTGGTGCTCGCGGACGGCTGCCGCCAGCCCTCCGCCGTCTCGACGGCATCGCGCGCGGCCCGGTACACCAGGAAGGCGGGCATCGCCGCGAGCAGCAGGGGCACGAGCCCCACGGGCGCGGGCACCTCGGACAGCGTCTCGGTTCTGATCAGCTCCGTCCCGTGGGCGAGCAGCCACATGGCGGCGGCCGCGTGGAGAGCACCCTCGGGTCCGCTGTCCGGGTACGGGGAGCTGATCCACATCACCGTCACGAGCGCGGCGAGTGCACCGAGTCCGAGGCCCGCGGCGATCGCCCCGCGCATCAGGGACGTCACCAGCGCGGCCGCGGAACTGCCGCCCTGCACGGCCACGGCCACGGGGCCGCGATCGGTCGTCTGGGTCACGCGGCCATGCTGCCAACGACACGCGCTTTATCCACGTAACGGGAGTTTGCTCGATGTGTCGCTAAAAATACGCTTATGTACTTTTCGGCCCAGTACGCCCTCCCCGGGAGGTCTTCATGACGAAGAGCACCGCGGACAGCACCGAAGCGGCCGCACCTCCGCTGCCCTCGCCCAAGGAGCGCCGCAGGCTGCGTGAGGCGAAGGCGCTGTCCGAGGCCCAGCTGGCGGAGGCGCTGGGCGTCACCAGGGCGACGGTCAGGGCCTGGGAGACCGGCCGCGCTGATCCTCGAGGCCGCAAGCGCGAAGCGTACGCGAAGCTGCTCGCCGCCTACGACGCCGAACTCTCGTCCCGGGAGTCCGAGGCCGAGGAGGCCGAGGAGGCCGAGGAGGCCGAGGACGGCGGCGGGCTTCCTCCGCACGAGCCCGAACACGCGGGCGGGGCCGAGCGGACCGACCGGAGCGAGCAGGCGGGCGAAGCCGGGCACCCGGGCGGGAGGCGGTCCGGAAGCCTTCCGTCCCCACCGGAGCACCGGCCCGGCGCAGGCGGGCGCGCCGGGCGGCCGGAACGCACCGGGAACGCAGCCACCGGCCGAGCGGCCCGAGGTACCACCGGCGGTCCCTCCTCCGGAAGCCCCGCTGACAGGAGCCCGGCCCCGGAACCCGCCGCCGGGGGCCCCAGCGGGGGCCCAACCGCCGCGGCCGCTGCCGCCGGAGGCCCCGTCGCCGTCGGCACCGCCGCCGGGTACCGGAAAGCGGGCACGAGCCGGCCCGGGAGCCCCGCGCCACCGCCTCCCCTGGAACCCCCGCGTCCGTACCCCGGTACGCCCCTCACCCGAGGCGCCGACGAGCGGCACCAGGACCGGCACCGGGACCGGGACCGACGCGAGGACCACCACCAAGAGCAAGCCGGAGAGCGACGCGGAGGGCAACCCCGAAGGCAACGCGGAGAGTCGGGCGACGCCCGGCCGCCCGCCCGGGACGGGGCCGCGCTCACCGCGGAGCAGGCGTTCGACGAGTTGTACGCCCGGACCGCCGCCGGTCTCGCCCGCCAGACCCTGCTGCTCACCGGGCGGGAGTCGCTCTCGCGTGAGGCCGTCGAGCGCGCCTTCCACCTGGCCTGGCAGCGCTGGCCCGAGGTCGCCGTGGACCGGGATCCCGCGGGTTGGGCACGGGCGGCGGCGTACGAGTACGCCCTGTCGCCCTGGCACCGCCTGCGCCGCGTCCACCGCCGCCCGGACCCGGTCGCGTCCGCCCGCCCGGCCTCGGCCGCGTACCCCGGCGGGCGTACGCTCCGCGAAGCCCTGCTCGGGCTGCCGCCGTCGTACCGCCGCACCCTGCTGCTGTACGACGGCCTGGGCCTCGACCTCCCCGATACGGCGGCCGAAACGGAGGCGAGCACACCGGCCGCCGCGAACCGGCTGCTGAACGCCCGCGCCGCCGTGGCCGAGCAGATCCCCGAGCTGGCCGAACCCGACGCACTCCAGCACGAGCTGAGCGATCTGGTGGAGAACCTGGCAACGCCACGGCTCTCCCCGGCCCACTCCGTGCGCGGCGGCAGCGAGCGCCGGGCCGAGCTCTGGACGCGCGCCGCGATCGGACTCACGGTGCTGATCCTGGGCGCCGCCGCCGTGACCATGGCCGTCACCGAGGACCACTACGAGCCGCCGCAGGCGCCCGGTGAGCAGGTCGGCGGGGTGCCGCCGAGGTACGGGCCGGAGCCGTACTCCAAGGAGGACCACCGCCTCCGCGTCCAGCTCCACTCCCACCCCGGCGCGGGTCCGGCGCGCCTCGTCCCGCTGGCCCGCTGACCCCGGGCTCCCGGGCTCCCGGGCCCTCGGGCACCAAGGGCACCCCGGGCACCCCTGCGCACCGCACCCGAGGAGGCGGAACGCGACTGGGCCCGCACCCCGGAAGTCCGGGGTGCGGGCCCAGTCGCATGCCCTCCCGCAGGGGCGGCCGTCGCGGCCGCGCCCGGGGGATCAGCGGGGATGATCAGCCGGAAGAATCAGCCGAGCAGGATCTCCCGCGCCAGCTTGGCGGTCTCGGTCGGGGTCTTGCCGACCTTCACGCCCGCGGCCTCCAGGGCCTCCTTCTTGGCCTGGGCGGTGCCGGAGGAGCCGGAGACGATGGCGCCGGCGTGGCCCATGGTCTTGCCCTCGGGGGCGGTGAAGCCCGCGACGTAACCGACCACCGGCTTGGTGACGTTGGCCTTGATGAAGTCGGCCGCACGCTCCTCGGCGTCGCCGCCGATCTCGCCGATCATCACGATCAGGTCGGTGTCCGGGTCGGCCTCGAAGGCCGCCAGGGCGTCGATGTGGGTGGTGCCGATGATCGGGTCACCGCCGATGCCGACGCAGGAGCTGAAGCCGATGTCGCGGAGCTCGTACATCATCTGGTAGGTCAGCGTGCCGGACTTGGACACGAGACCGATGCGGCCGGGCTTGGTGATGTCGGCCGGGATGATGCCGGCGTTGGACTGGCCGGGGGTGATGAGGCCCGGGCAGTTCGGGCCGATGATGCGGGTCTTGTTGCCCTTGGCGCCGGCGTACGCCCAGAACTGCGCGGTGTCGTGGACCGCGACGCCCTCGGTGATCACGACGGCGAGGCCGATCTCGGCGTCGATCGCCTCGATGACCGCGTCCTTGGTGAACTTCTCCGGCACGAAGATGACGGTGACGTCGGCGCCGGTCTTCTCGACGGCCTCCTTGACCGATCCGAAGACCGGGATCTCCGACCCGTCGAAGTCGACGGTGGTGCCCGCCTTGCGCGGGTTCACGCCACCGACGATGTTCGTGCCGGAGGCCAGCATGCGCCTGGTGTGCTTCTGGCCCTCGGAGCCGGTCATGCCCTGGACGATGACCTTGGATTCCTTGGTGAGGAAGATAGCCATGGTGTGGTGTCCCTCGTCCCTTACTTCGCAGCCAGCTCGGCGGCCTTGTCGGCCGCGCCGTCCATGGTGTCCACCCGCTCGACGAGCGGGTGGTTGCGGTCCGCGAGGATCTGGCGACCCAGCTCCGCGTTGTTGCCGTCGAGGCGCACGACCAGCGGCTTCGTCACGGCCTCGCCCTTGGCCTCGAGGAGCTCCAGGGCCTGCACGATGCCGTTGGCGACCGCGTCGCACGCGGTGATGCCGCCGAAGACGTTGACGAAGACGGACTTGACGTCCGGGTCGCCGAGGATGATCTCCAGGCCGTTGGCCATGACCTCCGCGGAGGCACCGCCGCCGATGTCGAGGAAGTTGGCGGGCTTGACGCCGCTGTGCTTCTCACCGGCGTACGCGACGACGTCGAGGGTCGACATGACCAGGCCCGCGCCGTTGCCGATGATGCCGACCTCGCCGTCGAGCTTGACGTAGTTGAGGCCCTTGGCCTTGGCGGCGGCCTCGAGCGGGTTGGCCGACGCCTTGTCCTCGAGCGCCTCGTGCTCCGGCTGGCGGAACTCGGCGTTCGCGTCCAGCGACACCTTGCCGTCCAGCGCGATGACGCGGCCGTCGGCGACCTTGGCGAGCGGGTTGACCTCGACGAGGAGGGCGTCCTCGGCGACGAAGGTCTTCCACAGGGTCACCAGGATCTCGGCGACCTGCTCGGCCACGTCGGCCGGGAACTGCGCGGCCTCGACGATCTCCCGGGCCTTCTCGGCGGTGACGCCGTCGTTGGCGTCGACGGGGATCTTGGCGAGCTTCTCGGGGGTCGTCGCGGCGACCTCCTCGATGTCCATGCCGCCCGCGACCGAGGCCATGGCCAGGAAGGTGCGGTTGGCGCGGTCGAGCAGGTAGGAGACGTAGTACTCCTCGGCGATCTCGGGAGCCGTCTCGGCGATCATCACCTTGTGGACCGTGTGGCCCTTGATGTCCATGCCGAGGATGTCCGTCGCGCGGGCGACGGCCTCGTCCGGCGTGGCGGCCAGCTTGACGCCGCCGGCCTTGCCGCGGCCGCCGACCTTCACCTGCGCCTTGACGACCGAACGGCCGCCCAGTCGCTCGGTCGCCTCGCGCGCCGCCTCAGGCGTGTCGATGACTTCACCGGCCAGCACCGGTACACCGTGCTTGGCGAAGAGGTCCCTCGCCTGGTACTCGAACAGGTCCACGCGCGTCCGTCCCTTTGCTTCTCATCGTCGCAGTAGTGATCCGCGGTTCGTTGTCTGCATGGGCGTGCCGCGAAGGGCAACGTGACTGCGCGGTCACTGGGGAGGCGTACACGGTGTCCGGGCACGCGGCATGTCCGCCTCGCAGGTTATCCCCGTGGGACGTGGGTCCCTAAATCGCGGATCACAACCGGGCGGTGATACCTGTCACAGATCGCGCGCACCGGGGAACCCGGGGTTACGGGGCGGCCACGCGCCGGGCACGGTCCGGCATCGGGAGCTCGTGGACGCCGCACACCCGCGTCAGCGCGGCCGGACCGGCCCGCCGGGAGCGGCCGCGCCCACCGCATCGGCGTCCGTACACGGGGGCGTGGAAAGCGACCGCGCCCGTATGCGGGGCGTGAAAAGCAACCGCGTCCGTTCCTGGGGCCGAGGCTGCGGTCACGTCCGTACTCGGGGCGTGATAGGCGCCCGCGTGCGTACCCGGGGGCGAGGCTGCGGCACGTCGCGACACGAGGGTGAGGGCCCGGCCGCGTCCGGGCACGGGGCCGTGCGGGACGACCGGTTCCGCACACGACGGCGGGCGGCCCCCACCCCAATGGGGACCGCCCGCCTGTGCGCGTGACCCGCCGGTCAACCGCTGTGCTTCGCCCGCTCAGAAGCCCTGGGTCGAGTAGCCGCCGAGGGAGTCGACCCAGCCCGGGGTGATCGCGTCGGCCGCGCCCTGCGCACCGGCGACGGCGTTGCCGACGGCCGGCGAGGCGGCAACCGTGCCGTGCACCTGCTGTGCGAACGGCTGGACCTCGGAGACCACACCACCCGCGAACGGCGTCACCTCGCCCACGACACCGTGCGCGAAGCCGCCGGCGCTGCCGCCGACACCGTGGGCGACCGGCTGGACGTGGTCCACGACGGTCTCGACGAGCGGCTGCACGGAACCGACGACACCGTCCGCGAAGGGCTGGACACCGCCCGCCACGCCGCCCGCGAACGGCTGGACCTCGGAGACCACACCGCCCGCGAACGGCGTCACCTCACCGACGACACCGTGGGCGAGGTGGCCGGCGTCGCCGACGGCCTGACCGGCCACCGGGAGCACACCGCCGATCGCACGATGGGCGATGGGCGGCAGGACGTCCCGGGCCGTCTCGTCGGCGATCGGGGCGGCGTGGGCGACCGCGTCGGCGGCGTACCCCTGAGCGGCGGCCGGGGCCCGGTCCACCAGCTCGGGAGCGAAGGAGGACAGGGGGCCGAAGAGGTAGTCGACCTCGGCCTCGGCGTCGGCCACCGCGCCCTCGGCGTGGGCAACCGCGCCCTGGGCGTGGCCAACCGCGCCCTGGGCCTGCTGACGGGCCTGCTCCGCGGTGGCGGCGACCGGGGCCTGGGCCTCCTCCCGTACGGTGCTCTCCGCCTGCCCGGCGGTGGCGGCAGCGGTTCCGGCGGTGGCGGCAGCCGCGGCCTTCGCCTTGCCGGTGGCGGCGGTGGTGACCCGCGCCTCGGCGACCCCGGCCGCCGTGTCCTCGACGGAGTCGGCGGCCTTGTCGGCGGTGGACAGGGCAGGGGAGGTGGAGGGCAGTTCGTCGGCGCCGGCGGCGGCGGTGCCGACGGCCCACATGCCCGCTGCGCCCGCGGCGACGGCTATGGAGCGGCGGATGTTCTTGTTCATGATCGGGAAAGTCCTTCGAGTTCCGAGGGATAGGGCAGACCTGTTCCGCCCCCGCGCGGCAGGTCTCGGGCAGGGGTGAAGGCCTGCCCTATCCGGGGAACTCGGGAATCTCCCGCAGGCGGTCGCATACGCCGGAGTCCGCCTCGGGCAGCCCCGAGCCGGGCGGAAGCGCGCGCACCGGGGCGCCCTGGAACCACGCGGCGGGCTGGTCGCCGGGGCGGGGGGTGTGGCTGTCACCGGCGGTCTGCAGCACGGCGGCGCCGTACGGCGCCGCCGGGGAGCGGCCGGGGTGGCCCGGGTGAGGCTGGTCGCCGACGCCCCCGCGCAGGACCTGCGAGCGGCCGTGGTGGGCGGCCCCGGCAGGCGGCGGGGTGTCGTGGGCGGGCCGGAACTGCCCGACCTTCACCGGGCCCGAGCGGCCCTCGTCGGTGCCGGCCGCCTCCTCGTGCACGGCCTCCGCCGCGGGGGGATCTCCGGGCCGGAGCCCCGGCGGGACGCGGCCCTGGGCCACGTCCCAGACGTCGCCTCCGGACAGCACCGGTACCGGGACGGGGAGCAGGTCCTCGCCCGGCCGGCCCTGGCCGGGTGCCTGCCACGGCCCCGCGGATACCCCGGCGGAAAGCGTGCCGGCGACTCCGCCGAGGGACTCCGTCGCCTCGGCGGCCGCCTCTCCAACCGTCCTCCCGGCCGGCTGCGTCACTGTCTGCGTAACCGTCCGCGTCACCGTGCCGGTGACGGAGGCGGCGCCGAAGACCGGACGGGCCGCCTGCTCCGCCACGAGCCCGGCGACCGGCCGCACCTCCCGCACCACGGGCCCGGCGACCCGGCGCACCGCGTCCACGTCCTGCTCCACGAGCCCGGCGACCGGCCGAACCTCGTCCACGTCCTCGGCCACGTCCGGCACTACAGGCTCGGCGACCGGCCGCACCTCCCGCACCACGCGGTCGGCGGCCGGGCGCGCCGTACGGTCGACCGCTTCCGCGGCGACCGGCGCCGCGTCGCCACGGAGTTGGCGGACCGGACCGGCGGAGCCGGCCTGCGACACCGCCGAGGGTTCCCCGGGCCGCTCCACCGCGTGCGCCTGGCCGCCGAGGGCGAAGCCCAGCAGCACCAGTCCACCGAGGAACAGCAACGCCTTGAGGGCGCGCACCGCATGCCGGCCGGCCGCACGGCGCGCAGGGCGTCCGGCGGCAGGGATCCGAGCAGCGGTCACAGTCGAAATGGGGCGAGCCCTCCCAGTTGCGGAACATGGCCCTCCGGGGGCAACGGTGACGATGCTCGCATGAGTCTCCCGGGGTTGTGCAAGTCCCTTGTTACTGATGAGTCGCTCTGTCCGGTATGCGTGCTGACCTCGTGTCCGCCTCTCATATGACCGCCGGAACCGGAAGCGGCCGCTTCTCGATCGCGGCCGCCATGACGTCGGGGAAGAGGTCGGGGGTGCACGCGAACGCGGGCGCGCCCAGGGCCGCCAGCGCCGCCGCGTGATCACGGTCGTACGCGGGCGCTCCCTCGTCCGAGAGGGCCAGCAGGGCGACGAACTGCACCCCCGACGCCTTCATCGACGCGACCCGCTTCAGCATCCCGCCGCGCACACCGCCCTCGTGGAGATCGCTGATCAGCACGACGACGGTGTCGGCCGGCCGGGTGATCTGGGACTGGCAGTAGGCGAGCGCACGGTCGATGTCCGTGCCGCCGCCGAGCCGGGCGCCGAAGAGGACGTCCACGGGGTCGTCCAGGCGATCCGTCAGATCGACGACCGCGGTGTCGAAGACGACGAGCCGGGTCGTGATCGCCCGCATCGAGGCGAGCACCGCGCCGAACACCGAGGCGTGGACGACGGATGCCGCCATCGACCCGGACTGGTCGACGCACAGCACGACGTCCTTCCGCAGGGACCGGGAGGCGCGGCCGTGGCCGATGAGCCGCTCGGGCACCACCGTGGCGTACTCGGGCAGGTAGTTCCCCAGGTTCGCCCGGATCGTGCGGTCCCAGTCGATGTCCCGGTGCCGGGGCCGGCTGACACGCGCGCCGCGGTCGAGCGCGCCCGTGAGCGTGGCGCGGGTGCGGGTCGCCAGCCGCTTCTCCAGCTCTTCGACGACTTTCCGGACGACCGCACGGGCGGTCTCCCTGGTGGTCTCCGGCATCGCCTCGCCGAGCGACAGCAGCGTGCCGACGAGCTGGACGTCCGCCTCGACGGCCTCCAGCATCTCGGGTTCCCCCAGCAGCGCGGACAGCCCGAGCCGGTCGATGGCGTCCCGCTGCATGACCTGGACGACGGAACTCGGGAAGTACGTGCGGATGTCGCCCAGCCACCGTGCGACGGAGGGCGCGGAGCCCTCCAGCCCGGCCGAACGCCCGCCGCCGCGCCCGTCCTTGCCGTCGCCGCTTCCGTAGAGTGAGGCCAGCGCCCCGTCCATGGCCTCGTCCGGGCCCGTCAGGACGCGGCCCGTGCCCTCCCCCGGCCCGCCGCCGAGCACCAGCCGCCAGCGCCTCAGCCGCTCGTCGGGCGCCGTCCCCGCTTCCGCCGAGCCGCCCGTCGCCTCCGACCCGGTCACACCCGCTCCCCCTCCAGAATCAGCCGCAGTACGGGCAGTACCGCGTCGGCCCGCCGCTCGTCGAGTCCGGACCCGAACCCGGGTGCCCCGGCTCCCTCGCCCACCGGCCCTGCGGCCGCGCTTCCCCTCCGTGCGAGCTCGCCGAGGGTGCGGCGCACACCGGCCTCGTACGCCGAGAACGTGCGGCGGAGCAGCGGGAGGACGTCCGTGAACGCGCCGGCCGGCACCGAGGCCAGCCAGCCGTCGACGAGGCTGCGAAGGCGCTCGTCGTGGACGAGGAGCATCCCGCCTCCCGACGCGCCGCCGAGGAAGCCCTCGATCCACGCCGCCGCGTCCGCGGGCGGGGTGCCGGGAGAGAGGGCGAGGCCCATCAGGCGTGCCGCCTCCTCCCCGGCGAGACGTCCGCCGTCCAGCAGCAGCCTGGCCGAACGGCCCCGTATCAGCCCGGGCACGCTGTCCCGCCGGACGATTCCGCGCAGCACGTCCGCCCAGCGTCCGCCCAACTCCGCGGCCTGCGGGAGCAGTCCGATCGCCGAGTGGACTCCGTCGAGCCGGGCGCGCATCCGGGCCGCGGCGTCGGCGTCGAGCCCGGCGCAGGCGGGCGGCAGCCCGACGCATATGCGCTCGGCGAGTCCTGCGGCCACCTCGCCGAGGGTGGCGGTGTCCGTCGCCCGCACGTCCCCGTAGCGCAGCGAGCGGGCGAGCGCGGGCAGGGCCTCGGCGAGACGGCCCACGTCCGCGTCCAGCGCGGCCCGGTCGGCGATCGCCCGCATCACCACCGGCAGGGCCCCGGGGAGTTCGGCGAGCAGGCACCGCTCGGCCAGGGAGGTGACATCGGCCAGGGCCGGGGCCGACAGCGCCTCCGACTCGGCCTTGGCGGTGGCGGCGGAGAGCACGGTCGTTCCCCAGACGCCCGCCTCGGCGACCCTGACGTACAGCTCGGGCTCCCAGCGCAGCCGCCAGGTCTCGCGGAACGTGCCGGTCGAGCCGCGGCCCACCGCCGGGCGCCCCCAGCCGACGCCGAGGAGCCGGAGCCGGTGCAGCAGCCGGCTGCGGGCGGCGTCGTTGTCCTTGCGGAGGTCGAGCTCCAACTCCCGCTCGGACGGCTCCGGTCCGAGCCGCAGGCTGCGCTGGAGGCGGGCCAGATCGCGCTGCAGCGGCACCGCGGGGGCGGTGTCCGGGACCTTCCCGAGAACGTCCCCGACGGTCAGCCTGTCCCGCACCAGCGCGAGGGGCACCTCGGAGCCGTCGCACAGCACGGCCCGGATCGCGTCGGTCGTCTCCCCGAGCCCGGGGAGCGGGCGGTCGCGCAGGGCCGCGAGGGTATGGGCCAGCCGGACGGCCTCGATGACATGGGCGGAGGACACCATCCGGTCCTCGTCCCTGAGCAGCCCGGCCGCCCTGGTCATCCAGCGCTCCACGGGCCGGTCGGGCGCGTCGAACAGATGGGCGTACCAGCCCGGTGCCTCGATGCCCGCCCCGTATCCTCCCCCGCCTTCCGCCGGGCCTCGCCCGGGAGGAGCCCCGCGGCGGGCGAGCCTGCGGTGGGTCCAGGGCACCCAGGTCACCTCGGTCCTGACCCTCGGGAGGCCCTTCAGCAGGGCGCGATCCGCCGCGGCGGTCGACCGGGCCGTCAGCGCCGGCCCGTGCCAGGCGCCGCAGACGACCGCGACCTCGTCCCCGAACTCCCTGCGTGCCGCCCGCAGCTGGATCCGCATATGGGCCTCACGGACGAGGTCGCGGCGACGCCCTCGGTGGCCGTACCGCTCGCGGAGGGCCGCCATCGCCTCGCCGACGGCGGCGAACGGCGCGAGCGCGCGGTCCGCCGCCTCCGGACCCGCACGCCCCGCCGCCTCCCGACCGGTACGCCCCGCCGCCTCCGGATCCGCACGCCGTGTCGCGTCCGCACCGGCGCGGTGCTCGACGACGTCCTCCCACCAGCGCTCCGGGTCGTCGTACCCGGCGGCTTCGGCGAGCGCGCCGATCGGGTCGGCACGCGGCACCGGCTCGCCACCGGGGACGGCGTCCTCCTCGTCGCCCCACGAGGGGTCGGCGGCCAGGGAGTGCGCGGCGGGCAGGTCGATGAACCGCACCGCCGCGTCGCGGGCCAGCGCCCAGCGCATCGCCACCCACTCCGGGGAGAACCGGGCGAACGGCCAGAAGGCGGCCCGCCCCGGGTCGTCCACGGCATGGGCCAGCAGGGCGACGGGCGGCACCATGGCCGCGTCGGCGGCGAGCGGCAGCAGCGCGTTCGCCTCCGGGGGGCCTTCGATCAGCACGGCCCCCGGCTCCGCCGCGTCCAGCGCGGCCAGCACGGCCCTGGCCGAGCCCGGCCCGTGGTGCCGCACCCCGAGCACCAGGGGCCCGTCGCAGGGCCACGCCCGGTCCGGGTGCCCCGCGCCCCCGGGCACCCGGGGCGGGGACGCCGCCGGCGCCGTCATGCGCTCACCTCCCGGCAGGCCCGGTAGAAGTCCTTCCAGCCGTCCCGCTCGCGGACCACCGTCTCCAGGTACTCCTGCCAGACCACCCGGTCCGCGGCCGGGTCCCGCACGACGGCACCGTGGATGCCCGCCGCCACGTCGCCGGACCGCAGCACTCCGTCGCCGAAGTGCGCGGCGAGCGCGAGCCCGTTGGTGACGACGGAGATCGCCTCCGCGGTGGAGAGCGTCCCCGACGGCGACTTGATCCTGGTCCGCCCGTCCGAGGTGACGCCGTCCCGCAGTTCGCGGAAGACCGTGACGACCCGGCGGATCTCGTCGATGCCCTCGGGCGCCGCCGGCAGGTCCAGCGAGCGCCCCAGCTGGCCCACGCGCCGGGACACGATGTCGACCTCCGCTTCGGCGGACGCGGGCAGCGGCAGTACCACGGTGTTGAAGCGGCGGCGCAGCGCGCTCGACAGGTCGTTGACGCCGCGGTCGCGGTCGTTGGCGGTGGCGATGAGGTTGAACCCGCGGACCGCCTGGACCTCCTGCCCCAGCTCCGGGATCGGGAGCGTCTTCTCCGACAGGATCGTGATGAGCGAGTCCTGCACGTCGGCCGGGATGCGGGTGAGCTCCTCGATCCGTGCGGTCGTGCCGCCGGACATCGCCCGCATCACCGGGCTGGGCACCAGGGCGTCGCGGCTGGGGCCGTGGGCGAGCAGCCGCGCGTAGTTCCACCCGTACCGGATCGCCTCCTCCGGTGTGCCCGCGGTGCCCTGCACCAGCAGGGTGGAGTCGCCGCTGACCGCCGCGGCCAGATGCTCCGAGACCCAGGTCTTGGCCGTGCCGGGCACACCGAGGAGCAGCAGCGCGCGGTCGGTGGCGAGCGTCGAGACGGCGACCTCGACGAGCCGGCGCGGGCCCACGTACTTCGGGGTGATCACCGTGCCGTCGGGCAGTGCGCCGCCGAGCAGATAGGTGGCCACGGCCCACGGCGAGAGCCGCCAGCGGGCCGGGCGCGGCCGGTCGTCGGCCCGGTCCAGTGCCTGGAGTTCGCGGGCGAACGCGTCCTCCGCGTGCGGGCGCAGGGCTTCGGTGCCGGTGTCGGCCCCGGTTTCGGGCACGGTCATGGATCCCCCTCCAGATCGTCGGCCGAATGCGTTCCCCACCGTGCACCACGGCACTGACAACGGCCCGTCCCCGCAGGCCGGAAGGGATTGTCAGTACCTGCCCGTAGCGTCGTCGCCATGAATCAGCAGGGGGTGCGCTGGACGGCGGAGCAGGTGCTTGCCCTGGCTCCCGACGCGGCGTCGCGCACGGCGGGAAGCGGACTGGGCACGCCCGGCCCGTGGTCGGAGACGGGCGGCAGCGGCGCCGGGGCCGTCTGGGGCCTGTGCAGGGGCAGCGGCGGCGGGCCGTACCGGACGGTCGTCGACCCGTCCGGCCCGGCGTACCGGTGCAGTTGCCCGAGCCGCAGGGTCCCGTGCAAGCACGCGCTGGGGCTGCTGCTGCTC
Organism: Streptomyces tirandamycinicus; assembly: GCF_003097515.1. Classification (NCBI taxonomy): domain Bacteria; kingdom Bacillati; phylum Actinomycetota; class Actinomycetes; order Kitasatosporales; family Streptomycetaceae; genus Streptomyces; species Streptomyces tirandamycinicus. The sequence goes on along the minus strand of NZ_CP029188.1, from coordinate 4,147,538 downwards.
TGGGCCGGTGGCGAGGGGGCGGTGCCGGACGCCGAGGCGCCCGGCTGGGCCGAGGAGTGGCTGGCCGGGCGGCGCGCGCCCGCCCGGCGGCGGGAGCCGGCGGCGCACGGCGGGCCGCCCGAGAACGGCGTCACCGAGTCCGGTGACGGCGAGGTCCTCGCCGCCGCCCTGCTCTCCGCGACCGCCTCCGCACCGGCGTGCGGAGCTCGCGGGCCAGGGACTGGAAGCCGTCCACGACCGGTCCGGGGATCGGCGTGTCGGTCCGCCCCTTGAGACCGTCCTGCCCCGGCATGTACCACGGCGGGCCGAGCAGGAACTCGGGAAAGCACACCAGATCGATGTCACCGCCGCCGCAGACGTCCTCGATCGCCTGGTACGCGTTGCGCAGGCCTTCCTCGTGATCGTCGACCCATTGGGTCTGCACTACCGCTACCCTCATACGACTCGTCTCCTCGGGATGCCACCGGTGGATGGATCCGGCGGCGGCCCGGCGGCGGGCGGAGCGCCGGGCGGCGCGGATCACCGCCGGAGCGCGGGAGCTCGAACGGCGGCTCGCGGATCTGCTGCGCGGCGGGCTGGCTTCCGCGGAGCAGCCCGGATACGGGCTGTGGGAGGAGACGGCCGCGCGCATGGTCGACGCGCAGGCCCCCGGACTGGCCGGGCGGGTGCGTGAGTTGGGTGCCGTACCCGGTTCCGGCCGGGGCTGGCCGGCCCGGCTGCTGGAGGAGTGCGCGCTGGTGCACCTGCTCGACCGCGCCTGGCTGGAGATCGACCGGCTGCCGGAGTCACTCGCCGCCACCGTGCGCACCAGGGTGGGCCTGCGGGCCCCGGCCCAGGGCCCCGCGATCCGGGACGACTGGCTGGTCCTCGCGCAGTACGACTCCGCGGACGCCGGGCTGACCACCCGCCGGATCTGGTTGCACGGCCGGGAGACGGGCCGTACGGCTCTGCTGCTGTCCTACGGCGCGGCCGGGCGGGCGCCGCGGCTCGCCCTGCCCGCCGGGCTGACGGTCGACGCCGAGATCGTGCCCTACGGGGGCGCGGGGCAGCTGCGGGCGGAACTGCGCGAGCGGTTCGGCACTCCGGTGCCCATCAAAACACCGCCGCCGGGCGGTTCCGTGGAGGAGGCGCTCGCGGCGTACGGGAGGGCGCTGCGCGACGACCCGTGGCTCGACGCATGGCCGGTCACGCTCGAGGACGTGGTGCCGGTGCCCTCGGACGAGGGCTGGCAACTGGCCGACGCCGGGGGGACGTCGGCGCTGCCCGTCGCGCCCACCGGGGTGTCCCGGCCCGGTCTGTGGAGACTCGTCGCCGTCTCCGGCGGCGGCCCGGTCACGGTCTTCGGCGAGTGCGGCCACCGCGGCTTCGCGCCGCTGGCGGCCTGGTCCGGCGACAGCCCCGAGACGGTCGCCCTCACATCGGCCGCACGGCCGTGAACGGCACCACGCGATGCGGCGGCGCTCGGCGCCGCCCGGCTCGGGTCGCGACACTCCCGGCCCCCGGGGACCGGGGTCTCCCCACAGGATCAGGCTGGACGCACCCGGAGGACCCGATGTCCCGCACCACCCGTACGACGTCCTGGGACGAGCTCGTCACCTCGGCGCTGCTCGGCACCGACCGGCGCACCCCGCCGGACGGTGCGCCGGCACCGGGACGCGAGGCACCGCTGGCGCTGCTCGACGCAGCGGCGGTGCACACGGTGCGGCGACGAGCCGGGCTGCGGCCGGCGGCGGCCCGGCCCCGGCCGGAGCCCGCGCCGCGGGACGACCGGAGGGAGCTGCCCGAGCCCGCCCGGCGGCGGCTGGCCGCACTGCTCGCCGACCGGGCCGCGCCCGCGGGCTCCGGAGGGCGGCGGGGAACCACGCCAGACCTCACCGAGCTCCTGCCGCAGTGGCTCGCCGCCGCGGCGGCGCACGGCTACCGCGCACCGGCCTCGGAGCTGCCCGCGCTGCTGGACGCCGCCCGCGCCCGCACCGATCTGCGGCCCCTGGCGCTGCGCTTCGCCGGGCCGCGCGGGATCTGGCTGGCCGGTCTCAACGCCGAGTGGCGGTTCGCCCTCCGCGGCGCCGCGGGGGGTACGGCCCTGCCGGCGCCCGGGGACGGGGACGCGGTTCGCCGGCTGTGGGAGGAGGGCCTGTTCGCGGAGCGGGTCGCGCTGCTGGCGTCGATACGCGCGCACGACCCGGCAGCGGCGGTGGCCCTGCTGTCGGAGACATGGCAGACCGAACGTGCGGAGGACCGGCTGATGTTCCTGGACTCCCTGCGCACGGGGCTGTCCGACGCGGACGAGCCGTTCCTCGATCACGCCCTGTCCGACCGCAGCCGCAACGTCAGGGCGACAGCGGCCGAACTGCTGTCCGCGCTGCCGGGGTCCGCGCTCGCCGGGCGGATGGCGGCCCGCGCGGCGGTGTGCGTGGGCCTGGACCGCACGGCGGCCGTCCCGACGATCGACGTCGAGGCGCCGCACGAGTGCGACGGCGGGATGGAGCGGGACGGGGTCGTCCCGGCAGCCCCCTCCGGGCGCGGCGAACGGGCCTGGTGGCTCGGCCAGCTGGTGGAGGCGGCCCCGCTCGCCACCTGGCCGGAGCGACTGGGCGGCCGGACGCCGCAGGAGATCGTCGCCCTGCCGGTCGCCGACGACTGGGGCGACGAGCTGCACGCGGCCTGGTGCCGCGCGGCGGTGCGCCAGCACGACGCGGACTGGGCCCGCGCGCTGCTGGGGATACCCTCCCAGCCGCCCGCGACGGGCCCCGGTACGTCCTCGCTCGCCGAGCGGGCGCAGCTGCTCGCGACGCTCCCGGCGGAGGAACGGGCCGCATGGGTCGCCGGGTTCATCTCCGCGCACGGCCTGTCCGAGGCGTTCCAGCTGCTCGGCGTCTGCCCGGTGCCATGGGCGGAGCCGCTCGGCCGTGCGGTGGTCGACGCGCTCGACATCGCCCGGGACGCGGGGAGCTATCCGTGGAGCTTCAGCGGGGTGATGGGTCTCGCGGAGCGCTGCCTCGACCCCGCTGAGGCGAGCCGTCTCGAGCCCCTCACCGCCACCCCCGACGAGCCCGAAGGGGCGTCACCGGGAGCGGGCGGCTACTGGTCCGAGGCCTTCCGGCGACTGGTCGCGACGCTCCGGCTGCGCGCCGCGATGCACGCCGAGCTGTCGGCGTAACCGCGGGCGCGCCGCACGCGGCGCCGGACGCCGGGGGCCACGGCCCTCGGCCTGCCCGGCCGGGACGCGGGCGTTCCCGCCCCGAGTGGAGCGGGCGCCCGTGCGCCAGGGGGAGCGGGCGCTCCGCACGACACCCGGCGCCGCCCTCCCGGCCGGGGTGTTCCCGTGCCGCATGATCGGACCCGCCCGCACCGAGGCGCCAAGCGTCCACCGCGTACCCGCCGGGCGACCGTGGCACCGGGCGACCGCAGCACCGGCGCCGAACCCTGCCCGGACCTGCGCCGACCGCCCTGCACCGGCCGCCATGCACCGGCCGCCATGCACCGGCCGCCATGCACCGGCCGCCATGCACCGGCCGCCATGCACCGGCCGCCATGCACCGGCCGCCATGCACCGGCCGCCATGCACCGGCCGCCATGCACCGGCCGGACCCTACGCCGGCTGGCGGACGTTCGCGTTGACCCAGTCGACGATCGACGCCGTCGTCGCACCCGGGGTGAAGATCTCCGCGACGCCCTGCTCCTTCAGCGGCGGAATGTCCGCCTCGGGGATGATCCCGCCGCCGAAGACCTTGATGTCCTCCGCGTCGCGCTCCTTCAGCAGCTCGATCACCTTCGCGAAGAGGGTGTTGTGCGCGCCGGAGAGGATGGACAGGCCGATCGCGTCGGCGTCCTCCTGGATCGCGGTGTCGACGATCTGCTCGGGGGTCTGGTGCAGTCCGGTGTAGATGACCTCCATACCGGCGTCCCGCAGGGCTCGTGCGATCACCTTCGCGCCGCGATCGTGGCCGTCGAGACCCGGCTTGGCCACCACCACGCGGATCGGACCGGTCACACCCATCACTGCCTCCACATACCGACGGTGCCGCCATTGGCACTGTGCCCTCATTGGCGCCCAGGCGTGCCGATCGACGCGCGGTGCGCCGCCGTGGCACGGATCCCGTGCCGCGTCCCGGGCCGACACGGACCCGGGAGGTGAACGAACGTTATCCACAGATCTACAGCATCCCGCAAGCCGCCGTTTCGCGGTGGAGAGCGAGGGGGAAATCACATGTGGGACATATTCGCTACGCGCCGTACCCGCCGAAGTGCCCCGGGCAGCGGTCGGGACGCCGCGAGGGAGCCGCTGTGCGGTCGCCGTGATCACCGTGCCGCACGCCGCGCGGCCCGTCGGTCGTGACCGTGGGCAGCCCCATGAGGGCAACGGGGGCCGGAGCCGCGCCCCCGTGCGCCAGTCGGGAGGTCGGCCATGGGGTTGCTGCCGCCACTGCGGATGAGATTGCCGGTCGCCCTGCTGCGCGCCACGATGCTGGAACTGGCCATTCTCGCCGCCCACATGATCGTTTACCCGTCGGGCCTGATTCCGGAGCGTCGGGCCTCCCGGCCCACCCCCGCCGGTGCCGCACCCCCCGGCTCCTCCGACTCCTCCGGCTCCTCCGACTCCCCTGACTCCCCCGGCGCCGCCCACGGCCTCCCGGACACGCCCGACCTTGCGGAGACGCACGGCTCCGCGGCACCGCCTTACCTCCCGGCGCGGTCACCGCGGCATCCGCCGGCCGTGCTGCTCCACGGCTTCGTGGACAACCGGTCCGTGTTCGTCCTGTTGCGCCGGTCCCTGGCCCGCCAGGACGGCCGCCCTGTGGAGTCCCTCAACTACTCACCGCTGACCTGCGACATCCGGGCCGCGGCAGAGTTGCTGGGCCGTCATGTCGAGGAGATATGCGCCCGCACCGGCCGGCCGCGCGTCGACATCGTCGGACACAGCCTCGGCGGACTGATCGCGCGGTACTACGTCCAGCGACTCGGGGGTGACGGGCGCGTGCGGACGCTCGTCACGCTCGGCACACCCCACACGGGCACCAGAGTCGCCCCGCTCGCCAGCGCACACCCCATCGTGCGCCAGATGCGTCCGGGCTCCGCCGTGATCGAGGAGCTGGGACTGCCCGCACCGGGCTGCCGCACCCGGTTCGTCAGCTTCTGGAGCGATCTGGACCAGATCATGGTGCCGCTGGAGACCGCGCGGCTGGAGCATCCCGATCTGATGGTGCGGAACGTCCGCGTGAGCGGCATCGGGCATCTGGCCCTTCCGGTCCATCCGGCGGTCGCGGCAGGCATCCGCGAGGCACTCGAGATGTCCGGCGCGGAGGCCGAGTCACCCGGTGCCGTATCGGCGGCATGAAGTCGAACAGCAGTCGAACGTAAGGCCAAAGCTCCGTCCGCAGTCCGCCGAAACACCGCCGAATGCCCGTTTCCCGTTGCCTCAAAACCTTCCGAAGATTGTCGGCGTCGCATACCGCCGGGTACAGTCGCGCCACTGCGTTGCCTCCGGGGACCCCGCGCAGGGCGCCCCCGGATGTGGTCCTGCTGTCGAGGCGAGAGAGAAGTTGGTGAACGACCAGCACCCCCACGCCGGGTACGACGCGTACGCCACCGGCAGCTTCGACACCGACCCGCTCTTCGGCACGATGCCCGGCGGTCACCAGGACGGCCATCTCCCCTATGGCGGCCAGTACGGCGCGGAGCAGTGGTCCACCGGCTCCCCGACGGGCTACGACGCCTACGGCAACCCCCAGCATGCGTACGGGCAGCAGTACGGCGCAACGCATTTCGACGGCGGGCAGTACGACGCCGCGCAGTACGACGCCACCGGCCAGTGGGACGCCAACGCCTGGAACGAGGCGGGGCAGTTCACGGCGGGGCAGTTCGAGTCCACGGCGCAGGCCTACGACACCGGCGGCCAGTGGACCACGACCGGCCACGCCACGGCGACCTCGTACGAGACCGGCGCCTACGACGCCACCGCGTGGAACTCGGCGGGCGCCGACGCCACCGCCGTCCAGCCTGCTTACGACGACCACACCGGGCAGACTCCGGGATCCGAGCACGCCGGGTACGCGGTACCCGAGGAGCCGCACGACCACACCGGGGCCTTCATCCCCGAACAGTTCTCCCCCGCGACCGAGTTCGGCGCCTCCCCGGAGACGCAGCCCGGCACCGGGACCGGCTGGGAGACCGAAGCCGGCCTCGAGGCAGGGACCTGGGCCGATACCGGAGTCGCGACCGATACCGGGACCGGGACCGGGACCGGGACCGCCGGAGAGTACGCGGAGTACACCGAGTACGAGCCGGAACGGCCGCCGGTGGACGCGTACGACGAGGAGCAGCCCTCCGGACACGGCTCCGAGGCGGAGCTGATCGCCGGCGCCGCCACCGTCACGGCCCCCGCCGTCACCCTCGCCGCCGACCCGGCCCGACCCGTGCGCAGGGCGGGCGGCGCCCGCGGCCGCCGCCGCACCCCTGCCAAGCGCTCCGCGCTCCTCACCGTCGCCGTGCCGTCCGTCTGCGTGATGGGAGTCGCCGGTGTCGCGGCCGCCTCGGTCGGCGGGCTCACCGACGGCGATCAGCCGCAGGACGGCAACACCGCCGTCACGGCCGCCGATCAGTCGTCCGTGAAGCCCGTCGTCGCGAACAACGCACTCGACACCCAGCTCGCCGCGCTCAGCGCCGACGCCCGCGACTTCGGCGACCGCGCGAGCCGCACCCAGGAGCGCATCGACCTCAAGGCGCGCCAGGAGGCGGAGCGCAAGAAGCGCGAGGAGGAAGCCGCCCTGCGCGAGCGGCTGCGGCCGAAGTTCGCCCTTCCCGTCGCCCAGCACGGCCTCAGCGCCTACTACGGTCAGGCCGGGGTCAACTGGATGTCCATGCACACCGGAATCGACTTCCCGGTGTCGTACGGGACACCGGTGATGGCCGCGACCGACGGCACCGTGCGGACGCAGTGGAACAGCGCCTACGGCAACATGGCCATCGTCACCGCCGCCGACGGCACGGAGACCTGGTACTGCCATCTGAGCAGCACCAAGATCCGTTCCGGCAAGGTCAAGGCCGGTGAGGTGATCGCCTATTCCGGCAACTCGGGCAACTCCACCGGCCCGCATCTGCACTTCGAGGTACGGCCCGGCGGCGGCTCGGCGATCGACCCGCTGGCGTGGCTGCGCAGTCACGGCCTCAGCCCGACCTGATCGCACCGGCAACGGCAACCACGCACCTCCCCCTGCCGGGACCGCCCGGCACTTGCCTCACGCACGCGTTTCCGTCTGCCCGCGCGGCCGTGCGTCACACAGGGGCTTCCGCCTCCGCCCGGCCGTACCTCACGCCCGCGTTTCCGTCTGCCCGCTCGGCCGTACCTCACACACGCGCCTCCCGGCACGCACCTCAGCCTGACCGGACCGCCCGGCACCTACCTCATGCACGCACCCGGGCCCCGCGAAGGGGCCCGGCCCCCGGTCTCCACGCCGTCAGAGCTTCTCCACCGGCGCGTACCGCAGCAGCAGCCGCTTCGGCTTGGCGTCGCCGAAGTCGATCGTCGCCTGGGCGTCGCCACCCGAGCCCGTCACCGCCATCACCGTCCCCAGCCCGAACTGGTCGTGGGTGACCCGGTCCCCGACGGCCAGGGCGATCACCGGCTTGTCCGTCGTCCGCCGGGTCGCGAAGCCCGAGGGGCCGGAGCGGGACCGGGACGACGACAGCGCCGAGGCGACGCCGGACGCCGGACCGGCGGGCGCCGCCATCCGCCCCGTCCGCTTCCACTCCAGGTGCGCGTCCGGAATCTCCTCCAGGAAGCGCGAGGGCGGGTTGTAGGCGGGCTGGCCCCAGGCGCTGCGCATCGAGGAACGCGTCAGGTAGAGGCGCTCGCGGGCGCGGGTGATCCCCACGTACGCCAGGCGGCGCTCCTCCTCCAGTTCCTTGGTCTGGCCGAGCGCCCGCATGTGCGGGAAGACGCCGTCCTCCATGCCGGTGAGGAACACGACGGGGAACTCCAGGCCCTTCGCGGTGTGCAGCGTCATCAGCGTGATGACGCCGCTGCCCTCCTCGTCCTCGTCGGGGATCTGGTCGGAGTCGGCGACGAGGGCGACCTGCTCCAGGAACTCGGCCAGCGTGCCCGAACCCTCCTCGGCACCGCGCTCCTGCTCGAACTCCAGGGCCACCGCCGCGAGTTCCTGGAGGTTCTCGATACGGGTCTCGTCCTGGGGGTCGGTGGACGCCTGCAGTTCGGCGAGATAGCCGGTCCGCTCCAGCACGGCTTCCAGCACCACCGCGGGACCGGCGCCCGAGTCGACGACCGTGCGCAGCTCCTCCATGAGCGTGTTGAAGCGCTTCACGGCGTTGGCGGAGCGGGCGGCCATCCCGTACGCCTCGTCGACGCGGCGCAGTGCCTGCGGGAAGGTGATCCTCTCGCGCAGGGCGAGGGCGTCGATCATCGCCTCGGCGCGCTCGCCGATGCCGCGCTTCGGCACGTTCAGGATGCGCCGCAGCGGGACGTTGTCCTCGGGGTTGGCGAGGACCCGCAGGTACGCCAGGACGTCCCGGACCTCCTTGCGCTCGTAGAAGCGCACACCGCCGACGACCTTGTAGGGCAGGCCGACGCGGATGAAGATCTCCTCGAAGACACGGGACTGCGCGTTGGTCCGGTAGAAGACCGCCACATCGCCGGCCTTGGCCTCGCCCGCGTCCGTCAGCCGGTCGATCTCGTCGGCGACGAACTGGGCCTCGTCGTGCTCGGTGTCCGCGACATAGCCGGTGATCCGCGCTCCGGCGCCGGCGTTCGTCCACAGGTTCTTGGGACGGCGGCTCTCGTTGCGCTCGATCACGGCGTTGGCCGCGGAGAGGATCGTCTGGGACGAGCGGTAGTTCTGCTCGAGCAGGATCGTGGTCGCATCCGGGTAGTCCTCCTCGAACTGGAGGATGTTGCGGATGGTGGCGCCGCGGAAGGCGTAGATCGACTGGTCGGCGTCGCCCACCACGCACAGCTCGGCGGGGTCGAGGTCGTCGTACCCCGTGCCGACCAGCTCGCGCACGAGCGTGTACTGGGCGTGGTTGGTGTCCTGGTACTCGTCGACCAGGACGTGGCGGAACCGGCGCCGGTAGTGCTCGGCGACGTCCGGGAACGCCTGCAGCAGATGGACCGTGGTCATGATGATGTCGTCGAAGTCCAGCGCGTTGGCCTCGCGCAGCCGGGCCTGGTACATGCGGTACGCCTCGGCCAGGGTCTTCTCGAAACCTCCCCCGGAGCCCTCGGCCTGGGCGCCCCCCGCCTCGGCGGCGAAGGCCTCCTCGTCGATCAGCTCGTTCTTCAGGTTCGAGATCTTGGCGCTGAACGCCTTCGGCGGGTAGCGCTTCGGGTCGAGGTCCAGGTCACGGCAGACCAGTGCCATCAGCCGCTTGGAGTCGGCGGCGTCGTAGATCGAGAAGGACGACGTGAAGCCGAGCTTCTTGCTCTCCCGGCGCAGTATGCGGACACAGGCGCTGTGGAACGTGGAGACCCACATGGCGCGGGCGCGCGGGCCGACGAGCTGCTCGACGCGCTCCTTCATCTCGCCCGCGGCCTTGTTGGTGAACGTGATCGCCAGTATCTGGCCGGGGTGGACCTCGCGGGTCGCCAGCAGGTGGGCGATCCGGTGGGTCAGCACCCGGGTCTTGCCGGAGCCGGCGCCGGCGACGATGAGCAGCGGCGACCCCGTGTGGACGACGGCGGCACGCTGCTGCTCGTTGAGCCCGCTCAGCAGGGCGGCCGGGTCGATGACGGGGCGCGGGGCGCCGTCCCGGTAGTAGGCGTCACCGGGCGGAGGCGCGTCGAACCTGCCCTCGAAGAGGTCGTGCGGGACCTCCTCCGCGGGAAGGTGCTCGTGGTCCTCCGGCGGCGGGGGCTCATCGGGGGCCGGGGTCCGCCGGAGGTCCGCCAGGAAACTGTCGTCAAAGAGGCTGCTCATCGCTCTCCGAGTCTAGGCGGCCCCACCGACAGTCCGCCGCCGCCTTCAGGGGAATCACTACCGGACACCTCCGGTCATGAGACGGACACACAGCGCCAAGGTCACGGAAATGTATCGGGCATATCGGCCACTCTCCTTCACAGCAGCACCACACTTTGGCTAGCGTGCTCGCCCAGGCAGCCCGTACCCCCTTCGGCGAACCACGCCAGCCGGGCAGCCGCGCCGAATCCGTGCCCCTCGCAGGGGAGTTCGGAACCGGGGACCCACTCACGAAGCACAACCGGGGTGAATCGGGCCGGTCTTCACCCGGCCCGTAGGGCAGCCTTCCGTTCCGTCCGAACCCGACAGCTAACCCGGTAGGCGTCGCACGGAAGGAGATGCCGGCCTTGGCGTCGCACCGCAAGCCGCGCAGCCGCACACGTACGAACACACCTGCCGTCGGGTTCACGACGGCCGCCATCGCGGGGGTCTCGCTCCTCTCGGCCCAGAACGCGACCGCCGGACCGAAGCCCACCGTCGAGGAAGTCCAGAAGAAGATCGACGACCTCTACCGGCAGGCGGGTTCGTCGACCCGGGAGTACAACAGGGCGAAGGAGCCCACCGAGCAGCGGCGCCGCACGGCGGCCCGGGCCCTCGACGGGGCCGCCCAGCGCACGGAGGAATCCGGCGAGTCGCGGCGCGCCCTCGGCGGCCACACACCGGCCCGATACCCCACCGGCGACGCCGCCCGGACCGCCGCGCTGCTCCTCGCCGACGGCCCGCGGCCCCACGCCGACCAGACGCACCAGACGCACCAAACGGACCTGGCGGGCCTGACACACCAGACGGGCGGCCTGGCGGACCAGACGGACCAGACGGACCAGTGGCGCCCGACGGAGCAGAGGGACCGGCTGACCGGGCAGCAGCGCAGCGCCGTCACCGCGTACGAGACCCAGCGGGCCGAGTCGGCCGGGCAGCGCTCCCGGGCCACCGGGGGCCTCGATGCACACGCGGACGCCACGGACGCCACGGACCCGCAGGAGTCGCTGCGCGCCAGGAAGCAGGCCGTCCAGAGGAAGCTCGCCCAGGCGAAGGAGCTGCTGTCGCAACTGACCGCCGAGGAGCGGGCACGGCTCGCCGACCTCGAGCGCCAGAAGGAGCAGCAGGCCCGCCGGAAGGCGGAGGCCAGGGCGGAGGCCAGGGCGGAGGCCGAGGCGATGGCCGGGACGGAGGCCGAGGCCGGGCGGCAGCTCCGGGAGCGTGGGGGGCAGGCGCGGGAAGCGGCGGGCAGGAACGCGGACGCCGCCGGGGCGGGTGGGGGCACGGGTTCCGGAACGGCCGGCGGCACCTACGCCGCCAAGGCCGAGCGGGTGCTGTCCTTCGCGCGCGCCCAGATCGGGAAGCCGTACGTCCGGGGCGCGACCGGCCCGAGCTCGTACGACGGCTCGGGGCTCACCCAGGCCGCCTGGCGCGCGGCGGGCGTCGACCTGCCCCGCACCACCTGGGACCAGGTGCAGTCCGGGCAGAGCGTGGCCACGGCCGAGCTGCTCCCCGGTGACCTGGTCTTCTTCTACGAAGACATCAGCCATGTCGGGATCTACGCAGGCGAGGGCATGATGATCCACGCCCCCGAGCCGGGCGCCAACGTCCGCGAGGAGTCGATCTACTACATACCGGTTCACGGGAGCGTCCGCCCCGCGTAGCGGTGGCGCGCCCCTCAACGCCCTGCCCAACCGGCAGAACGCCACGTCCGCCCCGCGTAGCGGTGACGCGCCGGAGGCCCGGCACCGCCGCAGTCACGCCGCGGGGGGCCTCCGAGAGCGGACGTCGCGGCGTGCGTGCAACGTGTCGGAGGGGGTCCTGAGGTGCCGCCGGGGGGGACCCGGGCTGCTCCCTCCGGACGGAGGCTCCGGGATCGCTCAGGTCCGGGCGGTCCGCGCGCCGCGGGTCCGGTGGGGACGCCTCCCGCGGTCCGGTGGAAACGCCCCGGAGCGCCCGCGTTCCGCCGCCTGCCCGGCGGGATCACTCCCGTCCGCCGGGGACCCCCGCGACCTCAGGACCCCTCCCGTACACGGAAGTCCCTCACGCACAGGGAAGTTCCTCCCGTACACGGAAGTCCCTCACGCACAGGGAAGTCCCTCACGTACAGGGGCGTCCCTCATGTCTCGGGAAGTCCTCAGGCAGAACGAGCGTCCCTCACGTCCACAGCGTCGCGATGAGGACGTTCGCCAGGGTCAGGCCGCCGACGGCCCCGAACACCCGCCGGTCCACGGCCTCCTCGTCCCGCTTGACGTAGACCAGGGCCAGGATCACCACCAGCACGACCAGCTTGACACCGACCTTGAGGTTGTTCACCGGCTGGTCGTCCGCCTGGTTCAGGCCCACCAGTGCCACGCCCGTCACCAGCATGGTGAGCGCGCCGTGCAGCATCCCCGGGGTGAAGCGCGCCGTCCCCTCCCCCATCGCCTTCATCTGCGTCAGGAAGCCGCCGAGCAGCGCCGCGATACCGATGATGTGCAGGGCGACGAAGACATTGATGAGTACGTCCATGGCACCGGAGCCTAGCCCTACGGTCGCAAGCGAACTCCGGCGGTCCCTCTGCCGCCAATTCCGGTCATGACGCCCCTTCTCCGCGCCCCGGAGGCTTAGCGTCCTCCCCCAGGTGGCGGGTTGCACCGCCGTCCGTACCCGGACGGCCGCTCCGGCCACCCCCGCCGGAAGAGCCGGTGGTGGACCGCTCCCCCTGTACGGTCCGCCACCGGTACCCGCACCGGCGGGCCCCGACGGAAGGACTGGCCCTCGTGGCAGCGCACCGCAAGCCCAGGCAGCGCACGCTTCCCGGCACCGCCGCACGCTTCTCCGCCACCCTCGCACTCGCCGGCGCGGCCACCGCCACCGCCTTCGAGGGCGCCGGGCACGCCGCACCGGCCCCCGCTCCGGACGACGTACGGGCCGGGGCCGACCGCCTGTACCGGGAGGCGGAGGAGGCGACCGAGAAGTACAACGGGGCGAAGGAGAAGGCCGACAGGGCACGCAGGGAGGCCGAGGAACTCCGCGACGAGGCCGCCCGGCGCACGGAGCGCCTGAACGCCTCCCGCAACGCGCTGGGTTCCTTCGCGACGGCCCAGTACCGGGCGGGCGGCCTCGACCCCGCCCTACGGCTCGTCCTGGACTCCGACCCCTCCCGGTACCTCGCCGGTGCCGAACTGACCGAACGGGTCGGGGACCGCCAGGCCGCCACCGTCGCCGCGGTGCACCGGCAGATGAGGGAGCTCGAGCAGGTGCGGGCCGAGGCCGGTGAACGGCTCGCCGTGCTGGAGGAGCAACGGACACGAGTGGAGCGGCACCGCGCGGCGGTACGGGAGAAGCTGGCCGCGGCCGAGGCCCTGCTGGCCCGGCTGAGCGCCGAGGAGCGCGCCGCCTACGCCGGCCGGGGTGACGTCCCCGCGGAACGTGCGGACCGCGACGCCCTCCGCGGCGCTCCCGCCGTCGCCGCACCCAACCCCCGGGCCGCACAGGCGGTCGCCTACGCCTACGGAGCGCTCGGCAAGCCGTACGTCTGGGGCGCCACGGGGCCGTCCGCCTTCGACTGCTCGGGGCTGACCCAGGCCGCCTGGCGCTCCGCCGGGGTCGCGCTGCCCCGTACCACGTACACCCAGATCAACGCCGGACAGCGGGTGTCCAGGTCCCAGCTGGCGCCGGGGGACCTGGTGTTCTTCTACTCCGGCGTCTCGCACGTGGGGCTCTACATCGGCGGCGGCCGGATGATCCACGCCCCTCGTCCGGGAGCGCCCGTGCGGATCGCCCCCATCGACCAGATGCCGTACGCCGGAGCGACCCGGGTCGCCTAGGGGCCGGCCTCCCGCACCGCCGTCTCGTCGTACACCCGAAGCCCGGCGCGCCCGTCGACGGCGCGCGCCCGTCGGCGCCCCGCCGCCCCGCCGCCCCACCAGGCCGCCGTGCTCCCGGGCCGCCGTGCTCCCGGGCCGCCGGGCTCAGACCAGCCGGCGTGCCGTCGCCCAGCGCGTCAGCTCGTGACGGTTCGACAGCTGAAGCTTCCTCAGCACCGCCGACACATGCGACTCCACCGTCTTCACCGAGATGAAGAGCTGCTTGGCGATCTCCTTGTACGCGTAGCCGCGGGCGATCAGCCGCAGCACCTCGCGCTCCCGCTGGGTGAGCCGGTCCAGGTCCTCGTCCACCGGAGGAGCGTCCGTGGAGGCGAAGGCGTCGAGGACGAATCCGGCCAGCCGCGGCGAGAACACCGCGTCCCCCTCCTGGACCCGGAAGATCGAGTCGACCAGATCGGCACCGGTGATCGTCTTCGTCACATAGCCGCGGGCGCCGCCGCGGATCACCCCGATGACGTCCTCGGCGGCGTCCGACACGGACAGCGCCAGGAAGCGGACCGGGTGCTCGGCGGCCGCCACCAGTCCGGCGCACCGACGCAGCACCTCCACGCCCCCGCCACCGGGCAGATGCACGTCGAGCAGCACCACCTCGGGCCGGGTCGCCGTGATCACGGTGACGGCCTGGTCGACGTCGGCGGCCTCGCCGACGACCTCCACGCCCGTCTCCTCGGTCCTGCCGATCTCGGCCTGCACCCCCGCGCGGAACATCCGGTGGTCGTCGACGAGGACGACCCTCACCCGGCGCTCCGTCCCGTCGGCTGCGTCGGTCTGCTCGGTCATCCGTCCGCCCTCTCCATCTCCAGCTCCACTTCGGTGCCCTCGCCGGGCACCGACCGCAGCCGCGCCGTCCCTCCGTTGCGCTGCATACGGCCGACGATCGATTCTCGTACGCCCATGCGGTCCTCCGGTACCGCGTCGGGGTCGAAGCCCGGACCCCGGTCGCGCACCGAGACGAACACCGAACGGCCCTCGACCTCCGCGTACACCTGCACGGGACCTCCCTGGCCACCGTACTTCGCGGCGTTGACCATCGCTTCGCGCGCGGCCTGCAACTGCGCCGTGAGCCGCTCGTCGAGCGGGCAGTCCCCGACGACCACCACCTCCAGCGGGACGCCGTGCTTGTCCTCCACCTCCGCGGCGGCCCGCTTCACCGCGTCGGCCAGCGTGGCGGGCTCCTCGGCCTCGTCCTTGCCGGTGCCCTCCGGCCGGTACAGCCAGTTGCGCAGCTCACGCTCCTGGGCACGGGCGAGCCGGCGCACCTCGCCGGCGTCCTCCGCGTTGCGCTGGATCAGGGTGAGGGTGTGCAGAACGGAGTCGTGGACATGGGCGGCGACCTCGGCACGCTCCTGGGCACGAATACGCATCAGGCGCTCCTCGGAGAGGTCCTGGGTCATCCGCACCAGCCACGGGCCGGCCAGCAGGGCGACGCCGACGATCACGGCGAGGGCGGCGGTCAGCACGTTGCCGAGCTGCGCCGCGGAGCCCCGGACGACCACGAAGACGGTGAGGCCCGTGCCGACGAGCGCGACGCCCGCCAGTCCGCGCGCGAGCTGCAGCAGCCTGCGGCGCCGGCCGTCGCCGGTCCACTGCGCCCGGCGGGCGTTGTCCGCCTGCCGCCACACCAGCACCACACCGGCGCCCGTCAGCAGCACCGGCCAGACATAGCGGTTCGCGGGGCCGCCGAGGTCGGTGTTGGCGACGAACGCGACGGCGCCGATCAGCAGGGCGACGAGCGCGAAGAGCTGCCCCCTGTCGGGCTTGCGCAGCCGCCGTCTGCCGTCCGGGGCGGTCTCGAAGACCGGTCTGGGCTCGGCCGACCTGCCCCCGACGCCGAGCGGCACGGCGATCCAGAACACCGCGTACAGCAGCGCGCCGAGGCCGTCCGCCATGAAGAGCCCGAGGAAGACGAGCCGGACCCAGATCACCGGCAGGCCCAGATGCCCCGCGAGGCCGCGCGCCACACCGCCCAGCCACCGGCCCTCCGCGCTGCGGTACAGCCTGCGGACGGCGGGCTCTTCGGTCTCTGGCGGGCGGGCGGCGGCGACGGGCATGCCCCGATGGTCACACGGGCCCGGTGGCGGGGGCATCAGGGCCGTCCCTGAGAGAGACCCTGAGCACCGGGGTCCCGGCGGCCCCGGCCCCCGCCCCGACCCGCCCTGTTCCGCCCTGTTCCGGCCTGTTCCGGTTTGCCCTGGCCTGTCCCGGCCTGCCACCGGGCGGACGGTGCCGCGTCGTGGACGCAAGAGCCCTGTCGTGGACGGACGGCGCCCCGTCGTGGACGGAGGCCCCGCGTCGTGGACGGACGGACCACGGCACCGGCGCACGGACCGCGCCGCCGCCGCACGGACCGCCCAGCCGGCGAGCGGGCCGCGCCGCCGCCGCACCCCTGGGGTGCGATATCAGGGAAGGGCCAGGGTCGGGACCGCTGCCGCGCGCGGCGGCGGCCCGTCACCATGGAGGCATGACCCAGCCGACCGCCCCGCCGACCGCGCCGCCGCCGGAACACCGGTTGCCGCCCGCGCTGCTGCGCCGGACCGCGCGGCACAAGGTCGCCGGCGGCGTCTGCGGCGGGCTCGGCCGGTACTGCGACGTCGACCCGGTGATCTTCCGTATCGCCATGGGCGTGCTGTCGGTGACCGGCGGCATCGGCCTGATCTTCTACGGCTTCGCGTGGCTGCTCATCCCGCTGGAGGGCGAGGAGGAGAACGAGGCACGGCGCGCCCTGTCCGGCCGGGTCGACGGGGCCGCCCTGGTGGCCGTGCTGCTGGCGCTGCTCGGCTGCGGGCTGTTCCTGTCGATGCTGGGCAACGACGGGACGCTCGCGTTCTCGGCACTGCTGTCGCTCGCCGTCGCGGGCGCCGCCGTGTGGTCGCGGCGGCGTACCACGGCCGCCCCGGAGGGCGGGCCGCCGGAAGGGGTGAGCGCGCACGCCGTGGCGGAGGCCCCGCCGGAGACCACGGCACCCCCGACGCCCGGCAGCCCCTCCTGGTGGCGCGACCCGATCGTCAAGGACGGCACCACCGGGCCGGTGGCGACCGGCTACCTGTGGGGCCCACCGGACGCGTCGCCGGGCGCCCCGCCGCTCCCCAGGAGCCG
Organism: Streptomyces tirandamycinicus; assembly: GCF_003097515.1. Classification (NCBI taxonomy): domain Bacteria; kingdom Bacillati; phylum Actinomycetota; class Actinomycetes; order Kitasatosporales; family Streptomycetaceae; genus Streptomyces; species Streptomyces tirandamycinicus. Next base: position 4,130,623 of record NZ_CP029188.1, on the reverse strand, counting down.
GTGGGCCGCCCCCGCCGCACCCCGGCCCCAGGGCCCGCGCGGCATCGCCGGGATCGTCTTCCTGCTGGCCCTGGCCGCGGGCGGTCTGGGCACCGGGCTGTCCTGGGAGTCACAGCCGCTCGGCACCAGTCTGCAGATCGGGCTGGCCTGCGCGCTGGCCGTGTTCGGGCTCGGTCTGGTGGCCGGCAGTCTCCTCGGCCGGATCGGCGGCGGCACGATCCTGCTGTCCCTGGTCACCGCCGGGCTGCTGGCCGGTGCCTCGGTACTGCCCGAGGAGATCGGCACCCGGTGGGTACGGACGGAGTGGCGGCCCGCGACGGCCGCCGCCGTCGCGCCGCGGTACGAGCTGGGCTCGGGCACGGCCACGCTCGACCTCAGCCGGGTGGCCGTGCCGCCGCGGCGGACGGTGAGCACCACCGCGGAGGTCGGTGCCGGCCGGCTGCGGGTGGTGGTGCCCGCTGACGCCACCGTGCGGATCCGGGCGCGCGCGGCGGTCGGTGACATCCGGCTGCCGGGCGATCCGGTGCGCGAAGTGGACGTCGCCCCGGACAGGGACCGTACGCATACGCTCGCTCCGCCCGCCGGTGCGGAGCCGGCCGGCACGCTCGACCTCGATCTGGCGGTCGCGCTCGGACAGCTGGAGGTCACCCGTGCTGCGTCATGAGTTCCGCCCGGGCAGGCTGATCGCGGGCGCCGCGGTCCTGGCGACCGCCGCGGCCTACCTGGGTGACGCGACCGGGGCCTGGCGGATTCCGTGGTTCACCGCCCTGCCGGTGATGTCCGGCGGCCTGGCCCTGGCCGCGGTCGCCACCTTCGTCGGCTACCGGCTCCGCCGGCGCCGTTCCGCGATGGCCGCGTCCAGCGAGAACACGGCGGCGCCGGCGAGCACCAGCGGCAGCCAGGCGACCAGGTAGGCCAGGTCGTTCCCGTAGTAGTACGGCTCGGTCTGCCAGCTGACGGTCAGCCACAGGCTCAGCGAGATCAGCGCACCGCCGAGGGCGGCCAGCCGCGCGAGGAGTCCCAGCAGGGTGCCGAGGCCGACGGCCAGTTCACCGAAGGCCATCGCGTAACCGAAGCCCTCGGGGCTCTTCAGGGCCATGTCCACGAGCGCGGGGACGGCGGAGCTGTTCCGCACGGTGCTCATCAGCTCGCCGATCGAGCCGGTCCCGGTCGCGGAGAGGAACGCGCTGTCGAAGAGCTTGTCCAGCCCCGCGTAGATGAAGGTCACTCCGAGGAACAGCCGCAGCGGCAGCAGCGAGAACCGCGCCGCGCGCTCCTTCCAGTCGGTGCTCACGTCGTCGGACGCGTACGTCGCCGTCGTCCGGTACACATGCGTCATCGTCGCCTCCGTGTCTCACCCGGCTGGGACGATTGTCCCCACGTCCCGTCCTCGTGAATACGGGGGCGACGGCCGTACGGCTCAGCCGGTCAGTCGACGACGTCGACGGTCACCCGGTTCGACTCGGCGCCCGCCGCCGTCACGACCTGCACCTCGACCCTGCCGGGCTCGACCTCGGCCGGCACCGGAACCGTGATGCTCGTATCACTGGGGCTGGTGAATCCGCCGGGGACCGGGACCAGCGGCACATGGACGTGGACCGCGCCGATCCGGACGGTCATCAGGGCCAGCCGGTCGGGGCTCCCGGCACCGGGGGGCACGAACCCGGCGCCCCTGATCTCGATGTCGTCCCCGATGCGGACGGGGCCGTCGAGGCCGCCGGGCTCCCGGGCACGGACCACGGACAGGACGACCGGGCGGCCGCCCTCCGCGTACTTCCCGGCGAGGTAGACCGCCGCGGACACCAGGACCAGCGCCGTCAGGCCCCAGGGCAGCTCCGGCAGCCGGTCGGGCCGGCGGGCGAGCAGCACGATCGCGCACACCAGGGCGGCTGCGCCGACCAGCACGTACTGCGCGTCCGGGAAGCTGCCGCGGCCGGCGTCGTCGCAGACCAGGTCCGCGGGGCGGGGCCGGTCCGCCTCCACCTTCTGCAGCCGCTGGGTGATGATGCGCACGGTGACCACCCGGCGTACCACCACCGCGATCAGGCAGACGGCAGCCACGACGGTGAGCAGTCCGGTGCCCTGGGCGAGGCCGAGTCCGGCGGGCGCGGACGCGGCGAGCCGGAAGGCCATGAACAGCACGGCGTAGGCGGCGAACAGCGTCCACACCGCGGCCACGGCCCGAGAGGTCGACAGCCGGTTGTCCTCGCCGACCAGCGGTGCGAGCAGCCCGCCGTGCGCCCGGTGCAGCCGGGCCGCCGCCGTGAGCAGCCCGGCGAGGCAGGCCGCGGCGGCGAGTCCCGCGGTGCGCGCCACGGTCCAGCCGGAGTCGATCGCGGTCACGGCCTGGGCCAGGAGCAGCAGCACGACCACGCCCCACAGCACCAGCAGGGTGCGCCGCCAGATCCGGGTGAGCCAGGACTCGCCCGCGGCCCGGCTGCGCTCGGCGACGGCCCGGGCCGACTCGGTCAGCTCGTCGGAGATCCATTGGCGGGTCCCGCCCGCGGACGAGGCGACCTGGGCGGGCAGCCCCCGCCCCCCGGCGAGCTCGTCGCGTCTGGCCAGGAACCGGGCGACGGCCCTCCGGTGTCCCTCACGTCTGCCGTGCGGGCAGTCGCCGCAGGTGCAGCCACCGCCGTGCATGCTCTGTCCCGCTTCCTGCACCGCCACGGCGACGCACCCTTCCCCGGCAGGCGGCTTCGGCAACCACCCCGCAATTCAAAGGAATTGTGCCGTACTGGTGGGGCTGCGCACGCACCGGTAACCCGATGGGAGGGTGATTTGCGCACGATCGAATTGACGTACGACGACATGAGTTCGGGCCCGGCCGGGGAGGTCCCCCGCCTTGCGGGCCGGTCGTCGCCCGTATGCGCCGGGGTGCGGCCGATCCGTTCACCGGGGGCGCCGCCGGGCCGTTCACCGGTGCCGGCGCGGAAGGCCCCTCCGGAGGTGCGCCGGCCGGCCGTCCGCGGCGCGCTACCGGCTCGGGTCCCGGGAGTTCCGCGGAACTCCGCGGAACTCCGGGAACAATGGGCCCATGACGCAACCGGCTTCCCCACTCGTCGAGCTGCTCGGCCTGGAACCGCACGTCGAGGGCGGATGGTTCCGCGAGACGTGGCGTACGGAGGGCTCGACCACCCCGCCCGGCTATCCCGGCGAGCGCGCCTACGCCACCGGGATCTACTTCCTGCTCCACCCGGGCGAACGCTCCCGCCCGCACCGGGTCCGCTCCGACGAGGTGTGGCTCTGGCACCGCGGCGGGCCGCTCCGGCTGTGTCTGGCCGGCACCGGAGAGGCGCCGGACGGCTCCGCCACGACCCTGGTCCTGGGCCCCGGCGTCGAGTCCGGCGAACGGCCCCAGCTCCTGGTCCCGGCGGGCACCTGGCAGTCCGCCGAACCGGCGGGCGACGAGCCGGTCCTGGTGAGCTGCGTGGTGTCGCCGGGGTTCCACTACGAGGACTTCACGCTGGAGGAGGGGTGAGGGGCGGGCGCGTGGCTCCGCCGTGACGGCCGGGTGCCTGGCTCCGCCGTGACGGCCGGACTCAGAAGCGGTCGATGCCCGCGAGATCGATGTCGATGCCGAAGGGGACGGAGACCTTGAGCCGGTCGCGGAACGTGCCGCCCGGCACATAGACCCGCGCCTCCTCGTCGAGTTCGAAGGCATGCACCACCGGCCGCTCGTCGGCGGCCATGTCGACGCGCCAGAAGTACGGGATGCCCGCGCCCGCGTACTTGTGCGGCTTGGTGTCGGTGTCGCGCGCCTCGGAGTCCGGCGAGACCACCTCGACCGCCAGCAGCACGTCCCTGACCTGGAAGTAGGTCTGCTCCCGGCTCCGCGCGGCGGCGGCACGGACCACCGAGACATCCGGCTCGGGGCCGTTGCGCTTGTCGAGCACTACGGTCATCTCCCGGCGGACCTTCAACTCGGGCGGCGCCGTGCTCCGCAGACCCTGCACCAGCAGGTCGACCGCGAGGCTGTGGAAGTAGCGCTGCGGACTCACGAAGACCAGGCTCCCGTCGATCAGCTCGGTGTGCGGCGGGAGATCTGGCAGGGTGAGCAGGTCCTCCACGGTGTAGCCCTCATGCGGTGGCACCGGCCAGTGGTGCGAGATCTCTGCGCTCATGAGTGCTCCCATGGACGTGAGTCTGGTGCGTACGATCAGACCACCCAGCGGGAAAGCCGAAGCCGCCGCTCAAACGAATGAGCGACGGCGTCGGCATTGACTCGCGGGAGGTCGGCTCGCGGGAGATCGGCTCGCGCAGGACCGACTCGCGGAGGGTGGTCAGATCACTCCCACTCGATGGTGCCCGGCGGCTTCGACGTCACATCGAGGACGACGCGGTTGACGTCGGCGACCTCGTTGGTGATGCGGGTCGAGATCTTCGCCAGCACGTCGTACGGCATGCGCGTCCAGTCCGCCGTCATCGCGTCCTCGGACGACACCGGGCGGAGCACGATCGGGTGGCCGTAGGTGCGGCCGTCGCCCTGCACTCCGACGGAGCGGACGTCGGCGAGCAGCACCACCGGGCACTGCCAGATGTCGCGGTCCAGACCGGCGGCGGTCAGCTCCTCGCGGGCGATGGCGTCGGCCTCGCGCAGCAGGTCCAGCCGCTCCTTGGTGACCTCGCCGACGATACGGATGCCGAGGCCCGGGCCCGGGAAGGGCTGGCGCTGGACGATCTCCTCCGGCAGGCCCAGCTCCTGGCCGACCATCCGGACCTCGTCCTTGAACAGCTTCCGCAGCGGCTCGATCAGCTCGAACTCGAGGTCCTCGGGCAGGCCGCCGACGTTGTGGTGCGACTTGATGTTCGCGGTGCCCGTACCGCCGCCGGACTCCACCACGTCCGGGTAGAGGGTGCCCTGGACGAGGAACTGCACCGGCTGCTCGCCGTGTTCACCCGCCTCGGCGACGATCTCGGCCTGCGCCTGCTCGAAGACCCGGATGAACTCCCGGCCGATGATCTTCCGCTTCTCCTCGGGGTCGGAGATCCCGGCGAGCGCGTCGAGGAAGCGCTGCTCGGCGTCGACGACCTTCAGCGAGACGCCGGTCGCGGCGACGAAGTCCTTCTCGACCTGCTCGGTCTCGCCCTTGCGCATCAGACCGTGGTCGACGTAGACGCAGGTCAGCTGGGAGCCGATGGCCTTCTGCACCAGCGCGGCCGCGACGGCGGAGTCGACGCCGCCGGACAGACCGCAGATGGCGCGCTTGTCGCCGACCTGCTCGCGGATCGCGGCGACCTGCTCCTCGATGACATTGCCGGTCGTCCAGGTCGGCTCGATGCCGGCACCGCGGTAGAGGAAGTGCTCCAGCACCTGCTGGCCGTAGGTGGAGTGCATCACCTCGGGGTGGTGCTGGACGCCGTAGAGCTTCTTCTCGTCGTTCTCGAACGCGGCCACGGGCACGACGGCCGTGGAGGCCGTGACGGTGAAGCCCTCGGGGGCGGCGGAGCAGGCGTCGCCGTGCGACATCCAGACCTGCTGCTCGGCCGGGGTGCCCTCGAAGAGGGTGGAACCGGCCTTGCTGACGTGCAGGTCGGTGCGGCCGTACTCACGGGCGCCGGAGTTGTCGACGGTGCCGCCGAGCGTCTGCGCCATCAGCTGGAACCCGTAGCACATGCCGAACACGGGGACGCCGGCCTCGAAGAGCGCGCGATCCAGGCGCGGAGCACCCTCCGCGTACACGGAGGACGGGCCGCCGGAGAGGATGATCGCCGCGGGCCTCCTGGCCAGCATCTCCTGCACCGGCATGGTGGACGGGACGATCTCGCTGTAGACCCGCGCCTCACGGACGCGGCGGGCGATGAGCTGGGCGTACTGCGCGCCGAAGTCGACAACGAGGACCACGTCCGGAGTCGTGTCCGGGTTGGTGACGTCGGGCGCGGCAGCGGGGGACGCTGATGACACTACGGCGGCCTTCCGGCGGTGGGAGGAGGGGGCTCTGTGAGTCGATTCTACCGGCGCCGGACAGCACTCCCCGTCTCACCATCCGGGCCCGCGTTGGCCCCGCCGGGGCGGGAGGGCCATACTTCCCCCATGCGCAAGCACACGACCTTCGTCTTTACCTATGGCACCCGGCCCGCCGGCTGCCATGGTCGTGCCGCTTGAGCAACTGACAAGCGACTTCCCAGGCGCCCCGGGCCGGCAAGGCCCGGGGCGTCCTGTCGTTTCCGGGTCCGGCCGTTCCGGGGCCCGCACCCCGAGGAGCCCCTGTGCCCGCCACCGACACCGCAGCCCGTATCGACACCGGCGCCCGCATCGACACCGCGGCCCGTCCCGACACCGGCGCCCGCACCGACGACGCCGCGGACCTGATCACCAGTGCCCGTGAGCGCATCGACGCCCTCGACGACCGGATCATCGGGTTGATCCAGGAACGGACGGCCGTCTCGGCCGTCATCCAGGAGGCCCGGATCACGTCCGGCGGCCGCCGGGTGAACCTCTCCCGCGAGATGGAGGTGCTCGGCCACTACCGGGACGCGCTGGGCAAGCCGGGGACGGCACTGGCCATGACGCTGCTGGAGTTGTGCCGAGGCCGCGTCTGAGCCGAGGCCGCGTCCGAGGGCGTGCGCGCACCGGACGGCGCGCCCGCCTCCGCGCCCTGCGCGCGCACCGTGCCTCGGACCGGGCCTCGCACCGGGGCCTCGGACCGGGCCGTGTCGGGTGTGGCGGTCGACCGTGTCGGGTGTGGCGGTCGACCGTGCCGGGTGTGGCGGTCCGGACCGTGCCGCCGCCGCGGACACCCGCCGCGTTCGATGCGTACATCCGTACGGGCACGCTCTCACCCGTACGGCCCGTGACCGGTCCCGGAGCGCTTCGTTGGTACCGGTGTCCGTGCCAGCCAGGGGCGGGCCCCGAAGGAAAGAACCACGCGTGGCTCCGCCGGGGCGTGTGGCGTACCGCAGGTACGTCGTGGGACCTCGCCCCGGCGCGCGTGACCGGTCGGCAGGGGACAGCAGCCCGGTCACCCCAAGGCGGCCGGTTCCGGGGACGCCCGGAACCGGCCGCATCCGGCCGCATCCAGCCGCGCTCAGGGGCATCCGGCCGAAGCGAGGGTGCGGGCGTGCGACCACTCGCCCGCCACGAACCGGCCCCCTCCCGGGCCCCTTCCCGGACCGCACCACGGCACAGCGCCGCGCAGCCCCCCGCCGCGGGAGCGCGCCCCGGGCCGCCCCACCCACCGTGGTTCCGCGCCCACTCCCCCGCTCCGGTGCCCTCTCGGCAGGAGCTCCCGGCCCCGCCGAACCCGCCCTCTGCGCCACAAACCCACCCCGCGGCAATGTGCTGGGCGTCACATAAATTCTGTGTGAGTTCCCGTGCAACCAATTGCAGTGGCCACAGGTCATGTATGCGGAACCAATGGCCACACCCGTACCCCCATAGCCGGGAGGGCCCCCAGACTCCGTGCCGCGTCACGCGGCACGCCGGACTTCACTGAGGTCTTAATGAAGCTTCGCCGCGCTGTGGCCGTCGCTGCCGCGACCGCTGTCATAGCCCCTGCCGCCTTCCTGGCGGCGCCGGCCGCGTACGCAACGACGGGTGGCACCACCAGCACGACGTCCGGCTCCAGCGGTGAGTCGGAGACCTCGAACGCGGACGAGACCCCCGTCACGCCGGAGACCCCGGCGGGCGAGACCGCGGCCGAGGAAACCCCGGCCGAGGAGACCAAGCCGGGCGAGGAGACCAAGCCGGGCGACGACACCAAGCCGGCGGACGACTCCAAGCAGGCCGAGGAGACCAAGCCGGGCGAGGAGACCAAGCCGGGCGACGGCACCAAGCCCGCCGAGGAGACCAAGCCGGGCGACGAAGAGGACCCCGAAGAGGAGTACTACGAGGAGTGCCCGGTCGACGACGAGGGCAACGACCTCGACAACCGGCTGGAGCTGGAGGTCAAGGGCCTGCCCGGCAAGATCGTCGCGGGCAGCGGCTGGCACGAGTTCTCGCTGCGCGCCACCAACAACTCCGACAAGGCCCTCGGCACCGTCGGATGGGCGCTCTTCGTCGACAACTTCTCGGAGAGCGAGAACGAGAAGGACTGGCTGGGCACCTACGCCCAGGTCCAGTTCAAGGACGAGAACGGCAAGTGGGACCAGATGCCGGCGGAGTTCGGCAACGGCGGCTACCTGGGTGAGACCGAGCTCGACGCCAAGGCCTTCGTGGACCTGCAGCTGCGCCTGAACATCTCGTCGAAGGCGCCGGCCGGCGACGCCTACTCGGTCGGCTTCGGCGGCTACGTGGACGCCGAGACGGACTGCGTGCACAGCACCTTCTCCGACTGGTTCTTCACCGTCCTGTCCCCGGGCACCGACAACGAGAAGCCGGGTGAGGCCAAGCCGGGCGACGGCAAGGACAAGGACCCCAAGCCGAACCCGAAGCCCCAGGGCGGGCTCAAGGAGATCCCCGTCACCGGCAGCCTCGCCGAGACCGGCTCCTCCTCCGCGCTCCCGGCCATCGGCATCGCCGGCGGTGTCGCCCTGGTCGCCGGTGCCGGTGTCGTCTTCGCGATGAAGCGCCGCAAGGGCGACGCCACCGCGTAACACACCGCGACAAGCAAGAGAGGCGCTGCACTCGGAGGGGGGTGCAGCGCCTCTCTCATGTCCGGGGCGGCTCCGGTCCGGGATCCCCGGCCGGGCGCGGGAGGACTCCGGCCGGGATCCCCGGCCGGGTACGGGAGGACTCCGGCCGGGATCCCCGCCGGTTCAGGAGGACTCCGGCCGGGGAGATCCCTCGCCGTTTCAGGAGGACTTCGGCGGGACCGTCGGCACACCGAGGAAGGGGAGGTTCAAAGCCCCGAAGGCGTCCGCGGGAACGGCCGGGGCCTTGGGCGCGACCGGGGCCAGGCGTTCGTAGCCGGCGCCCTGCACGGGGCGGAGGTCCTGCTCGCCCTTGTTGGGCCAGAACGACATCGCTCGCTCCGCCTGGGCCGTGATCGTCAGGGACGGGTTCACTCCGAGGTTGGCGGACACCGCGGCCCCGTCGACGACCGATATGCCCGGGTGCCCGTACAGGCGGTGGTACGGATCGATGACGCCGGTCTCCGCCGAGGCCCCGATGGGGCAGCCGCCGAGGAAGTGGGCGGTGAGCGGGGTGCCGACGAGTTCGCCGATGTTGGATCCGGCGAAGCCGTTGATCTCCTCGGCGAGGAGCGTCGCGGCGCGGGTGGCCTCGGGTATCTGGCCGGGGTTAGGGGCTCCATGACCCTGACGTGCCGTCAGCAGACCCTTGCCGACACCACTGGGCTTGCGGTACGTCGTCAGCGAGTTGTCCAGGGACTGCATCACCAGGCCGATGATGGTCCGCTCCGACCAGCGGCGGTTGGACAGGGCCCGGACGGTGCGCAACGGGTGGCGGGCGCAGTTGGCGAACCAGGCCAGGACGCGCCGCGAACTGTACGGGACCTGGAGGACGGTCATCCCGCCCATCGCGTTGGAGCCCTTGCCGTAGCGGACCGGCTCGATGTGGGTGCTGGCGTCCGGGTGGATCGAGGACGTGATGGCGACGCCCCGGGTGAAGTCCACCCTGTCCTTGCCGTGGCGCTTGCGGTAGCGCCGGTCGTCGGTCTGGGCGCCGACGATGGCCTCGGAGTTGGTGCGGGTCAGCTCGCCGAGCCGGGCGGAGATCCGCGGCAGCAGCCCGTCGTCCCTCATCCGGTGCAGCAGGGTCTGGGTGCCGTACGTGCCGGCGGCGACGACGACCCGGCGGGCCGTGAACGTGCGGCCCGCGCCCCTGCGCCGGTTGTCGCTGGGCACGGTCCCGACCGCGAAGCCGCCCCGGGAGTCCTCGCGCACGGAGACCACCGACGTCATGGGGTGGATGACGGCACCCGCCCTCTCGGCGAGGTGGAGGTAGTTCTCGTTCAGGGTGTTCTTGGCTCCGTGGCGGCAGCCCGTCATGCACTCGCCGCACTCCGTGCAGGCGCGACGCGAGGGCCCGGCGCCGCCGAAGTACGGGTCGGGGACCTCGGCCCCGGGCTCGGCCTTCGCCGTACCGGTGCCGTCGTCGCCCGCGGCGTCCCTGCCGTCGCCGAAGAAGACGCCGACCGGCGCCATGTGGAAGGTGTCGCCGACGCCCATCGCCTGCGCCGTGGCCTTCAGATGGACGTCCGACGGGGTCATGGTCGGGTTGAGCCGTACCCCGAGCATCCGCTTGGCCTGGTCGTAGTAGGGCCTCAGTTCCTCCTGCCAGTCCGTGATGTCCTTCCACTGCGGGTCGTTGAAGAACGGCGCGGGCGGCACGTAGAGGGTGTTGGCGTAGTTGAGGGACCCGCCGCCGACTCCCGCTCCGGCGAGCACCATCACATTGCCCAGCAGATGGATGCGCTGGATGCCGAAGAGGCCGAGGGCCGGGGCCCAGAGGTAGTTGCGCAGGTCCCAGGAGTTCTTGGGGAGGGTCTCCCGGGTGAAGCGGCGGCCCGCCTCCAGGACGCCGACGCGGTAGCCCTTCTCGGTGAGACGCAGCGCGGAGACCGATCCGCCGAAGCCCGAGCCGACGACGACCACGTCGTAGTCGTACGCGGAGTCGTCGTACGCGGAATCCGCGGCGTGCGCGGAATCCGTGGCGTGGGCGAAGTCCTTGCCGTGGGCGGGATCCGTGCCGTGGGCGGAATCCGTGCCGCGGGCGGAATCCGTGCCGCGGGCGGAATCCGTGCCGCGGGCGGAATCCGTGCCGCGGGCGGAATCCGTGCCGCGGGCGGAATCCGTGCCGCGGGCGGAATCCGTGTCACGCTCGGCCTGGTCACCCGGAACCCGGGCAGGGAAGTCCTCGGACATGGCTCTCCTCGTGGAAAACGTGCGGGTGCCGGGAGCGCTAGCGCAGCCGCAGGGCCTTCATCACCTTCAGGGACGTGCTCATGAACGCCGCGTACTTCTCGTCGTCCATACCGAAGGACGGGGCGAGCGGGATCAGCCGCTGCTGTGCCACGGTCTGGGCCTCGGTGTACTTGAGGATGCCCTCGGAGCCGTGCCGCCGGCTCAGCCCGGAGTCCTTCATGCCGCCCATCGGCGACTGCACACTGCCGTAGGCGGGGGCGTAGCCCTCGTTGATGTTGACGGTGCCGGTGCGCAGCCGGGCGGCGACCGCGTGGCCGCGCTTGCCGTCCCTGGTCCAGACACTGGAGTTGAGGCCGTACGGCGTGGCGTTGGCCTGCTCGATGACGTCGTCCTCGTCGGTGAACCGGTAGATGGACACCACCGGTCCGAACGTCTCCTCGGTGCAGACGGACATCGGCGCCTCCACCCCGTCGAGGATGGTCGGCTCGTAGAACAGCGGGCCGACGTCGGTGCGGTGGACGCCGCCCGCGACGAGCCTGGCGCCCTTGGCGACGGCCTCCTCGACGTGTCGCTTGACCGTCTCCAGCTGGCGCTCGCCCACCAGGGAGCCCATGTCCGCGCCGTAGGCGAGGGCGCTGCCCAGCCGCATGGCCTTCGTGCGGGCCGCGAAGCGCTCCACGAACGCGTCGGCTACCGACTCGTGCACATACAGCCGCTCGATGGAGATGCAGAGCTGCCCGGCCGAGGAGAAGCAGGCCCGGACGGCGCCCGCCGCGGCCTTGTCGACGTCGGCGTCGTGCAGCACCAGCATCGCGTTCTTCCCGCCGAGTTCGAGGGAGACGCCGACGAGACGGGCGGCGGCGCCCTGCGCGACCTCGCGGCCGGTGCGGGTGGAGCCCGTGAACGAGACGTAGTCGGCGTGCCGTACGACCTCGGGGCCGACGACCGGGCCGTCGCCGAGGACGACCTGGAAGACGTCCGCCGGGAGCCCTGCCTCGACGAGCAGGTCACGGGCCCAGAGTGCGGTCAGCGCGGTCTCGGTGTCGGGCTTCATCACGACGGCGTTGCCGGAGACGAACGCGGGCAGCGCGTCGCCGACCGACAGCTCCAGCGGGTAGTTCCAGGGGGCGATCTGGCCCACGACCCCCCGCGGCTGGCGCAGCTCGGTGGTCTTGGTGAGGACGGGGACCACGCCGGTGTGCCGCCTGGGCCTCAGGTACGAGGGCGCTTTCCGGCCGTAGTGGCGGGCGGCGACGGCGACGGCCAGGACCTCCTCGTGGGCGTGCAGCCTGGCCTTGCCCGTCTCCAGCTGGATGAGGTCGAGCACCTCGGCCTGGCGTTCCAGGACCAGGTCGTGGAAGCGCAGCAGCACGGCGGCGCGGGCGCGCGGGGAGGTCGCGGCCCAGACGGGCTGGGCGGCCCGGGCGCGGGCGAAGGCCTCGGCCACGTCCTCGGGGGTGGACTCGGGCAGGTCCGCCAGCTTCTCACCGGTGAACGGGGTGTGGTTGGCGGTACGGCCGGAGCCGACGACGCCCCGGGTGAGCTGGGCGACCACCTCGGGTGTGACCACGTCGGCGGCGGTGCGCGCGCCGGCCGGGGCGGCGGCGGTGGGGTTGGTGCCGAGGGCGCCGGTGTGCGGGGCGGCGGGGGCCTGCGAGTCCGTCATGGGGGCGAGAGTATGACGCAATCAAGGCTTTGGGTACCCGTCAGTAACAGCTTTTCGCCAGGCCCTCACATTGCGCCAGTGATCGCTGGCAGATAAGCCCTGATCAGGGGCTTGTGACGGGCCGCGCCGTCACCGGGGCCGCAATCACGGGCTCTGCGTGCTCCTCCCACCGGGAGCGGTCGGCGATCCCGCCCGGCCCCTTCCACGCCTCCGCCGGGGGAAGGCGGAGGATCCCCGCCGGGCCTTTCCGGCCTCCCGCCCGCGGGGGCGGTGCACCGGCCGCGGCAGGGCCGGATCACCCGGTAGTGGGCTGGAAGCTCTGCACCATCCTGTCGAAGCGCTGCCGGGTCGTCGTCCACTCCTCGGCCGGGCTGGACATGTAGAGCGCGTACTCGGTGCCGTCGTCGCCGAAGTAGACCTGGTCGATGGCGCGCCGCTCACCCGCGTTGTCCTTGGTCTCGGTCCAGGTGAACTCCCACAGGGCGGACTTCTCCCGGTCCCGGAAGGCGTTCTGGTCGAGCCTCAGCCGCCGGTACTCGGGCAGCCGCTTCTTGACGGTCTTCTCGACGTCGAGCATGTGGAGGTACGGGTTCTCGAAGTCGGGCGTCCGGTCGATGCTGATGCGGATGAGCCGGCGGCCGCCGTCGGGTGTGTAGTCGATCTGGTCGCCGGCCCGCTGGCGGGACCAGCCCGCCGGTACCAGCAGGCTGAAGCCCTCCGGGTCCCGCACCCGCTGCCACTGCTGCCCGTCCCCGGGCCCCGCCGCCGTGCCCGGGGTGCCGGTCGGGGTGCCGGTCGGGGTGCCGGAGGCGGTGGGCGACTTGGCGGCGCCGGTACCGGGGCTTCCGCCGCCGCTGCCGTACCGCAGGGCGAGGAATCCGGCGGCGGCACCGGTCACGCCCGCGAGGACGGCCACGACGACCACCCGGCGCCAGGCACCGGAACGTTTCGGCGCGGGTACCCCGGGCCCCGGGGACGACATGGGCCCGGTCAGCAGTGCGGTCGGCACGGGCCGCTCCGCGGGATCGGCGGTCCGTGCCGGTACGAACGCCTGCGCCGCCCTGGGCCGCCGGCCCTCCATCACCTCCCGCAGCATCCGTTCGAGCTCGTCGGCGGGCGGGCGCTGCTCGGGCTCCTTGCGGAGCAGCGCCGCGATGACCGGCTCCAGCGCTCCCGCGTGCCGCGGTGGCGGATGCTCCTCCGTCACCACCGCCTGCATCGTGGACAGCGGGGACGTGCACCGGAACGGCGACCTCCCCTCGACCGCCGCGTAGAGGGTGGCGCCCAGGGACCACAGGTCCGAGGCGGGACCGGGATCGCCTCCGCGGACCCGCTCGGGGGCCAGGTAGTCGATGGAGCCGACGAGTTCCCCGGTCCTGGTGATGGTGGCGTCGCCCTCGATCGCGGCGATCCCGAAGTCGGTGAGGAGAACCCGCCCGTCCGAGGCGAGCAGCACATTGCCGGGCTTGACGTCCCGGTGCAGCACACCGGCGGCGTGCGCGGCACGCAGCGCGCCGAGGACGTGCAGCCCGATCCGGGCGGCCTCGGCCGGCTCGACCCGGCCGGACTCCGCGGTCGAGTCGGCGAGTGACGGGCCGTCGACGTACTGCATCACGATCCACGGACGGCCGTCGTACTCCAGTACGTCGTGCACGGTGACGACGCCGGGGTGGCTGATCCGGGCGGCCGCGCGGGCCTCCTTCTGGGTACGCGCGTGCAGCACCCTGCGGTCGGCCTCGGACACGTACAGACCGGCGGTCAGTTCCTTGACGGCGACGGTCCGGTGGAGGACCTCGTCCTGCGCGCGCCAGACCTTGCCCATGCCTCCGCGGCCGATGCTCTCGGTCAGCCGGTACCGGCCCGCCAGCAGAAGTCCCGCTGCCGTCCCCGCGCTCTGTGCCTGTTCCACGTGCTCCGCCCCGTTTCTTGGATTCCCAGGTTACGGAGGGGAGGTACGTGTACGGAACCAGGGGCGCCTCAGCAACTCGCACCGTGATGCGGTGGTTGCGGCGCGCGGTCGGGAAGGCCGCAGCGGCGGCGACGCACCGGACGAGGTCAACTCGCGGCGCGGTACGCGGCCGTGGCCTGCTGGTAGATCTCGGTGACCTTGTCCCGCTGGCCCTCGGGCCCGATCACCTGCAGCACGTGGTACCGGTCACCGACGATCATGGCGAGGTTGCGTACGTACACCTCGCGTCCGGTGCTGTCCTGCCAGGTGAACTGGCCCTCCGCCATGGCCTGTTTGCCCACGTCGATCCGGCGCAGCCCGGAGGCCGTGGACCAGGAGGAGTCGCGGAACGGCTGGAGCTCGCGCTCCCTGTCGCGCTGGTACGCCATCGGGTCCGAGCCGTTCTCCCCGACGGAGTCCCGGCCGGGGACGACGATGAGCGTGAAGTCCCCACCGATGTAGCGGACCTGTCCGCTGTCGTTCACGGGTCTGCGCTGCCAGGTCTTGTCGACACCGATCCGGAAGCCCTCGGGGTCCACCCGGACGACATAGCCCTCGGCGAGGTCCACGGCGGGCGCCGAGGTCTGCGGCCCCTTCCCGTCCGGGGACGGGCCGCCGCCGGCCTCGCCGGCGGGGCCGCCCGGCCGGTCCGGCACCCGGGGCGAGGACGAGGCCGGTGCGGACGAGGATGACACCGGTGCCGACGAGGACGTGGACCCGGAGCCGGCCTTGGGCATGAACAGCACCGCGTAGGCGACGGCGGCGGCGAGAGCGAGCAGGATCAGGACGAGCAGCATCCGGCCCAGCGAGCGCGGGCTGCGCCCCGGCCGGTCACGGCGGCCCCCTGGGTCCCGGTGCTCCCGGGGTTCCCTGGATTCCCGGGGTTCCCTGGCCTTCTTGTGGCGGTGCCGGCCGCGGAGTTCGGCTGAACCGCCGCGGCGCCTGCGGACCAGCTCCCCCCTGCGCCGTACGACGGGGAGGCGGGTGCCGTCGACGGAGGGAAGCGGAACCACTTCGGCGCCCGCGTCGGGCTCCGGGGCGGAGCGTACGAGCGACCGCAGCCAGCCCCGCAGCTCCTCGAAGTCGGGTCGCTCGGTGGGGTCCTGACGCAGCAGGGACTCCACGACGGGACGCAGCGGACCGCACTCCTCGGCGAACGCCGGCGGCTCGGCGCAGACCAGCTGCACCAGTTCGGCCGCGTTCTCCTCCGGGTACGGGGCGTGGCCCTGCACCGCGCGGTACAGCAGGGCGCCGAGCGCCCACAGGTCGGTGGCCGGGCCGATGGGCGGGGCCAGCTGCCAGTTCTCGTGGACCGGGCCGGCCTGCTCGGGTGCCCAGCGCTCGGTGACCGCGCCGACGACCGCGATCCGGGTCTGCCGGGCGCGCTCGGCGGCGAGCGGTGTGGTGGGCCCTCGGTACTCCGCCGGGGGCGCTCCGGCGGCGACGACCTCGTCCCAGCGGCCGCCCGGGGAGACGGGCCGCACACCGCCGTACGCGTCGGCCCCCCGCTGGGCGTCGGCGCGCAGCGCGTCGCGGGCGTTGCCCCCGTACCCGGCCGCACCGCCGCCGGCCGGCACCGGAGCCGACCCGTCCGAGGCGGGGCCGGGCCCGTCGCGCCAGACACCCGCGAGCCGGGCTCGCCGGGGACCGCCGGGCGGGTCCTGAGGGGCTCCGCCGTAAGGGCCGTCACCGTCACCCGGGGCGCGGTGCTCGTCCGGGTACCCGGCGCCCTGGGTGTCGTGGGTGTCGTGGGTGTCGTGGGTGCCCTCGGTGTCGTGGGTGCCGTGGGCGTCGTAAGCGTCGTGGGGGTTCCCGGCGGCGCCGGCGTCCCCGGCGTCGTGGGCGTCGTGGGGGTACTCGGCGTCGTGGGCGTCGTGAGGGACCTGCGCGTCGCGGGCGTCGTAGGCGCCGCGGGGGTACCCGGTGTCGTGGGCGTACTCGGCGGCGCCGTCGCCGGGGCGGGACCACCACTGGGGGGCGGGCAGGGCGGCGCGCTGGGCGGGCAGGGCCGCACCGGAGCGGGGCGGGGGCACGACGCTGCCGGGGGGCGTCCCGGAGCCTTCCGCGGCGCCCCGTTCGTACCGCTCGTCCCGTACGCCGGGGTGGTGCAGCCGTCCGATGCCGGCCGGCCCGCCCGCGGGCGGCAGGGCCGTCCGGTCGCCCTCGCCGGCCGCCGTGGCGGCACTGACGGCCTCGTCCGGCCCGCCCTCGCCGCGGGCCGGTCCCCGCCGGTTCTCCTCGCTGATCCGGGCGGCGGCGCGGGTACCCGCCCGGTAGGCGGCGATGGCACCGGCCCGCGCGGCACGCGCATCGTCCCGGCCGCCGCCGAACCCGGGGCCGTACGCGGGAGGGACGTACCGGGCCGCGGCGCCGCGGCCGGGGAGGACCGGTCCGGGCGCCGGGTCCGGCGGGGACGCGGGTGCGGGCGGCCGCTCGTGAGGGGGCGGGGTGCGGTGAGGCTCCGCCTCGTGCGCTGCCGGGCCCGGGGGCCGCTGCCCGCCGGGGCCCGGCGGCACCGGCCCGGCCGGACGAGACGGCTCGTACGACGGACCTCGACGCGGCTCGTACGACGGCCCCTGCGGCGACCCGTACGGCGCATGGACCGGAGCATGGACGGGCGGATCGACCTGCGCATCGACCGGCTCGGCCTCCTCGATCCCCGCCTCGGGGTCCGGGACCGGCGCGTACCCGCAGAGGGCCTCCTCCGCGGCGCCCGCAGCGAGGCCGGTCAGCACGACGCGGCCGTCGTCGCACACGAGCACCGTGCGGACGGTGATGTTCCGGTGGGTCCAGCCGTGCGCGTGGAGGGCGCGCAAAGCCGTGAGCACGTCCGCGCCGATCTCCGCGGCCCGGTAGGGGTTCAGCGGCCGCTCCGCGAGCATCGCCGCGAGCGGACGGGCGGCGACCAGCTCACTCACTATCCACAGCGACCCGTCCTCGGCGAAGACGTCGAAGACCTGGTCGAGCCGCGGATGGTCGGGGATCTGCGCGGCGGCCTGCGCGGCCTCCACGGCCCGCCGCACCGCCGGATCGGTCGGCCTGCGGGTGGTGCGCCCGGAGGCCCGGCGCGGCGAGGGGAGGCCGGTGCCCCCCTGGTCGTCCAGCACCTCGGCCTCGACGACCTCCGGCAACGGGACCTGCCGCACGAGGACTTCCTGGCCGCTGTAGGTGTCGAAGGCGCGCGTCTCGACGAGTTCGTACTCGTCGGAGGGCGGCAGGGGCAGCCGGTAGCGGTCGGCCAGCACCCTTCCCGCGTAGTCGTCCACGACGCCTCCCACCAGCGTGCAGCTTTTCCGGCCCGGTGCTCCCCGTGCCCCGTCGGCGGGGCGTTCCCACCACGGGTCCCGGACCGGTGCCATGGTCGGTCGCGCGCGGCCCTGGTCGCCAGAGCCGCGCTCCCGGTCCCGCGGACCGCACGAAGCCGTCAATTCCGGTCGCTCACCGGCCTCTTGCGGCTGCGCTCGGTCCACGACCTCTCACGATACGTGGCGTGCCCAGTCCTTGGGGCCGAACCTCTCAGCCCTTCGGGGCGAACGTGGCGAACGCCGTGTCCCGGAGTGTGCGGCACTCCGCGCCGTCCCACTCGCCCGCCGCGCAGCTGATCATGATCGAGTAGCCGCGCCCGGCGTCGACCTTGAAGCCGCGGTTGAGCACCCGGACCCGCTCGCCGAGCTGGTTGCGCTCGAAGCTCCAGTCGGCGACCGTCGGATAGCCCTTGTACGCGACGGGCTTGATGCCGAGGTGCTTGTAGCCGTCGCTGCTGCCGCTCACCGCGGACCGCGCGGCGTTCCAGGCGGCCGCTGCGTCCGCCTTGGGGCTGTCGGTGAAGTCCACCTGGACGCGCGGGAAGCCGCCGTCCGCGCTGAAGATCGCTCCCGAGTTCACGCCCGCGGTGCCCGTGCGGCGGAAGGACTTCGGCATCGCCATGGTGAAGTGGAACTGATCGTTCGACACCATCGCGTACCCGGCCGGGAGCGCGCCGGCGGCGGGGGCCCCGGGGTCCGTGCCGCCGGACGGCTGGGCTCCGCCCGTGCCCCCGCCGTCCTCACCGGCGTCGCCCGTGGCCTGACCGTCACCCGTGGCCCGGCCGTCGCCCGTACCGGCGTCGCTCCCCGCGCTGCCGCCGTCGCCCTTGCCGCCGTCGTCCTGGGCGTCGCCGCCCGCGGCGGCCCCGGCGGAGGCGGTGTCGCTCTTGGGGCTGTTCTGCCCGCCCTGGTCACCGTCCCCGCCCAGCGCGACGACGAGCACGGTCGACAGCACCGCGAGCACGGCGACCACCGCGACGACCACCAGGGTGCGCCGCGGCACCACGTCGGTGAGCGATGCCCGCGCGGGGGACGTCCGGGTGGCGGTGCGTGTGGCCGAGGGGTCGGGGGCGCCGCCCCTGCCCACCGGCTGCCCGGCCTCGGTCTTCGCCGCGTTCCGCACGGAGCGGAGCGCTCCGCGGACCCGCTCGGCCGCCGCGTCGGCGGCCTCCCTGGCCCGCTCCCGGGCGGGAGCGGCCGACTCCGGCGGGACGGGAGGCAGGGCGACGACCCGGGTCGCCTCGGGTGAGGGCGCGGGCTCCGCCGGGCGCTCCGGGGTGTCGATCACGCTCCGCAGCAGCGCACGGGCGCCCGCGTCGTCGAGCCGCTGAGCCGGGTCCTTGGCGAGCAGGCCGTAGATGACCTCCTCGAGCGGCCCGGCGTTCTTCGGTGGGTCGAGCGGTTCGGTCATCACCGCGGTCAGCGTCGCGATGGCCGAACCCTTGTCGTACGGGGGGCAGCCCTCCACGCTCGCGTACAGCAGTCCGCCCAGCGACCACAGGTCGGCGGCCGGACCGGGTTTGTGGCCCCGGGCGCGCTCCGGGGAGATGTACGAGGGCGCGCCGACGAGCATGCCGGTGGAGGTGATCGACGGGTCGCCCTCGACCTGGGCGATGCCGAAGTCGGTGAGCACGACCCTGCCGTCGGAGGAGATGAGGACGTTGGACGGCTTCACATCGCGGTGCAGGATGCCCTCCCGGTGCGCGGACCGGAGGACGTCGAGGATGGCGAGACCGACCTCGGCGGCCCGCCGGGGCGTCAGGACGCCGTCCTCGCGGATGGCCTCCGCGAGCGACTTGCCCTCGATGAGTTCCATCACGATCCACGGGCGGTCGTCCTCGTCGACGACGTCGTAGACCGTCACGGCCCCGGTGTTGCGGATCCGGGCGATGGCCTTCGCCTCACGGAGGGTGCGGGTGATGAGACGGCGCTTCTCGTCCTCGTCGATGCTGTTGGGGAAGCGCAGTTCCTTCACGGCGACCGTGCGGCCGAGCGTTTCGTCGTCGGCCCGCCAGACGGTGCCCATGCCGCCGCGCCCGAGCACGCCTCCGAGCCGGTACCGGCCCGCCAGCAGCCGCCCTTCGGCGGTCGGCGCGGGCCGTGAGGAGGCCGATGCGGCCTGCGCGGCACCCGGCCGGCCGGCCGAACCGGGAGCCCCGGCCGCCGTCTTCGCCTCGCCCCGCCCGGAAGTCCCGCTGTCCGCCGCCCTCTCCGCCGGCCTTTTCGCGGAGCCCCGGCCGCCCTTGCCCGCGGCACCCGCTGCATCCGCGGCACCGGCTGCATCCGCTGCATCCGCGGCACCGGCTCCCGCCGGGCCGGACCCGGCGTCCGCGGCCCCGCCCGTACCGGCGCCGCGGCCCGTGCCCCGCGAGGCGGCCGGGAGTGCCGCACGGCTGTCCGGTTCCTCCGCCGCCGAACGGCTGCCCGGCTCCTCCGCCGCGGGCTCCGCCAGGTCCACGGGCTTCGCCAGGTCCGCGCGCTCCGCCGCCGGCCCGGATCCCGCACCGGCCACCGGGGCGCCGGGGCGGGGGTCCGGCCGCCTGCCCGTGCTCTGTGACCCACCGTCCTTCATCAGGTCCGCCTGCCCGGCCGCGGGCTTCGCACGCGTACCGCCGCCGTCCAACGGCGGGTTCGCGCCACCGGAGCCGGGCCCGGCCGGAGTGCCCCCGGCATCCGGCCCCGCGTCCTCGGCCGCGGCAACGCTCTGTGCCCCGGCGCCACCGTCCCGGTGGGCCGCGTCGCCCGACGCACCGCGCACGGGTTCTCCCGCCGTGTCCCGCGCCGCGTCCCGGTCCGCCGTCCCGTCCGGACCGCCGTCTCCGGACCCGGAGCCCGCATCCGTGCGCCCGGCCCGCTTCCCGGCCGAACTCGCCGTGGCGTCCGCGCCGGTGGCGCGCTCGCCCTCCCGCCGCGTGTCCCGAAGGGGTTCCCGTGCCGTGTCCCGCTTCGCCTCCGACATGCGTCCCCTCTGCGATCCCTGATCCTCGCCCGCGCCCGCCGCGCCCGCGCGATGCGGTAACCCGCCCTGGAAGAGCCCCCATTCTCTCTCACTCCGGGACCGGTGGAAGTCCCGGGTCCATCGAGCGTCAGGAAGGCTACGGAGAAAGGGATTCCGCAGGATCCTAGATCGGGACGATGTCCGGCGCGCCCAGCCGCGCCGCGTCGGCGGTCAGGTCGTCGGGCTGCAACTGCGACTCGCGCTCGGCCTCCACCCGCTTCTCGTAGTGCTCGACTTCCTTCTCGATCTGCGCCTTGTCCCAGCCGAGCACCGGGGCCATCAGCTCGGCGCACTCCCGTGCGCAGCGCGTGCCCCGGTCGAACGTCTCGATGGATATGCGGGTCCGCCGGGTGAGTACGTCGTCGAGGTGCCGGGCGCCCTCGTGGGAGGCGGCGTAGACGACTTCGGCCCGCAGGTAGTCGTCGGCGCCGGTCAGCGGGCGGCCCAGCCCGGGGTCGGCCGCGACGAGCTCCAGCAGTTCCTCGGTCATGGACCCGTACCGGTTCAGCAGGTGCTCGACGCGGGCGACATGGAGCCCCGCCCGCTCCGCGATCCTCGCTCGTGCGTTCCACAGGGCGCGGTAGCCCTCGGCACCCAGCAGCGGCACGTCCTCCGTGACGCACTCCGCGACCCGGCGGTCCAGCCCGTGCACCGCCTCGTCCACCGCGTCCTTCGCCATCACCCGGTACGTCGTGTACTTGCCGCCGGCCACCACCACCAGGCCGGGCACCGGGTGCGCCACCGTGTGCTCGCGGCTGAGCTTGCTCGTCGCCTCCGACTCCCCGGCGAGCAGCGGGCGCAGCCCCGCGTACACCCCCTCGACGTCGTCGCGGGTGAGCGGGACGGCGAGCACCGAATTCACCTGCGCCAGCAGGTAGTCGATGTCGGCGCTGGAGGCGGCCGGGTGCGCCTTGTCCAGGTCCCACTCGGTGTCCGTGGTGCCGACGATCCAGTGCCGGCCCCACGGGATGACGAAGAGGACGGACTTCTCGGTGCGCAGGATCAGGCCGGTGGCCGAGTGGATCCGGTCCTTGGGCACCACGAGATGGATGCCCTTGGAGGCCCGGACGTGGAACTGCCCGCGCTCGCCGATCATGGCCTGGGTGTCGTCGGTCCACACCCCCGTGGCGTTCACCACCTGCTTCGCCCTGATCTCGTACTCCCCGCCCGTCTCGACGTCCTTGACCCGGGCGCCGACGACCCGCTCGCCCTCGCGCAGGAAGCCGATGACGGGTGCCCGGCTGGCGGCGAGCGCGCCGTACGCGGCGGCCGTGCGCACCAGGCTCGCCACGTAACGGGAGTCGTCCATCTGGGCGTCGTAGTACTGCAGGGCACCGACCAGGGCGTCCTTCCGCAGGCACGGGGCCACCCGGAGGGCGTGCCTGCGGGTGAGATGGCGGTGCACCGGCAGGCCGCGGCCGTGACCCGAGGACACCGACATCGCGTCGTACAGCGCGACGCCCGCTCCGGCGTAGACCCGCTCCCAGCCCTTGTGCTGGAGCGGGTAGAGGAAGGGCACGGGCTTCACGAGGTGCGGGGCGATCCGCTCCAGCAGCAGTCCGCGCTCCTTGAGCGCCTCGCGCACCAGCGCGAAGTCCAGCATCTCCAGATAGCGCAGCCCGCCGTGGATCAGCTTGCTGGATCTGCTCGAGGTGCCCGACGCCCAGTCACGCGCCTCGACGATCGCGGTGGACAGTCCGCGCGTCACCGCGTCCAGCGCGGTGCCCGCGCCGACCACCCCGCCACCGACCACCAGCACGTCCAGCTCGTGCTCCGCCATCGCGGCCAGGGCCTCGGCGCGCTGTGCCGGTCCCATCGTCGCAGTCCTCACGGTGCCTCCCGTCGCCCCCACTGGTCGGGCCCACACACTTGATTCTGTCCGCACTCCCGGACTTCAGCCACCGCCTGTGGACAACACTCGGGCGACCAGAGGCGCGCAATACCGCATAACGGTCATATTTACTCCTAGTCTGACATTGCCCCTGCTCGTTCTGTCCACAGGACTTGCGCGTCACGTGCCCCTCGGCTATTGGGAAGGACGGCCCACCGCCATGCCCGCAGATCTCGCCGTCATCGGACTCGGCCACCTCGGACTGCCCCTCGCCCAGGCCGCGGCAGCCGCGGGCATCAAGACCCTCGGCTACGACCCCGACCCACGCCCCGCCGCCGAACTCGCCGCGGGACGTCCGCCCGTGAGCGGCTCCCTCAGCGCGTCGGAGATCCGCCGGATGCTCTCGGGGGGCTTCCGGCCCACCACCGACCCCGCCGAGCTGGGCCGGGTGCGCACCGCGGTCATCTGCGCGCCCACCCCCCTCGGACCGGACCGCAGGCTCGACCTCTCGGCGGTCGGCGACGCCGCCCGGGCACTGGCCGCGCGGCTGCGGCCGCACACCACCGTGCTGCTCGAGTCCGCGGTCGAGCCCGGCACCACGGAGGGCTATCTGCGGCCCATCCTGGAGGAGGGCTCGGGGCTGCGGGCGGGCGCCGACTTCCATCTGGCGTACTCGCCCAGCCGGCTCGACCCCGGCAACCGCGCCCACGGCCAGGCCAACACCCCGCAGGTGATCGGCGGCCTGACGCCGGCCTGCACCGAGTCGGCGGCGGCCTTCTACAGCCGGGTCAGCGACAAGGTGGTCCGCGCCCGCGGACTGCGCGAGGCAGAGGCCGTCAAGCTCCTGGAGACCAACTTCCGGCACGTCAACATCGCCCTGGTCAACGAGATGGCGGTGCTCTGCCACGACCTCGGCGTCGACCTCTGGGACGTCATCCGCTGCGCCGAGACCAAGCCGTTCGGGTTCCAGGCCTTCCGGCCCGGTCCCGGGGTGGGCGGGCACGGCCACCCCGTCGGCACGGTCGGGCCGCACCGCTCCCTGCCGCTCGTCGAACTCGCGGGCCAGATCAACGAGCGGATGCCTGGTTACGTCGTCCAGCGCTGCGCGACCCTGCTCAACGAGCACGGCAAGTCGGCCCGCGCGGCCCGGATCCTGCTGCTCGGCGTCACCTACAAGCCGGACCTCGCCGACCAGCAGGGCTCACCCGCCCCCGAGATCGCGCGCCGCCTGATGGAGCTGGGCGCCTCGGTCGGCTACCACGACCCCTATGTGACGGACTGGCGCGTCCACGACCGTCCGGTACCCCGCGCCGACTCGCTGTACGAGGCGGCGGCCACCGCGGACCTCACCGTGCTGCTGCAGCACCACCGCACGTACGACCTGCAGGGCCTGGCGGTCAAGGCGCAGATCTTCCTGGACACCAGGGGGGCCTCCCCGGCGGGGGCGGCGCACCGCCTGTGACACCGCGGGGGTGCGGGGCCCGGCACCGCGGCGGACGCCCGGGCCCGCGCACCGCCCGGGAGCCCGGCACCGCATGCGGGCCGCCGGGCCGCTCGACGCCCCCTGGAACCGAAGCTTGGGTTCAAGGGGTCGTCGACGCCCCGCGGAACCGAGGTACGGCCCGGGCCCCTCGACACCCCCCGGAACCGAGGTACGGCCCGGGCCGGACCGTCAGCGCTTGTGCTGGGAGTCCGCGACCGTCACCTCGACCCGCTGGAACTCCTTGAGCTCGCTGTAGCCGGTCGTCGCCATGGCACGCCGGAGGGCGCCGAAGAAGTTCATCGAGCCGTCCGGGGAGTGCGACGGGCCGGTGAGGATCTCCTCCGTCGTACCGACGATGCCCAGGTCGACGAGCTTGCCGCGGGGCACGTCCTCGTGCACCGCCTCCATGCCCCAGTGGTGGCCGCGGCCGGGCGCGTCCGTCGCGCGGGCCAGCGGGGAGCCCATCATCACGGCGTCCGCGCCGCAGGCGACGGCCTTCGGGAGGTCGCCGGACCAGCCGACACCGCCGTCGGCGATGACGTGGACGTACCGGCCGCCGGACTCGTCCATGTAGTCCCGGCGGGCGGCGGCGACGTCCGCGACCGCCGTCGCCATGGGCACCTGGATGCCCAGCACATTGCGGGTGGTGTGCGCCGCTCCGCCGCCGAAGCCGACCAGGACGCCCGCCGCGCCGGTGCGCATCAGGTGCAGCGCCGCCGTGTACGTGGCGCAGCCGCCGACGATGACCGGGACGTCGAGCTCGTAGATGAACTGCTTCAGGTTCAGCGGCTCCGCCGCGCCGGAGACGTGCTCGGCGGAGACCGTCGTACCGCGGATGACGAAGATGTCCACGCCCGCGTCGACGACCGTCTTGGAGAACTGCGCGGTGCGCTGCGGCGACAGGGCGGCGGCCGTGACGACGCCGGAGTCGCGCACCTCCTTGAGGCGCTGCCCGATCAGCTCCTCCTTGATCGGCGCGGCGTAGATCTCCTGCAGACGGCGGGTCGCGCTCTCGGCGGGCAGCCCGGCGATCTCGTCGAGCAGCGGCTGCGGGTCCTCGTGCCGGGTCCACAGGCCCTCGAGGTTCAGCACGCCCAGTCCGCCCAGCTCACCGATGCGGATGGCGGTCTGCGGCGAGACGACGGAGTCCATGGGGGCGGCCAGGAACGGCAGCTCGAACCGGTAGGCGTCGATCTGCCACGCGATCGAGACCTCCTTCGGGTCCCGGGTGCGCCGGCTCGGTACGACGGCGATGTCGTCGAACGCGTACGCCCTGCGGCCGCGCTTGCCGCGCCCGATCTCGATCTCAGTCACGATATGTGGCCTTTCCCTCTACGTCTGCGCCTACCAGTATCCCCGACGCACATGCCGGGGGCGGTCCCGGGAATCCCCGGAACCGCCCCTGCGGAAACGCGGCCGCCGCCACCTGCGGCGGTGCGCGCTACTTCCTGCTGTAGTTCGGCGCCTCGACCGTCATCTGGATGTCGTGCGGGTGGCTCTCCTTGAGACCCGCCGAGGTGATCCGGACGAACCGGCCGCGCTCCTGCAGCTGCGGCACCGTGCGGCCGCCGACGTAGAACATCGACTGGCGCAGACCGCCGACGAGCTGGTGGACGACCGCGGAGAGCGGGCCGCGGTAGGGCACCTGGCCCTCGATGCCCTCGGGGACGAGCTTCTCGTCGGAGGCGACGCCCTCCTGGAAGTAGCGGTCCTTGGAGAAGGAGCGCTGGTCGCCGCGGGACTGCATGGCGCCGAGCGAGCCCATGCCGCGGTACGACTTGAACTGCTTGCCGTTGATGAAGAGCAGCTCGCCCGGGGACTCCTCGCAGCCGGCCAACAGCGAGCCGAGCATCACCGTGTCGGCGCCCGCGACCAGGGCCTTGGCGATGTCGCCGCTGTACTGGAGGCCGCCGTCGCCGATGACCGGGACGCCCGCCTCCCTGGCGGCGAGGGACGCCTCGTAGATCGCGGTGACCTGCGGGACGCCGATACCGGCGACGACACGGGTGGTGCAGATGGAGCCGGGCCCGACGCCGACCTTGATGCCGTCCACGCCCGCGTCGATGAGCGCCTGGGCACCGTCACGGGTGGCGACGTTGCCGGCGATGACGTCCACCGGGGCGTTGGACTTGATCTTGGCGACCATGTCGCCGACCAGCTTGGAGTGGCCGTGGGCGGTGTCGACGACGATGAAGTCGACACCGGCCTCGATCAGGGCCTGGGCGCGCTCGAAGGCGTCGCCCGCGACGCCGACCGCGGCACCGACCAGGAGCCGGCCGTCCTTGTCCTTCGCGGCGTTGGGGTACTTCTCCGCCTTGACGAAGTCCTTGACGGTGATCAGGCCCTTGAGGATGCCGGCGTCGTCGACCAGCGGAAGCTTCTCGATCTTGTGGCGGCGCAGCAGCTCCATGGCGTCCACGCCCGAGATGCCGACCTTGCCGGTCACCAGCGGCATCGGGGTCATGACGTCGCGCACCTGCTGGGAGCGGTCCGTCTCGAAGGCCATGTCGCGGTTGGTGACGATGCCGAGCAGCTTGCCGGCCGCGTCGGTGACGGGGACGCCGCTGATCCGGAACTTGGCGCAGATCGCGTCGGCCTCGGCGAGCGTCGCGTCGGGGTGCACCGTGATCGGGTCGGTGACCATGCCGGACTCGGAGCGCTTCACCAGGTCGACCTGGTTGGCCTGGTCGGCGATCGAGAGGTTGCGGTGCAGTACGCCCACGCCGCCCTGCCGGGCCATGGCGATGGCCATGCGCGACTCGGTGACCTTGTCCATGGCGGCGGACAGCAGAGGGATGTTCACCCGCACGTTCTTCGAGACGTGCGAGGAGGTGTCGATCTGGTCGGGCGCCATGTCGGACGCGCCGGGCAGGAGCAGCACGTCGTCGTAGGTCAGCCCGAGTGTCGCGAATTTGTCGGGCACTCCGTCGACGTTGGCAGTCATGACACCTTCCCCAAATGGCCTTGATCGGTGCGGATGTCCATGCTAACGGGATCCGGAGGTGTCACGTTCCACGATCAAGATCACCGAGCAGCTTTGTACGTTCGTACGTACGGACGCGGCGCCCGCAGGGTTCAGCCGCCGCCCTCCACGCTACTGCTCGGCGAGCGCCCGCAGCCTGCTGAGGGCCCGGTGCTGGGCGACCCGGACCGCGCCCGGCGACATGCCGAGCATCTGCCCGGTCTCCTCCGCGGTGAGCCCGACCGCGACCCGCAGCACCAGCAGCTCGCGCTGGTTCTCCGGGAGGCTGGCGAGGAGCCTCTTGGCCCACTCCGCGTCGTCGCTGAGCAGCGCGCGCTCCTCGGGACCCAGCGAGTCGTCCGGCCGCTCCGGCATCTCGTCGGACGGCACCGCGGTGGAGCCGGGGTGCCGCATGGCGGCCCGCTGCAGATCGGCGACCTTGTGCGCCGCGATCGCGAAGACGAACGCCTCGAAGGGGCGCCCGGTGTCCCGGTAGCGCGGCAGCGCCATGAGGACCGCGACGCAGACCTCCTGCGCGAGGTCCTCGACGAAGTGACGCGCGTCACCGGGCAGCCGGCTCAGCCGGGTGCGGCAGTACCGCAGCGCCAGGGGGTGCACCCGGGCCAGCAGATCGTGCGTGGCCTGGTCGTCGCCGTCGACGGCACGCTGGACGAGGGCACCGATGGCCCCCTGGGCAGCCGCCGCCTCGTCGTCACGCATCGGTCCATGGTGCCCTGGCTGCCGCTGCTCCGTGGCACCGCGTCCGTAGTTGTGCACCGAAGCGTTATGAGCAGGTGCGCCGGAACTCATCTCCTGCGCCCTCCCCTTGCGCTCGACCGAATCGTCCCCGAGGAACTCCACACCTCAAGGATGCGGCATCGCGCGGTAAACGTGTCCCCGCCGTCGGCCGCCGCCCCGCCCACCGCATGACGGGCGGGACTCGCGATGCCGTCGGGACCGAGCGGCGGGGACCCGGGCGCGCGTCGCGTGCACGACGGCCGCGCGCCCCTCCGGTGCGCCCGCCGGGACCGGTCCCGGCTTCGCCCGGCACCGCTCAGCGGACCAGGCCCCAGCGGAATCCGAGCGCGACGGCGTGCGCCCGGTCCGAGGCACCCAGCTTCTTGAACAGCCGCCTGGCGTGGGTCTTCACCGTGTCCTCGGACAGGAACAGCTCACGCCCGATCTCGGCGTTGGACCTGCCGTGGCTCATCCCCTCGAGTACCTGGATCTCCCGGGCGGTGAGGGTCGGCGCCGCGCCCATCTCGGCCGAGCGCAGCCGGCGCGGGGCGAGCCGCCAGGTCGGGTCGGCGAGGGCCTGGGTGACCGTGGCCCGCAGCTCGGCGCGCGAGGCGTCCTTGTGCAGGTATCCACGGGCGCCGGCGGCGACGGCGAGCGCGACGCCGTCCAGGTCCTCGGCGACGGTGAGCATGATGATCCGGGCTCCGGGGTCCGCGGAGAGGAGCCGGCGGACCGTCTCGACGCCGCCCAGTCCGGGCATGCGTACGTCCATCAGAATCAGATCCGAGCGATCGGCCCCCCAGCGGCGGAGGACTTCCTCGCCGTTGGCCGCGGTCGTCACGCGCTCCACGCCGGGCACGGTTGCCACCGCGCGGCGGAGCGCCTCTCGGGCGAGCGGGGAGTCGTCGCAGACGAGGACGGATGTCATGGCCGCCCTCCGCAGCTGATGCGCGTCACCTTGAGCCTCCAGGCTGGTTACGTATCGTCACCTGTGCGGTTGACGCCCCCGGACTCGTGCCCGAGTGCTGGTTCTCTCAACCGCCTCCGCCCTCTCAACGACGGTCACTCGAAAGAGTTACGGGCGGGCCGGGCACCTTCGGCACTCTACGTGAGGACCCGTGAGCGGAGGAGAGCGACACAGCTCAACCGCATGCCAGTTGGCCGGTATGCCCCATTTAGCTGCATTTCTTCCCATTTGTTGGTGTCTGCGACTAGATTCGCAATGAGTCATATTTACATCTACTTACACCGTAGATGTACGGTCGGAGCTCAGAACCACTCAGCACGGCTACAAGGGGACATGCGCTATGGCAGATTTCTCCCGCCTTCCCGGACCGAACGCCGATCTGTGGGACTGGCAGCTGCTCGCAGCATGCCGTGGGGTAGACAGCTCACTCTTCTTCCATCCCGAGGGGGAACGCGGCGCGGCAAGGAGTGCGCGCGAGAACTCGGCGAAAGAGGTCTGCATGAGGTGCCCGGTACGGGCGGAGTGCGCGGCGCACGCACTCGCGGTCCGGGAGCCCTACGGGGTGTGGGGCGGACTCACGGAGGACGAGCGCGAGGAGCTCATGGGGCGGGCCCGGCACCGGCTGATCCCGGCGGGTGGCGCGGGCGGCGCGCCGCACGGCTGACCCGGAGCCGTGACGACTGGAGAAGAAACGTTCCTGCAGCGTCCGGGGCGCAACCGGGGACGTCCGCCGCCCGGGACGGCGCACCCGGGGGGCGTTGTGCCGCGCGTCAGCGCGCGGCGGCCATGGCCAGCCTGTCCAGAGTGGCCGCGACCGCGGGCACCTGAGCCAGATCGGGCAGCGTCAGGGCCACGATCTCGCGGTGGACGGGGGGCTCCACCGCAACCGTCCGGGCCCCCTTGGGCAGTACGGACTCCAGTGCGAGCCCCGGCAGCACCGCGACGCCGAGACCGGCGCCGACGAGTCCGACCACGGCCGGGTAGTCGTCCGTGGCGAAGTCGATCCTGGGGGTGAACCCCGACTCCTCGCAGACCTCCACGAGCCGGCGCCGGCAGCGCGGGCATCCGGCGATCCAGGGCTCGTCCGCCAGGTCCGCGATGGAGACGGAGTCCGCGTCCGCGAGGCGGTGCCCCTCCGGTACCAGCCCCGTGAGCCGGTCGCTGAGCAGCGGCCGCACGACGAGGTCCGACCACTCCGTGCCCCCGGTGCCGTACCGGAACGCCAGGGCCACGTCGCAGTCCCCCTCCCGCAGCATCTCCTCGGAACGCGGCGGCTCGGCCTCGACGAGGGAGACACGGGTGCCCGGGTGCGCTGCCCGCAGGGCCGCGAGGGCGGTGGGCACCAGCGTGGAGCTGCCGCTGGGGAACGACACCAGCCGGACCCGGCCGGAGCGCAGCCCGGCGATCGCGGCGACCTCCTCCTCGGCGGCGGTGAGCCCGGCCAGGATCCCCGCGGCATGACGCACCAGCGCCTCCCCTGCCTGGGTGAGGCGCATCTCCCGGCCGGTCCGCACCAGCAGCGGGGTGCCCGCGGACGCCTCGAGGGCCTTCATCTGCTGGCTGACGGCGGGCTGGGTGCAGCCCAGCTCACGGGCCGCCGCGGAGAAGGAGCCGGTGGCGGCCACGGCGCGCAGGACGCGGAGGTGGCGGGGTTCGATCACCCCTCGATCATAAGAGACACTTGGGGCAGATGTGAGATATGCGATGGATGCTTTGAGGCGCTGGGCTTAGCGTCGGGGCATGGAACTCCTCTCCGTGAACGTGGGGCGGCTCAGGGCCGTCGAGCACACCTCCGCTGCCAGTGGCCTCAGCGCTGTGGACAAGCAGCCCGTCGCGGGCCCGGTGCGGGTCTTCGCCCCCGGGCCGCGGGGCACAGGAGCGAGCGGGGTGGAGGGGGACGAGATCGGCGACCCCCGCTTCCACGGGGGCGAGGACCGGGCCGTCAGCGCGTACGCCCGTGAGGACCTCGACCGCTGGGAACGCGAGCTGGGCCGGACGCTGGCGGACGGCGCGTTCGGGGAGAACCTCACCACCACCGGCCTCGACGTGAACGGGGCCCTCATCGGGGAGCGCTGGCTCATCGGCTCCGGTGCGGTCCTGGAGGTCACGGGCGGCCGGGTGCCCTGCAGCACGTTCCAGGGGCACCTCGGGGAGCAGGGGTGGGTCAGGCGGTTCACCCGGGCGGGGCAGCCGGGCGCGCTGCTGCGGGTGATCGAACCGGGGACGCTCCGGGCCGGCGACCCGGTGCGGGTGGTGCACCGCCCGGACCACGACGTCACCGTCGCGCTGCTGTTCAGGGCGGCCACCCTGGAGCGCCGGCTGCTGCCGCGCACGCTCGTCGCGGCGCCGTGGATGGAGTCCGCACTGCTGAAGACCGCCCGGGAGTACACGGAGAAGCACGGCGGCGGCTGACGGTGCTTCGGGTACGGCACCCCGCGGGCGGCGGACCGCGGGGCGGCCGACCCGCAGCCGGAAGGGGGGACCGGGCTGCCGCCGGAAGGGGGGACCGACCTGTCGCCGGAAGGGGGTGGGGGGGCGGACCTGCCGCCGCACGCGGTGGGGGCGGCCTGCGGCGGCGCCTGCTCCCCGTCGGGCCGGGTGACGCCCGGCACCGCGGCCGGGCCCGCACGGCGCGCATGCGCGCGGCGCACTAACGTGCCGCCTATGACGACAGCACTCATCACGGGCTCGACGGCGGGCATCGGGGCCGCGTTCGCACGGCGGCTCGCGGCCGACGGACACGATCTGGTCCTGGTGGCCCGGGACACCAAGCGCCTTCAGGATCAGGCCACCGAACTCCACGACCGGCACGGCATCGAGGCGGAGGTACTGACCGCCGATCTGGCCGAGGACGACGGCATCTCCTCGGTGGAGAAGCGGCTCGACGACCGCAGGCGGCCGGTGGACCTGCTCGTCAACAACGCCGGTTTCGGGAACAAGGGGCGTTTCCTCGAGGTCTCCATGGCCGACGAGCTGAGGATGCTGAAGGTGCACTGCGAGGCGGTGCTGCGGCTGACGGCCGCGGCCACCGCACCGATGCGCGACCGGGGCCGCGGCGGGGTGGTGAACGTGGCGTCGGTCGCCGCGTTCGTGCCGCGGGGCACCTACGGGGCGTCGAAGGCGTGGGTCGTGCAGTTCACCCAGGGGGCGGCGCGCGACCTGGCGGGCACCGGAGTGCGGCTGATGGCTCTCTGCCCGGGGTTCGTGCGCACCGAGTTCCACCAGCGGGCGGGGATGGGCACGGACAACATCCCCGGCTGGATGTGGCTGGACGCCGACAAGCTGGTGTCCTCGGCGCTCGCCGATCTGGCGCGCGGCAGGACGCTGTCGGTGCCGGACCCGCGCTACAAGGCTCTGATGGGCGTGGTGAAACTGGCCCCGCGCGGCCTGCTCGGCGGGGTGAGCTCCCGGGCGGGCCGCAAGTACGGGCCGAAGTAGTCCCGCCCTGCCGGGTCGCAGGGAGGGGCCGATCACAAGCCCGGCCGGGTCGGCCGCATCGGCCGCAGCCGCAGCCGGTCGTCCCGGCACAACCGCTCACCCGGCAGGGCAAACGGCAGGACAAATCAGGGCGGAGTGTCCGTATTTCACTAGAATGGGTGCATTCGACGCAGCGCCCCATCCGCCCGGGAGACACCATGACCTTCGTACAGATGATCGACTGCAAGACGGATCGCGTCGAGGAGCTCAACCGGCTCCTGGACATCTGGGTCGAGCAGACCAGGGGGAAGCGCACCGCCACCCACAACGTCCTCGCGCAGGACCGCTCCGACGGGACCCATCTGGTGGAGATCGTCGAGTTTCCCTCGTACGAGGACGCGATGCGCAACTCCAACCTCCCCGAGACCGACCGGATCTTCCAGGAGATGGTCGCGCTGTGCGACGGGATGCCGACCTTCACCGACCTGGAGGTCATCCGCGACGAGCAGTTGCACAAGGAGGTGTGCGCCCGGTTCTTCACCGAGGCCCTCACCGGTGACCCGGGGCTGCTCGACGGACTGCTCACCCGGGACTACCACGACCACGACCCGGCCAACTCCCCGGACGTGATCGGCGTCGAGGCGCTGCGCGGCGAAATCGCCCTGTGGCGCGACGCCTTCGACTACACCTTCACCCTCGAGGACCAGGTCGCCGAAGGCGACCGGGTCTGCACCCGCTGGACGTGGGAGGGCACGCACAAGGGCGAGTTCCTGGGCCTCGCGCCCACCGGCAGGCAGGTCTCGATGACCGGGACGACCGTCCACCGGCTCCACGAGGGCCTGATCTGCGAGGGCTGGTGGCAGTACGACCGGCTCGGGCTGATGGGCCGGCTGGGGGCGCTGGAGATGTAGCGGCCGGCCGCGCCCGGCCCGTGCGCAGCCCGCACCCAAGGGAAATGCCACCGCCCCCTCCCGGGGAGCGGTGGCATTCCGGTGTCCTGAACGGACGGTGGGCCCTACGGGTCAGTGGGCGTGGCCGTGACCGTGGCCCGCGTCCGCCGGCTCCTCTTCCTTCTTCTCCACCACGAGAGTCTCGGTGGTGAGCAGCAGGGAGGCGATGGAGGCGGCGTTCTCCAGGGCCGAGCGGGTGACCTTGACCGGGTCGATGACGCCGGCCTTCACCAGGTCGCCGTACTCGCCGGTGGCGGCGTTGAAGCCGTTGCCCTTGTCCAGCTCCGCGACCTTGGCGGTGATGACGTAGCCCTCAAGGCCGGCGTTCTCGGCGATCCAGCGCAGCGGCTCGACGGCGGCGCGGCGCACGACCGCGACACCGGTGGCCTCGTCGCCGTCCTTGCCGAGGTTGCCCTCCAGCACCTTGACGGCGTGGACCAGGGCGGAGCCGCCACCGGAGACGATGCCCTCCTCGACCGCGGCGCGGGTCGCGGAGATGGCGTCCTCCAGACGGTGCTTCTTCTCCTTCAGCTCCACCTCGGTGGCGGCGCCGACCTTGATCACGCACACGCCGCCGGCCAGCTTCGCGAGGCGCTCCTGGAGCTTCTCGCGGTCCCAGTCGGAGTCCGTGGACTCGATCTCGGCCTTGATCTGCGCGATGCGGCCGGCCACGTCCTCGCTCTTGCCGCCGCCGTCGACGATCGTGGTGTCGTCCTTGGTGACGGTGATGCGGCGGGCGGTGCCCAGCACGTCCAGACCGGCCTGGTCGAGCTTGAGGCCGACCTCCTCGGCGATGACGGTGGCACCGGTGAGGGTGGCCATGTCCTGCAGCATCGCCTTGCGGCGGTCACCGAAGCCGGGGGCCTTGACCGCGACCGCGTTGAAGGTTCCGCGGATCTTGTTGACGACGAGGGTGGACAGGGCCTCGCCCTCCACGTCCTCGGCGATGATCAGCAGCGGCTTGGAGGCACCGGCCTGGATGACCTTCTCCAGCAGCGGGAGCAGGTCCTGGATGGAGGAGATCTTGCCCTGGTTGATGAGGATGTACGGGTCGTCGAGGACGGCCTCCATACGCTCCTGGTCGGTCACCATGTACGGCGACAGGTAGCCCTTGTCGAAGGCCATGCCCTCGGTGAAGTCCAGCTCCAGACCGAAGGTGTTGGACTCCTCGACGGTGATCACACCGTCCTTGCCGACCTTGTCCATCGCCTCGGCGATGAGCTCGCCGACCTGCTGGTCCTGGGCGGACAGCGCGGCGACGGCGGCGATGTCGGACTTCTCCTCGATCGGGCGCGCGGTGGCGATCAGCTCGTCGGAGACGGCCTTGACCGCGGCGTCGATGCCCTTCTTCAGGGCGGCCGGGGAGGCGCCGGCGGCGACGTTGCGCAGACCCTCGCGGACCAGCGCCTGGGCGAGCACGGTGGCGGTGGTGGTGCCGTCACCCGCGATGTCGTTGGTCTTGGTCGCCACCTCCTTCACCAGCTGGGCGCCGAGGTTCTCGTACGGGTCCTCGATCTCGACCTCGCGGGCGATCGTGACACCGTCGTTGGTGATGGTGGGGGCACCGAACTTCTTGTCGATCACGACGTTGCGGCCCTTGGGGCCGATCGTCACCTTGACCGTGTCGGCGAGCTTGTTGACGCCGCGCTCAAGGGCGCGACGGGCGTCCTCGTCGAACTTCAGGATCTTCGCCATGGAGCTTCTCAAGTCCTCTCAAAGCGAACCGCGCCCCTCGCCGCCCGGCTTCATCATCAGCGGGGGCCAGGGGCGCGGCTCTGGGCAAATCTGCGGTGAACTACTTCTCGACGATCGCGAGCACGTCGCGGGCCGAGAGGACGAGGTACTCCTCGCCGCTGTACTTCACCTCGGTGCCGCCGTACTTGCTGTACAGCACGACATCGCCGGTCTTGACGTCGAGCGGAAGACGCTCGCCGTTCTCGAAGCGGCCCGGGCCGACGGCCAGGACGACGCCCTCCTGGGGCTTCTCCTTGGCGGTGTCCGGAATGACCAGGCCAGAGGCGGTGGTCTGCTCGGCGTCGAGCGGCTGGACCACGATGCGGTCCTCGAGCGGCTTGATGGCAACCTTGGAGCTGGTGGTCGTCACGATCCGACCTCCCCCTTCGGAGATCTCACGGGGTTCATCTGTCTGAGGTGGCGACCAGGTGGATCCGTCGTCGCGGGTGCCGGACCTGCCCGTCGCTGTGTTGGCACTCTCCGGTGGGGAGTGCCAGAGCCGAGACTATGACCGGGATTAGCACTCGGTCAAGCGGAGTGCCAATCCACTGCGTGTTCGGCCGGTTCCCTCCACCCGGTCCGGTGCGTCGCCCCGGGTGGCGCGGCCGCGGGGAAACCGCGGGGACGGGCCCGCCAAGCGACCGCGCGGCGGGCCCGACGGCGGCCGCCCGTCATCCCGGGCCGGGCACCCGGCTGCGGGCCTCACGCCCCGTCACCTCGCGCCCGGCGCCCGGCATCCGAGCCCCGAGCCTCCACCCGGCGCGCCCCCACGCGCCTCGTGCGCCTCGCGCCCCTACGCGCCTCACGCCGGCAGGCGGCAGGGCAGGCCGGTCTCAGACGTAGTCCTCCAGCCGCGCCACGGCGTAGCCCTTCGCCGTGACGACCTTCATCACATGGCGGATCATGTCCGGCATGCTGCCCTTCCACTCCGCCTTGCCGCGGAAGTGCGTGAGGATGATGTCGCCGGGGTGCAGGTCGCGGTCCCACTCGCGCCACTCCATGTGGTCGGGGAACGCCTCCGCCGCCCACAGCGGCACGGCCTTCACACCGCAGGACGCGGCGGCCCGCAGGGTGTCCCGGTTGTAGCTGCCGTACGGGGGCCGGAACAGCCGCGGCCGCTTGCCGAACCGCTTCTCCATCCTGGTCTGCTGCCCGCAGATCTCCGCCTTCTGCTTCGCGTACGGCAGCGCCGGCAGATAGGGGTGGGTGAGCGTGTGGTTGTGCAGGGAGACGCCGCGGCCCTGCATCTTCTCGAAGTAGCCGTAGTCGTCGCGGACGACGTAGTCGCTGAGGAAGGCGCTGTACGGGATTCGCAGCTCGCTCATCATCCGCAGCAGCTCCGGGTCCTTCTCCGCGCCGTCGTCGATCGTCAGGAAGACGACCTTCTGCTTGGTGGGCACGGTGGTGAAGACGGGCGGCAGGCCCTTGTGGCGGTCGACCTCGAAGCCCTTGCGGGTGGTGACCCTCGGCTTCTTGCCGGGCGGCGGGGGCGCGGGGAGCGGGGTCTGCGCGAGTCCCCAGCGCTTGGCCGCGACCGCCCGGGCGGCCTGGATCTTCTTCAGGCGCTTCGCACGCGCCTCGGCCGCGGCGGCCTTCTCGCCCGCCCGCTCCCGGTTCCCACCGCGCTCGCCCTTGCCGCGGTCCCCGCCGTTCCCTGCGGAGTCCTTCCGGTCTCCCTCGCCGCCCTTCTCCTTCCGGGCCTCCCGCCCCGGCGCCCCCGAGGAAACCGGGGAAGCCGAGGAAGCCGAGGAAGCCGGGGAAGCCGGGGAAGCCGAGGAAGCCGACGAACCCGGTGCTCCCGAGGAACCCGGCGACCCCGAGGACCCCCGCTCCCGGCCGTGCGGAGGAGCAGCGGCCGAGCCGGAGGCACCCGCCTTCCCGGTGGCCCCGGCCCCGCCGGGGGCCTGACCGGACCCGGCGGCACAGCCCGATCCGACGGCCATCGCGAGCAGCACGCACATCCAGGTGCGCCTGCGCCGAATTGCTGGCTTCTTTTCGTTTTGTCGTACTTGCCGCATGGCGTCGCATCCTGTCAGCGCCGCGCGCCCATGAGCGCCGACCGCGCCGCCCGGCCGCACACCGTCCCCCGGCTGGCCGACAATGGCCGGGTGAACGACGCCGGCTCGCCCTCCCCCCTCGCCCCTCTGCTCACCGCCGAAGGGCAGGCCCTGCTCGCCGCTCTCCGGGACTACGACCCGGGACAGGAACTGGCCGTCGCCACCAGGCTGCGCCGCGACCACCCGGCCGGGCTGGTCTCGGCGGCGCTGACACAGGCACGGCTGAGGCAGCGGGCGGTGGCGAAGTTCGGTGCCGGGGACGCGTACCGGATGTACTTCACGCCCAACGGCGTGGAGCAGTCGACGCGGGCGTCCGTCGCCGCCCACCGGGCCGCCCGGTTCGCGGCGCTCGGGGTACGGAGTGTGGCGGACCTGTGCTGCGGCATCGGCGGTGACGCGATCGCGCTCGCCCGCGCCGGGATCTCCGTACTCGCGGTGGACCACGACCCGGCCGCCGCCGACGTCGCCCGGGCCAACGCCGAGGCACTGGGGCTGGCCTCGCTGATCGAGGTCCGCCGGGCCGATGTCACCGAGGTCGGGACGTCCTCCTACGACGCCGTCTTCGTCGACCCCGCCCGCCGCGCCGGCCGGCCGGGGGGCGGGCGCGGGCCGAAGGGCGGCAGCGGCCGGATCTTCGACCCGGAGGCGTACTCGCCGCCGCTGTCCTGGGCCGTCGGCGCGGCGCGCACGGCGCGCTTCGCCGCGCTCAAGATCGCCCCCGGCGTCCCGCACGAGGCGATCCCCGGGGACGCCGAGGCCGAGTGGATCTCCGACCACGGGGACGTGAAGGAGGCCGTGCTCTGGTTCGGCACCGCGCCGGGCACCCGGCGCGCCACCCTGCTGCCGAACGGGGCCCGGCTCGCCGGGCGCGGACTGCCCGACCCGGCGGTGCGGAAGACGGGCCGCTACCTCTACGAGCCCGACGGCGCGGTCATCCGCGCCCATCTGGTCGCGGAGGTCGCCGAGGAACTCGACGGCGGGCTGCTCGACGCGACGATCGCGTACATCACGGCCGACGAGCTGCGCCCGACGCCCTGGGCGACCGCGTACGAGATCACCGACGAACTCCCGTTCAACCTGAAGAAGCTCAAGGCCCTGCTGCGCGAGAGGGAGGTCGGCACGCTCACCGTCAAGAAGCGGGGATCGGCGGTCGAACCCGAGGAGCTGCGCCGCAGGGTGAAGCCGAGCGGACCGAACGCGGCCACCGTCTTCCTGACCCGGGTGGCCGGCGCACCCACCGTTCTCATCGGGGCGCCGGCAACCGTCTGAGCGGCTGCGGACGGGCGTCTGACGGACGGAGGGGGCCGCCGGACGGAGGGGGCCGCCTGACGGCCGGAGAGCCGACTGACGGGCTGCAGGCGTCCGCGTGACGGGCTTGCACCCGCGTGACGGGCAGCACGCACCCGCGCGGCAGGCTGCGGGCGTCCGTGTGGCGGGCAAGCACGCACCCGCCCGGCGGGCGCCGCCACCGCCCGCCCGGCCCGGCGAGGGCTCAGCCGCCGGTGAAGTCCGCTGCGGAGAAGTCGAGCGACTGGAAGCGCCAGCGGTGCACCGGGCGGCCGATCAGCGCGG
This sequence comes from Streptomyces tirandamycinicus, assembly GCF_003097515.1. Taxonomy (NCBI): domain Bacteria; kingdom Bacillati; phylum Actinomycetota; class Actinomycetes; order Kitasatosporales; family Streptomycetaceae; genus Streptomyces; species Streptomyces tirandamycinicus. The sequence continues at coordinate 4,092,228 of NZ_CP029188.1, read as the reverse complement.
CGTCCGGGTCCGGGAGCTCGGGGAGGCGGTCGTCCGGGCCGTCCGTCTCCCACCAGGTCAGCACCAGCACCCGCTCCCCCGGCGCCCGGAAGGTCTCCCGGCGCAGCGGGGCCGCCCCGAGGGTCTGCGCGCGGGCCCATTCCAGCAGTTCCCCGCCGCGTCCGGAGGCCGCCCTGGCCTCCCACATCAGGGTGACGACGGTCATGAGTAGAGGTTGTCCTTGCTGACCTCGTGCACATGGTCGTGGTCGTGCACATGGTCGTGCGCATGGCCCGGGTGGTGCTCGCCCGGGACATGAGGGTCGGTCACCGGCAGCGAGGAGTCGGCGGAAAGCTCCCAGTCCGAGGCGGGCCGGTTCCTGGCGACCATCTCGGCGCCGAGCGCGGCGACCATCGCCCCGTTGTCCGTGCACAGCTTCGGCCGGGGTACCCGCAGCCGGATCCCGGCGCGCTCGCAGCGTTCCTCGGCCATCGCGCGCAGCCGGGAGTTCGCGGCGACCCCGCCGCCGATCATCAGGTGGTCGACGCCCTCGTCCTTGCAGGCCCGTACGGCCTTCCGGGTCAGCACGTCGACCACGGCCTCCTGGAAGGACGCGGCGACATCCCGCACGGGGACGTCCTCGCCCGCGTTGCGCTTGGCCTCGATCCACCGCGCCACGGCCGTCTTCAGCCCGGAGAAGGAGAAGTCGTACGCGGGATCGCGGGGTCCGGTCAGCCCCCGCGGGAACGCGATCGCCTCGGGGTCGCCCTCCTTCGCGAGGCGGTCGATGACCGGGCCGCCGGGGAAGCCGAGGTCCAGTACCCGGGCGATCTTGTCGAAGGCCTCGCCCGCCGCGTCGTCGATCGTCGCCCCCATGGGCCGTACGTCGGCGGTGATGTCGGGCGCGAGCAGCAGCGACGAGTGCCCGCCGGAGACCAGCAGGGCCATCGTGGGCTCGGGCAGCGGGCCGTGCTCCAGCTGGTCGACGCAGATGTGGGAGGCGAGGTGGTTCACCCCGTACAGCGGCTTGCCCAGCGCGTACGCGTACGCCTTGGCGGCGGAGACGCCCACCAGCAGCGCGCCGGCGAGGCCCGGGCCCGCGGTGACCGCGATGCCGTCCAGGTCCCTGGCGGTGACCCCGGCCTCCGCGAGGGCGCGCTCGATGGTCGGGACCATCGCCTCGAGATGGGCGCGGGAGGCGACCTCCGGCACCACCCCGCCGAAGCGCGCGTGCTCGTCGACGCTGGAGGCGATGGCGTCCGCGAGGAGCGTCGTCCCGCGGACGATGCCCACGCCCGTCTCGTCGCAGGACGTCTCGATGCCGAGTACGAGGGGTTCGTCAGCCATGGTTCCGGGTTCCTTGTGCGTCGTGTACGTGCAGCCGCATCACGAGGGCGTCGATGTTGCCGGGTTGGTAGTAGCCGCGGCGGAAGCCGATCGGCTCGAAGCCGAAGCGCTCGTACAGCTTCTGGGCCCGGGTGTTGTCCACCCGTACTTCGAGCAGGACCTCGTCGCACTCCCACGCGGTCGCGTGCTGCAGCAGGTCGGTGAGGAGCCGGGCGCCGAGGCCCGTGCCCCACTGGTCGCGGGTGACGGCGATGGTCTGGACGTCGCCGAGCCCGCCGGCCGCCGCGAGGCCCGCGTAGCCGGCGATCCGCCCGTCCGCCGGGTCCTGGGCGACCACATAGCGGCGGGTCGCCTGCGGGCCGCGCGCGTGCGCCAGTTCGGACCAGAACATGCCCGGGGACCAGGCGTCCTCCGGGAACAGCTCGCGCTCGATGTCCAGCACCGGCGCGATGTCCCACCAGCGCATCTCGCGCAGGACGGGGGTGCTCACCGCGGCGTGACCACCTTGTAGTTCTTGGGCACCTGGGCGTCCGGGCGGCGCAGGTACAGCGGCCGCGGCGGCAGCAGTTCCTCGCCGGCGGCCAGCTTCCCTGCGGCCAGCGCGGCGAGGGCGGCCGCCGACTGGTGCTCGGGGCCCCGGGCGTCCGGGAAGACCTCGGGGTACAGCAGGGCACCGGCGCCGACCGCGGGGAGCCCCGCGACCCGACCGGCGATCTCGGCCGGCCGGTCGACCGCGGGCTCGCCGGTCCTGCTGCGGAAGTCGTCGTACCGCGCCCAGTAGACCTCCTTGCGCCGCGCGTCCGTGGCGACCGTGAACGGCTCCCGGAGCCCGGCGGCGTACGCCAGCCCGTCCAGCGTGCAGACGCCGTGGACCGGGACCCCGAGCACCGAGCCGAAGGTGGCGGCGGTGACCAGGCCCACGCGCAGCCCGGTGTACGGGCCGGGCCCGACGCCGACGACGATTCCGGTGACCGCGTCGAGTTTCAGCCCGGCGGTGGTGAGGACCCGGTCGACGGAGGGCAGCAGCAGTTCCCCGTGCCGGCGGGCGTCGACCTGGGTGGACTCGGCGACGACGGAGTCGCCGTCGTGGAGGGCGACGGTGACGGCGGGGGTGGCGGTATCAACGGCGAGCAAGAGCACGCAAACAGCCTACGGCCCCCGCGACGGGGGCACGGCGTCCCGTTCCGCCGCCACCCTGCTGCTACCGTCACTCACGCAGGTGTGCGAGCGAGGGGAGCAGGCGTGGCAAGGAGCAGCTCGGGAACGGTGGCCGGGCTCACCGCTGCGGCCCTCGCCGTCGTCGCCTTCCTCGCCTACCAGGCCTCCGCGAACGTGCCGGAGAGCCTGGCGAAGCCCCGGGCCGCCGCCCCCAGCGCCCGCCCCTCGGAGGCCGCCGCCGCCGAAGAACCGCGGAAGGACCCGCTGGCCGTGCCCACGGGTTCCGGTACGGGCGTCCGCGTCGTCTACTCGCTGGGCGAGCGCCGGGTCTGGCTGGTCGGCGCGGAGCAGCTCACCCAGACCTTCCCCGTGATGCCCAGCACCATCAGCCCGAAGCCCGGCACCTACGAGGTGACGTCGCGCAGCGGCAGGATCGAGGGCTCGGACGGCGTGGAGATCGAGCACGTGGTGCGGTTCGCGACGGTCGACGACGTGTCGATCGGTTTCAGCGCCGCCGTGGACGGGTCGATGTCGAGCCCGGTCCCGGGCACGAAGACCGGCGGCGTACGGATGAAGCGGGCCGATGGCGACGCCATGTGGACGTTCGCGACGATCGGCTCGAAGGTCGTCGTCGTCCCGTAGCCGTAGCCGAAGCAGGCGCGGGCGCGCGGCGGACGCGGGCGCGCTCGGCAGCGACGGGTGCAAGGCCCCGGGGCGGGCCGGACGGCGGACCCGGGCGTACGGCCCGGAGGCAGGTCCGCACGGCAGGCACCGACGGGAGACCCCGGCGGCGGGCCCCGGGAAGTGGACTTCACCCGAAGGGACTACGCGGCGTCGCGGCGGGGTTCCTGCTCCTCGGGGACGGGCTCCCCGGACCGGGCGGCTCCGCCGCGGTCGCCCGGCGGGGTGGAGACCGCGCTGGCCGCCGCGCACGAGGCCAGCAGATCACGCATGGAGAACGCCGCCGGCGACGGCCGGGGCGACGGGTTCGGCGGTGACTCCGCCGTGTGCTCGGCCGTGTGCTCGGACGCCGACATGGATGCCTCCTGGTGGTCCGGGGGCAGGCGCGGTTAGGCAGACCTAACCGCGTACTTGCCTCCATGTGACCATGCCCGGAGCAGCGGATGCAACACCTTGCCGACATCTTGTCGGAACGTACCCGCGGGGCGGATCAGGCGACGCCCGTGGACCGGACGCCGGGGCTGCCCGGCAGCCGGCGGGGGGTCAGGCGGTGAGCCCCGCCAGCCCGGCGTCCGCCCAGCGCGGACCCACGCCGGTGAGCGTGATCCGGCGGCGGTCGTCGTCCGTGTTGCCCACGACCCGGTGGATGACGACATGCAGCCGGTCCTCCGAGAGGTCCTCGACCTTGCCGTCCCCCCACTCCACGACGACCACCGACTCCGGCAGCGACACGTCGAGGTCGAGGTCCTCCATCTCGTCCAGCCCGCCACCCAGCCGGTACGCGTCCACGTGCACCAGCGCGGGTCCGCCCACCAGGGACGGGTGCACCCGGGCGATCACGAAGGTCGGCGAGGTGACGGCGCCGCGGACACCGAGGCCCTCACCGAGCCCGCGCGCCAGGGTCGTCTTGCCGGCACCGAGCTCGCCGGTGAGCAGCACGAGGTCACCGGGCCGCAGCAGTTTCGCGAGCCGGCGGCCCAGCTCCTGCGTCTGCTCCGGCGAGGTGAGGGTGAGACGGGCGGCGGGCTGGTGAGCGGTCTCAGCCGCCGGGCTGTGCGGTGCTTCCATACGTGCCAACGTTAGCCGCTGACGGGACCGCCCCGACCCGCACCAGCAGGTCCGCCAGCCGGTCGGTGACCACCTCCGGGTGCTCCAGCATCACCAGGTGCCCCGCGTCCGGCACGATGACCAGCTCGGAGTCCGGCAGCAGGTCCGCGATCGCCTCGCTGTGCGAACTGGGGGTGACCAGGTCGCGGTCACCGGCCAGCACCAGCACCGGGACCTCCTGGAACACGTCCAGGGCGGCCGCCTTGTCGTGCTCGGCGAACGCCGGGTAGAACTCGGCGACCACGTCGATCGGCGTGCCCTCGATCATCCGCTCGGCGAACCTGGCCACCGCCGGGTCCACGTCCCTCGAACTGAACGAGTAGCGCTTGATCAGCCCCGCGAACAGATCGGCCGTCGCCCTCCGGCCGCGCTCCACGAGCTCCGCCTGGGAGCCCAGCGCCTTCAGGACCCCCGGCAGCACCCGGCGTACCACGTTGACGCCCGCCACCGGCAGTCCGTAGTTCACCTCGCCGAGCCGGCCGGCCGAGGTGCCGACGAACGCGGCCCCCACGACCCGCTCCCGGATCAGCTCCGGGTGCGCGGCGGCGAGCGCCATCAGCGTCATACCGCCCATCGAATGGCCCACCAGCACCAGCGGCCCCTCCGGGGCCGCCTCGTCGATGACCGTCTTGAGATCGCGGCCCAGCCGGTCGATGGACACCGGCACCCCGTCGGGCCCGGTCTGGGAGGCCCCCCGGCCCGAGCGGCCGTGGCTGCGCTGGTCCCAGTGGACGGTACGGACCAGCCCGCGCAGCGCGGCCCGCTGGAAGTGCCAGGAGTCCTGGTTGAGGCAGTAGCCGTGGCTGAACACGACGGTCACCGGCGCGGGGGCCTTGCGGCCGAACAGCCTGCGCCGGCGCGGCGCCGCGCCGCCCGTCTCCGGGTCCACCTCGTCCGTCTCGAAGTACAGGGCCGTGCCGTCGTCGGCGACGGCTCTGCCCGGAGTGCCGCGAAGCGCCCCGTAGGGCCCGGAGGCGTCCAGGGCGAGCCGGGCCTTCCGGCGCATGCCGCGGCCCACGGTCATCCGCTCTATCGCGACGCCCGCCGCCGCACCGGCGGCGATCACCCCTATGGCGGCGCCGGCGACACCCGCCCGGCGCCAGTTGCCCGTGGCGGCATCGGTCACCGCCGCCGCCACGTCCCCCGCGCTGTTCTCGCTCACCGTGCCGCTCCTACTGGTGCTACCGGTGCTACCGGTCGTCGTCTCCTGGTCGTCCGGTCAGTCGCCGGATGCCGTGCCCGTGCCCGTGACCCCGTTCCCGCCCGCCTTCTCGTGCTCTTGCTCGTGCTCGTGGAGATGGACGCGGGGGACGCGGGGCCCTATCCGGGTCACGATCTCGTAGGCGATCGTGCCCGCCGCCTCCGCCCAGTCCTGGGCGGTCGGCTCGCCCCCGTCGCCCGGGCCGAACAGCACCGCCTCCGCGCCCTCCTCGACCGCACCCCGGTCGGGGCCGAGGTCGACGACGAACTGGTCCATCGCCACCCGGCCGGCCACCCGCCGCCACTCGCCGCCGACCAGCACCGGACCGCGGCCGGAGGCATGCCTCGGGATGCCGTCGGCGTACCCCACCGGCACCAGCCCGAGGGTGGTCTCGCCGCCGGTGACGTAGTGGTGCCCGTAACTGACGCCGTGTCCGGGCGGAACCCGCTTCACCAGCGCCACCGACGCCTTGAGCGTCATCACCGGGCGCAGTCCGAAGTCCGCGGGCGTGCCCAGCTCCGGGCTGGGCGAGATCCCGTACACCGCGACACCGGTGCGCACCAGGTCGAAATGGCTCTCCGGAAGGGTCAGCGCCGCAGGGGAGTTGGCGATGTGCCGCACCTCCGGCTCGACGCCCTCCTTCTCGGCGTACGCCACCAGGTCCCTGAAGACGGACAGCTGCGCCGCGATGGACGGATGACCGGGCTCGTCGGCGCAGGCGAAGTGCGACCAGAGACCGGTGATCCTGACGGTGCCCGCCTGTTCGGCGGCACGGGCGGCCGCGACCAGTTCGGCCCAGTCGGCGGGCTGGCAGCCGTTGCGGCCCAGTCCCGTGTCGGCCTTGAGCTGGACCCTGGCGGCCCGGCCCGCCTCCTCGGCGGCCCGGGTCACCTCACGCAGCGCCCACATGCCGCTGACCGACACGTCCAGGTCGGCCTCGACCGCCTCGCGCCAGGGGCCCCCGGGCGTCCACAGCCAGCACATCACCCGGCCGCCGATCCCGGCGGCCCGCAGGGCGAGCGCCTCCTCCGGCGTCGCGGTCCCCAGCCACTGGGCTCCCGCGGCCAGCGCCGCCCTCGCGCAGGGCACCATCCCGTGCCCGTACGCGTCCGACTTGACCACGGCCATGAGGGCGGCGCGGGGCGCCCGCGCGCGCAGTGCGCGGACGTTGGCGCGCAGCGCGGCGAGATCGATCTCGGCGCGGGCCCGGAAGGGTGCTTCTTGAGTCATCGCGCTCAGTGTCTCAGAGGCTTACCACCCGGTTCGTACGGCGACGGCCACGAGTGGCGCTGGTCACCCGCCCGCTGTGGCCCGCGCCACGTCAGGGCGTCAGCGTGTCGCGCCAGGCCCGCGGGATCGCCGCGGCCACGTCCTGGGCGGACACCGGGGCGCCCAGCGAGGCGAGCCGCGCCGCCAGGCCGTGCAGATACGCGGCCACGGACCCGGCGTCGAGCGGTTCGAGGCCGGCGGCGAGCAGCGAACCGGCGAGCCCCGACAGCACATCGCCGCTGCCCGCCGTCGCGAGCCACGAGGTGCCGGTCGGGTTCACCCTCACCGGACGGCGGGCGTCCGCGTCGGCCACCAGCGTCGTGGAACCCTTCAGCAGCACCGTGGCGCCGTACTTGGTGGCCAGCGACCGCACCGAGCCGAGCCGTGCGGCCTCCACCTGCCCGCGGTCCACTCCCAGCAGCGCCGCCGCCTCACCCGCGTGCGGGGTGAGCAGCGTGGGGGCGCTGCGGGCCCGCACCGCGTCCGGGTCGAGGCTCCGCAGGCCGTCGGCGTCGACCAGGACCGGGACGTCGGACTCCAGTACCTCCGCCACCCCCGGTGCGTCACCGAGGCCCGGCCCGACGACCCACGCCTGCACCCGGCCCGCGCGGGAGGGCGGCCAGCCGTGCACCAGCGCCTCCGGGAAGCGGGCGATCACCGCGTCCGCGCCTGGGCCGACGTAGCGTACGGCCCCGGCGCCGCCGTGCACCGCGCCCGCCACGGCGAGCACCGCGGCGCCCGGGTAGCGGGCCGACCCGGCGACGACGCCGACGACCCCGCGCCGGTACTTGTCGCTCTCCGGGGCGGGCACCGGCAGCAGCCGTGCCACGTCGTCGTGCTGCAGCGCCTCCAGATCGGGGACGGACGGCAGCCGGGAACCCAGGCCGATGTCGACGAGCCGCAGGGCCCCGGCGTGCTGGTGCGCCGGGTCGACGAGCAGGCCCGGCTTGTACGCGCCGAAGGTGACGGTGGCGTCGGCCCGCACCGCCTCGCCCTTCACCTCGCCGGTGTCCGCCTCGACGCCGCTGGGCAGATCGACGGCGACGACCATCGCGCCGGAGCCGCGCGCGGCCCGCGCCAACGGGACGGCGTCCGGACGCAGACCGCCGTGGCCGCCGATGCCCGTGATGCCGTCCAGGACGACGTCGGCGACGGCGAGCACCCCGAACGGGTCCTCGGCGACCCGGCCCCCGGCGGCCCGCAGCGCCGCGAGTCCGCCCCGGTGGGCGCGGTCCGGATCGAGCAGCACCGCGCTCACTCCGGCGCCCCGGCGGGCCAGCCGCGCGCCCGCGTACAGCGCGTCGCCGCCGTTGTCGCCGCTGCCGACCAGCAGCACGATGCGGGCGCCGGAGACGCGCGGCAGCAGCCCGGCGACCGCCGCGGCGAGCCCCGCGGCGGCCCGCTGCATGAGCGCCCCCTCCGGCAGCCCGGCCATCAGTTCGGCCTCGGCGGCCCTTACGGTGTCGACGCTGTAGGCATGACGCATGCTCAGAAGCATGCCGTGCGCGCGTGCGTCGCGCTCGGCGTTGCGGGTGCGGAGGCGTCCGCCGGGCTCGGCGTCGCGGGTGCGGCGGGTCAGGCGGCGTACCACCGCGCGAGACGCCGCCGGTGCGGCGGGCCCGGCGGCGTCCACCCGCTCGGCACCGTGGTCGCGGCGGGTGCGGCGCGTACAGCGGGTGCGGCGGGTGCGGCGCGTCCGGCGGGTCCGGCGGGGAGCGCCCGCGTACCACCGTGTGGAACGCCGCGGTGGTCCGGCGGGCGCGATCCGCCGCTACCCCTCCGCGACCACCATCGCCGACGCCACCCCGGCGTCATGGCTGAGCGAGAGGTGCCACGACCGCACCCCCCGCTCACGCGCCGCCGCCGCCACCGTGCCGGTGACGCGCAGACGCGGCCGGCCCGAGTCCTCGACCCAGACCTCGCAGTCCGTCCAGAGCAGTCCCGCCGGCGCGCCCAGCGCCTTCGCGACGGCCTCCTTCGCGGCGAAGCGGGCCGCGAGGGAGGCGATTCCGCGCCGTTCGCCGCTCGGGAGGAGCAGTTCGCTCCGGAGGAAGAGCCGGTCCGCCATCGCCGGCGTCCGGCGCATCGCCTCCTCGAAGCGGTCGATCTCGGCTACGTCGATCCCCACCCCGACGATCATTCGACGGTGACCGACTTCGCCAGGTTGCGCGGCTGGTCCACCTCGTTGCCCCGGGCGGTGGCGAGTTCGCAGGCGAACACCTGGAGCGGCACGGTCGCCACCATCGGCTGGAGCAGCGCCGGGGTCTGCGGAATGCGGATCAGATGGTCGGCGTAGGTCTCGACCGCCGTGTCCCCCTCCTCGGCGATCACGATGGTGCGCGCGCCGCGGGCCCGGATCTCCTGGATGTTGGACACGATCTTGTCGTGCAGCACGGACCGGCTGCGCGGCGACGGCACGACGATGACCACCGGCACGTCGTTCTCGATCAGGGCGATGGGGCCGTGCTTGAGCTCGCCGGCCGCGAAGCCCTCGGCGTGCATGTAGGCGAGTTCCTTCAGCTTCAGCGCGCCTTCCAGGGCCACCGGGTAGCCGACGTGCCGGCCGAGGAAGAGCACCGTGTTCTTGCGGGCCAGCGAGCGGGCCAGCTCGCGCACCGGTTCCATGGTGGCGAGGACCTGCTCCACCTGGGTGGCGATCTGCGAGAGGTCCCGGATGACGGCCCGGATCTCGTCGCCCCACTTGGTGCCGCGCACCTGCCCGAGGTACAGCGCCACCAGGTAGCACGCGACGAGCTGGGTCAGGAACGCCTTGGTCGAGGCGACCGCGACCTCCGGCCCGGCGTGCGTGTAGAGCACGGCGTCCGACTCGCGCGGGATGGTGGAGCCGTTGGTGTTGCAGATGGCGAGGACCTTCGCGCCCTGCTCGCGGGCGTGGCGCAGCGCCATGAGCGTGTCCATGGTCTCGCCGGACTGCGAGATGGCGACGACGAGGGTGCGCTGGTCGAGGATCGGGTCGCGGTAGCGGAACTCGCTCGCCAGCTCCACCTCGCACGGGATCCTCGTCCAGTGCTCGATGGCGTACTTGGCGATGAGCCCGGCGTGGAACGCCGTGCCGCACGCCACGATGACCACCTTCTGCGCCTCCCGCAGCACCGCGGCGGGGATCCGCACCTCGTCGAGCGTGAGCGAACCGTCCTCGTCGATCCGGCCGAGCAGCGTGTCGGCGACGGCCTTCGGCTGCTCGGCGATCTCCTTGAGCATGAAGTAGTCGTAGCCGCCCTTCTCGGCGGCCGAGGCGTCCCAGTCCACGTGGTACGAGCGCACGTCGGCGGGCGCGCCGTCGAAGTCGGTCACCGTGACGCCGTCGCGCCGGAGTTCGACGACCTGGTCCTGCCCGAGTTCGATGGCCGAGCGGGTGTGGGCGATGAACGCCGCGACGTCCGAGGCCAGGAACGCCTCGCCGTCGCCGACGCCGACGACGAGGGGGGAGTTGCGCCGGGCGCCGACGACGACGTCCGGCTCGTCCGCGTGGACGGCGACCAGCGTGAACGCACCGTGCAGCCGCCGGCACACCAGCCGCATGGCCTCGGCGAGTTCACCGCAGGACGAGAACTCCTCGGCGAGCAGATGGGCCACGACCTCGGTGTCCGTCTCGGAGGCGAGGTCGTGGCCGCGCTCGGTCAGCTCGGCCCGCAGTGCGGCGAAGTTCTCGATGATGCCGTTGTGGACGACGGCGACCCGCCCGGCGTTGTCCAGGTGCGGATGGGCGTTGGCGTCGGTGGGGCCGCCGTGGGTGGCCCACCTCGTGTGCCCGATGCCGGTGGAGCCGCTCGGCAGCGGACGGTCGGTGAGCTCCTTCTCCAGGTTGAGCAGCTTCCCGGCCTTCTTGGCGGCGGCCAGCCCTCCGTCGGCGAGGACGGCCACGCCCGCCGAGTCGTAGCCCCGGTATTCCAGCCGCTTGAGCCCGGCGATGACGACATCGAGCGCGGACTGCGCTCCCACGTAACCCACGATTCCGCACATGGCGGCAGCCTACGACTCCGGCGCCCCGCTCGCCGCAGTCGCGGGGCACGTGAGCGCGGCGGCCCGCCGCCGGCCGGTCGTGCGGCCGTTGGCGGAGCCGGTCAGCCGAGCTTCGCGGCCTGGGCGTCGATGACGGCGGTGGGCAGCGGGAAGTCCTTGCCCGAAGCGATGGAACCGAGGTTGAAGGAGGAGAACGAGGCGAGGGTCGCACCCTGGCGCACCAGCACCACCTTGTGCGGCATCTTCTCGCCCTCCTGCTCGGACAACAGCGCCCAGGCGGTGGCCTCCTGCCCGCCCGACACCTTGATCTCCTCCACCTTGACGATCTTCGACTTGTCGGTGCCCATCGTCATGCCGAAGCCACCCGCGCAGGCGCGGGCAGCGGTCCGCAGACCGGCGACGGCCTCCTCGGCGCCCTTGCCGTCGTAGGAGGAGACGGAGACCATCGTGGCGGTCAGGTCGAAGGCCGAATTGAGCGCCTCCTCCACGTCCTCGTCCGTCAGGTCGCCCAGGTCGCCCAGGTCGGCCGCCGCGTCGTCCTTCTTCTTCGGCTCCTCGACCACCTTGCGCTTGACGGTCGCCTTCGCGTCCCCGAGCGGCACGGTTGCCACGGCGTCGGCGAGCGGCTTGCACTCGGCCTTGTCGGCGACGACCTGGCCGCCGGGGACCTCGTCCTCGGGCCCGGCCTTGGTGACCTTGTGGCCCTTGACCTCCCCCTCGGCCAGGGCGAGCTTCTCCAGCTCGGTGGCGGTCAGCGCCTTGGCCGCGGGCTCGGCGGCGGCCGGGGACCCGGCCTTGCCCTTGTCACCGCCCTCGTTGGTCCCGCCGCCGCTGCAGGCGGTGAGCAGGGCCAGGGAGACGGCGGTGACGGCAACGGCGGTACGGCGGGCGGCGGAGGTTCGCATGAGGGTTCTTTCTGTGTGATTGATGTGAACACGATATGGCCGCCCGGCGACAGAGCGATCATGCAGGGTGCGACGCCGCCCGAACCGTGACCCTCATGTGATCGTCCGGGGCCGGGTCCGGGGCCCCGCGTGACCGAGCCCACCCCCCACGCCGCGCCCCCAGCACCGACAATGGCCATGTGATCACTTCGCCGCCACGAAGCCGCAGGGCCGAACGGGCCGAGGCGTCCCCGTACGTCGACCTGACCCGCGAGGAGTGGAGCGCACTCCGCGAGAAGACGCCGCTGCCGCTGACCGCCGCCGAGGTCGAACGGCTCCGCGGCCTCGGCGACGTCATCGACCTCGACGAGGTGCGGGACATCTATCTGCCGCTGTCCCGACTGCTCAACCTGTACGTCGGGGCCACCGCCAACCTGCGCGGCGCCCTGAACACCTTCCTCGGCGAGGCGGGCAACGGCCACGGCACCCAGCGCGGCACCCCGTTCGTCATAGGCGTCGCGGGCTCCGTCGCCGTCGGCAAGTCCACGGTGGCCCGGCTGCTGCAGGCGCTGCTCGCCCGCTGGCCCGAGCACCCGCGGGTCGAACTGGTCACCACCGACGGGTTCCTCTACCCGATGAAGGAGCTCCAGGACCGGGGGCTGATGTCGAGGAAGGGCTTTCCCGAGTCGTACGACCGCCGCGCCCTGACCCGTTTCGTCGCCGACATCAAGGCCGGCAAGGACGAGGTGTCCGCGCCGGTCTACTCGCACCTCATCTACGACATCGTCCCCGGTGAGCGGCTGACCGTGCGCCGCCCGGACATCCTGATCGTCGAGGGCCTCAACGTCCTCCAGCCCGCGCTGCCCGGCAAGGACGGCCGCACCCGGGTCGGTCTCGCCGACTACTTCGACTTCTCCGTGTACGTGGACGCGCGGCCGGAGGACATCGAGCGCTGGTACCTCAGCCGCTTCCGCAAGCTGCGCGAGACCGCGTTCCAGAACCCGTCCTCGTACTTCCGCAAGTACACCCAGGTCTCCGAGGAGGAGGCGCTGGACTACGCGCGGACGATGTGGCGGACGATCAACGGCGTCAATCTGCAGGAGAACGTGGCCCCGACGCGCGGGCGTGCCACCCTGGTCCTGCGCAAGGGCCCCGACCACAAGGTCCAGCGGCTGTCCCTGCGCAAGCTCTGAGCCCGCCGCCCGCCGTACCGGCCGGACGGCCCGACCGGAAGACCGCCGAGGAGCCGTCCGCGTGCTGCACCTGCGTCTGATCGTCCCGCCCGACCGCACCGAGCGGGTCGTCCACACCATCGAGAAGACGGTGGGCACGACACACCTCGTGGTGCTCACCGGCGCCGCCCGCAACCCGTCGGGCGACCTGGTGCTGTGCGACGTCGCCCGCGAGGCCGGGGACGAACTGATCGGCGGCCTGCGGGAGCTGGGGCTGGACCGCGAGGGCGCGATCTCGGTGGAAAGCGTCGACCTGTCGCTGTCCACGCGGGCGGACGAGGCGGAGCGGCAGGCACCGGGCGAGCCCGCGGACGCGGTGCTGTGGGAGCAGCTGACCGACGCGACCCACGAGGAGTCGACGCTCTCCGTCACCTACCTGGCGTTCCTGACGCTGGCGACCATGATCGCGGCGTGCGGTGTGGTGCTGGACAACGCGATCCTGATCGTGGGCGCGATGGCCGTCGGCCCGGAGTTCGGCCCGCTCGCGGGCTTCAGCACGGCGGTGGTGCAGCGCCTCCCCCGGCTCGCGCTGCGCTCGCTGGTGGCGCTGGTGGTGGGCTTCGCGGTGGCCATGGCGGTCACGGTGCTCTTCAGTCTCTTCATGACCGGCGCCGGGCTGTTCGAGTCCTCGATGCTGCGCGCCGACCGTCCGAACACGGCGTTCATCTACGACCCGGACTTGTTCTCGTTCGTCGTCGCCGTCCTGGCGGGCGTCGCCGGCACCCTGTCGCTGACGTCCGCCAAGTCCGGGGCGCTGGTCGGGGTCGCCATCTCGGTGACGACGGTTCCGGCGGGAGCGAACGCGGCGGTGGCGCTCAGCTACGAAGCTTACGGGCAGGCGTGGGGCTCCAGCCTGCAACTGCTGCTAAACCTGCTCGGGATCATCCTCGCGGGAACACTGACGCTGTTCGTCCAGAAGTGGCTGTGGTCCCGCCAGCGCCGCGCGATGCGGAGGCCGGCGGGGGCGTGACCGTCAGCGGGACGCGTCGGTTGCACCCCGGTCGGTGACGAAGGAGCCCATGCCGTGTGCCGTGGTGATCAGCCCCTCGTCCCGGAGGGCTGCCGTCGCCTTGCGCACCGTGATCCGCGCGACGCCGAACTCCTCCTCCATCTGCATCTCGGAGATGCGATGACGCGGCGGGTACTCGCCGGTGGCGATGCGCTCTCGGATCACGTCGGCGATCTGCACCCACTTGGGGCGGGTCGGGTCGTACTCCATCACCCGGGTGACCGTACACAGTCGCGGCCATCCGAACACAGAAGCTTACGTCGCATGTTCTCTATAGACATCTATAAATCTCACCTCTAGCGTCGACCCAGGAGAGCCCCGGCGACGGATGCAGCCGTCTCGGGGACGTGGCCATCAACCGACTACGGGAACCAAGGAGCCGATGACGTGACCGACCTCATCCTCCACCTCGCCGCACGGATGCGGCGTTGGCTGGACCGGCGCTTCCCTCCAGGAGCGAACCCCGGCGGCACTCCCCCGTCCGCGCCGGTCGCGCGCCCGGCACCGCGCCTGCCCGCGCATCGCAGCCCGTACGGCCTCGACGGACCGCTCGACGGAAACGCGGGCGCGTTGGTACGCCCCTACCTTGGCGACGCCCTCCTCCACGAGTTCGCCGCATGAGCCACGACCGCTCCCCGGAACTGCCGCCGCCCGTGCGCATGTGCGTGCGCTGCGAGCGGATCACGGACGATCCCGTCGTGGTGCACGAGGTCCACAGCGCCAGCGGTCCCGGATGGAACGTGTACGCCTGCCGCGGCTGTGCATCTCACTTCCCGCCGCCCGCCGACGTGTTCGACCTGCTGCCGGGCGACTGAGCCGGGCGACCGGGCCCCGCACGACGGCGGGGCGGACCCGGCCTCGCGCCGTACACGCCCGGCAGCTCCCGGCCCGCCCCGCAGCGCCCGGCCCGCCCGGGAGCTCGTCCGGCGGGACTACCCCAGCGTCCCCTGCAGCCAGTCGAACACGACCTCGCAGTGCACCTGCGGCGCCATCGGGGAGCAGTGCAGCTGCGCGCCCTCGGCCGCGGTGAGCTTCACATAGTCCTTGGGCGCGGTCAGCGCGTCGAACATCTGCTGGGCCTGACCCGGATAGAACTGCTCGTCCTCGTAGTCGAGTACCAGCGTCGGCGTCTTGATGCGCGGCACGATGTCGGTGATCGTCAGCGCCTGGATGCGCCTCGCGGGGGTGTAGAAGTCGGTGAACATCCTGCCCTCGCGGGCCGCGAGCATCGCCGGGACGGAGAAGGGCTCGATGCGCTTCTTCATCGTCGCGGCGTCCGCGGGGGACAGCGCGGGAACGACCTCCTCGTTCCAGATCCTGTTCGTCTCCTCCTTGCTCGGAGTGAGGATCTCCCGGACCTCCGCGGGGAAGCCCAGCCACGGCTCCACGCAGCCGGGCATCGCCACCAGGGCCGCGATCCGGTCCTCGAACGCCGCGGCCCGGGGAGCCAGGTCGCCGGCCATGCTCAGCCCGGTGAGACCGATCTTGGAGGGGTCCACGTCGGGGCGCTCGGACAGCCAGTCGACGAGGGGTCCGACGACCTTCTCCCAGGTGGGGGTGAAGACCACCTGGTCCACGAAGAGCAACTGGCCCTGACCGGGGCCGTCGTAGACCAGGGCGTTCCAGCCGCGGTCCAGGGCGGCCGCGACGCCGTAGGTCCACATGTCGACGTTCTGCCCGTCGCTGCCGTTGGTGAGGATCACGGTGGGGCGGCGGGTGTTCGACGGGTCCGGCCGGAAGAACCACACCGGCAGCGGGGTCGTGCCGTAGGGGACGTTGGCCTTCACCGGCGCCGGGTCGCACAGGTCGCAGAACCTGTCCCAGGCGCCCCGTCCCGCCTTGTAGAGGTCCTCCTCGCTGCCCGGGTCGTCCGAGCCGAGGACGAAGAACAGCGCCTGGGCGTAGTACTGCGCGGCCCGCAGCGCACGGAAGCGGGTGGTCTGGTCGTCGGGCTTGCTGCCCGGAGGCGGCCCCGTCACCTTGTCGCCGAGCTCGCGGAAGGTCTTGACGTACGTCTGCGCGGAGAGGCCGGCCTTGTTGACGGCGTTCACCGCGGTGAGGACCTCGCCCACCTCCGCCGCGCTGAACCCGGCCCCGCCGAGAGCCCACAGGCAGCTGAAGTTGTAGGCCGGCTCCTTGAACAGGGTCATCACACCGGGCGTCGGATCGTCCGCCGGGCTCTGCGGCGAACGGGCTCCGCTCGGCGTCGGCGCGTTCGCGGGCTTCGCCCCCGGCGAGGTGCACCCGGCCAGTACGGCCGCCCCGCCGACGAGGCCGGCCAGTGCCGAGCGGCGGCTCGGCCCTGGCGCGCGGTCGGCTGATACGTACGTCATGCCAGCCGAACGTAGGAGCAGTGCGGCCGGGCCGCCGGCCGCGACACCCGCCGTTCCCCCGAACGGCGGGCCGCGTAGTGCCGCGTCAGCCCAGCGCGGACGTGACGGCGTCAGCCGGCGCCGACTTCACCGCGTCAGCCCAGCGCCGACTTCACCGCGTCGGCCAGCCGCCCGGCCACCGAGCGGGCCTGCTCGATGTCCGCGGCCTCGACCATCACGCGGACCAGCGGCTCGGTGCCGGAGGGGCGCAGCAGCACCCGGCCGGTGGCGCCGAGCTCCCGCTCGGCCTCGCCGACCGCGGCGGCCAGTTCCGCCGACGAGGAGACGCGCGACTTGTCGACGTCCGGGACGTTGACCAGGACCTGCGGGAGGCGGTCCATGACACCGGCCAGCTCGGCCAGCGAGCGGCCGGTCGCGGCGACGCGGGCCGCCAGCATCAGTCCGGTGAGGGTGCCGTCGCCGGTGGTGGCGTGGTCGAGCACGATGACATGGCCGGACTGCTCGCCGCCCAGGGCGTAGCCGTGCTCCTTCATCGACTCCAGTACATAGCGGTCGCCGACGGCGGTCTGCACCAGCTCGATGCCCTCGCGCTCCATCGCCAGCTTGAAGCCCAGGTTCGACATCACGGTGGCGACGACGGTGTCGCCGCGCAGGGTGCCCGCCTCGCGCATGGCCAGCGCCAGGACCGCGAGGATCTGGTCGCCGTCGACCTCGTTGCCCTCCGCGTCCACGGCGAGGCAGCGGTCGGCGTCGCCGTCGTGCGCGATGCCGAGGTCGGCCCCGTGGTCCACGACCGCGGCCTTCAGCAGGCCGAGGTGGGTCGAGCCGCAGTTGTCGTTGATGTTGAGGCCGTCCGGCTCGGCGCCGATCGTGACCACCTCGGCGCCGGCCCTGGCGAACGCCTCGGGCGAGACCCGGGCCGCGGCGCCGTGCGCCTCGTCGAGGACGACCTTCAGCCCGTCGAGCCGGTTCGGCAGGACGGCGATGAGGTGGGCGACGTACTTGTCGAAGCCCTCGTCGTAGTCCCGGACCCGGCCCACGCCCGCGCCGGTCGGCCGGTCCCACGGCGCGCCGGTGCGGTGCTGCTCGTACGCGGTCTCGATGCGGTCCTCGATCTCGTCGGCGAGCTTGTGTCCGCCGCGGGCGAAGAACTTGATGCCGTTGTCCGGCATGGCGTTGTGGCTCGCGGAGAGCATCACGCCGAGGTCGGCGCCGAGCGCGCCGGTGAGGTACGCCACCGCAGGGGTGGGCAGCACGCCGACCCGCAGGACGTCCACACCCGCGCTCGCGAGGCCCGCCACCACGGCGGCCTCCAGGAACTCCCCGGACGCGCGGGGATCACGTCCGACCACCGCCGTCGGCCGATGGCCCTCGAACGTGCCCGCCTCGGCGAGCACGTGCGCCGCGGCGACCGAGAGGCCGAGCGCCAGCTCCGCCGTCAGATCCGCGTTCGCGACACCGCGCACACCGTCCGTGCCGAAGAGTCGTCCCACTGGTGTCCTCCGATTGTGCTCCGAAAACGCAGGCCCCGCGGTGTCCCTGCGCGAGGGTGCGGGGGTTCCGGCTGCCGTTATACGCCGGGGTTACGGGGCCGTGTCATCCCGGGGGGTCGCCCCGGGGCCGATATACGGAACGCCCCGGCGGCACCGAGTGCCGCCGGGGCGTTCCTACGCCGTGCAGGCGAGCAGGCGATTTAGCGCTTGCTGTACTGCGGGGCCTTGCGGGCCTTCTTCAGACCGGCCTTCTTCCGCTCGACCGCGCGGTCGTCGCGGCGCAGGAAGCCGGCCTTCTTCAGCGGGCCGCGGTTGTTCTCCACGTCCGCCTCGTTCAGCGCGCGGGCCACACCGAGGCGCAGGGCGCCGGCCTGGCCGGACACGCCGCCACCCGCGATACGGGCGATGACGTCGTAGCGGTCGTCGAGCTCGAGCACCTTGAAGGGCTCGTTGACTTCCTGCTGGTGCACCTTGTTCGGGAAGTAGTCCTCGAGGGTGCGACCGTTGATGGTCCACTTGCCGGTGCCCGGCACGATGCGGACACGGGCGATGGCGTTCTTGCGGCGGCCCAGGCCGGCGGCCGGCTGCGGCTCGCCGAAGCGGGACGCGAGCGACTCGCTCGTGTACTCGCCCTCGACGGGGGCGTCGGACTCGAAGGTGGTGACCTCGGCGTAGGTCTCTTCGCCCTCGAGCGGGGTCTCGGTGGTGGTCTCGGCCACGATGCTCCTCAGATTCTGTTCGTCTTAGGGGGTGGCCGGACTTACTGCGCGACCTGGGTGATCTCGAACGGGACCGGCTGCTGGGCAGCGTGCGGGTGGTTCTCGCCCGCGTAGACCTTCAGCTTCGAGAGCATCTGACGGCCCAGGGAGTTCTTCGGGAGCATGCCCTTGACGGCCTTCTCGACGGCCTTCTCCGGGTTCTTGTCCAGCAGCTCGTCGTAGCGGACGGAGCGCAGACCACCCGGGTAGCCGGAGTGGCGGTACGCCATCTTCTGGGTCCGCTTGTTGCCGGACAGGTGCACCTTGTCGGCGTTGATGATGATGACGAAGTCACCAGCGTCGACGTGGGGTGCGTAGATCGGCTTGTGCTTGCCCCGCAGGAGGGTGGCAGCGGTGGTGGCCAGACGGCCCAGGACGACGTCCTGGGCGTCGATGACGTGCCACTGGCGCGTCACATCGCCGGGCTTGGGGCTGTACGTACGCACGGTCGTAGCCTTCGCTTCTTCAGTGATGGGATCCCCCGGCTTGCGAAAGCACGGAGGACGGGGTCCTGACAAGGCCACCCGGACGATCACGACAGCCCTGGCCGCACATCGGGGACGCAACCCGAGTGCACGCCGCTGGTCATCGGCCCGGTGGACCGGCGTAAGGGCCCCTCACGTGAGATAGAGCAAGCCAATACGCATAACGAACCAGCAGAATACCCGCGCTCCCCCGCACGGGTCAAAACGCCCCGGCCCCGCGACACTGCCCGGCCGACGGGCCCCGTACCCGCCGTGACCCGGCCCGGACCGGCACCCGCGGGCCTCCGGCCGCTCGGACCTCGCCACCGCCGGGCCCGGAAGCCGCCACCGCCGGACCGGTCCACCCGCCGGAGCCGGGCCCCGACCACCGTCCGGGCGCCCGGCCGGCCCCGGGCCCGGGCTGCCCCGGGCCCGGGCTGCCCCGGGCCCCGGCGCTACCGCGCCCGGACCACCCTCCGCTCGTCCCAGACCGGCTCCGGCGTCTCCCTGACCACCCCGTCGGAGCCGAAGACGAGGAAGCGGTCGAAGGAACGCGCGAACCAGCGGTCGTGCGTCACGGCGAGCACCGTGCCCTCGTACGCCTCCAGTCCCTGCTGCAGCGCCTCCGCCGACTCCAGGTCCAGGTTGTCCGTCGGCTCGTCCAGCAGCAGCGCGGTCGTGCCGCGCAGCTCCAGCAGCAGGATCTGGAAGCGCGCCTGCTGCCCGCCCGAGAGCCGGTCGAACGTCTGGTCGCCCTGGCGCTCCAGCTCGTAGCAGCGCAGGGCGCTCATCGCGCCGCCGCGGTCCTTGGCGTGCTCGGTCCACAGGATGTCGACCAGGGTGCGGCCCAGCAGCTCCGGGTGGGCGTGGGTCTGGGCGAAGTGCCCGGGCACCACCCGGGCGCCCAGCTTCCACGCCCCTGCGTGGGCCACCTCCTCCCCTGCCAGCAGCCGGAGGAAGTGGGACTTGCCGGAACCGTTCGAGCCGAGCACGGCGACCCGCTCGCCGTAGAAGACCTCCAGGGAGAAGGGCCTCATCAGACCCGTCAGCTCAAGGTTCTCGCAGGTCACGGCCCGTACCCCGGTCCGGCCGCCGCGCAGCCGCATCCGGATGTCCTGCTCGCGCGGGGGCTCCGGCGGCGGACCGGCCTCCTCGAACTTCCTGAACCGGGTCTGCATCGCCCGGTACCGCGACGCCATGTCGGGACTGATCGCCGCCTGCTGCCGCAGCCGGTGGACGAGCGCCTTCAGCCGGGCGTGCTCCTCCTCCCAGCGGCGCTTGAGCTCCTCGAAGCGGGCGAACCGCTCCCGCCGGGCCTGGTGGAAGGTGCCGAAGCCGCCGCCGTGGACCCAGACGTCGCTGCCCGCGGGCCCCGGCTCCACGGCCACGATCTTCTGCGCGGCCCTGGCCAGCAGCTCCCGGTCGTGGGAGATGAAGAGCACGGTCTTGCGGGTCTCCCGCAGCCGCTCCTCCAGCCAGCGCTTGCCGGGTACGTCGAGGTAGTTGTCCGGCTCGTCGAGCAGCAGCACCTCGTCCGGGCCGCGCAGCAGCGCCTCCAGCACCAGCCGCTTCTGCTCACCGCCGGACAGCGTGCCCACCAGGCGCCACTGGGCCTTCTCGTAGGGGACGCCGAGCGCGGCCGTGGTGCAGATGTCCCAGACGGTCTCGGCCTCGTACCCCTGCACCTCGGCCCAGTCGCTGAGGGCCTGCGCGTAGCGCATCTGCGCGGCCTCGTCGTCGACGGTCATGATCAGATGCTCGGCCTCGTCGACCGCGCGAGCCGCGTCCCTGATCCTGGGCGGCGCCACCGAGACCAGCAGGTCCCGGACGGTGCGCTCGTCACTGCCCCGCGGCCCTCCCGATCCGGGGGGCGATGCCGCGGAACCGACGAACTGCGGCATCACACCGAGGCCGCCGCCCGCCGACACCGTGCCGCCGTGCGGCCTCAGCTCGCCGGACAGCAGCCGCAGCAGGGTCGTCTTGCCCGCGCCGTTCGCCCCGACCAGGGCGGCCACGGAGCCCTCGCCCACCCGGAACGACACGTCGGCCAGCAGCGCCCTCCCGTCCGGAAGGTAGTACTCCAGATGCGCGACCTCGAGATGTCCCATGTCGGGCATTGTCACCGCAGGACATGCCCACGCCCAACAGGTTTAGGATGCGCGGCATGAGCTTTGGGGGATCGCAGTGGCCGCAGGACCCGCGGCAGCCGTACCGGTCGTACGGGGAGCCGGTCTCGTCGTCGACGCCCGACTGGGCGGCGCTGGCCGATGCCTCCGCCGCGCGGGCGCGGCGCAGGCGGTGGCTGCTCATCGGCGCGGGCGGTGTCGCCACGGCCGCCGTCGCCGCGATCGTGGCCACGGCCGTGGTCTTCACAGGCGACGCGGCGTCCTCCGGCAAGAACGCCGGTGAGCTGCCCACGGCGCCCGAACTGCCCGGACGCACCGCGCAGCCGGAGCCGTCGTTCTCCACCGTCGCTCCCCCGCCCCCGCCGAACCCCAGGGACTTCGTGTCCAGCGCCAAGAAGGACACCGCGCCGCTGAGCGCCGACACCCTCTTCCCCGGCGGGAAGCTGACGATGGGCGACCGGGTCTACACCAAGGGCCCCACGGCGCGCACGGCGGACTGCCCCTCCGCCACCCGGGGTTCGCTGGCCGCGGCCCTCCGGGCGCACGGCTGCGACCAGGTCATCCGCGCCACGTACACCAGGGACGGGGTGGCGGTCACCGTCGGCGTCGCCGTCTTCCCCACCGAGGCGCAGGCCCGGGCGGCGGTGAACCGGTCGGCCCGCGGCATCGCCCCGCTCTCCGGCTCGGGCGTCGCGGCCTTCTGCAAGGGCGGGCCGGTGTGCCGCTTCGTGGGCAACTCCTACGGCCGGTACGCCTACTTCACCGCCACCGGCTACATCAGCGGGAAGTCCGTCACCGCGGGCGACACCAAGGCGTTCCAGCCGGGCGACGACCTGGCGGAGTTCACGTTCCGCCAGATCGTGCGCCGCGGCGAGATGCAGGCGTCCGCGGCGGCGGCCGCCCCGGCGGGCTGACGGGCACGGGGCTTACCGGCACGGCGGTGTGCGCCCGACGCGTCCCGATCTCGGGGCGGCGGTCGTCATTCGGCACGCTCGGCGGTCCCGGTCGGGCTGCGCGAGGGGCGGCCTGGCCGGCAGGGGCGGACACGTCGGCACCGCTGCGCAAGTACGCCGCCGCGCTCTGACCGGCAGGTGACGTTCGGAGGGCCGGCCGCTCCCCCGGGGCGCCGGCCCTCCCCCGGCACCGGGGGGAGGTGCGCACGGCCGAGCTGCCACCGGTCAGCAGCAGCCCGCCGCCCCCGGACCGCGAGCCGGGAGCGTACGCCGGTTGCGTGCCTCGACGTTCCGGGCGGCCAGCAGTCCGTCGGCGGGATAGCCGACCTCCTCCAGGGTGAGCCCGTGCGGCCGCACGACGTGGACCGCCGAATCGCGGACACCGGCGGCCAGCACCCGGGCCGGCCAGTCCGCCGGGCGGTGGCCGTCGCCGACGAACAGCATCGCGCCGACGAGCGAGCGGACCATGTTGTGGCAGAAGGCGTCCGCCTTCACCGTCGCGGTGAGGATGCCGGACGCGTCGCGCTCCCAGCGCAGTTCCTGAAGGGTCCGAATGGTGGTGGCGCCCTCGCGCCTCTTGCAGTACGCGGCGAAGTCGTGCTCCCCCAGGAGCCGTTCGGCAGCCGTGTTCATGGCGTCCACGTCCAACGGCCAGTCGTGCCACAGCACATGGCCGCGCAGCAGCGGATCGACGCCGGACGGGTGGTCGGTGACGCGGTAGGCGTAGCGGCGCCAGATCGCCGAGAAGCGGGCGTTGAAGCCGGCCGGCGCCTCCTCGGCCCGCCACACCCGGACGTCGTGGGGCAGCCGACCGGCCAGCCGCCGCAGCAGCTTCTCCCGGTGCTCCGCCCAGAGGTCCTCCGGCAGATCGACGTGCGCGACCTGGCCGCGGGCGTGCACCCCCGCGTCCGTGCGGCCGGCGACGGTCAGCCCGTACGTGTCCGCCGAACGGGTGACGGTACGGATCGCGTCCTCGATCTCGGCCTGGACCGTCCGCTGCCCGCGCGTCTGCCGGGCCCAGCCCGAGAAGTCCCTGCCGTCGTAGGACAGGTCCAGGCGTACCCGTACGAAGCCGGGCCTCACGTCGTCACTCACGTCTCGTATGCCTCTCATGCTGTCAAGGGAACGGGCCCGCCCCCCCGCAAAAGGGGAACGGGCCCGTCCGTCAGCCGCAAAGCCGTCTCGGAACGCCTCAGGCGTCCTTCGACTCCTCGGCCGGAGCCTCGGCGGTGTCCTCGGCCTTGGTCTCCTCGGCCTTGACCTCGTCGGCCTTGACCTCGTCGGCCTTGGTCTCCTCGGCCTTGGCCTCGTCGGCTTCCTTGACCGCACGCTTGGTGGCGGCCTCGGCCTCGGCGACGGTGGCCTTCTTCGCGATCTCGCCCTCGACGAGCTCGATCACGGCCATCGGGGCGTTGTCACCACGACGGTTGCCGATCTTGGTGATCCGGGTGTAGCCACCCGGACGCTCGGCGTAGCGCGGGGCGATCTCGGTGAACAGCGTGTGGACGATGCTCTTGTCCGTGATCGTCTGCAGCACCAGGCGACGGTTGTGGATGTCGCCCTTCTTCGCCTTGGTGATCAGGCGCTCGGCGACCGGACGCAGGCGGCGGGCCTTGGCCTCGGTCGTGGTGATGCGGCCGTGCTCGAAGAGCGACTTCGCGAGGTTCGCGAGAAGCAGCTTCTCGTGCGCGGCGCTGCCGCCCAGACGGGCACCCTTGGCGGGCTTCGGCATGGTTCTTCTCCTCGTGATCTGCACCGGCCGTGTCAGGTACCGGTGTCAGCCTGTGCGAGAGGCTCGCGCCCCTCGCGCACCCCCCGGCGGTGCCGGGGACATCTGTGCCGGGCTCGCGCCCGGAGCCCGGGGCCGTGGCCCCGGAGGCAGCCACCCCGGCGGGGTGCGGGGCGCTCGGCCCCGCACCCCGCCGGGAGGTGCTCAGTACTGCTCGGTCTCGACGAAACCGGCGTCCGCGTCGTCGTCGGCGCCGAAGGCGTCGGCGGCGGCGGTCGGGTCGAATCCGGGCGGGCTGTCCTTGAGGGCCAGGCCCATGCCGGCCAGCTTCGCCTTGACCTCGTCGATCGACTTCGCACCGAAGTTGCGGATGTCGAGGAGGTCGGCCTCGGACCGGGCGACGAGCTCACCCACGGAGTGGATGCCCTCGCGCTTGAGGCAGTTGTAGGAGCGGACCGTGAGCTCCAGCTCCTCGATCGGCAGCGCCAGGTCGGCGGCGAGGGCGGCGTCCGTCGGGGACGGGCCCATGTCGATGCCCTCGGCGTCGATGTTGAGCTCGCGGGCCAGACCGAACAGCTCGACCAGGGTCTTGCCGGCCGACGCCATGGCGTCGCGCGGGCGCATGGCCTGCTTGGTCTCGACGTCGACGATCAGCTTGTCGAAGTCGGTGCGCTGCTCGACACGGGTCGCCTCGACCTTGTAGGTGACCTTGAGCACCGGGGAGTAGATGGAGTCGACCGGGATGCGGCCGATCTCCTGGCCCACCTGCTTGTTCTGCACGGCGGAGACATAGCCGCGACCGCGCTCGACGGTCAGCTCCATCTCCAGCTTGCCCTTGCCGTTCAGCGTGGCCAGCACCAGGTCGGGGTTGTGGACCTCGACACCGGCCGGGGGCGCGATGTCGGCGGCGGTGACCAGACCCGGGCCCTGCTTGCGCAGGTACATCACGACCGGCTCGTCGTGCTCCGAGGAGACGACCAGCTGCTTGATGTTCAGGATGAGGTCGGTGACGTCCTCCCTGACACCCGGCACGGTGGTGAACTCGTGCAGGACGCCGTCGATCCGGATGGACGTGACGGCCGCGCCCGGGATCGAGGAGAGGAGCGTACGGCGGAGGGAGTTGCCGAGGGTGTAGCCGAAGCCCGGCTCCAGCGGCTCGATCACGAACCGGGAGCGGTACTCGTCGACGACCTCTTCGGTCAGCGAGGGACGCTGAGCGATCAGCATGTCAGTGATCCTTCAGTCGTGGGCGCCCGCTATTTGACGCCCGACTCGGCCGGGACGGGCCCGGCTCTCAAAATACTGCGTACTGCAAGGGTACGGGCGGTACGTCCCACGAGGGGCCGTACCGCCCGAAGTCCCGGCCCGGGCGCTGAAGGCGCCGGTGGCGCCGGCGCCCGGAGCCGGACTCACAGCTGCGGCGACGCGTCAGACGCGGCGGCGCTTGGGGGGACGGCAGCCGTTGTGCGGCGTCGGGGTGACGTCCTGGATGGAGCCGACCTCGAGGCCGGTGGCCTGGAGGGAGCGGATCGCGGTCTCACGGCCGGAGCCCGGACCCTTGACGAAGACGTCGACCTTGCGCATGCCGTGCTCCTGCGCGCGGCGGGCGGCCGACTCGGCGGCCATCTGCGCGGCGAAGGGGGTGGACTTGCGCGAGCCCTTGAAGCCGACGTGGCCGGCGGAGGCCCAGGAGATCACGTTGCCGCTGGGGTCCGTGATCGAGACGATCGTGTTGTTGAACGTGCTCTTGATGTGCGCGTGGCCGTGAGCGACGTTCTTCTTTTCCTTGCGGCGCACCTTCTTGACGGCGCCCTGGCGTCCCTTGGGGGGCATGTATTTCTCCCGTGGAGGTGGTCGGTCCTACAGCGAAGACCGCTGGTAGAGCGTCCTGCTGAGGACTACTTCTTGCCCGGCTTCTTCTTGCCGGCGATGGCGCGACGCGGACCCTTGCGGGTACGGGCGTTCGTGCTGGTGCGCTGGCCGTGGACCGGCAGACCGCGGCGGTGGCGCAGACCCTGGTAGCAGCCGATCTCGACCTTGCGGCGGATGTCGGCCTGGATCTCGCGACGGAGGTCACCCTCGGTCTTGATGTTGTTGTCCACGTACTCGCGGATCTTGACCAGGTCCTCTTCGGCCAGGTCACGAACGCGGGTGTTCGGGTTCACACCGGTCGCGGCGAGGGTCTCCTGCGCCAGGGTGCGGCCGATGCCGAAGACGTAGGTGAGTGCGACCTCCACGCGCTTGTCGCGCGGGATGTCAACACCGGAAACGCGTGCCATTCAATGGCTCCTGTGGTGTTCGGGGGTCTGCAGCAGAACCGTCCCGGGCCGCCGACCGCTCCCTGAGGAGAGGTGGTACGTCCCGGTCCCCGGCCCCCGCCGGAGGTGTCGCCGGTCCATGCGGACTGGGCGGGCCCTGCTGGTGAACGTGTGTTGCTCGCGTCGCGCGAAGATCTGCGAAGTGCAGGTCGGCGTGCGTCAGCCCTGGCGCTGCTTGTGGCGCAGGTTGTCGCAGATGACCATGACCCGGCCGTGGCGGCGGATCACCTTGCACTTGTCGCAGATCTTCTTGACGCTCGGCTTGACCTTCATGGGATGTGAGGTTCTCCGGGTCAGTGCCAGCACCCCTCGGGAGAGGTGAGGGCAAGATCTACTTGTAGCGGTAGACGATCCGCCCGCGCGTCAGGTCGTACGGAGAGAGCTCCACGACGACCCGGTCGTCCGGGAGGATCCGGATGTAGTGCATCCGCATCTTGCCGGAGATGTGCGCGAGGACTTTGTGACCGTTCTGGAGCTCCACCTTGAACATGGCGTTCGGCAGGGACTCGATCACGGTGCCCTCGATCTCGATGGCACCTTGCTTCTTGGCCACGCTTCGCCCTTCGAATCGGCTACCTTGATCGGCTCTTGCCACCCTTCGACCGCAAGCGGGCATACGGGTACACGCGAACCGACGCATCAGTCTACGTCAGGCCCCTGGAAAAGACGAATCCGGGAAGTGTGCCCAAGGCGGGAGATCCTTAAGCAGGAGCGGGGCGGCCGGGACTGCCCGATCACCCCGCCCGCCCCCGGGGTGCGCCCCAGCGGCCGACGCGGACCGGGCCCTTCCCGCCAGGGCCCCGCTCACGCCGGCGGGTCCGCTCATGCCAGGACTCCGCTCATGCCAGGGCCCCTCGCGCCAGGACCCCGCTCAGGCCAGCGGGTCCGGAGCCGCCGTGACGCCCAGCTCCGCCAGCTTCGCCCGGCCGCCGTCCACGGCCGTCAGCACCAGCGGGCCCTCCTCCGTCAGGGCCACCGAGTGCTCCCAGTGCGAGGACCAGGTGCCGTCCGTGGTGATCACGGTCCAGTCGTCCGCGAGCACCTCCGTGTGCGGGGTCCCGAGCGACACCATCGGCTCGATCGCCAGGCAGAATCCGGGCACCAGCTTCGGGCCCTTGCCGCGCTTGCGGCTGACGTAGTTCAGCAGATGGGGGTCCATGTGCATCTCGGTGCCGATGCCGTGGCCGCCGTAGTCCTCGATGATCCCGTACCGGCCGCCGCCCGGCTTCGGCTGGCGGCGGATGTACGTCTCGATCGCCCGGGAGACGTCGACCAGCCGGTTGCCGTTGCGCATGGCGGCGATGCCGGCCCACATGGACTCCTCGGTCACCCGGGAGAGCTCCACCAGCTCCGGAGCGTGACCGTCGCCCACGAACGCGGTGAACGCCGCGTCGCCGTGCCAGCCGTCGACGATCGCCCCGGCGTCGACGGAGATGATGTCGCCGTCCTTGAGGACCGTCTTGCCGTCCGGGATGCCGTGGACGACGACCTCGTTCACCGAGGTGCAGATGGTGGCGGGGAACCCGCCGTACCCGAGGAAGTTGGACTTCGCCCCGTGGTCGGCGATCACCTTGCGGGCGACCTCGTCCAGGTCCTTGGTGGTGGCACCGGGGACCGCCGCCTCACGGGTCGCCGCGTGGATGGCGGCGACGACCAGCCCCGCCTCACGCATCTTCGCGATCTGCTCGGGGGTCTTGATCTGCACCATGTGGGCCGGCGCCTTTCAGAGTCGGAGAGTGGTTCGGCGGAATGCCTGGGTAATCAACGATACGGCCGCGGCGTCCTGGGGACACCGCGGCCGTATGCGATCAGGTCGGTGGATACGCCTGGGGTACGAGGTTCAGGCCTGGGCGGCCCGGTCCGTCTGCAGCGCCTCCATCGCACGCTCGGTCACCTCGTCGACCTTGCCGAGCGCGGAGATGGTCACCAGCAGGCCCTGGGCCCGGTAGTGGTCGATGATCGGCTCGGTCTGCGTGTGGTAGACCTCGAGCCGCTTGCGGACGGTCTCCTCGGAGTCGTCGTCCCGCTGGTACAGGTCGCCGCCGCACACGTCGCAGACACCCTCGGTCGCGGGAGCGCTGTAGGTGACGTGGAAGACGTGCGCGCTGTCGTTCCGGCAGATGCGGCGCCCGGCGATCCGCTTGACCACCTCGTCCTCGGGGACCTCCAGGTCGAGCACCGCGTCCAGCTTCACGCCGTCCGACGCCAGCGCCGTGTCGAGCGCCTCGGCCTGCGAGACGTTGCGCGGGAAGCCGTCCAGCAGGAAGCCGTTCTGGGCGTCCGGCTGGGCCATCCGGTCCCGTGCCATCCCGATGGTGACCTCGTCCGGCACCAGGTTGCCGGCGTCCATGTACGCCTTGGCCTGCTTGCCCAGCTCCGTCCCCTGGCTGATGTTGGCCCGGAACAGGTCGCCCGTGGAGATGTGCGGGATCGACAGGTTCTTGGCGAGGAACGCGGCCTGCGTTCCCTTGCCGGCACCGGGCGGTCCGACGAGGACGATTCGCATCAGCGGAGGAACCCTTCGTAGTTGCGCTGCTGGAGCTGGCTCTCGATCTGCTTCACGGTCTCCAGACCGACACCCACGATGATGAGGATGCTGGTGCCACCGAACGGGAAGTTCTGGTTCGCACCACCGAAGCCCGCCAACGCCATCGTCGGCACAAGAGCGATCAGACCCAGATACAGCGAGCCCGGCCAGGTGATCCGGTTGAGCACGTAGCTCAGATACTCGGCGGTAGGTCGACCGGCCCGGATACCCGGGATGAAGCCACCATACTTCTTCATGTTGTCGGCGACTTCCTCGGGGTTGAACGAGATCGCCACATAGAAGAAGGCGAAGAACACGATCAGCACGAAGTACGTCGCGATGTAATACGGGTGGTCACCGCTGACGAAGTGGGCTTCGATCCATGTCTTCCACCCCGCGTTCGAGTTCGAGAACTGGGCGATGAGCGCCGGGATGTAGAGCAGCGACGAGGCGAAGATGACGGGAATCACACCCGCCTGGTTCACCTTGAGCGGGATGTATGTGGACGTACCGCCGTACGACCTGCGGCCGATCATGCGCTTGGCGTACTGGACCGGGATGCGCCGCTGGGCCTGCTCGACGAAGACGACGAGCGCCACCATCACGAAGCCGATCAGGATGACCGTGCCGAACTCGATCCAGCCCTTGGCGAGGTTGCCGCTCTCCTTGATGGCCCACAGCGCGCCGGGGAAGCCGGCGGCGATGGAGATGAACATCAGGATGGACATGCCGTTGCCGATACCGCGGTCCGTGATCAGCTCACCGAGCCACATGACCAGGGCCGTGCCGGCGGTCATGGTGACCACCATGGTGGCCGTCACGAAGATCGACTGGTCGGGGACGATCTCGTCGGCCACCTGGCAGCCGGAGAACAGCGCGCCGCTGCGGGCCGTGGCCACCAGACCGGTGCCCTGCAGTACGGCCAGGGCGACCGTGAGGTAGCGCGTGTACTGCGTGATCTTCGCGGTGCCGGCCTGGCCCTCCTTCTTGAGGGCCTCCAGACGGGGGATGACCACCGTCAGCAGCTGGAGGATGATGCTCGCCGTGATGTACGGCATGATGCCGAGCGCGAAGATCGTGATCTGCAGAAGCGCTCCGCCGCTGAACATGTTGACGAGGCCGAAGAGGCTGCTGTTGTTCTTCGCGGCCTGGTCCACACAGATCTGGACGTTCTCATAGCTGACTCCGGGCACCGGGATGTGCGCGCCAAGCCGGTACAGCACGATGATGCCGAGCGTGAAGAGCAGCTTCTTGCGCAGGTCGGGCGTCTTGAACGCCCGGGCGAACGCGGTGAGCACGGTGCCTCCTGCGACCCCCGCGCAAAGCGTCAGAGGTGACGGTCTTGAGGTTCGACGAATTCGTATGGGTCGGGTACCGCTCCGGGGGCCGGTGGGCCTCCGTCGCGGTGTGGGGGTCGCCCCCCGGGGAGAACAGCGACAACGCACGCCACCTTACCGGCGAGTGTGCCCCCCTTGGAACGACCAACCGGGGATGCCCCGTTTGAGAGCATCCCCGGTTGGTGTTCAGGCCATCGGCTCGTCTCAGACGAGCTCGGTGACGGTGCCGCCGGCGGCGGTGATCTTCTCCTTGGCGGAGCCGGAGACGGCGTCGACCGTCACCTGCAGCGCCACGGAGACCTCACCCTGGCCGAGCACCTTGACGAGCTGGTTCTTGCGAACCGCGCCCTTGGCGACCAGGTCGGCGACCGTGACCTCGCCACCCTCGGGGTAGAGGGCGGCGAGCTTGTCCAGGTTGACGACCTGGTACTCGGTCTTGAACGGGTTCTTGAAGCCCTTCAGCTTCGGGAGGCGCATGTGCAGCGGCATCTGGCCGCCCTCGAAGCGCTCCGGAACCTGGTAGCGGGCCTTCGTGCCCTTGGTACCACGACCGGCCGTCTTACCCTTCGACGCCTCACCACGACCGACACGGGTCTTGGCGGTCTTGGCGCCGGGGGCGGGACGGAGGTTGTGGATCTTCAGCGGGTTCTGCTCCGCCATGATCAGTCGACCTCCTCGACCGTCACGAGGTGGCGGACGGTGTGCACCATTCCGCGGAACTCGGGGCGGTCCTCCTTGACGACCACGTCGTTGACCTTCTTCAGGCCGAGCGAACGCAGGGTGTCACGGTGGTTCTGCTTGCTGCCGATGTACGACTTCGTCTGCGTGATCTTGAGGCGGGCCATTACGCACCCGCTCCCGCACGCGCACGAAGCAGGGCCGCGGGGGCGACGTCCTCGAGCGGCAGACCGCGGCGGGCCGCGATCTCCTCGGGACGCTGCAGGCCCTTCAGGGCCGCCACGGTCGCGTGCACGATGTTGATCGCGTTGTCGGAGCCCAGGGACTTCGACAGGATGTCGTGGACGCCGGCGCACTCGAGCACGGCGCGCACCGGGCCACCGGCGATCACACCGGTACCGGGGGAAGCCGGCTTGAGCAGCACGACGCCCGCCGCCTTCTCACCCTGGATGGGGTGGGGGATGGTGCCCTGGATGCGGGGGACCTTGAAGAAGTGCTTCTTGGCCTCCTCCACACCCTTGGCGATGGCGGCCGGCACCTCCTTGGCCTTGCCGTAACCGACACCCACGGTGCCGTCACCGTCGCCCACCACGACCAGCGCGGTGAAGCTGAAGCGACGACCACCCTTCACAACCTTGGCGACGCGGTTGATCGCGACGACGCGCTCAACGTACGCGGTCTTCTCGGCGGCAGCAGCGCCGCCGTCACGGCCCTTCCGGTCCCGCCGCTCGCCGCCACCGGCACCGCTTCCGCGGCGCTGGGGTCCAGCCATTGGATTTACCTCTCTCTTTTCCGCTAGCTACGAACGGCTCAGAACTTCAGGCCGGCTTCGCGGGCGGCGTCCGCCAGGGCGGCGATGCGCCCGGCGTACTGGTTGCCGCCACGGTCGAACACGACAGCCTCGACGCCGGCGGCCTTCGCACGCTCGGCCACGAGCTGGCCGACCTGCTTCGCCTTCGCCGACTTGTCGCCCTCGCCGCCGCGGATGGAAGCGTCCAGGGTGGACGCCGACGCCACGGTGTGGCCCTTGAGGTCGTCGATGACCTGAGCGGTGATACCGCGGTTGGACCGGGTGACGACCAGGCGCGGACGCTCCGACGTACCCGAGATCTTCTTGCGGATGCGGATGTGGCGACGCTTCAGAGCGGCGCCCTTGTAGGCCTTGCCCTTGGCAATCTTCACGCCGTATGCCATGGCTTACTTACCAGCCTTTCCGACCTTGCGGCGGATGACCTCGCCCGCGTACTTCACGCCCTTGGCCTTGTACGGGTCGGGCTTGCGCAGCTTGCGGATGTTCGCGGCGACCTCGCCGACCTTCTGCTTGTCGATGCCCTCGACCGAGAACTTGGTCGGCGACTCGACCTTGAAGGAGATCCCCTCGGGGGCCTCCACCAGGATCGGGTGGCTGTAGCCGAGCTGGAACTCCAGGTTGGAGCCCTTCGCGGCAACGCGGTAACCGACACCGCTGATCTCGAGCGCCTTGGTGTATCCCTGGGTCACACCGGTGATCATGTTGGCCACCAGCGTGCGGGACAGGCCGTGCAGGGCCTTGTTCTGACGCTCGTCGTTCGGGCGGGACACCTGCAGGGTGCCGTCTTCGCCCTTCACGATCTCGATCGGCGCGGCGACGGTGTGGGTCAGGGTGCCCTTGGAACCCTTCACCGTGACCGTGCGGCCCTCGATGGTGACGTCCACGCCGGCGGGAACCGGGATGGGGAGCTTGCCGATACGCGACATTGTTCTTCTCCTCCGTTCCCGACTACCAGACGTAGGCGAGGACTTCCCCGCCCACACCCTTCTTGCTGGCCTGCTTGTCGGTGAGGAGCCCGTGCGACGTGGAGATGATGGCCACGCCCAGGCCGCCGAGCACCTTCGGCAGGTTGGTGGACTTCGCGTAGACCCGGAGACCGGGCTTGGAGATCCGCTTGATGCCCGCGATGGAGCGCTCACGGTTCGGGCCGAACTTCAGCTCGAGGACGAGGTTCTTGCCGACCTCGGCGTCCTCGACCTTCCAGCCCGTGATGAAGCCCTCCTGCTGGAGGATCTCCGCGATGTGAGACTTGATCTTGCTGTGCGGCATCGTCACGGAGTCGTGGTACGCCGAGTTCGCGTTACGCAGACGGGTCAGCATGTCCGCGATCGGATCAGTCATGGTCATGAATTGGCCTTCGGCCTCTCTCGCCGGGGTTTCCTGTATGTGCC
This sequence comes from Streptomyces tirandamycinicus, assembly GCF_003097515.1. NCBI lineage: Bacteria > Bacillati > Actinomycetota > Actinomycetes > Kitasatosporales > Streptomycetaceae > Streptomyces > Streptomyces tirandamycinicus. The sequence goes on along the minus strand of NZ_CP029188.1, from coordinate 4,059,459 downwards.
ATCCCTCTCCCCGCACAGGGGCGGGACGGGTGCGGCACGGGGACCTACGGCGTAGTAAGTCGATCAGGGCGGCGGGCGCCCAACCCCACAAGCCTACGGCATGTGAGGGAGGGCCCCGCCGGCCCGTTGCTTACCGAGAGCCTCTGGTTGATCCCGCCCACCCGTCGCCCGACCGCCGCCCCTCAAGGGCGGCCCTTCGGGCCGACGGACTGGACTGGGGACTACCAGGAGCTCTTGGTCACGCCCGGCAGCTCGCCACGGTGAGCCATCTCACGAAGGCACACGCGGCACAGGCCGAACTTGCGGTACACGGAGTGCGGACGGCCGCAGCGCTGGCAGCGGGTGTACGCACGCACACCGAACTTGGGCTTACGAGCAGCCTTGGCAATCAGAGCCTTCTTCGCCATCTCGCTCACGCCTCCTTGAACGGGAAGCCGAGGTGACGGAGAAGGGCACGGCCTTCAGCGTCGTTGGTCGCCGTGGTGACCACGGTGATGTCCATACCCCGGACGCGGTCGATCTTGTCCTGGTCGATCTCGTGGAACATGACCTGCTCCGTGAGACCGAAGGTGTAGTTGCCCCGGCCGTCGAACTGCTTGGGGGACAGACCGCGGAAGTCGCGGATGCGCGGCAGCGCGAGCGACAGGGTGCGGTCCAGGAACTCCCACATGCGGTCGCCGCGGAGCGTCACGTGGGCACCGATCGGCTGGCCCTCGCGCAGCTTGAACTGCGCGATGGACTTGCGGGCCTTGGTGACGGCCGGCTTCTGACCGGTGATCGTGGTGAGGTCGCGGATGGCGCCCTCGATCAGCTTGGAGTCGCGGGCGGCGTCGCCCACACCCATGTTGACCACGATCTTGACGAGACCGGGGACCTGCATGACGTTCTCGTACGTGAACTCGTCACGCAGCTTGCCGACGATTTCCTCGCGGTAGCGCGTCTTGAGACGCGGCGCAGTCGTGGTAGCCATCAGATGTCCTCACCGGTCCGCTTGGCAACGCGGATCTTGTTGCCCTCGTCGTCAAACCGGTAGCCGACGCGGGTGACGACCTTCTTGCCGTCCTTCTCCACGACGAGCTGCACGTTGCTGACGTGGATGGGGGCCTCGGTGGTCACGATGCCGCCGGCCTGGGAGGCACGGCCCGGCTGGTTGGCCTTGGTGTGCTTCTTGACCCGGTTGACACCCTCGACCAGGACGCGCTCGTCGCGCGGGAAAGCGGCAATGACCTTGCCCTGCTTGCCCTTGTCCTTGCCGGTGATGACCTGGACCAGGTCGCCCTTCTTGATCTTCATGCTTACAGCACCTCCGGCGCGAGCGAGATGATCTTCATGAACTTCTTCTCGCGCAGCTCACGGCCCACGGGGCCGAAGATACGGGTGCCGCGAGGGTCGCCGTCGTTCTTCAGAATGACGGCGGCGTTCTCGTCGAAGCGGATGTACGAGCCGTCCTGGCGGCGGCGCTCCTTGACGGTGCGAACGATGACCGCCTTGACGACGTCACCCTTCTTCACGTTGCCACCGGGGATCGCGTCCTTGACGGTGGCGACGATGACGTCACCGATGCCCGCGTAGCGGCGACCCGAGCCACCGAGAACACGGATGCAAAGGATCTCCTTGGCACCAGTGTTGTCGGCGACGCGAAGTCGCGACTCCTGCTGGATCACGTCTATCTCCTGATCGTCTGCCGGTTCCCGGCGGGGCCGGTCCGTGCGGACCGGCCCCGCCGAGCCTGGCGGAACTTAGTGCTGGGGAAGCACCCCGGAGGGGATCCCCCAGCGGGGGGCATGCGGAGGGACTCCCTTCCGGGAGGCCCCCGCAAAATTACTTGGCCTTCTCGAGGATCTCGACGACGCGCCAGTGCTTGGTGGCGGACAGCTTCCGGGTCTCCATCAGGAGGACGCGGTCACCGACGCCGGCGGCGTTCTGCTCGTCGTGGGCCTTGAGCTTGTTCGTACGGCGGATGACCTTGCCGTACAGCGCGTGCTTGACGCGGTCCTCGACGGCGACGGTGACGGTCTTGTCCATCTTGTCGCTGACGACGAGACCCTCACGGGTCTTGCGGGCGTTGCGCTCGGTCTTCTTCTCGCTCACGTTGCTCTCGCTCATCAGGCGCTCTCCACCGTCTCGATGCCCAGCTCGCGCTCACGCATCAGGGTGTAGATCCGGGCGATGTCCTTGCGGACGGCCTTCAGCCGACCGTGGTTCTCGAGCTGACCGGTCGCCGCCTGGAAGCGGAGGTTGAACAGCTCTTCCTTGGCCTCGCGGAGCTTGGCAACAAGCTCCTCGTTGCCCAGCTCGCGCAGCTCGGACGCCTTGGTTCCGGCCGACATCACGCCTCACCTGCCTCGCGCCGAACGATGCGGCACTTCATCGGAAGCTTGTGAGCAGCGCGGGTGAGCGCCTCACGAGCAATCTTCTCGTTCGGGTAGGACAGCTCGAACATCACCCGACCGGGCTTGACGTTCGCGACCCACCACTCCGGCGAACCCTTACCGGAACCCATGCGGGTCTCGGCGGGCTTCTTCGTCAGCGGACGGTCCGGGTAGATGTTGATCCAGACCTTGCCGCCACGCTTGATGTGACGGGTCATCGCGATACGAGCGGCCTCGATCTGACGGTTCGTCACGTACGCCGGGGTGAGCGCCTGGATGCCGTACTCGCCGAACGCAACCTGCGTACCACCCTTGGACATACCGCTGCGCTTCGGGTGGTGCTGCTTGCGGTGCTTGACCCTACGGGGGATCAGCATTTCGGTCAGGCCTCCGTTCCGGTGCTCTCGGCAGCCGGAGCGGCAGCGGCGGGGGCGTCGGCCTTGGGAGCCTCGGCCGACTGCTGCTGGCCACCCTGGGCCGCCTGCTGCGGCTTGCGACCGCGACCGCCACGCTCGCCACCGCGGCCACCGCGGGCCGGGCGGTCGGAGCCACCACGGGCCGGGCGGTTGCCGGCGCGGGCGGCGGCGTTCTCGGCGCGGACCTCGGCGATGTTCTTGACGTCGCCCTTGTAGATCCAGACCTTCACGCCGATGCGGCCGAAGGTGGTCTTGGCCTCGAAGAAGCCGTACTCGACGTTCGCGCGGAGCGTGTGCAGCGGCACACGGCCCTCGCGGTAGAACTCCGAGCGGGACATCTCGGCGCCGCCGAGACGGCCACCACACTGGATCTTGATGCCCTTGGCGCCCGCCTTCATGGCCGACTGCATGCTCTTGCGCATGGCGCGGCGGAAGGAGACGCGGGAGGACAGCTGCTCGGCAACGGCCTGCGCCACCAGCTGGGCGTCGACCTCGGGGTTCTTGACCTCGAGGATGTTCAGCTGGACCTGCTTGCCGGTGAGCTTCTCGAGGTCGCCGCGGATGCGGTCGGCCTCGGCGCCGCGGCGGCCGATGACGATGCCGGGACGCGCGGTGTGGATGTCCACCCGCACGCGGTCACGGGTGCGCTCGATCTCGACCTTGGAGATGCCGGCGCGCTCCATGCCGGACGTCATCATCCGGCGGATGGCGACGTCTTCCTTGACGTAGTCCTTGTACAGCTTGTCGGCGTACCAACGCGACTTGAAGTCGGTCGTGACACCGAGCCGGAACCCGTGCGGGTTTACCTTCTGGCCCATTACCGGGTTCCTTCCTTGCTGCTGACGACCACGGTGATGTGGCTGGTCCGCTTGCGGATCCGGTAGGCACGGCCCTGGGCGCGCGGACGGAACCGCTTCAGGGTCGGGCCCTCGTCGACGTACGCCTCGCTGATGAACAGCGAGGAGGCGTCCGTGTGGTCGTAGTTGTGCGCGGCGTTGGCGATGGCGCTGTCCAGCACCTTGCCGACCGGCACGCTCGCGGCCTGCGGGGCGAAACGCAGGACCGCCTGAGCCTCCGTGGCATCCATGCCACGGATGAGGTCCACCACGCGGCGGGCCTTCATGGGCGTGACGCGGATGTACCGCGCCTGGGCCCTGGCTTCCATGGTTGTCCCTTCGGTGTAAGTCATGGTCAGTCACACCCCGCGTTAGCGGCGCTTCGACTTCCGGTCGTCCTTGACGTGGCCGCGGAAGGTGCGAGTCGGCGAGAACTCGCCGAGCTTGTGGCCGACCATCGACTCGGTGACGAACACCGGGACATGGGTCTTGCCGTTGTGCACCGCGATCGTGTGGCCCAGCATGGCCGGGACGATCATCGAGCGACGGGACCAGGTCTTGATGACGTTCTTGGTGCCTGCTTCGTTCTGGGCGTCCACCTTCTTGATCAGGTGGTCGTCGACGAAGGGCCCCTTCTTGAGACTGCGCGGCATCTAAACCCGCTCCTAGCGCTTCTTGTTCGTCTTGCGGCGGCGGACGATGTACTTGTTGCTCGCCTTCTTGGGAGAACGAGTACGACCCTCCTTCTGACCCCAGGGGGAGACCGGGTGGCGACCACCGGAGGTCTTGCCCTCACCACCACCGTGCGGGTGGTCGACCGGGTTCATGGCGACACCGCGGACGGTCGGGCGAACGCCCTTCCAGCGCATACGGCCGGCCTTGCCCCAGTTGATGTTCGACTGCTCGGCGTTGCCGACCTCGCCGACGGTGGCGCGGCAGCGGACGTCGACCAGGCGGATCTCACCGGACGGCATGCGCAGGTGGGCCATGGAGCCCTCCTTCGCCAGCAGCTGCACGGAGGCACCCGCGGAGCGGGCGAACTTCGCGCCGCCGCCGGGCCGCAGCTCGATGGCGTGCAGGGTCGTACCGACCGGGATGTTGCGCAGCGCCAGGTTGTTGCCGGGCTTGATGTCGGCACCGGGGCCGTTCTCGATCCGGTCGCCCTGCGACAGGCCGCGCGGGGCGAGGATGTAGCGCTTCTCGCCGTCCGCGTAGTGCAGCAGCGCGATGCGCGCGGTGCGGTTGGGGTCGTACTCGATGTGCGCGACCTTGGCCGGCACGCCGTCCTTGTCGTGACGACGGAAGTCGATCACGCGGTAGGCGCGCTTGTGGCCACCACCCTGGTGGCGAACGGTCACACGACCGGCGTTGTTACGGCCGCCCTTGCTGTGCAGGGGGCGGACCAGCGACTTCTCCGGCGTGGACCGCGTGATCTCGACGAAGTCGGCGACGCTGGAGCCACGACGGCCCGGAGTCGTCGGCTTGTACTTGCGGATACCCATTTCTCAGTCCTCGTCCGATATCGGACCAAGGTCTCCGTTAGGAGGCCTGGCCGAAGATGTCGATACGGTCGCCCTCGGCGAGGGTCACGATGGCGCGCTTGGTGTTGGCGCGCTTGCCGAAACCGGTGCGGGTGCGCTTGCGCTTGCCCTGGCGGTTGATCGTGTTCACCCCGGTGACCTTGACCGAGAAGACCGCCTCGACGGCCTGCTTGATCTGGGTCTTGTTGGCGTTGGGCGCGACGATGAACGTGTACTTGTTCTCGTCCAGCAGCGCGTAGCTCTTCTCCGAGACAACCGGCTTGACGAGAACGTCACGCGGGTCGGTGAAGGTCTTGCTGGTGATCTCGGCCATCAGGCCTCGCTCCCCTCATTGTCGTTGGCCTTGGGGCCGGACACGAAGGACTCGAAGGCGGCCTGAGTGAAGACCACGTCGTCGGAGACGAGCACGTCGTACGTGTTCAGCTGGCCCGGCTCCAGGATGTGCACCTGGGGCAGGTTGCGGGCGGACAGCCACGCGGCCTCGTCGGAGCGCTCGGCGACCAGGAGCAGGTTCTTGCGCTCCGAGATCTTGCCGAGCAGCGTCTTGGCGGCCTTGGTGGAGACCTCGCCCTCGACCACGCCGGAGACGACGTGGATACGCGAGTTGCGGGCCCGGTCGGTGAGGGCACCGCGCAGGGCGGCGGCCTTCATCTTCTTCGGGGTCCGCTGCGAGTAGTCACGCGGCACGGGGCCGTGGACGACGCCACCGCCGGCGAACTGCGGCGCACGGGTCGAGCCCTGACGGGCGCGGCCGGTGCCCTTCTGGCGGTACGGCTTCCTGCCACCGCCACGGACCTCGCCGCGGGTCTTGGTCTTGTGCGTGCCCTGGCGGGCAGCGGCCAGCTGCGCGACGACGACCTGGTGGATCAGCGGAACGCTGACCTTGGCGTCGAAGATCTCCGCGGGGAGCTCGACGCTACCGGCCTTGTCGCCAGCGGGCGAAAGGATGTCAATGGTGCTCATCGGTTACCTCAGGCCCCCTTGGCCGCGGTACGGACCAGGACGAGGCCGCCGTTCGGACCGGGAACCGCGCCCTTGATGAGCAGCAGACCCTTCTCCGCGTCAACGGCGTGGACGGTCAGATTCTGGGTGGTGACCCGCTCGTTGCCCATGCGGCCCGCCATACGGAGGCCCTTGAACACACGGCCCGGGGTGGCGCAGCCACCGATGGAACCGGGGGAGCGGTGCTTGCGCTGGGTGCCGTGTCCGGCGCCCAGGCCACGGAAGTTGTGGCGCTTCATGACACCGGCGAAGCCCTTGCCCTTGCTCTTGCCGGTGACGTCGACCTTCACGCCCGCCTCGAAGACCTCGGCGGTGATCTCCTGGCCGAGGGTGTACTCGCCGGCGTCGGCGGTACGGATCTCGACGAGGTGACGGCGGGGGGTGACGTCGGCCTTGGCGAAGTGGCCCTTGAGGGGCTTGTTCACCTTGCGCGGGTCGATCTCGCCGAAGGCGATCTGGACCGACTCGTAGCCGTCGGTGTCGTTCGTACGGATCTGGGTGACGACATTGGGGCCGGCCTTGACGACGGTCACCGGGACGACACGGTTGTTCTCGTCCCAGACCTGAGTCATGCCGAGCTTCTCGCCCAGGATGCCCTTGATCTGCTTAGCCATCTCGCGCGTCACCTCAGAGCTTGATCTCGATGTCGACGCCGGCCGGCAGGTCGAGACGCATGAGCGAGTCGACCGTCTTCGGCGTGGGGTCGAGGATGTCGATGAGGCGCTTGTGCGTGCGCATCTCGAAGTGCTCGCGCGAGTCCTTGTACTTGTGCGGCGACTTGATGACGCAGTACACGTTCTTCTCAGTGGGCAGCGGCACCGGGCCCGCGACCGACGCACCAGTGCGGGTCACCGTCTCGACGATCTTCTTCGCCGAGGAGTCGATGACCTCGTGGTCGTAGGCCTTGAGCCGGATGCGGATCTTCTGTCCCGCCATGGCTACTTCGTAGTCCTGTCTCTCGTAACGCTCCGGAACCCGGAGGCTTCTCGTCTCCTCCGACCCACGCGGTCGGGCGTGTCGCAGCCCCTCTACGAAGATCTCCCGAAGGATTTCCCAACCAAGGGGGTGCGGTCCCTGGGACCACGGAGCCGGGGGGTGACACCCACCGGGTGCCTGGCAGGCGCCCCGCTCACGCTTCCCGGAAGATTCCCGTACTTCCACCCCTGATCAGGGGTGACGAGTACTGTGGGACTCGCTTCCGGTCCTCCCGGCGGGAGGCGCGCAGCATCGGCACTCAACCGAGCAACCCGGACAGTCTGCCATACGGGCCACTGGGGGCGCCAATCGAGCCGAAGAGACTACCCCGGCCGTGACGAACGTCAAACCGCGGCACGCGGAGCACCGCCCCGGCCGCCCCGCTCCCCCGTCGTGCACGAGCCGTCCCGCCCCGCGGCGGCCGGCTCAGAACCGCTCGACCTCCTGGCCGTCGGGCGGGCCGGAACACCAGGGTGGATCTTCAATCGCGCAGCCTCGATGGTTCGGACCCGAATGCACCCGGTCGGCGCGTCCGGCTTTCGAGGTGCGGCCGCCATTCCCCCCGAACGGCCGTTCCCCGACGGGCCACGGATGGCACGGTCTCGGGGCGAAGCACGGGACTCGCGCAACGCTTGCCCGTCGGCGGGGAGCACGTGCCCCGTCGCCACCATCCGCCCCCGGCTCCACGAGGATCACGGTCCCTCAGGAATCGCGGACCCGGCAACGTTCCGGCAGGCCGATTCGACGGTGACCTCCAGTTCCACCCCGCCCCACCGGCCGTGCACGGCACGGCCGCCGGCCGGTGGAGGGAACAGGCCGGACACAGGACGCGGACGAAGGGGGGACCACCGCCGCACCATAGCGTCCCCGCCCACCGGTCCCGGCGGCACCGGGTATCCGGCCGCCGGGTATTTCGGTCGAGCACCGTCGTACCCCCCGCCTACAGTGGCGACGCACGCATGACGGGGGACGGGGGACGGGGGACGGAACACCATGGGCCGGCATCCGGCGCGTACGCACTATCCGCGCACGCCGCACCTGCCGTGGTCGCCCGGCGCGTCGAGCGACGACCTACGGGCCGGGGACCTCGCCGCGCTGCACGGCCGGGAGGTCGTCGTCACCGAGAAGCTCGACGGCGAGAACACCACGCTGTACGGCGACGGGCTGCACGCACGGTCGCCCGACTCCGCGCACCATCCGTCACGGGCCTGGGTGAAGGCGCTGCAGGGCCGCATCGGCGACCGGATCCCGGCGGGCTGGCGGGTGTGCGGGGAGAACATGTACGCCCGGCACTCACTCGCCTACGACGACCTGGAGAGCTGGTTCTACGGCTTCTCCGTCTGGGACGGCGACGGCCGCTGCCTGGACTGGGACGGCGGCGCGGACTTCCTGCGCGCACTCGGAATCCCGGTGCCGCGCGTGCTGTGGCGCGGAGTCTTCGACGAACGGGCCCTGCGGCGGCTGAAGGTCGACACCGAGCGCCACGAGGGGTACGTCGTTCGCACGGTCGAGGGCTTCACCGCCGGGGAGTTCCGGCACCGGGTCGCCAAATGGGTCCGGCCGGGACACGTCCGCACCTCCACCCACTGGATGCACGCCGCCGTCGTGGCGAACGGGCTGGCACCGGCCGCCGCGCTGTGGGCGGTGCGGTCGGGGGCGGCACCGGACCCGGCCGCCCTGCTCGAGGCGGTGGGACTCCCGGACGGCGACGCCCGGGCGGCCGGCGACGTCGCCGCGCGCCTCGGCGGCACCGGGGACGAACGGCTCGCCGGCGTGCTGGCCGGGCTGCTGCACACGCGGCACCGCGGGACGCTCGCCGGCCGGCTGGCCCGGCCGCTCGGTCTCCCGCTCGCACGGCGCGTCGCCGATCTCGTCGGTCTGCACACCGGCCTGCACCGCCCCTACCCCGACGAGCAGCGCCGGACCGGGCTGCGGCGGATGTCGTACGCCGTCGGCCTGGACGCGCTGCACGCCGTCGCCGCCGCGGCCGCCCCGGACTCGGCGGCCCGTGAGCAGGTCGAGTGGTCCGCCCTGCACGCCGAGGAGGTACGCCCGATCGGTCCGCTGCGGGAGGCGTTCGCCGGACTGGCCCCGGAGGCCGCGGCCCGCTGCCTGGGCGAGGCCCGTGAGGCGTACGCGCTGGGTCGTGTCGGAACCGTCGAGGAGGCGGTCGCGGCCACCTGGCGCCTACGCTCCGGGGACTTCCCGCGACTGATCCACCTGGTCGGCCCGTCCGGCAGTGGCAAGAGCACCTTCGCCCGGGCGCTGCGAGGCGTCGACGCATACGTCTCGCTCGACGACCTGCGCGAGGCCCGCGGCGCCCGCGCGGACCAGAGGGCCAACGGCGAGATCCTCCGCCGGGGCCTGGAACGGCTCGGCACCGCGCTGGCGGAAGGTGCGACGGTGGTGTGGGACGCCACATCCCTCAACCCGCACCAGCGGTCCCTGGTGCACACGGTCGCCCGCCGCCGCGACGCCCTGGTCACCCACGCGGTGGCCCTCGTCGACGAGGACGAACTGGTCCGGCGCAACGAACGGCGGCCGCACCCGGTTCCGGCGGAGGTGCTCACCGCGCAGGTGCGCCGGTACGTGCCTCCGTACCCCGGCCAGGCACACCGCACCTGGTACATCGGCGCGGCCGGCACGATCGAGGAGGAGGCGTAGGTGCGTACCAGCGAGGAGATCTACCACCGGGTCCGCTGGGACCCGCGCTTCGACCCGGCCCGGTTCGTGATGGGCGTCCACCAGCGCGCCGCCGCGCCGAAGCGGGTACGGCTGGACGACTTCGACCCCTCCGGGGAGATCCCCTGGCACCGGGTGCTGTTCTTCGAGGCGGACGGCGAGGTGGTGTGGGACCGGTCCACGGGAGTGGACCGGATCGACGCCACCTCCGCCGGGCGGATCCGCAGCCCCCGCAGGCTGCGTGCCCCGTTCTTCGCCGCCCGGACGCCCCACGCGTGGGACCCCGCGCGCGGCTGGGCGCCGTACGCGGGGGACGACCCGCTCGGGACCGCCGCCGGGGCGCGCGGGCCCGCACCGGCCACGGGCCTGCGCGTACTGACCTGGAACACGCTCTGGGATCGGTACGACCCCGACCGCATCGACACCGCCCGGCGCAGACCCCTCCTGCTCACCGCGCTGCGCGGTGCCGACGCCGACGTCATCGCGCTCCAGGAGGTCGAGGCGGAACTGCTCGCGATGCTGCTCGCCGCCCCCTGGGTACGGGAGTCGTACACGCTGGGCACCGACCCGGGCGGCGGGGACGTCGGGGAGTGCGGCCTGCTGCTGCTCAGCCGGCTGCCCGTGCGCGAGGCGGCCCACCACGCCCTCGGCCCGCACAAGGCGGTCGCCGCGGTGGTGGTGGAGACCGCCGGGGGCCCGACCACCGTCGCCGTGACGCACCTGAGCAGCGACCACTCGGAGGACGGGCCGGCCCGTCGGGACGCAGAGCTGGGCCGGCTGGCCGAGGCACTCGCGGGCGTCGAGGGCGAGGTACTGCTGCTGGGGGACTTCAACGACGGCGGGGACACGCCCGCGACGGCGCTCGGGCTGCGCGACGCCTGGACCGAGGCGCACGGACCGGCCGACCGCACACCGACCTTCGACCCGGGCGTCAATCCGCTGGCCGCGGTCTCGTCGAGGAGCGGCCGGGCCGCCCGGCTCGACCGGGTGCTGATCGGATCGGAGCGGCTGCGGGTGGATGCGGCTGCCCTCCTCGGCGACACCCCCACCTCCGGCGGGCTGTACGTGTCCGACCACTACGGCGTCGTGGCCGATCTGAGCCCGGGTGACCCGGTGCCGGACGCCCGGAGGACGGAAGGAGCGGGCGGCACCCCGGCGTCGGGGTCCACCGCCGGTGCGGCTCCCGAAGCGTCGCGGACGACGGAGGTGGGCGGGCGCTCCGTCCCGGGCACCGCCGCCGACCGCGGCGCCGCCGCCGACGGGCCGGCCGGGGTGCTCGCCGTCCGCCCCACGCCCCGGACGGCCGTCGCCTGGCTCCCGCCGGACGAGCTGTGGCCCCCGATCCAGCACATCCGCCGTGCGCACGACCGGCAGATCCGGCGCTGGCCGCCGCACGTCAACCTGCTCTTCGGCTTCGTACCGGAGTGCGACTTCGAGCGGGCGGCGCCGCTGCTGTCCGCCGCGGCCTCCGGTACTCCCCCGTTCACGGCGCGCCTGGAAGGGGTGCGCAGCTTCCGGCACCGGGAGGACGCGACCGTCTGGCTCGACCCGGCGGCTGACGGAGCGGAGCCGTGGGACCGCCTGCACGGGGTGCTGGCCGAACGCTTCCCCCGATGCACGGGCCGCACCGACGGCTTCACCCCGCACCTCTCGCTCGGCCGGACCCGCCGCGCGCACGAACTCGCCGCCCACTGCGAGGCCCTGCTCGGCAATACGACGGCGCGCGTGGGCGATGTCGTGCTGCTGTCGCGGCGCGGTGACGAGCCCATGCGGGTACGGGCGAGGGTGCGCCTCGGTACCGGGGAGGTGCGCTGGGAACCCGAGGAGTGCGACGCGGCCGCGCCGGCCGCCGAGGGCCCGGATCGCGCGGAGCACGCCCGACGCACCACGCGGCGCATCGCTGCGGCGCTGGCCGACGGGGTCGTGCACCTCGCCGGCTCGCGGCGCATGGGCTGTGCGCTGCCCGGCGCGGACCTCGACCTGGTGGCCGCGCTGCCGGGCACGACCGGACCGGGAGAAGTACGGGCCCGGCTGGCCGAGGCCCTGCCGGAGGCGGAGGACGTGCGGGACGTGGTGGGGGCGCGGGTACCGGGCCTGCGGTTGCGGATCGGCGGGCTGACCGTGGATCTCGTCCTGGTGTCCACCGGGCAGATGGACCCGGACGAGGCCGTCGCCCGCCGGGCCGAGCTGGGCGAGGCCGCGGCCGTCGCGCTCAGCGCCGTCAGCGACGCCGATGCCGTGCTGGAGCTGGCGGGACCGCATCGGGAGGCGTTCGTGCGGCTGGCCCGGGAGGTCAAGGCGTGGGCACGGGCACGCGGACTGGACTCGGCCCCGTACGGCGGGCTGCCCGGGCTGGCGTGGGCGCTGCTGGCAGCCCGCACCGTGCGCGAGGCCGGGGAGCTTCCCCCCGCCGGGCTGCTGGGGCGGTTCTTCGCGAGCTGGGCGGTGGCCGACTGGAGCGAACCCGCGGTGCTCACCCCGACGGCGCCGGTCCGCTCCTGCACCGCGCAGATCGGCCCCGGCTTCCGTGAGTTGCTGGCCCAGGAGCTGTTCCGGGCCTGGGAAGTCGTGGACGCGGCCGTCCCCGGTGCGACCGCCCCGACCGGCACGGCCGATCGCGCCCCGGTCCGCCCGGCGTGCACGGACCTCCCCTGGTCCGAGTTGCTGGCACCACCTCCCCTGCACCGGAGGCATGCCGCCTGGGCCGTACTGACCGTGCCCACCGGTCCGGAGGAGGGCAGGGTCCGCGGCCGGGTGCGCGCCCTGATCACGGCGCTGGAGGAGGCCGGCGCCGCGGATGTCCACGCCTGGCCCCACCCGTTCGCCTCCGGCCCCGCGGAGGTCCGCTACGCGATCGGGCTAGGCGCCACTCCCCCGGACCGCACCCGCCTCGCGAAGATCTCCGAGCGCTGGCTGCGCGGACTGTCCGGTACGTCACTGAGCTGGGCCGACTGCGGCGACGTTCCGACTCTCCGGGCCCCGTCCACCGCTGCGAACGGGGCGTGACCCCGCCCCGGCCCCGGTCTCCGTCCGCTGACGCGGAGACCGGCGTGTCCCTCGCTGATCGGCGAGCGGCAGCACCCCGGCCCTCCCGCCGAAGGGCGTCGCCCGGCCGGACCGGCCCCCGTGTCGCGCGGACCGCCGGAACCCAAGACCGACCCGCCCCCGTCACCCGGACCAGGACCGCGGCCCGGGCGCCCGGGCATGCCAAGGGGCCCCGCACCTCATGGTGCGGGGCCCCTCGCTTGCGGCTCGCTGCGGAGCTGCCGGGTCAGACGGTCAAGAACTTACTTGACGATCTTGGTGACCTGGCCGGCGCCGACGGTCCGGCCACCCTCACGGATGGCGAACTTCAGGCCCTCCTCCATGGCGACCGGCTGGATCAGCTGGACGGACATGGTGGTGTTGTCGCCCGGCATGACCATCTCGGTGCCCTCGGGGAGGGTCACGACGCCGGTCACGTCCGTGGTACGGAAGTAGAACTGCGGGCGGTAGTTGTTGAAGAACGGGGTGTGACGGCCACCCTCGTCCTTCGACAGGATGTAGGCCTGGGCCTCGAACTCGGTGTGCGGGGTGACCGAGCCCGGCTTGATGATGACCTGGCCGCGCTCGACGTCCTCGCGCTTGATGCCGCGGAGGAGCAGACCGACGTTCTCACCGGCCTGGCCCTCGTCGAGCAGCTTGCGGAACATCTCGATGCCGGTGACCGTGGTGGTGGTCTTCTCCTGCTTGATGCCCACGATGTCGACGGTCTCGTTGACCTTGAGGACACCACGCTCGATACGGCCGGTGACGACGGTGCCACGACCGGTGATCGTGAACACGTCCTCGATCGGCATCAGGAACGGCTTGTCGACGTCACGCTCGGGCTGCGGGATCGCCTCGTCGACGGCGGCCATCAGGTTCAGGACCGACTGGCCCCACTCCTTGTCGCCCTCGAGAGCCTTGAGCGCCGAGACCTTGACGACCGGAACGTCGTCGCCCGGGAACTCGTACTCGGAGAGGAGCTCACGCACCTCGAGCTCGACGAGCTCCAGGATCTCCTCGTCGTCCACCATGTCGGCCTTGTTCAGGGCGACGACGATGTACGGGACGCCGACCTGGCGGGCCAGGAGCACGTGCTCCTTGGTCTGCGGCATCGGGCCGTCGGTGGCGGCGACCACGAGGATGGCGCCGTCCATCTGGGCGGCACCGGTGATCATGTTCTTGATGTAGTCCGCGTGACCGGGGCAGTCGACGTGGGCGTAGTGACGCGACTCGGTCTGGTACTCGACGTGCGCGATGGAGATGGTGATACCGCGCTGGCGCTCCTCAGGAGCCTTGTCGATCTGGTCGAACGCCGAGGCCTCGTTCAGGTCCGGGAACGCGTCGTGCAGCACCTTGGTAATGGCGGCCGTGAGGGTCGTCTTACCGTGGTCGATGTGACCGATGGTGCCGATGTTGACGTGCGGCTTAGTCCGCTCGAACTTCGCCTTCGCCACTGGGGTCCTCCTGTGGAGTGGTTCTGTACGCCTTACTCATCGGCGCCAGGGTGATCTTTGCTGGTGGTGCCGACCGCCGGGACGAGCCTCACGGGTTCGCGGGGAACGCCCCGACGGTTCGGCGTCAAGCCTAAAGCGTGTACTCGGGTGAGTTACTCGCCCTTGGCCTTCGCGATGATCTCCTCGGCGACGTTCCGCGGAACCTCGGCGTAGGAGTCGAACTGCATCGAGTAGCTTGCGCGACCCGAGGTCTTGCTGCGGAGGTCGCCGACGTAGCCGAACATCTCCGACAGCGGCACCAGGCCCTTGACGACGCGGGCACCGGCACGCTCCTCCATGGCCTGGATCTGGCCACGGCGGGAGTTGATGTCACCGATGACATCGCCCATGTAGTCCTCGGGCGTGGTGACCTCAACGGCCATCATCGGCTCGAGGAGAACCGGGGACGCCTTGCGCGCGGCCTCCTTGAAGGCCTGCGAACCGGCGATCTTGAACGCGAGCTCGGAGGAGTCGACCTCGTGGTAGGCGCCGTCGAGAAGCGTGACGCGGACGCCCGTCATCTCGTAGCCGGCGAGGATGCCGAACGACATCGCCTCCTGGCAGCCGGCGTCCACGGAAGGGATGTACTCCTTCGGGATGCGGCCACCGGTGACCTTGTTCACGAACTCGTAGGCCGCGTCGCCGCCCTCGATCGGCTCGACCGCGATCTGCACCTTGGCGAACTGACCGGTACCACCGGTCTGCTTCTTGTGGGTGTAGTCCACGCGGTCCACCGACTTGCGGATGGTCTCGCGGTACGCGACCTGCGGCTTGCCGACGTTGGCCTCGACCTTGAACTCGCGCTTCATCCGGTCGACGAGCACCTCGAGGTGAAGCTCGCCCATACCGCCGATGACGGTCTGGCCGGTCTCCTCGTTGGTGTGCACCTGGAAGGAGGGGTCCTCCTCCGCGAGACGCTGGATGGCGACACCCAGCTTCTCCTGGTCGCCCTTGGACTTGGGCTCGATCGCGACCTCGATGACCGGCGCCGGGAAGTCCATGGACTCCAGGATGACCGGGTTCTTCTCGTCCGCGAGCGTCTCACCGGTGGTGGTCTGCTTCAGGCCCATGACGGCGACGATGTCACCGGCGCCCACCGAGTCGATCTCCTCACGCTTGTTGGCGTGCATACGGTAGATCTTGCCGATGCGCTCCTTCTTGCCCTTCACGGAGTTCAGCACCGCGGTGCCGGACTCCAGACGGCCGGAGTAGATGCGCACGAAGGTGAGCTTGCCCAGGTGCGGGTCGCTCATGATCTTGAACGCCAGCGCCGACAGCGGCTCCTCGTCGGACGGCTTGCGGCGGACGATCTGCTCGGCGTCCTTGACGTCGTGACCCTCGATGGCCTCGACGTCCAGCGGCGACGGCAGGTAGCGGACGACCGCGTCGAGCAGGGGCTGCACGCCCTTGTTCTTGAACGCGGTGCCACAGAACACCGGGGTGACCGTGGTGCCCTTGCCCTTGCCCGAGGCGATGGTGATACGGCGGATCGCGGCGTACAGCTGCTCCTCGGAGGGCTCCTGGCCCTCGAGGTACAGCTCCATGATCTCCTCGTCGTTCTCGGCCACGGACTCCAGCAGCTTGCCGCGGTACTCCTCGGCAGCCTCGGCGTGCGTGTCCGGGATGTCGACGACGTCGTACATCTCGCCCTTGGCGGCCTCGGCGGACCAGACCAGCGCCTTCATACGGACCAGGTCGATGACGCCCTTGAAGTCCGCCTCGGCACCGATCGGGAGCTGCATCACGATCGGCTGAGCGCCCAGGCGGTCGCTGATCATGTCGACACAGCGGTGGAACTCGGCACCGGTGCGGTCGAGCTTGTTGACGAAGCAGATGCGCGGAACGCCGTAGCGGTCGGCCTGACGCCACACGGTCTCGGACTGCGGCTCGACGCCGGCGACGCCGTCGAACACCGTCACGGCACCGTCGAGCACACGCAGGGAGCGCTCCACCTCGACGGTGAAGTCGACGTGCCCCGGGGTGTCGATGATGTTGATGGTGTGGTCGACGTCCTCGAGCGGCCAGTGACAGGTCGTCGCGGCGGACGTGATGGTGATGCCGCGCTCCTGCTCCTGCTCCATCCAGTCCATCGTGGCGGCGCCGTCGTGGACCTCACCGATCTTGTACGAAACACCGGTGTAGAACAGGATGCGCTCGGTGGTGGTCGTCTTGCCCGCGTCGATGTGGGCCATGATCCCGATGTTGCGGACCTTGGCCAGGTCAAGCGAAGTGGTAGCCATAAGGCTTTCGTCTTCTCTCGGTTCTCGATGGGGTCTGCGACTACCAGCGGTAGTGCGCGAAGGCCTTGTTGGACTCGGCCATCTTGTGCGTGTCCTCGCGCTTCTTGACCGAAGCACCGAGGCCGTTCGAGGCGTCCAGGAGCTCGTTCATGAGGCGCTCGGTCATGGTCTTCTCGCGGCGGGCGCGGGAGTAGCCCACGACCCAGCGGAGCGCGAGGGTGGAGGCGCGACCGGGCTTGACCTCGATCGGCACCTGGTAGGTGGCGCCACCGACGCGGCGGGACTTGACCTCGAGGGACGGCTTGACGTTCTCGAGAGCGCGCTTCAGCGTGATGACCGGGTCGGCACCGGTCTTCTCGCGAAGGCCTTCCATGGCGCCGTAGACGATGCGCTCGGCGGTGGAGCGCTTGCCGTTCAGCAGGATCTTGTTGATCAGCGAGGTCACCAGAGGAGAACCGTAGACCGGGTCGATGATGACCGGGCGCTTCGGGGCGGGGCCCTTACGAGGCATTCTTACTTCTCCTTCTTGGCGCCGTAGCGGCTGCGGGCCTGCTTGCGGTTCTTGACACCCTGGGTGTCGAGGGAACCACGGATGATCTTGTAGCGAACACCCGGCAGGTCCTTCACACGGCCACCACGCACGAGCACGATGGAGTGCTCCTGCAGGTTGTGTCCCTCACCCGGAATGTAGGCCGTGACCTCGATGCCCGAGGTCAGACGCACACGCGCGACCTTACGGAGGGCCGAGTTCGGCTTCTTCGGGGTGGTCGTGAACACACGCGTGCAGACGCCGCGACGCTGAGGGGAACCCTCGAGTGCGGGCGTCTTGTTCTTCTCGACCTTGTCCTGCCGGCCCTTCCGGACCAGCTGCTGGATCGTAGGCACTACTTCTCCGGTTTCT
This sequence comes from Streptomyces tirandamycinicus, assembly GCF_003097515.1. Lineage (NCBI taxonomy): Bacteria > Bacillati > Actinomycetota > Actinomycetes > Kitasatosporales > Streptomycetaceae > Streptomyces > Streptomyces tirandamycinicus. Next base: position 4,041,974 of record NZ_CP029188.1, on the reverse strand, counting down.
GTGTGCCGTTAGTAAAGCTAACCTGGAACGTCACCGACCCACGCGGTCGGGTGTGTCGAATACCGCGGACCCCCGCCGAAGGCGGAAAAGGCGCAGATTACGGTGGCCGATGCAGGCTCCCCGCACGGTTGTAGGCACGCACGAAGGCCAGGGCACACCCCAGGCACAAGGTCTGAGCGTACCTACCGCACCGAGTTCGGTCAAAACAAATGCAACGGGGAGCGACACGCCGGAACGGCCGCCGACGGGGTCCGATGCCGCGGTGGCCCCTCGGACGCCCCGCATCGCCGGGGATCGGCGCGCCACTGCGAAGGTGCGCGCACGTGGAGCACGGCCGCCGACTCGCGGTTGCCGCCCCGCTCGACCGGGCTCGGCGTGCCCCGCGGCCACCGGGACCTGGATGCCCTTACCGGCCCCGGAGGCCGCCGTAACGCCCTCCGCCCGAGCCTGGACACGGGGTCCTTCGTCCCGGACCTCCTCCGCGGAACGGCGGAAGCGGGGCCGGCGCGGCGGCTCAGCCCCGCCGGGACTCAGCGGGGACGGGCCGGGCTACTCGTCCGCGAAGATCGCTTCGGCGGAAGGGGCGGTGACGGCCCGCCGGAGCCAGTGACGCAGGGTCTCGGGATCGCCGCAGCCGGTGACGCGCTCGCGAACCGCCTCGGGCACGGCGATACCGCGCTCCGCCAGGACGTCCAGGACGTCCTCGGCCGCGCGTCGCGCCTCACCCTCGGCACGGCCCTCGGCACGGCCCTCGGCACGGAGTTCATCGGAGAGGGGCGACTTGTAGAAAGAGAGGTCCACGGCCACCAGTTTCCTCCATGTTTCTGCGGCTGGGTACGTGCCCAGGCCCTGCGCGATGAGTTCGACGATCGGGTTGGCGAGGACTGCGGGCGTGTCCCGCAGCACATGGGTCATCGCCTTGAGTATGGCCCCGATGTCCGGATTCGCAGCCTGGGTGATCGCGGACAGTGTGGCCAGCGCGAGGTCCTTGCGCACTTCGACGGGGTCGGTGAGCACCGGCATGTTGTGCGGCCCCGCGACGAGCGGGTGCAGGGTGAGCAGCGGCCACTGGGGAGGGCCGAAGCGGACCGGCCGAGCCGCCCATTCGGCCGTCGCGCGGTCCTGGCAGACGACCAGCAGCATCGGCTGCAGCCGGTACTTCGCGAGCAGGTACGAGGCGTAGTAGGCCCAGCTCGCGGGCTTGTCCGGGTCCTTTCTGCCCTGGGCCTCGACGGCGAGGAGGAACGGCTCGTCCCCTTCCGTCTCCAGCCTCAGCAGGGTGTCGACGCGTCGTTCGAGCGGGCGGGTCTCGGTGAGGTCGGTGGGCAGGACGGTGACCGAGGTGGGTGGGGCGAAGTCGACGCCGAGCACCTCGGACACCCCGGAGAAGAGGCCCGGGTGGTCCTGGAAGATGCGGTGCATCGCCTCGTGGGACGAGCTGACCATAAGGGTTCCTGTGCAGGGAGTGGACGTACGTGAAGGCGCCAGGCGCCGTGCGGCACATGCAGGAGGCATGTGCCGCACGGCGAGCGTAGTTACGCAAGGGGCCCTGAATCAGGGCCAGTTGGCGACGTTCACCCCAAGAGGTGACCCTGTGTGGATTCGCATGCGGCGGCCGCAAGGTCAGCGGCTCGGTCCGGCCCACTCCTGCCGGCGCCTCCGGGCGGCTGCCCGGCGCGGCGGCAACAGGACGGTCGGCCGTGCCCGGCCCGTCGACAGCTCGGGGCGAACCTCTGCGATGGCGGCGAAGTCGTCGTCCATGGGGAATCACGGTCAGGCGGTGGCGCTCGGCGGTGAGCGCGATCAGGATGCCGCCACAGCGAACTCACCGCGCCCCCGAACGCCGAAGGGCGGCCACCCCGGAGGGTGACCGCCCTTGGCGTCAGACGTACGCCTTACTGGTTGTACGGACCGTAGTCGTAGTCCTCCAGCGGAACGGCCTGGCCGGAGCCCGTGCCGAACGGCGAGTAGTCGATGTCGTCGTAGCCGACGGCCGAGTACATCGCGGCCTTGGCCTCCTCGGTCGGCTCGACCCGGATGTTGCGGTAGCGGGCGAGGCCCGTACCGGCCGGGATGAGCTTACCGATGATGACGTTCTCCTTGAGGCCGATCAGGGAGTCCGACTTGGCGTTGATCGCCGCGTCGGTGAGGACCCTGGTCGTCTCCTGGAAGGACGCCGCCGACAGCCACGACTCGGTCGCCAGCGAGGCCTTGGTGATACCCATCAGCTGCGGACGGCCGGAGGCCGGGTGGCCGCCTTCCTGGACCACACGACGGTTCTCGTGCTCGAACTTCGAGCGCTCCACCAGCTCACCGGGCAGCAGCTCGGCGTCGCCGGACTCGATGATCGTCACACGGCGCAGCATCTGCCGGATGATGATCTCGATGTGCTTGTCGTGGATCGACACACCCTGCGAGTTGTAGACCTTCTGGACCTCGCCGACCAGGTGGACCTGGACGGCGCGCTGGCCGAGGATCCGCAGCACGTCGTGCGGGTTGGTGGCACCGAAGGTGAGCTTCTGGCCCACCTCGACGTGGTCGCCGTCCCGCACCAGGAGCTTGGCGCGCTTGGAGATCGGGTACGCCGCCTCGTCGCTGCCGTCGTCCGGAGTGATGACGATCTTCTTGGTCTTCTCGGTCTCCTCGACCCGGACGATGCCGGCGACCTCGGAGATCGGGGCGACGCCCTTCGGGGTACGGGCCTCGAAGAGCTCGACGACACGCGGCAGACCCTGGGTGATGTCGTCACCGGCCACACCACCGGTGTGGAAGGTACGCATCGTCAGCTGGGTTCCGGGCTCACCGATGGACTGGGCGGCGATGATGCCGACCGCCTCGCCGATGTCGACCAGCTTGCCGGTGGCGAGCGAACGGCCGTAGCAGTACGCACAGGTGCCGACCGCGGACTCGCAGGTCAGGACCGAGCGGGTCTTGACCTCCTCGACCTCCGCCGCGACGAGCGCGTCGATCAGCACGTCACCGAGGTCGACGTTGGCCGGCGCGATGACCTTGCCGTCCACGACGACGTCCTCGGCGAGCATCCGCGCGTACACCGACGTCTCGACGTCGTCCGCCTTGCGCAGGACACCGTCGGCGCCCCGCTCGGCGATCCGCAGCTTCAGACCGCGGTCGGTGCCGCAGTCCTCCTCGCGGATGATGACGTCCTGCGAGACGTCGACCAGACGACGGGTCAGGTAACCCGAGTCGGCCGTACGCAGGGCGGTGTCGGCGAGACCCTTTCGGGCACCGTGCGTGGAGATGAAGTACTCCAGCACGGACAGGCCCTCGCGGAAGGACGCCTTGATGGGACGCGGGATCGTCTCGTTCTTGGCGTTCGACACCAGACCGCGCATACCGGCGATCTGACGCATCTGCATCATGTTTCCGCGCGCACCCGAGTTGACCATCATGAAGATGGGGTTGGTCTTCGGGAAGTTGTCGTTCATCGCCTCGGCGACCTCGTTGGTCGCCTTGGTCCAGATCGCGATGAGCTCCTGCGTGCGCTCGTCCTTGGTGATCAGACCGCGCTCGTACTGCTTCTGGACCTTCTCGTCCTGCGCCTCGTAGCCCGCGACGATGTCCTTCTTCGCCTCGGGGACGACGACGTCGGAGATGGCCACGGTGACGCCGGAGCGGGTCGCCCAGTAGAAGCCGGCCGCCTTCAGGTTGTCGAGCGTCGCCGCCACGATGACCTTCGGGTAGCGCTCGGCGAGGTCGTTGACGATCTCGGAGAGCTGCTTCTTGCCGACCGTGTAGTCGACGAACGGGTAGTCCTCGGGCAGCAGCTCGTTGAAGAGCGCGCGGCCCAGGGTGGTGGTGAGGCGGAAGCTGTCGCCCTGCTGCCAGGGGCCGACGCCCTCGTGCCCCTCCTCGTCCGCCGGCGGGGTCCAGCCGCGCGGCGGGACGGTGCCGATCGGGAAGCGGATGTCGATCTTCGCCTGGAGCGAGAGCTCCCGGGCGTCGAACGCCATGATCGCCTCGGCGGTGGAGTTGAACGCACGGCCCTCGCCGCGCACCTCGCGCTCCTCCTCGTCCGTGGTGAGGAAGAAGAGGCCCAGCACCATGTCCTGGGTCGGCATGGTGACCGGACGGCCGTCGGCCGGCTTGAGGATGTTGTTCGAGGACAGCATCAGGATGCGGGCCTCGGCCTGCGCCTCCGCGGACAGCGGCAGGTGCACGGCCATCTGGTCACCGTCGAAGTCCGCGTTGAACGCGGTGCAGACGAGCGGGTGGATCTGGATGGCCTTGCCCTCGACCAGCTGCGGCTCGAAAGCCTGGATGCCGAGGCGGTGCAGCGTGGGCGCACGGTTCAGCAGCACCGGGTGCTCGGCGATGACCTCTTCGAGGACGTCGTACACGACGGTGCGGCCCCGCTCGACCATGCGCTTGGCCGACTTGATGTTCTGCGCGTGGTTCAGGTCCACCAGGCGCTTCATCACGAACGGCTTGAAGAGCTCCAGCGCCATGGCCTTGGGCAGACCGCACTGGTGCAGCTTCAGCTGCGGGCCGACGACGATGACGGAACGCGCCGAGTAGTCGACTCGCTTGCCGAGCAGGTTCTGGCGGAACCGGCCCTGCTTGCCCTTCAGCATGTCGCTGAGGGACTTCAGCGGGCGGTTGCCGGGACCGGTGACCGGGCGTCCGCGGCGGCCGTTGTCGAACAGCGCGTCGACGGCCTCCTGGAGCATCCGCTTCTCGTTGTTCACGATGATCTCGGGGGCACCGAGGTCGAGCAGGCGCTTCAGGCGGTTGTTGCGGTTGATCACACGGCGGTACAGGTCGTTCAGGTCGGAGGTCGCGAAGCGGCCACCGTCCAGCTGCACCATCGGACGCAGGTCCGGCGGGATCACCGGGACGCAGTCCAGCACCATGCCCTTGGGGCTGTTGCTGGTCTGCAGGAACGCGGAGACGACCTTGAGGCGCTTGAGCGCACGGGTCTTCTTCTGGCCCTTGCCGGTACGGATGATCTCGCGGAGGCGCTCGGCCTCCTCCTCCAGGTCGAAGGACTCCAGGCGCTTCTGCAGCGCCGCGGCACCCATCGAGCCGTCGAAGTACGTGCCGAAGCGGTCACGCAGCTCGCGGTAGAGCAGCTCGTCGCCCTCGAGGTCCTGGACCTTGAGGTTCTTGAAGCGGTTCCACACCTCGTCGAGACGGTCGATCTCGCGCTGGGCGCGGTCGCGCAGCTGCTTCATCTCGCGCTCGGCGCCCTCGCGCACCTTGCGGCGCACATCGGCCTTGGCACCCTCGGCCTCCAGCTCGGCCAGGTCGGCCTCGAGCTTCTTGGCGCGGGCCTCCAGGTCGGCGTCGCGGCGGTTCTCGATCTGCTGGCGCTCGACGGAGACATGGGCCTCCAGCGAGGGCAGGTCGCGGGTACGGCGCTCCTCGTCCACGTACGTGATCATGTACGCGGCGAAGTAGATGACCTTCTCCAGGTCCTTCGGGGCGAGGTCGAGCAGGTAGCCCAGCCGCGACGGAACGCCCTTGAAGTACCAGATGTGGGTGACGGGAGCGGCCAGCTCGATGTGGCCCATCCGCTCGCGGCGCACCTTGGCGCGCGTGACCTCGACGCCACAGCGCTCACAGATGATGCCCTTGAAGCGGACGCGCTTGTACTTGCCGCAGTAGCACTCCCAGTCCCGGGTAGGGCCGAAGATCTTCTCGCAGAAGAGTCCGTCCTTCTCGGGCTTGAGCGTGCGGTAGTTGATGGTCTCCGGCTTCTTGACCTCGCCGTGGGACCACTGACGGATGTCGTCAGCGGTGGCCAGGCCGATCCGCAGCTCGTCGAAGAAGTTGACGTCGAGCACTATGCGTCAATCCCTCTCAGGGTCGTGTCTCAATCAATGGTCTGATGGGGGTCCCTCCACGCCCACAGGGCGTAGGGGGAGGGTCCGGGGACGGCCGGGACTCCTGTCGGGGAGTCCCGGCCAGGCCCGTCAGACCTCTTCGACGCTGCTCGGCTCGCGCCGGGACAGGTCGATACCGAGCTCCTCCGCGGCGCGGAAGACGTCCTCGTCGGTGTCGCGCATCTCGATGGACATGCCGTCCGAGGACAGCACCTCCACGTTGAGGCACAGGGACTGCATCTCCTTGATGAGCACCTTGAAGGACTCGGGGATGCCGGGCTCGGGGATGTTCTCGCCCTTGACGATGGCCTCGTAGACCTTCACGCGGCCGGTGACGTCGTCGGACTTGATGGTCAGCAGCTCCTGGAGGGCGTAGGCGGCGCCGTACGCCTCGAGCGCCCACACCTCCATCTCGCCGAACCGCTGGCCACCGAACTGAGCCTTACCACCCAGCGGCTGCTGGGTGATCATCGAGTACGGACCGGTCGAGCGGGCGTGCAGCTTGTCGTCGACCAGGTGGTGCAGCTTGAGGATGTACATGTACCCGACCGAGATCGGGTCCGGGAACGGCTCGCCGGAGCGGCCGTCGAACAGGCGCGCCTTGCCGGACGGGAGGACCATGCGGTCGCCGTCGCGGTTCGGGATCGTGTGGTCCAGCAGACCCGCCAGCTCGTCCTCACGGGCGCCGTCGAAGACGGGGGTGGCGACGTTGGTGCGGGGGTCGACCTGGTCGGCGCCGATGGCCTGCAGGCGCTGGGCCCACTCGTCGGCGAGGCCGGAGACGTCCCAGCCCTGGCTGGCGAGCCAGCCGAGGTGGATCTCCAGGACCTGTCCCGGGTTCATTCGGGACGGGACGCCGAGCGGGTTGAGGATGATGTCGACCGGGGTGCCGTCCTCCAGGAACGGCATGTCCTCGATCGGCAGGATCTTGGAGATGACGCCCTTGTTGCCGTGGCGGCCGGCGAGCTTGTCACCGTCGGTGATCTTGCGCTTCTGCGCGACGTACACGCGCACCAGCTGGTTCACACCGGGGGGAAGCTCGTCGCCCTCCTCGCGGTCGAAGACGCGGACGCCGATGACCTTGCCGGTCTCGCCGTGCGGCACCTTCAGCGAGGTGTCGCGGACCTCGCGGGCCTTCTCGCCGAAGATCGCGCGGAGCAGGCGCTCCTCCGGGGTCAGCTCGGTCTCGCCCTTGGGGGTGACCTTGCCGACCAGGATGTCGCCGGCGACGACCTCGGCACCGATACGGATGATGCCGCGCTCGTCGAGGTCGGCGAGGACCTCCTCGGAGACGTTCGGGATGTCCCGGGTGATCTCCTCCGGGCCGAGCTTGGTGTCGCGGGCGTCGACCTCGTGCTCCTCGATGTGGATCGAGGAGAGGACGTCGTCCTGCACGAGGCGCTGCGACAGGATGATCGCGTCCTCGTAGTTGTGGCCTTCCCACGGCATGAACGCCACGAGCAGGTTCTTGCCGAGCGCCATCTCGCCGTTCTCGGTGGCCGGGCCGTCGGCGAGGACCTGGCCCTCGATGACCCGGTCGCCCTCGGAGACGATGACCTTCTGGTTCACCGAGGTGCCCTGGTTGGAGCGGGAGAACTTCGCGACGCGGTACGTGGTGTACGTGCCGTCGTCGTTGGCGACGGTGACGTAGTCGGCCGAGACCTCCTGGATCACACCGTCCTTCTCCGCCTTGATGACGTCGCCGGCGTCGGTGGCGCAGCGGTACTCCATGCCGGTGCCGACGAGCGGCGCCTCCGCCTTGATCAGCGGAACGGCCTGGCGCATCATGTTCGCGCCCATCAGGGCGCGGTTGGCGTCGTCGTGCTCGAGGAACGGGATCATGGCGGTCGCCACCGACACCATCTGGCGCGGCGAGACGTCCATGTAGTCCACGTCCTCGGGCGACACGTAGTCGACCTCGCCGCCGCGGCGGCGGACGAGCACGCGGGCCTCGGAGAAGCGCATGTCGTCGCCGAGCGCGGCGTTGGCCTGCGCGATGACGAAGCGGTCCTCCTCGTCGGCGGTGAGGTAGTCCACCTGGTCGGTGACCTGGCCGCCCTCGACCTTGCGGTACGGCGTCTCGACGAAGCCGAACGCGTTCACCCGGCCGTAGGTGGCGAGCGAACCGATCAGGCCGATGTTCGGGCCTTCGGGGGTCTCGATCGGGCACATGCGTCCGTAGTGGGACGGGTGCACGTCGCGGACCTCGAAGCCGGCCCGCTCACGGGACAGACCGCCGGGGCCCAGCGCCGACAGGCGGCGCTTGTGGGTCAGGCCCGACAGCGGGTTGTTCTGGTCCATGAACTGGGACAGCTGGCTGGTGCCGAAGAACTCCTTGATGGAGGCGACGACCGGCCGGATGTTGATCAGGGTCTGCGGCGTGATCGCCTCGACGTCCTGGGTGGTCATGCGCTCGCGCACGACGCGCTCCATACGGGCGAGACCCGTACGGACCTGGTTCTGGATCAGCTCGCCGACGTTGCGCAGACGGCGGTTGCCGAAGTGGTCGATGTCGTCGGTCTCGACGACGATCTGGGTGCCGCTCTCGCCGACCGTCTCGGTCTCGCCGGCGTGCAGCTTGACCAGGTACTTGATGGTCGCGATGACGTCGTCGGTGGTGAGCACGCCGGCGTCCAGCGGCTCGTCGGCGCCGAGCTTCTTGTTGACCTTGTAGCGGCCGACCTTGGCGAGGTCGTAGCGCTTCGGGTTGAAGTACAGGTTCTCCAGCAGCGTCTGCGCGGCCTCGCGCGTCGGGGGCTCGCCCGGGCGCAGCTTGCGGTAGATGTCGAGCAGCGCGTCGTCCTGGCCCTGGGTGTGGTCCTTCTCCAGGGTGGCGCGCATCGACTCGTACTCGCCGAACTCCTCCAGGATCTGCTCGGTGGTCCAGCCGAGCGCCTTCAGGAGGACGGTGACGGACTGCTTGCGCTTGCGGTCGATGCGCACACCGACCATGTCGCGCTTGTCGATCTCCATCTCCAGCCAGGCACCCCGGGACGGGATGATCTTGGCGGAGAAGATGTCCTTGTCGGACGTCTTGTCGATGGAGGAGTCGAAGTAGACACCCGGCGAGCGGACCAGCTGCGACACCACGACACGCTCGGTGCCGTTGATGACGAAGGTGCCCTTGTTCGTCATGAGCGGGAAGTCGCCCATGAAGACGGTCTGGGACTTGATCTCGCCGGTCTCGTTGTTGGTGAACTCGGCCGTGACGAAGAGCGGGGCGGCGTACGTGAAGTCGCGCTCCTTGCACTCGTCGATCGAGTTCTTCGGAGGCTCGAAGCGGTGGTCGCGGAAGGTCAGCGACATCGACCCGGAGAAGTCCTCGATCGGGGAGATCTCCTCGAAGATCTCCTCCAGACCGGACTTGGTGGGGACGTCCTGTCCGGACTCCAGAGCCGCCTCGACACGAGCCTTCCATGCGGCGTTGCCGAGCAGCCAGTCAAAGCTCTCGGTCTGCAGCGCGAGGAGGTTCGGAACCTCGAGGGGCTCCTTGATCTTTGCAAAGGAGATGCGCAGCGGGGCGGTGCTTGCGCCGTTGTTCGTATTCGCGGTCGAGGCGTTGCGCGAGGCGGCCAAGAGGGGGTCCTTCCGAGGGCTCGGACTCACTACGCGCGTACCGGTCCCAAGCCGGGCACAAAGACAGAAATCCCAGGTCAGGGCTATTCTGGCCAACGATGCTCGTGCGAGGGGATGCCCCTGGTGACGGGCAGGGGGCAGCTAACAGGCAGCGCAAAGGGTCAGTGTAGCCACTTGGCCCACTGATGTCCAGGGCGGGTTTACCGAGACCCTCGTTGTTCTCAACTCCGCGGTATGCCGCGCGCCGGGAGGCGCACACCGATACTGCCCGTTCGGTCGCCGATCCATGCCTCGAACTTGGACCGTTGTGACGACGCGTCCTGAGAATTGCGCGCTGCGTGCGGTTCGTCAAGGCCCCCCAGCCCAATCCTGGCTGCGGGGATCGTCACCTGGCGCACGGCGAAGATCACCTTACTCCCCGCGACGGACAGCGCAAGGCGCCCACCCGACGGTGCCGGCAACACCGAAGGGCGACCACCCGAATGGATGATCGCCCTTCAGCGCGTGCGCGTTACAGCGCGAGAGTCAGAAGACTCGCGAGGTCACTTGACCTCGACGGCCGCACCGGCGGCCTTGAGGGACTCGGCGGCCTTGTCCGCGGCCTCCTTGTTGACCTTCTCGAGGACCGGCTTCGGGGTGCCGTCGACGAGGTCCTTGGCCTCCTTCAGGCCCAGCGAGGTCAGCTCACGGACGACCTTGATGACCTGGATCTTCTTGTCGCCGGCGCCGGTGAGGATGACGTCGAACTCGTCCTTCTCCTCGACGGCCTCGGCAGCGGCGACACCGGCGCCACCGGCGGCGGCAACGGCGACCGGGGCGGCGGCGGTGACGTCGAACTTCTCCTCGAACGCCTTCACGAACTCGGAGAGCTCGATGAGGGTCATCTCCTCGAACTGCGCGAGCAGGTCTTCCTGAGACAGCTTCGCCATGATGGCGGTCCTTCCACTATTCGGCTGGTGCCGGGATGTACATAACGGCGGGCGTACGGCCCGCTACGACCCGCGCCGGGCGGCGCGGATCAATGCGCGAGCCGAATTACTCGGCACCGCCCTGCTCGGCCTGCTTGGCGCGAAGCGCGTCCACGGTGCGGACGAGCTTCGACGGAAGCGCCTGGAAGAGCGCGGCAGCCTGGGACTGCTTGCCCTTCATGGCGCCCGCCAGCTTGGCGAGCAGAACCTCGCGGGACTCGAGGTCCGCAAGCTTCTTGATCTCATCGGCGGACAGCGCCTTGCCGTCAAGGACACCGCCCTTGATGATGAGGTTCGGGTTGTCCTTGGCGAAGTCACGAAGACCCTTCGCCGACTCCACCGGGTCACCGGTGATGAAGGCGACCGCCGTCGGACCAGCGAACTGGTCGTCGAGCGAGGTGATCCCGGCCTCGTTGGCCGCAATCTTGGTCAGCGTGTTCTTCACCACGGCGTACTGGGCGTTCTCACCGAGCGAACGGCGCAGCTGCTTCAGCTGCGCCACGGTGAGACCGCGGTACTCGGTCAGCACGGCGGCGTTCGAGCTGCGGAACTTGTCCGTCAGCTCGGCGACCGCGGCGGACTTGTCGGGCCTCGCCATGAGCCTCGGCCTCCTTCCGGGTGATTCGGACCGCATGGGCTGAAGGAAGGAGACTGGGCAAAACGAAACGCCCCGGCGCAGGCGCACGGGGCGTGGCTCCACCGGACACATGTCCGGGAGCTTCATCCACAGTCACCTGCGCGGGTCGTCCGCAGCTAGCGGATCCTTCGGCCGCCGACACCCTGACGGGCACGGCAACGACCAGCGGTCTTTGGCTTCCGGGGAAGAGTACGCGAACGGATCGGCGCCAAGCAAATCGGGCGTCCGGACCCGACCGGCAGGCGGTCGTGGCTCGTGGCGGGATCCGCCGCGAGCCACGACCGGGGGTGCCGGGACCGCTCAGCCGTCCAGGCCGGCGCCGCCCTCCGCGCCCTCCAGCTGCTTGAGCATCTCGAACAGGTCGAAGGTGTCCTTCGCCGGCGGCGCCTGGACGGTGGCCGCGGCGCCGTAGTCGGAGTAGTTCGCCGTCATGTTCATCGTGCCCTGCGGCATCTTGATGCCCACGACCATCTTGACCGGGTACTGGTCCTCGTTGACCCAGACCTCGGTGTCGTAGCCCTTGATGCCGGCCTTCTTGACGTTGGCGACGAGCTTCTCGCGCTCCTCCGCCGAGAGCACCTCGAACGCCTTGTTGGCGTCGAGCATCTCCTTGAAGGTCAGCGTGCCCTTGTAGTGCTGCGCCTCGACGCCGTCGACCTTCTCCGGGCCGAGGTGCTTGATGCTGGGCGAGCCGAGCAGCAGGGCGAGCTGCTGGGCCGGGTCCTGGTTCATGTTCTCCAGGCTGCCGGTCATCTGCTTCTGGAGCTCCTTGTCGCCGCTCGCCTCGGCGGCGGCCTTGAGGTCCAGCTTCATCCAGCGCTTGCCGTCCATCTCGGCGGCCTGCTTGGCGCCCAGCTCCATGTACATGGCGTCGTCCACCATCACCATGCGCATCTGGGAAGGCGCGTCGGGGTCGCCCGCGGTGAGCATGGAGCCCTTCATGGTGACGTCCAGCAGACCGGGGTCCCAGCCCTGCACACCGGACATCTCCATGGTGCCGCCGCCCTCCATGCCGGCCGGCATGGTCATGGTCATACGGACCTTGGCGGACTTGGCGTCCGACGTCTTCTTGTAGGCGGCCTGGATCACCTTGGTGATCTCGCCCTGGGACTGGACGGCGGACTGCGACGACCCGGCGGCCTTCTTCTTCTCGCCCCCGTCACCGTCCTGGCAGCCCGCGGCACCCATGACGACGGCCACGGCCGTCAGCGAGACGCCCGCGCGCTTCCACGTCGACATGCTCATTGAAATCCCCACCCCGGTCTTCTGTTCTGTTGCGTCAGTGAAGTCGGTTGAACCGTAACGCACCCCACTGACATCGGCGTACTGATAAACAGGCCCCCGCACCCCCTCGGCGAGAGGAGGTGCGGGGGCCGATACCACCGTCTGCGAGCCGCCGGCTCAGACCGCGGCCGGGTCCTCCTCGACGAGGAGGTTGCGGGTGCGGTTGGAGTCCAGCGGGATGCCGGGACCCATGGTGGTGGTCAGGGTCGCCTTCTTGATGTAGCGGCCCTTGGCGGCGGACGGCTTCAGCCGGAGGATCTCCTCCAGCGCCGCGGCGTAGTTCTCCACCAGCTTGGTCTCGTCGAAGGAGACCTTGCCGATGATGAAGTGCAGGTTCGCGTGCTTGTCGACACGGAACTCGATCTTGCCGCCCTTGATCTCGGTGACGGCCTTGGCGACGTCCATGGTCACGGTGCCGGTCTTGGGGTTCGGCATCAGACCACGCGGACCGAGCACGCGGCCGAGGCGGCCGACCTTGCCCATGAGGTCCGGGGTGGCGACGACGGCGTCGAAGTCCAGACGGCCCTTCGAGACCTCGTCGATCAGTTCGTCGGAGCCGACGATGTCGGCGCCCGCGGCCTCCGCGGCCGCAGCACGGTCACCGGTCGCGAAGACCAGGACCCGGGCGGTCTTGCCGGTGCCGTGCGGAAGGTTCACGGTGCCACGGACCATCTGGTCTGCCTTGCGCGGGTCGACGCCCAGGCGGAAGGCGACCTCGACGGTGCCGTCGAACTTGGTGCTGGCGGTGTCCTTCGCAATACGGACGGCCTCGAGCGGGGCGTAGTTGCGCTCCCGGTCGACCTTGGCGTCCGCGTTGCGGAGAGCCTTGCTGCGCTTCACTTCTTCTCCTGTGGTGTTTCAGGCGTGGAGTTCGTGGTCCGGGCCAGCGCCTGGCCCTGCCACTGAGGTCTCGGGGGAGTCGATCAGCCCTCGACCGTGATGCCCATGGAACGGGCGGTGCCGGCGATGATCTTCTCGGCGGCGTCCAGGTCGTTGGCGTTCAGGTCGGGCATCTTGGTGGTGGCGATCTCGCGGACCTGGTCGCGCGTCAGCTTGGCGACCTTGGTCTTGTGCGGCTCGCCGGAGCCCTTGTCCACGCCCGCGGCCTTGAGGATCAGCTTGGCGGCCGGCGGAGTCTTGGTGATGAAGGTGAAGGAACGGTCCTCGTAGACCGTGATCTCCACCGGCACGACCATGCCACGCTGCGACTCGGTCGCGGCGTTGTAGGCCTTGCAGAACTCCATGATGTTGACGCCGTGCTGACCCAGCGCGGGGCCGACCGGCGGAGCCGGGTTGGCGGCGCCGGCCTGGATCTGGAGCTTGATAAGCCCCGTGACCTTCTTCTTCTTGGGAGGCATTGCTCTCTCCGGGTCCAGTTGAGAGTGTGCTGAAACTGCATGACTTCCACCCGATCATCCGGATGGAGGCATACCGCACAACGATAGCGGGTACCACCCTGCGGCCAAAAACCGAGCAGGTCAGAACGGCCGCGGGCCGTTACGACCCGGCCGGAAGCCGTCGGCCGGAGCGTCCGGGCCGCGCGCTCACCTCTGCGTACGGTGGCGATCTCCCGGCTGTGTCCGCCGGGGTCGCGGAAGGATGCGGTGCGTATCCCCCAGGGCCGGTCCATCGGGCCGTTCAGCAGTTTCACGCCGCGGGCGACCGGTTCCTCGCACATCGCGTCCGCGTCGTCCGCGGCGTCTGCGTCATCTGCGTCATCTGCGTCATCTGCGTCGTCTGCGGCGTCCGCGGCGTGCACCGTGCGGGTGGGCACCAGGCGGGAACCCGGCATCGGGGGCCGCGCCGGACGAGGGCTCGATCGGTTCACGCGCCGCACGGGCACCGCACTCCGCGGAGCCGTCCGTGTCGAAGCCCGAAAGCGGCCCGCGGCCCCGCGGCGGCCCCGGCACGCGAAGGAGCCCCTGCCCGACGGGTGACCGCCGGGCAGGGGCTCCTTCGCAGCGTCGTGACGCCTAGTTCTTCTGGATCTGGTCGAAGCTCAGCTCGACCGGCGTCTCGCGGCCGAAGATCTCGACGAGGCCCTTGACCTTCTTCGAGTCGGGGTTGATCTCGTTGATCGTGGCCTGCAGGGTGGCGAACGGGCCGTCGGTGACGGTCACCGAGTCGCCGACCTCGAAGTCCAGCACCTGGACCTCGACCTTGCGGGCGGGCGCCGGCTTGCCCTCGGCCTCGGCGGCCTCGCGGGCCGCCTTCTCCTCCGCCTCCGGGGCGAGCATCTTGACGATCTCGTCCAGGGTCAGCGGGTACGGGTCGTACGCGTTGCCGACGAAGCCGGTGACACCGGGCGTGTTGCGCACGACACCCCAGGACTCGTTCGTCAGATCCATCCGGACGAGCACATAGCCGGGCAGCTTGTTCTGCCGGACGTTCTTGCGCTCGCCGTTCTTGATCTGGACGATCTCCTCCTCGGGCACCTCGGCCTGGTAGATGAAATCCTCGACGTTCAGCGAGACGGCGCGCTGCTCCAGGTTGGCCTTCACCCGCTTCTCGTAGCCGGCGTAGGTGTGGATCACGTACCACTCGCCGGGCAGCCCGCGCAGCTCCTCGCGGAGCGCGGCGACGGGGTCGACCGGAGCCTCCGGCTCGGCCTCCTCGACCGGCTGCTCGTCGCCGGCGGCCGCCACGGCCTCGGCGCCCTCAGCATCCTCCTCGACCTCGGCGACGGCCTCGGCGTCGGAGTCCACGTGGATCGCGGCCTGCTCGGCGGGCTCGCCCGCAGCGGCGTCAGCAGCTTCCGCCTGGTCCGGATCGACGGAGTCCGCCGCCTCGACGATGTCGAGCGCGTCCTCAGCGGACTCGAGGCTGTCGCTCGGCTCAACGGCGTCGTTCAGGTTCGGGTCAGACACGGTGGCTGCTTCTTCCTGGATACAGATGGGGTGGAACATGCGAAAAAGGCGCCGGTCGGGCGCCCTCCGCGGGATCAGCCGAAGACGTACTTGACGGCTGCCTGGAAGCCATAGTCCATCACGGTCACCAGACCGATCATGATGACGACGAAGATGATGACGACGGTGGTGTACGTCGTCAGCTGGTTACGGGTAGGCCAGACGACCTTGCGCAGTTCGGCGACGATCTGCCGGTAGAACAGCGCGAGGCGCCCCAGGGGGCCCTTCTTCCCGCGCTTACCGCCCTTGCGGGTCTTCTTGCGGGACTCGGGCGCCTCGTCCTCGGCATCAGGCATGTCGATGGAGCCCACGGCGTCCGTCACGTCTCTCACCTGATTCCGGGTCGTGGCCGTGCCGCGCCCGGTCGAGCCGCACGGCTATGCATCGAAGTACGTACATGCGCACACATCCTGGCGAAGACGTGTGTAGCAGGGCCGGAGGGACTTGAACCCCCAACCGCTGGTTTTGGAGACCAGTGCTCTACCAATTGAGCTACGACCCTTTGTGGTTCCCCCCAAACCTACCGCATCCGCGGTGGTGGTCCGTGAGGGCCAACGACCAGTGAGTGTACGTGGTCGGGAGCCGTGCGTCGAACAGATAGCTTCGAGGCGGTTCCTGTCCGCGTTCCGTTCGGCCCCTGTCCGCGTCCCGTTCGGGCCCTTTCGGCCACCGCCCGGTCACCGTCGGCAACCGTCCGGCCCGCGAACCCCGGTGCCCTGGCACCCGGCGTTCTGGGAGCATGGCCGTATGAGCGCTGCTACTCCTCCCACCGAGCGCCGGGTCTCCGCCCGCATCGGCGCGATCTCCGAGTCCGCGACCCTCGCCGTCGACGCCAAGGCCAAGGCCCTCAAGGCCGCCGGCCGTCCGGTGATCGGTTTCGGCGCGGGCGAGCCGGACTTCCCGACCCCGGACTACATCGTCGCGGCCGCGATCGAGGCCTGCAAGAACCCGAAGTACCACCGCTACACCCCGGCCGGCGGCCTGCCGGAGCTGAAGAAGGCGATCGCGGAGAAGACGCTCCGCGACTCCGGCTACGTGGTCGACCCGGCGCAGGTGCTGGTGACCAACGGCGGCAAGCAGGCGATCTACGAGGCCTTCGCGGCGATCCTGGACCCGGGCGACGAGGTCATCGTGCCCGCGCCGTACTGGACGACGTACCCGGAGTCGATCCGGCTGGCCGGCGGTGTCCCGGTGGAGGTGGTCGCCGACGAGACCACCGGCTACCGGGTCTCCGTGGAGCAGCTGGAGGCGGCCCGTACGGAACGGACGAAGGTCGTCCTGTTCGTCTCCCCCTCCAACCCGACCGGCGCGGTCTACAGCCGGGCCGACACCGAGGCGATCGCCCGCTGGGCGCACGAGCACGGTCTGTGGGTGCTGACGGACGAGATCTACGAGCACCTGGTCTACGGCGACGCGGCCTTCACCTCCGTCCCCGCGCTGGTGCCCGAGCTGCGCGACAAGTGCATCGTGGTCAACGGCGTGGCGAAGACGTACGCGATGACCGGCTGGCGGGTGGGGTGGATCGTCGGCCCGAAGGACGTCGTCAAGGCCGCGACCAACCTGCAGTCGCACGCCACCTCCAACGTCTCGAACGTGGCGCAGGTCGCCGCGCTGGCCGCGGTCTCCGGCGACCTGGAAGCGGTGGCGAGGATGCGTGAGGCGTTCGACCGCCGCCGGCAGACCATCGTGCGGATGCTCAACGAGATCGACGGCGTGGTCTGCCCGGAGCCCGAGGGCGCCTTCTACGCGTACCCGTCGGTGAAGGGCCTGCTGGGCAAGGAGATCCGCGGGCGGCGGCCGAGCACCTCGGTGGAGCTCGCGGCGCTGATCCTGGATGAGGCCGAGGTCGCGGTCGTCCCCGGTGAGGCCTTCGGCACACCGGGCTACCTGCGCCTGTCGTACGCGCTGGGCGACGAGGACCTGGTCGAGGGCGTCTCGCGCATGCAGAAGCTGCTGGCGGAGGCCCGGGACTGAGGTTCCGTCCCCGCTGGGCCGGGCAGTAATCGGGCCCCGGTACCGGAAGGACGCTGCGGTGGTACGGGCCCCGGCCGTCCTTCCGGACGGCCGGGGCCCGTTCCCTTCCCCAGGGGGCCTCATCCCCGCGGGCCCGTCCCCGTCCCCACGGGCCCGGCCTCATCTCTTGCCGGGAGTGTGACGGTCCCCGGCGCGTTCCTTCGTCGTCGCCGCCCGGGATGTCACGGCTCGGATGTCACGGCTCGGGATGTCACGGCTCGGGATGTCACGGCTCGGGATGTCACGGCCCGGGATGTCACGGCTCGGGCGCCGAACCCGCCGGGCGCGTTCTTTCGTTCGGGCAAGGACCCGATCGGGGAAAGGGGCTGCCGGACGCCCGGTGTCTGCGGCAAGATCCTTCAATGGAGCGAGTACGCGACCTCAGCCTGCTGCCCAAGGCCCACCTGCATCTGCACTTCACCGGGTCGATGCGGCCCGGCACCCTGCTCGAGCTCGCCGACAAGTACGGTGTGCACCTCCCCGACGCGCTGACCGGCGGGGAGCCGCCGAAGCTCCGGGCGACGGACGAGCGGGGCTGGTTCCGCTTCCAGCGGCTCTACGACATCGCGCGGTCCTGTCTGCGGGAGCCCGAGGACATCCGGAGGCTGGTGCGGGAGACGGCCGAGGAGGACGTGCGGGACGGCTCGGGCTGGCTTGAGATCCAGGTCGACCCCACCTCGTACGCCCCGATGCTGGGCGGGCTGATCCCGGCGCTGGAGATCATCCTCGACTCCGTGGACGAGGCGGTGCGGGACACCGGGCTGGGGATGCGCGTCGTGGTCGCCGCCAACCGGATGAAGCATCCGCTGGACGCCCGCACGCTGGCGCGGCTGGCCGTGCGCTACTCCCACCGCGGCGTGGTCGGTTTCGGGCTCTCCAACGACGAGCGCCGCGGGCTGGCGAGGGACTTCGACCGCGCGTTCGCGATCGCCCGCGACGGCGGCCTGCTGGCGGCCCCGCACGGCGGCGAGCTGGCCGGGCCGGCCTCGGTGCGCGACTGCCTGGACGATCTGGACGCCTCCCGGATCGGCCACGGGGTACGCGCGGCGGAGGATCCAAGGCTGCTGCGCAAGCTGGCGGAGCGCGGTGTCACCTGCGAGGTCTGCCCCGCGTCGAACGTGGCCCTGGGGGTGTACGAGAAGCCCGAGGACGTACCCCTGCGCACGCTGTGGGACGCTGGCGTCCCGATGGCGCTGGGCGCGGACGACCCGCTGCTCTTCGGGTCACGGCTGGCGGCCCAGTACGAGATCGCCCGGCGCCATCACGGCTTCTCCGACGAGGAACTGGCCGAGCTCGCCCGCCAGTCCGTCCGGGCATCGGCAGCTCCGGGGCATGTACGCGACGCCCTGCTGGGCGGTATCGACGAGTGGCTGAAGGACTGACCGGGCCACCCCGTCGCAGCGGCCACTCCGTCGCAGCGGCCGGCGCGTGCGACGGCCGGCGCCCGCGGCGGCCGGCGCCTGCCCCGAACGGCCTCAGAGACCGACGCCGACCGTCACGGGCTCGTTGACGAGCGTGACCCCGAAGGCGTCCCGGACCCCGGCGACCACCTCGCGGGCGAGTGCCAGCAGGTCCTCGGTGGTGGCCTCGCCGCGGTTGGTGAGGGCCAGGGTGTGCTTGGTGGAGATCCGGGCGGGGCCGCTGCCGTAGCCCTTGGTGAAGCCGGCCCTGTCGATCAGCCAGGCGGCGGAGGTCTTGGTGTGCCCGTCACCGGCCGGGTAGGCGGGCGGGGTGACGTCCTCGCCGAGCCGGTCCCGCACCCGGCCGAGGAAGGTCTCGTACTCCGCAGCCGAAAGGATCGGGTTGGTGAAGAAGGAGCCGGCCGACCAGGTGTCGTGGTCGTCGGGGTCCAGGACCATGCCCTTGCCGGCACGCAGCTTCAGGACCGTCTCGCGGGCCGCGGCCAGCGGAACCCGGTCGCCCACCTCTGCCCCGAGCGCCCGCGCGGTCTCGGCGTACCTGAGGGGAGCGGACAGACCGCCCGCGTCCTCCAGCCGGAACCGGACGCGCAGCACCACATAGCGGTCGGGGGCGGCCTTGAAGCGGCTGTGGCGGTAGGTGAAACCGCAGTCGGCGTTCGGCACGGTGACCGTCTCGCCGGTGCGCCGGTCGTAGGCGACGACCTCGGTGATGGTGCTGGAGACCTCCTGGCCGTACGCCCCGACGTTCTGGATCGGGGTGGCGCCGGCCGAGCCGGGGATGCCGGAGAGGCATTCCACTCCGGCGAGCCCGGCCTCGACGGTGCGTGCCACGGCGTCGGTCCACACCTCGCCCGCGGCGAGCTCCAGCTCCCCGTCCTCCAGCCGGAAGCCGGCGGTGGCGATGCGCAGGGCGGTGCCGTCGAACCCCTTGTCCCCGATCACCAGGTTGCTGCCGCCGCCGATCAGCAGCAGCGGGGTCCCGGCGGCATCCGCCTCCCGGACGGTGGCGATCACCTCGTCGTCGGTGGTGGCCGTGACGAGACGGGTGGCCGGACCACCCAGGCGGAAGGTGGTCAGCGGGGCGAGAGGCGCGTCATGGAGTTCCAGCACGGGACAAGGGTACGGTCCGGGCCGTCGCCGCCCGGGGGCGGTCGGGGGCGGCCGGGCCCCGTGGGGGCCGTCGCCGTCCGGTGCTGCCTGGCGGCGCGGCGGGCGCGTCCCGGGCCGGGAGGCGCCCCGCCCCGGCGGCGGACGGGTCCGGACCGGGGGCGTGTGCGGACCCGGGATGCGTACGGGCCCGGGACGTGTCCGGGTTCACGCCGTTCGCGGGGAGCCCCGGAGCAGGGAAGCGGCCTCAGGAGAGCCGGACGACCGGCCCCGCCGCCGGGGCCCCGGGAGAACCCGACGACCGGCCCCGCACACGCGGTTTCCCGGCCGCCCGGCACACGCGGCCTCAGGAGAGCCGGACGACCGCCCGGGACATCCCGAGCACCTTCTGGCCCGCCGAGACCGCAGTCAGGTCGACACGCACCCGGTTGCCGTCCAGCTTCGCCGCGACCTTGCCGCCGACCTCGATGACCGCGCCCTGGTCGTCGTCCGGCACGACCACCGGCTTGGTGAAGCGGACCCCGTACTCGACGACCGCACCCGGGTCACCCGCCCAGTCGGTCACCACCCGCGCCGCCTCGGCCATCGTGAACATGCCGTGCGCGATCACGTCCGGGAGCCCGACCTCCCTGGCGAACTTCTCGTTCCAGTGGATCGGGTTGAAGTCCCCCGAGGCGCCCGCGTACCGCACCAGCGTCGCCCGGGTCACCGGGAAGGTCCGCACCGGCAGTTCGGTTCCGACCTCGACGTCCTCGTATGCGATCTTCGCCGCCATTGGGGTCAGCCCTCCTCGGCGGCGCGTGCCACCAGCTTGGTCCACGCGGTGACGACGTGCTCTCCGGCCTCGTCGTGCACCTCGCCGCGGATGTCCAGGATGTCGTTGCCCGCGAGCGACTTGATCGCCTCGATGGTGGAGGTGACCGACAGGCGGTCCCCCGCCCGCACCGGCCGGGTGTACGCGAACTTCTGGTCGCCGTGCACCACGCGGCTGTAGTCCAGGCCCAGCTGCGGGTCCTCGACCACCTCTCCCGCCGCCTTGAAGGTGATGGCGAACACGAAGGTCGGCGGGGCGATCACGTCCGCGTGGCCGAGCCGGCCGGCGGCCTCGGGGTCCGTGTACGCGGGGTTGGCGTCACCGATCGCCTCCGCGAACTCCCGGATCTTCTCCCGGCCGACCTCGTACGGCGCGGTGGGCGGATAGGTCCGCCCGACGAAGGACTGGTCGAGCGCCATGGACTCGCTACCTCCTGGTTTCCCTTACTGGCCGGTGGCCCCGGAACACTCGCCGGTAACCCCGGGACAAACGACACGAGGCCGCCCCCGGTGGGGACGGCCTCGCATTCGAGCCTGATTCAGCGCGTCTCGCGGTGCGCCGTGTGGGAGTTGCAGCGCGGGCAGTGCTTCTTCATCTCAAGACGGTCCGGGTTGTTGCGCCGGTTCTTCTTGGTGATGTAGTTCCGCTCCTTGCACTCCACGCAGGCCAGCGTGATCTTCGGGCGGACGTCGGTGGCAGCCACGTGAGTGCTCCTTGGACGGATGGACGGATTGAACGCAGAAAAGAGTAGCCGATCGAAGGACCGACCCCACAATCGGCTACTGTGTGTAGCGGTGACCGGACTTGAACCGGTGACACAGCGATTATGAGCCGCTTGCTCTACCGACTGAGCTACACCGCTTTGATGCCGGATCCCCTCGCCCGAGGGCGAGGATCACCCAACACCAGAGCCCCAATACGGAATCGAACCGTAGACCTTCTCCTTACCATGGAGACGCTCTGCCGACTGAGCTATTGGGGCGAGCGATGAAGACATTACACGGTCGGCCGCCGTTCGCCCAAATCCGTTTACAGGCCGCGTTGGCCGCCTTCGTCACCTCCCGGCGGCGTCCCGGCGCGTCCACCTCCCGTACCGCTCGGCGGACGCCGACGCCACCGCCGTCGCACCCGTCCCCGTACGCCACTCGTGGTCACACCGGTACGACTATTGCGCTCCTCCTCGATGCGGGGTCCAGGCGCCCCTAGGCTCGGCACACGCCGGGTGATCTTGATCGCCCCGCAGGCCGAGCGCAGGCCACTCCCCCGCCCTCAGGAGCGCGATGCCCGACAGCCAGGCGCAGCCGCCCGACGGCGCCACCGCGGACAGCACCACGCTGCTCCTGTGCGGCGCCAGGCTCACCGACGGCCGCACGGTCGACGTGCGGCTGAGCGGTGCGCGCATCGAGGCCGTCGGCACCGCCGGCAGCCTGAGCTCCGCGGCGACGACGCGCTCCGCCCGTGTGGACCTCGGCGGATATCTGCTGCTGCCCGCTCCCGCCGAGCCGCACGGCCACGCCGACACCGCGCTCACCGCGCTCGCGCCGGAGGGGCCGGTGTCGTACGCCACCGAGGACGTGCAGCGGCGCGCCACCGAGGCCGCGCTGCTCCAGCTCGGGCACGGGGCGACGGCGCTGCGCTCGCACGTGCGGATCGGCGATGTGCAGGGACTCGGGCCGCTGGAGGCCGTGCTGGAGGCGCGGCGGGCACTGCGCGGGCTGGCCGAGCTGACCACCGTCGCCGTACCCCGGCTGCTGACCGGGGTGGCGGGCGCCGACGGCCTGGCGATGCTGCGGGACGCGCTGAAGACGGGCGCGTCCGTGGTGGGCGGCAGCCCGGACGCCGATCCGGACCCGACCGGTTACCTGGAGGCGCTGCTGGAGGCCGCGGCGGAGCACGGCTGCCCGGTGGACCTGCACACCGACGGCGACGATCCGGCACGGCTGGCGCGGCTGGCCGCCATGGCCGGGGGCCTGCGCCCCGGTGTGTCGATCGGCCCGTGCGCCGGTCTGGCCAGGTTGCCCGCGGATGTGGCGTCCCGGACGGCGGACCAGCTGGCGGCCGCCGGGGTCACGGTCGTCTGCCTTCCACAGGGCGGCTGCGCGGGCTCCGAACTGCGCGGGGTCGCCCCCGTGCGGCTGCTGCGGGCGGCGGGAGTCCCCGTCGCCGCGGGCAGCGGAGCGATGCGGGACGTGGCGAACCCGGTGGGCCGCGGCGACCCGCTGGAGGCGGCCTTCCTGCTCGCCTCCCAGGGCGGACTGCGGGTCCCGGACGCGTACGACGCCGTGAGCGCGGCGGCGCGGGCTGCGATGGGCCTGCCGGAGGTGCGGGTGGAGGCGGGTTTCCCCGCCGAACTCCTCGCGGTCCGGGGCGAACGGCTCGCGGGCGTCCTCTCACTCGCGTACAGCCGCATCGTCATCCACCGGGGCCGCGTGGTGGCCCGGACCAGCGCGGTGCGTGAGTACTGCGACTCGGCGGCGGCGGTGGCGCTGGAACTGCCACGCCAGGGGCGTCCCGATCCGAGGCCGTGAGCGGGGCGGGCGGTGCGGCGGGGGTCCCGTCCGTTTGTCCGGTCCGCGCGTCCGGTCCGCGACTCCGAGGTGGTGGGCGAAGGGCCGCAGGGCGGGTACGGCCCGAGGGTGGCCGAAAATGCCCCCCGGGTCCCCGGCCGTCGCGCGCACGGGGTGCCGGACGGGCGTACGGTCGGGAGCATGCGCATAGTCATCGCTGGAGGACACGGCCAGATCGCGATGCGCCTGGAGCGGCTGCTCGCAGCCGGCGGGCACGAGCCGGTGGGCATCATCCGGAAACCGGAGCACGGCGACGACCTGCGGCAGGCCGGTGCGGAGCCCTGCCTGCTGGACCTGGAGTCCGCCTCGGTGGAGGAGGTCGCCGCGGTGCTGCAGGGCGCGGACGCGGCGGTGTTCGCGGCGGGCGCCGGTCCGGGGAGCGGCGCCGGGCGGAAGAAGACGGTGGACCGGGACGCCGCGGTGCTCTTCGCCGACGCGGCCGAGCGAGCCCGGGTGCGGCGGCATGTCGTCGTGTCGGCCATGGGCGCCGACCCCGGACACCGGGGCGACGAGGTCTTCGACGAGTACCTGCGGATGAAGGGCGAGGCGGACGCCTACGTACGGGGCAAGGAGACCCTGGACTGGACGATCCTGCGCCCCGGGATGCTGACGAACGACGCCGGCACCGGGCTCGTGCGGCTGGAGGCCGGCACCGGGCGCGGCACGATCCCGCGGGACGACGTGGCCGCGGTGATCGCGGAACTGCTGGACAGTTCGGCGACGGCGGGTCTCGTCCTGGACGTGATCAGCGGAAAGGTGCCTGTCACGGTCGCGGTGAAGGCGGTCGCGGGCAACTAAGCCCGCTTGCCGCCGACGCCGGCCTCTCACCGCAACCCCACCGCAGCCCCGCCGTCGCACACCTGATCACTGCCTGAGCCGTGCCTGAGCCGTGCCTGAGCAGCAGCGGAGCCGAGCGGGACACGGCGGGGGCCGGGCGGTCGGCAGGGCCGAGGGGCGAGCCTGGACCTGGGTTCAGGCCCAGGTCTGAGCCCGGGTACGAGTACGGGTCCGGGGCCCGGAAACCGGCCACGCTCCGGCATGAGCGCTGCGACGGGTGTCGAGCGGGACACGGACGGACGGGATACGGAACCGGCCTTCCGCCCGTCCGGTCGATCACCTACGCACATATCGCGACGATCCCTGATACGCCGTCATAGGCATGCGCTCGAAAGCGCGTTGACCCAGGGGACGCACCCCGATCGGCGAGACGCCCGCTCCGGCGACATTCCCGTTCCCGCGAATCCCCCGTGCGCCACCAGCGGCGGAAATCACCCCGCACACAGCCGGACGACCCCGGGGCGCCACCCGTTCCACCACCCTGCCCGAACTGTCACGTGACGGGAACCACATCACGCTTTACCTCGCATTTATTCCTCTTGTGGTGCCAATCACAGAATTGCCTCTTGTCGTCGCCCCTCTCCGCTCGGATGCTGAAAACACCGGCGGAAATCCCCATTCCCGATTAACCGCCTTGCATGGGATCGGAACCCCAGGATTCATGTGAAAGGGCGGCGTCATGCAGCTTTCCCCCCTCCCCCGCAGAGCGACCTCCAGGATCGCCAAGTACCTCGTGGCCGGCATCGCGGCCGCCACCGTCGTGACGGGTGTGACCTCGGCCGTCGCACCAGCCGAGGCCTCCGCGGCGCCCGCCAGCACGCAGCGGATCGACGGCTGGATCAAGCACTCTCTGATGATCATGAAGGCCAAGGGAATTCCCGGCAGCTACGACGGGATCCACCGCAACCTGATGCGCGAATCGAGCGGCGACCTGTACGCGATCAACCTCTGGGATTCAAATGCCAAAAAGGGCATTCCATCCAAGGGTCTCATGCAGGTAATTGACCCCACATTTCGGACATACCACGTGGACGGCACCTCGTGGGACATTTATGACCCAATTGCAAATATCACTGCGGCGTGCAATTACGCGGCCAAGCGCTACGGGTCCATCGACAACGTGAACGGCCCCTACTGACCCTACTGATCCGCTGTCCCGGGCGGGCGGAACACGCTTCACCACGTCCGGGGCAATGACGCCGGCCGCACCGGCACCAAGGCTCCCGACCCCAGCGGCGGGCGCCTCACCCCCGTCGCGGTTCGACCGCACCGGCCGCACCGGCGGCGTGTGGGCGGACCGTGGCAGGTGCGGACATTCGCCGGGCCGGGAGGCGGCGCGCGGTGCGGTGGTCCGCGCCTACAGCCGGAAGACCCGCGCCAGCTCCTCGGACAGCGCCGCTACCGAACCGGCACCGGTCAACGGCGCCACACGCGCGGACAGATAGCCGTCCGGCCGTACGACAAAGGCCGCAGCGCCCGTGGTGCGGTAGGCGCGGGCGAACTCGCCCCGGCTGTCGAGGAAGGCGGGCAGGTGACGCCCGTCCGCGTCCGTCGCGTAGCCCACGAGTTCCGCGGGGTCCCCCGCGCCGCTGCCGGCCACCCCGGACGCGACGGACGTGCCCCGGCTCGCACCCGTGCCTTCCGCACCGGCGTCCGCCCCCGTACACGTATCCGTATCCGCACCGGCGTCCGTGCCCGTACCAGCCTGCGTCTCCGCGTCCGTACTCGCACCAGCCTCCGCGTCCGGGTCCGGGTGCGTACCCGAGCCGGCGTCCGGGGCGACCAGTACCAGGGCGGTCATCTGCCCGTCCGTCAGATGGCGGATTGCGGTGGCGACCTCGGCGCACCCGCCCAGCGCGGCGGCCGAGTCGGCATGGAGCAGGAGCACATGGCCCCGCTCGCGCAGCAGGTCGTACAGCCGCAGGGGAAGCGCGGCGATGCCCCCGGTGAGACCGCCGCAGTCGGGCGCCCGGTCGCCGGGGCCGGGGCCCACCAGGCCCGGCGTGCCCCGGCCCACGACGGGGCTGTCCGGATAGGCGACGAGCAGCTGGGCCTCACGCAGCATGATGGTCGTGAAGTCGTCGGCATCGGCATCGGCCTGGACGCCCTGGGCGGCGTGCCGGACCGTGCGTTCCACGACCTCCTCGCCGACGGGGCGGCGCTCGGCGTCATAGCTGTCGAGCAGGTGGGGCTGGGCGGCGCCCCGCACGGTGAGAGCCAGTTTCCACGCGAGGTTGCAGGCGTCCTGGATACCGGTGTTCATGCCCTGGGCACCGGTCGGCGGGTGAATGTGTGCGGCGTCGCCGGCGATGAAGACCCGCCCGTCCGCGTACTTGTCCACCAGGCGGTGGCTGATCCGGAAGACGGAGGACCAGCGCATGGCCGAAGCCGTGGTGGGCTCCGGGGCCAGCCGGTCGAGTACGGCCTGGATGTGCTCGATGCCGGGCGCCCGCTGCCCGGTCTCCAGCCCGTGCGCGACACCGTTCCGGGAGCCCTGCTCCCCCGCGGGCCGGTGGGCGACGGAGAGTTCCGGCGGGACGAGCATGGACACGCGGTAGCGGCCGCGGCCGGGCAGCGGGATGCAGACGAGCAGGTCGTCGACGGTCCCGTCGTCGCCATGGTGCACGGCGCGGACGCCGTAGCCCGGCGGCAGGCCCCAGTCGACCTCGACGTCCGCAAGCATGTACTCCTCGGGGAAGGCGGCTCCCTCGAAGGTGAGCCCTAGCGTCTTGCGGACGACGCTGTGGGCCCCGTCGCAACCGACGAGGAACCGGGACCGGACCTCCTCCTCACGGCCGTCGACCGTGACGATCCTGCTGAGGACCCCGTCCGTGTCCTGCGTGAACGAGACCAGCTCCGTGGCGCGCTCGATCCGGGTGCCGAACCGGGCGAGGTGCTCCTCGATGACGCGCTCGGTCTCGTACTGCGGCAGCGCCGCGAAACCGTAGGGGACGTCCGGCGGCAGCCGGAGGTCGATGCGTCCCTGCTCGGAACCGTCCGCGTAGAGCAGTTGGCCGCGCATCGGCACGGCCGCGTCCAGGGCTTCGCGGACCATCCCCATCCGGTCCCAGATCTCCAGGGTCCGCGGCTGGATCCCCACGGCCTTGGCGTACGGGAGCCGGGCCGGGAGCCGGTCGACGATGCGGCAGTCCGCGCCGTGCCGCCGCAGCTCGGCGGCCGCGGTCAGTCCCACCGGTCCGGCACCCACGATCAGCACATCGGTGTCCACCACTGGCATCTCCCACCGAGAGCCCCCGGCTGGGCCGTCCCTCCGTGTCCGCTGTCCCTCCATGTTCGGCCGCCGGGCCGGCTCTGGCGAGTCGGGCCTGTTCACGACCGCCGTCCGCAGGCCGGAGGCGTCGGCCATGGGCGTTCCGCCGGGGTGTGCTCGCCCGGCTCGGTCTCCGGGAGGACCCGCCCGGTACGTGGCCGCGAGGGCCCGGCGGAACGTTCCACCTCAGCCCGTACCCGTCCCCCTTCCCGTATCCGTCCCCCTTCCCGTACTCGTGCCCGCACCCCTTCCCGTACCCGCTCCCGTTTTGGCAGTCCTCGCCGCTCCCCGGATCCCCTTCCTCCTCAATTCCTCTTCCAAGAGGCGGACTTCACAGCGAAGCGTGTGCGAATCCCGAACACCCGCCCCGTAACGGGGAACGCAAAAGGCCGATTCCTCGGCGCCGTCGACGCCGGCTGCGGGAATCCGCCGCTCTAAGCTCGGTTTCCGAGCCCGGCGATGCGCGGAACGGAAAGCGGGGGTCGCATGCTTGCCGTCACGGTCATCGCGGGAATTCTCTTCGTGTGGTCGCTGCTGGCGCTCAGGCTCTCGCGCTGGAGTATCACCGCGCCCATCGCGATGATGGCGGCGGGCATCGCGCTGACGGCCGGTTCGGATCCTCCCCTGCGCTTCGAGCTCGAGACGACCGCCTTCGAGCACGCGGTGGAGGTGATCCTGGCCCTGCTGCTGTTCGTCGACGCCATCGAGGTCCCCGGCCGGATCATGGGCCGCGAGAAGAACATCGTCCTCCGTCTGCTCGGCGGCGGACTGCCGTTGACGCTCTGCGCCGCGTTCCTGAGCGGCCTCCTCCTCTTCCCCGGTCAGTCCGGATGGCTGCTCGCGGTACTGGCGACCGTCGTCGTCCCGCTGGACCTCGCCCCCACCGCGTCCGTGGTCCGCGACCGGCGGATCCCCGCGCGCCTGCGCGAGGTCCTCAACGTCGAGGGGGGCCTCAACGACGGCATCGTCTCCCCGGTCTTCCTCCTCTGCGTCGCGGCGGCCGTGGAATCGCACGATGTGCGCTCCGACTACGGGGAAGCGCTGCTGACGGCGGTGGACGCGGCCGGCTGGGCCCTCGCCACCGGACTGTTCGTGGGCTGGACGGCGGGCTGGTTGCTGCGCACGTCGTGGTCGCGGGGGTGGACACAGACGCATGCGATGCGCCTGGGCGTGCTCGCCGTGCCGTTGGTGGCGTACACCTTCTCCAGCGCTGTGGGCGGAAACGGCTTCGTGGCAGCCTTCATTGCCGGTGTCGTCTTCGGGCCGGCGGTGCAAGAGCTGCCGGCGTCGGCGGTGGAGTTGACCGACGACCTGGTCACACTCCTCAGCCTCGCGCTGTGGTTCGTCTTCGGCCAGATCGTCAACAACGCCTTCTGGCCCGGCTTCCAGACCACGGTCGTCCTCTACGCGCTGCTCGCCGTCACACTCGTCCGCATGGTCCCCGTACTCCTCGTCCTCATGGGAGCGGGAATGAGCCGGACGGACAAGCTCTTCCTCGGCTGGATGGGACCGAGGGGCGTGACCTCCGTCGTCTTCGGCTCCCTGGCGGTCATCGAACTCCCCGACGCGAGTGCGGACTTCGTCTCCCGCGTCATGGTGGTCACGGTGATGCTCAGCATCGTGCTCCACGGACTGAGCGCCGAGCCGATCGCCCGCTACTACGCCCGTCGTACCGGGAAGCCCCGGCCGGCCGCTCCGGCGGCCGGCGCCGGGCCCTGACCTCCAGCGGCCACGCACACCCCTCAGTGGTGGGTGCCCGATGGTGGCCCGGTGGTGGCTGCCCGGTGGTGGGTGCCCGCCCCGCACCCCGACCGGTCACGGCCGCACCGCACCCCGAGTGCCGGTGTCCGTCGGGCCCGGACCTCGGTGGCCTCGCACGGAAGCACAGCCCGGGCTCCCGCCGAGCGCACCGGAGCGGAGCCCGGGTGTCGGCGTTCCACCCCCGCCCGTCCGCGAAGCAACACCGCGAAGCACTACCCGGTGCGTCCCTCCTGACCTGCGAGGAAGCGCCTCACTCCGGACAGGCTAGGGTGAGCGCGACAGCGGCAGACCGCCGCCGATCCGAGCAAGGAGCAGACGTGAGCGAGTCGGCGTCCATCGCCCTGCAGCAGGAGATAGCCCGGGAACTCCAGGTCGCCGGGACCTTCGAGGCCGAGCACGAGATCGAGCGCCGGGTGGCCTTCCTCGCCGACAGTCTGACCTCCACCGGTCTGCGTTCCCTGGTACTCGGCATCAGCGGCGGCGTCGACTCCACCACCACCGGTCGGCTCTGCCAGCTCGCGGTGGAACGCGCCCGCGCGGCCGGGCACGAGGCGCGGTTCCACGCGATGCGCCTGCCGTACGGGCTTCAGGCGGATGAGCACGACGCGCAGCTCGCGCTGGCCTTCATCCGCGCCGACCAGGTGCTGACCGTGGACGTCAAGCCGGCCAGCGACGCCGCGCTCGCCGCCTTGCCGGCCTCCGGCGTGAGCTTCCGCGACGCCCACCACCGGGACTTCGTGCTCGGCAACATCAAGGCCCGGCAGCGGATGATCGCCCAGTACGCGGTGGCGGGCGCGCACGACGGGCTGGTCGTCGGCACCGACCACGCCGCCGAGGCGGTCTCCGGCTTCTTCACCAAGTTCGGCGACGGCGCCGCGGACCTGGTGCCGCTGACCGGCCTGACCAAGCGCCGGGTGCGCGCCGTCGCCGACGCGCTGGGTGCACCCGCCGAACTGGTGTGGAAGACCCCGACGGCCGACCTGGAGACCCTCGCCCCGGGCAAGGCGGACGAGGACGCGCTCGGGGTCACCTACGACGACATCGACGACTTCCTGGAGGGCAAGCCGGTGGACGAGCGCGCCTTCGAGACCATCGTCCGCCGCTACCGCGCCACCGGCCACAAGCGCGCCCTGCCCGTCGCCCCCTGAGGGTCGGCGCTCACCCGAAGGCGGAAACCGACGGCACCTCCGCGCCGCAGAAAGCGCGCCGAGCGCCCGTATGACCTTCGCCATGGACCGCCGCGGCCGGTCTGCGCTGATGGCGTCGAGAATTCTCGTCCACGTGTCGTCCGGAGACGCTGATGGAGAGCGGGATTCAGTGAGACAGGGCGAGACGGTCGCACACTGAACACCGGCACGGCAGAACGGCCCCTGATGCGCGTTTCCGCAGATCAGGGGCCGTTCTCATCGCGTGGCGGCGCCAGGATTCGAACCTGGGTAGGCTAAGCCGACGGATTTACAGTTCACTGCCTGGCGCGATCGGATCCCGCCTCTCACCTGCGAATACGTCCACCTGCACTCCCCTTCGCGGACCTGCGGCCCGCAGCTGGCCCGGATCTTGCTCTGACAGCCACCACTCCCACCCGCTCACGGGGCTTCGAGCCGGCATCTCCACCACGGGTCGCGCGGCGAGGCGAACGGTCGTTGAGCGTGCGGGCGAGGAAGCGCTCATCAATCGGCTTGAGCAGCATGCGGAGCTCACGCGCCGAGCTCCGGCAGAGGCTGGAGCACAGCTCTTCCAAGAACGCGCGGACGTCGGCGCCGGTGAAGGGATCACAGCACTCGCAGCCGTCGCCCTCCGGCGCGGCGTACATCACCCACGGCCCGGGCTTGTACGCCATGGCCCGCCATCGCGTCATAGCTCGGTGCGCATCACCGGACCAGTACCAGCACCGCTCACTCGGGCAATCTCGGCAAGGGCCCTGGGAGAGAGCCCAGGGATCGCCGCTCTGCTGTCCCACGGGTGTGGGACAAGTTGCAGGTCCATCCTGACCTGCGAGGAAGCCCTACGCGGCATAGTCCTTTCGTACGTCAGTCATGCGGCAATCATGCACGGCTCCACACCACCTGCCCACTGCCTTTGTGCCAGTCCGTCACCGCGGCCTGGGCATGAGATGAACGGACGAGGCCTCGCAGGAACGATTGACCACCTGATGCTGCAACACTGCTGACGTCACGACAGTTCTCAAGAGGATCACTTTCCGCCGCGCCCGGCCCCCAGACCAGCCGTTTCCCCTCTGATAAAGCTTCAGCCCTTGCCTGAGCCACGCCTGGCCACACTCCCCCCAGGTGCAAGCGTTCAATGGAGGCCATGGAACGCCTCCACAGGGCCCGATCCGAGCACCAGGCCCTGTGCCGGATGCTGCCCGGATCCGTAGAGCCGACCGAGGGCTGGACCGGGGCGAAGCTGTAGTCCGCCACGAGCATGGTCCTTGTACGCGGATACACCTACCGCAAAGGTCTGGCAGCTCACGGCGGCCGCCCATGGCCCGGAGATTCCTCTGCCACCGGGGACTCACACGACTCGCCCTGCGCCGCAAGCCCCCTTACAGCGTCGGCGAGCTGCCGGGAAGCTAGGTAGTTCTTGGCAAGGTGAAAGTCGAATGCGCTGATCAGGGTGTGTCGATCAACATCAACGCCAGCGAAGTTCTGCGAAATTCCGCCGGGTGGAATCGCAACAATGTCACCAGGGTCAGCCAAGTTCACCCACTTCCTGACTCCCGGCGGACGTCCAGGCGTCCGAACTTCAGGGCCGGGCTGGAGTCGGGGGAAAACCGCATGCGGTAGGGCTAGGGGTGAGCCGATAGTGATCAGCAAGTCGACATTGATCTCTGTCCGCTCCCAGAGCGCTTCGTATGTGACCACAGACCCCAGAGAATGGGCGATGATGATCTGTGGCCGGTGCTGTGCCCAAGCTTGCGCCACTCGCGCACGAGCGGAGACACGAGCAGCACCAGTTGGCTCTTCCAGATAGGTCGCAACTTCCTTGAAGAACCGCGCGACGAACCGCTCGGTTGGGACTTTACCCAGGGATCTACTTTGAGCTAGCCACGAAACTGCCTGACGAATCGGCCACGTTCCCGGTCCGGCGGCGATCTCCTGAGGTGGTTTCAGGGCCTCAAACCATTCTCGAGCAAGCTCCAACGCGAACCCGTCCAGGTCGTCGAGATCATCTGCGGCTCCTTGCTTACCAGCTGGCCGCAATAGGTCAGCGAAATAGGCGACAGCTGTCTCCAGACCGCAATCGGCCAAGCGCATTTCAAGCGCTGCACGCCAGATTAATGCCAGACTTCGCGCCGCCTCGGCTGACGACTCGCCTGTACGGAAATTTCCCACACCGTGCACACCAAGCACCCGCATACTGCTACATCCCCCAGCCTTGTTCCATGACAATGACTTCAAGCCCACTGCCTACGACCAACGTGCCCCCGGAACCTGCCGCCAGAGCACCTACAGGCTCCGGCATGGGAAGGACGTCCACGACACGGGCATCCCGAAGATCCCAGATGCGCACGGTACGGTCTCTACTTCCCGTAATGGCGACCGGGCGCTTGCCCAATGTGGTGCAGGTGATCGCACTAATAGCATCGACATGACCGTCCAGTAGTCCGTGAAATGAGCCATCTCGCAACCGCCATACTCCGGCCTTCCCATGGCTGAAGCCGACGACCACCAGTGGCTCTCCGGAAAGGCTCATGCACCCAACCGCAGTCACCTGCTCGAGGTTTAGGTCCTCGCGCAGAGCGAGACGTCTTGAAGTTCCTGTGGCCAGTTCCCAGATATACATGCCAGCTACCACAATGGGCACACCGTCTACCGTGCAGCAAGCGAGTGCTCCTGAGTGCATGTCACGTCGATTCGCCCTCCACCTTTGGACCAGCTGCCCCGTGGCCATGTCCCACAACCGCAAGTCCTGAGCAGAACCCGCCGTGACTGCTACTGCGCGACCTTCCAGCGTCGTGCACGCCACCGCTGAATTGGTAAGCCGGGTGTGGGGATCAAGTTGTGAGACATCGAACCGTTCCTCGTTCGCGAGGATGTCCCAGCACTGCAAGGCACCATTAACGAGCGCGGCGGCAGCTGGCCTACCTTCCACGTAGCAGAAGGCGATGTCGGCGATCTCCTCGCAGTCTGCAGACCAAACGGTGTGCTCCTCAAGCGGAACAGTTGCGGGTGCGAGGCGCACTGTGGCGTCGCTGCTGACACTGACGATCAGGCTATCGTCGGCGGTATCGCCGAAGACCACTGTGCCGATGACCTCGGTACCATGACCGATCTGGGGCGTACCGTGCCGATGCCCGAGCGTAAGGTCCCAGAACCGAATCATGTTGTCGCCGCGAGTGCCTGCCGTCATGGCTACTGGTCGACCATCCATCACCGCACTGTCCACTGCAACGATGCCCGCCGGATGGCGGGGGATCAACTCGCCCACCGGTTGGCTACGAGTCAAACTTCGCACATCGGCCATGCCGTTCTCGTGGGCGATGAGAACCGCTGGCTGGCCGCCAGTGACGGCGTAAGCCAGGGAGGTAATTGGGGCGTGCGTTGACTCGGTGAGCTCGTGACGATAGCGGGATGACGATGACCGATGCCATCCACGGGTAATCGCGTAACCCGTTCGAAGATCCCACATCTTGACCTCCCCATCCCAGTGTCCGGTGAAGAGGAATCTCCCATCTGGCGACGACGTCAGCGCTGTCACCGTGTCGGGTCCGATGGGAAACGCTCTCTGCATTTCTCCACTAGCTAGGTCCCACGCACGGACGACACCATCACCGATACCACCAGCTGTGACGGCTGTAGTTTGACCCTCAATCGTTGCAATCGCTAGCCCGGAGATACCTCCGCTGTGTCCAGTCTCGATGACAGCACCGGGTCCTCCGGAAGCAAGGTCCCATACGTGCAAGGTGTTGTCCCCAGTTCCGCCGGCGGTGACGGCGGCCGGACGTTCACCGACCGTTGTGCACGCAACAACGGACACCGCACTGACGTGGGCACCTGCGACGGCCCACTCTGGGCGCACCTCGTCCTCACTCATGCCCATCCAGTCCACCGGCCCTGATTCCAGCAGGATGGTTTGCATCCGGACACTGCCATCCACATGACCTGTTACGACTCGGACAGCTGAGTCGTCCTTGTAAACGCAGGCAACCGCCGAAACATCCTGATCGCCGGCGTCAAACTGCCTCTGCTTGGTCGTACCTTCAGAGTCAGCGTCCCGCTGCCAGATACTCACCTCATGGCCGCTGAAAGCTACGACGGCTACCTGGCCCTCCAAGCCATTGAGGCACACCGCACCGTGTGTTTCAGCGCCTCTAAAGGGATACTCCACCAATAGGCCGCTGAGGACCTGGGAGCCCGTGGCCCATCGAGGTCGCCATACGCCAGGCAACAGGCCATCGCACAGAGCGTCCACCAGTTGTGTCGCTCCAAGGCGGGCGGCATCAACAGCCAGTAGGTTCCTACGGGACGCCGCAGCGAGACGGCGGTGTTGGGAAAGAGACACGCAGTATACGGCTGCGGCCAACTGAGCGCGTTGTGAACGGGCCTGTGCCAGCACACGGATCAGCGCCTCGGGGTCTGCGTGAGCAAGGAAGAGGGGGTCTGAAAGAAGTTCGTCGGCGCGTTCGGCGTCCACAGCGTGCTCAATTGCGTGTCGCAGAGTGTATTCGGGTGCACCTTCCCAATCGAGGCCTCTTGGCCCACTGATCTCGTCAAGGAGAAGGTCAAGGACACGACCAGCCGCAGGGATGTTAGTCACGCCAGATCTCCCTCCTCAGGCTGAAGGCTGGAAGGGCCATCCGGGACTTGGCGGAGATAGTCGGCCAAGCCCTGGTGGAACAGACGGTACAAGCCGGTGCCATCTCGATCGACGCTGCTGCGCAGGTAGAAGCGAGCCTGCTCGAGTACATGGTCCTGAGCTGCCTCGTGGAAGGCAGGGGACAAGGCAGCAGCAAGTCGAAATGCAAGTCCCCACGGCATGCCATCGCCTTTGGCGTGAGCCAGCGCCGAAAGCAGCGCTCTCACAGCAGTCTGACCTGATGGCTGGGCCTCGAGGTCCAACTCCAAAACCTCAGGTAGGGTTCGAGGGATGGACGCTCCCAGGTGGGTCGCATTGTCAACGTCGGCCGGGGCAGTCAGCGTGCTGAGGTACCGGCAGAAAAGACCAGCCACCAGGAAGGCACCCCATTCACTATGCCCGGTTTCGGTAAGCCGGTCGGCGGCACGGTCGGCGAGTGCTTCACGCACTTTCCGCTGCTGCGCCGTGTCATAGCCATGTGTGGAAGCGAGACGGCGCAAAAGGTATGCACGCAGGTCCGATCGCTGCTCTGCAGCAGTCACCTTGTCCAGGTCGATCAAGCGATGGTCCGATTCGGCGAGATCTCGCAGCGAAGCAAACTGCTCCCAGGGACGCATCCCAACCAGAAGCCTGCACGCGGGCGCTTCGCTTTGCGTTCGAGCCAGTGCCAGCGGCATGAGCAGGGACTGTGCGGTCCCCTGAGGGTCAACCGCTTCGTCCAATGCGTCAATGATGATGGCAGGAGGAACCTCCCCCCGACCATCACCAACTCTTACCGCCGCAATAAGACTCTCAACGTCCCAAGTTTCTGCTGGTGCAGTGAGCCTTAGTTGGCTCGCAATCGATACGACGATGTCCTGGATTGTTCGCTGGCGCGCATGGACGGCGGCCAGTAAATGGTTTACCGACGGGCAGCCCGCAGCGTCTTGCGCAAGCAATCGATCCCGCACCCCGGGCACCGCGTCCACCAAATCAGGATGCGCGGAGCACACCAGAGCCCCCAGCAGCGCAGACTTCCCCACACCCGGACTACCTGTGACCACGCACAGCCCGCCAGCCGCCGTATCGTCCAGCCAGGGCGCAAGCCGCTCAAGCGCGCTCCGTCGTCCCACAAAGTGCGTGCCCACCTTGTCAAGGAAATGATGGACGTCAGCAGGGTCCATCCCCTCAAGGTCATACAGGAACGAACGAATGGGTGCATCAACTTTCTGCAGAGCGCGATAGTCACCGTGATCCACGTAGCGCGGGTTCGGGAAAAATGGCAGTTCCGGCTCCTCCATGCTGGGATCCACAGGATTTGCATAAACATCCTGTGGAATGCCCCCCAGCGCATTCACTTGACGACTGATCCGCTTCGCAAAGTTGGAAAATGTCACGTAACGACACATGGGGTGCGTCCCCAGCCCATCGCGCCTCAGCTCGCCCAATACGTCGATCAAGGCTCGAGTGAACTTTCCATTATAGGCGTCCTGATCACTAGCAGCGGCAGCGATAACCCAAGCATACGTCTCTCGCCCGGCTTGCTTCGTCAGAAACGGCTGCCTGGCAGCTCGGCCTGACCTGCATGCGTCAACAAGAAACAGCATATGCCGTCGTCTTCTCTGTGCATCGGAAAGCCAAGCACCAACGTCGGTCCTGCCTCCGGTTGTAGAGCAGGATGGAACTACATCCAGCCTGTCCTCGTTGGCCGGGTCGATCTCGCCGTGTGAGATCACGTGTACAACCCTGTACTCGCCCGCTAGGGCGGCGTCCACGGCGCTGGCCAACGCAGCTGCATCGGGATCGCGGCACTGATCTACGGAGTACCCCAAGCTCTGGAAGCGATCTTCCACCTCTGGGACCAGCTCATATACGAACGGAAGATCCGACCACGTTGATTCAGTGGACTCATCCATCCTGGATGCAGGGGCTCTGAATGCACCCACACCGATTACCAAAGCGCGTCCATTTTCCACAGCGACTCCGATACAATGAGTGAGGTGCACGAGCCGAAGACATCATGTCAGGGTTGTGCCGCGCCCGTCCTCGATCCAACTGTCCTCGCACTCAAGGCAGGTTAGTGAACTCGACTCAGTTGGCACCCCGGTCGTCGGTCGTGTCTCCAAGGCTGATACCTGTCCGCCGCACAGAGCCGGAGAACTGACGCCGACGCACTGCAGCAGAGGTTGTGGTCCGGCTCCTTCACAGCGACGGTCGCCACGGACACCTTCCGGGCTGAGCTGCTATCCGAGTCTCCGCACGGGGCTGCCGGGTACGGCCGTAACAGCAACCAGGTCTTCTCTCTTCAGATACCAGTCAGAAGTTCCAGCAGAGCGTCGCCCAAAGCCGACGAGACCGCGATCGTGGCCGCAGACGTGAGGTCATGCGGAGTGCCATCGACGTCCATCAACACGGCGCCGGCCTCCCTCGCGATGGCCGCCCCCGCCGCCATGTCCCACGGGTGGTTGCTGAGCGCGATGCTGCAGTCGATCTTCCCGGAAGCCACCCACACCAAATCGACTGCTGCCGAGCCGAACATCCGGACGCGCAGAACGCTCTCCGCCAGGCGAGCGGTGAGGTCAAGCCGGCGGGCGTTCCTCTCCTGGGCTCGCTCGCCGACGGCGTAGTCGCCGATGGCCACGATCGCCTCGTTCAGCGATGTCGTCTCTCTGGGCCAGATCCGGTCGTCGCCGCAGTACGCGCCGTGGCCCTCCGCCGCGCGGTAGCGCTGGCCCAGAAATGGCAGGTCGATGACACCCAGCACCGAGCGGTTGTCCGCGATCAGGCCGAGGGACACCCCGCAGAGCGGGATGCCGTTGACGAGGTTCGCCGTCCCATCCACCGGATCGAGCGCCCAGGTGAGCGCACCGCCAGCACCCGCTCCCCCGCTCTCCTCGCCGAGGAAGCCGATCTCCGGGGTCTCCTTCTGCAGGAAGGTGCGGACGTGCTCCTCTACGGCGAAGTCGATCTCGGAGACCATGTCCCGGTCACCCTTGGCCTGCACCGCCCCCACGGCCATGTCCGTGACGAGCGTCGACGCCTGGTCCAGCGCCGCGCCAGCCACACCCAGGAGCGATCGCAGGTCGGTCATTCGGCTTCCCGCCTCTCCCACAGTGTGGTGAAGATCTGGTCGAACGTCGGATAGAGCCCACCGGCGACCCGGCGCTTCCGGACCAGGAAGGTGGGCGAGTCGACACCGCGAGTCTGCGGCAAGTACGGCTGAGCCACGCACAACTGGCCGTCGATCAGCGTGATGTTGAACCGTATGGGCTCGTCATAGACCCCGAACTCGATGCGCTGCGCCGCCTCCGGGCTGAGCCGCTCCACGACGCGCTCCTGCAGGATGGTCAGGTTCATGGCCGTCAGCGCGGACAGCCGGCCTTCCGGGTAGCCCTCTTCGTGTTCGCGCTCCGCGATGAAGTGGCCGTACGGCTTGAGGAACAAAGCCTTGAGGGTCGTTCCGTCCTCGACGATCTGCCGGAGACGGGCCTCGGAGTACGACTGGCATAGGAGATTGAGCGACAACCCTGACATCCGGATGTCCTTGGCGTCGTCTAACAGCTCGGAGGCGGACACCTTGGCTTGGAACTCGGACCGGCTCGCGTAGACACCTGCGAGATCAGCGAACTGGTCGCCGACGATCTGTGTCAGCGCATCGCGCGGCTCGCCGTCGGTCAGGCCGGGTGCGGACTGCCGCACGATGAGCTCGGCCGCGACCAGGACATCACCGGGCGGCGTCGCGGTGGTCTCCCAGGACTCCAGCGCTTCCGGGCTCACGTTCCAGTCGAGCATCGTCGACAGCAGCTCCGCGAAGTCCGCGGGGCTCAGCCGCTTCGCGACGCGGGCGGCGGCCAGCTGGTTGCGCGCGAGTTCCGCCAGGTCGGGGCGGTAGGACGCCCTTCCGTGCAGCGACACGACCGTGCCGGACTTCCTTGGGCCTTCCATGTCCCCCTCCGAGTGCGGCTCAGCCGCCGACAGCCCTGCGTGACTGATCGGGCGCCTCAGTCCTGAGCGGCGCCTTGTCGCGTGGGTACGGCTGCCCCACACGGCCGTACAACTCGATCAACTGTGCCTGAAGAACGGCGACTGATCGGCGCAGTTCCGCCATCTCTTCGCGCAGTTCATCGATGGCCGCGGTGTCGGCCGGCGCCGACAGTCCCGTCACGCGCTCCTCGAGCTGATGGAGACCTTGCGTGAGCTCATCCAGCGACATGCGCTCCGTGGCAGATTCCTCGGGCGTCGCCCGAACATAGACCGCCTTGCCGGCCTGGCCGTAGACGAGCCCTTCATCTCTCAGGATCTTGAGCGCGTCCCGCACCACAGTCGTGGACACGGCATGCGCCTTCATCAGCTGCGACGCAGACGGAAGCGCCGAGCCCACGGGCAGATCCCCCTGAGCGATCTGCGAGCGCAGCTCATCCGCAAGCCGCTTGTACGCGGGGCCTACCTGTGTGTCAGCCACTCCGAGTCCTCTCCCGCCTGCACCTACTGCACCAGCCACAGCTAGTGCAGCACACCTCCAAAGGACTGAGCCAGGCGACCGCGAACCTCTTTCGTGGAATGCCTTGACAACCTCATGCACTAGGTTGAACCTAATGCATGAGGTTGGGACTGGGTGAGACACCTTGAGCCACCTCGACACGACGACGGCCCCGGCAGATCCGGGCCCGGAAGGTGCGCCAACACCTGCCGAACCCCTGCCGAGGCCAGCGCATCGCCCTTTGTCAGAAGGAGTTCAACGATGCTCAACCAGCGTACTTCCGCGGCCTTATCGGTCGCGACCGTCTCCCCC
Organism: Streptomyces tirandamycinicus; assembly: GCF_003097515.1. Taxonomy (NCBI): domain Bacteria; kingdom Bacillati; phylum Actinomycetota; class Actinomycetes; order Kitasatosporales; family Streptomycetaceae; genus Streptomyces; species Streptomyces tirandamycinicus. The sequence goes on along the minus strand of NZ_CP029188.1, from coordinate 4,002,399 downwards.
GAGGGTGACGAGCGCGCCCAGTACGTCGCCGGCCTTCGCGGGCTGGCGGACTGGCTGGAGTGTTCGGCCTCCCCGATCCCGATCGGCCAGCGGCTCCTCCTGCCGCTGCACTCGAATCCCGCTGTCGAGGCCTTCGCCGCCGAGCACGACTTGGAGGTCGTGTACGACCGCGAGGGGAACGCCAGCACGGATCTTCACTTCGGCCAGATCGCCTACCACGTCTTCGGCTACGTCGACTTCGGCAAGCACTGCGAGCGCGCGGACGAGCGGCAGGCACGGGCATGGGCGGACCGGAACGGCCTGGTGCTCCGGCCTGCGAGGGAGGAGGCGTGATGACCGCATCTCCGTCCTACGACCGCCGGCCCGTCTGCCGCCTGGCTTCCTGCCCGCGCTGCCGCCGCCCCGTGCCGGTCTCCCGCACCCACACCGCCCGTGAGCTGTGCGGGCATTGCGGCCACGAGTGGGCCCAGGCCTCCCGGATCGAGCGGGCGGAGGTGCGCTGATGGCTCGCCGATACCTGCGCGGCATCGCCAATCCGCACCGCATGCCGCTCCGCCTGGCCCTCGAGGAGCATCTGCCCGCCGTCAACCCGTTGAGCGGGGCTGCGTGCACGGGGACGGACACGGATGCGTTCTTCGACGGGACCCCGTCGGGTACCGAGCTCGCGAAGCGAACGTGCATGGGCTGCCTGGTACGCACGAAGTGTCTGGAGCTCGCGCTGGATCGCGGTGACAGGTTCGGCATCTTCGGCGGGCTGACCGCTGATGAGCGCCGGATGCTGCGTCGGAGGGAGGCACGAGCGGCATGACGTACCCGACTGCTCCCCAGTCCCAGCCAGGTGAGCCGTACGTCCTCACCGACGCCTTCGGACGCACATTCGTCTCGTCGGCGCCGCCGGCCTCTGGCGTGATCCCGTTCGAGGCTCCGGTCTCCGCAGTCCAGCAGTGCTTTCACGACCAGGCGCCGCTCCCGGCCCCGCAGCGCTCCAGCCTCTCGCCCGTGGCGCTGGTCGCCGTAGGTGCGGGCATTGCGCTCGGGGTCGGCACGGCCCTGGTGGCACTGCTGCTGTCGGTCGCGGTGGTCGCCGCCTCGGTCGCGGTCGCCGCGATGTCTCTGACCGTGTGCGCGGTGGTGCTGCGCTCGATGGTCAACAGCCGGGAGCCCCGCGGGCGATACCGCCGCTGAAGTTCCTCACTCCCTCTCCTGACTCGGCTGCCGGTCGCACCGGCTCTGCTTCGCGCTGCCCGTCTGCGCGCCGGCAGCCGCCTTCTTCGGAGGTTCGCTCAATGTCCGACCGGACACTTCCCACCACCGCCAAGCCCACAATCGCCTCGCTGACTCAAGCGAACGGCAAGCTACGCCGCCAACTCGCCGCGCTGCACCACGACCACAGCGAACTGCTGAGCGCCGCTCGCGCCGCAGTCACCGCCCACTACGACGGCTACGCGCTACCGCTCACCGTCCTGATCGACACCCTCGACCAGCTCGGTGCACTCCCGGAGTACGCGCCTCAGATCACCGACGACGGCCTGGCCGCCCTCGCGGCCGCCGACCTCCCGCTGATCGGGAGGCGGGTCGCATGAGCGCGCGACCCCGCTGCCCGATGTGCGGCTGGCACCCCGCCCACCGCAACCAGCGCGCAGCCCGCCGGGCCGCACGTGCCCACACCTGCCACCCCGCCCAGCTTCGGAAGGGAGTCCTGCGATGACCGAGCCGAACACCATCCCCGCGCCCGGGAGCGTCATGGGCCGTCTCCGGGACCTGGCCACCCGCAGCCGCGGGACTGTCGAGCTCAACTGGGCGCGTGAGCGGGAAGAGCAGCTGGCGCGCGACCGCCAGGAGGCCATGGCCAGCGCCGCCTCGTACGTCCGCAACCACTTCCCGGCGACGCTGGCCATGGTGCTGCCCGACACCGCCTGGGCGGGCTATCCGCGCCTGGGCGAAGCCGAGACCGAGTCGCTGAGCGTCGTGCGGCCGTGTGCGGTCGCGCACCTGGGCGAAGGCGTATGGATCCACCACACTCGGAGCCGCTCTGTCGGTCACCACAGCACGGCAACGCTGCTGATCCCGTGCGTGTGCGGGAACTACCGCGAGGCGCCTGTCGACGACGACTACACGCTGGCCCGCGAGCTCGACTACCTCGCCGACACCTGCGACGTATGCCTGGGCGCCTGCACCCCGAGCTGCCCGACCGCGAACGGGGAGGACTGGTGACCATGCCCGAGCCGCTCCCGCTGCCCGAGTCCGTCGTCATCCCCGACCTGCCTGTCATCCGCCGCCGGGCCTACCTCGCGGTTTGCGCCTTGGTGCCGGGCCTGTTCTCCGAGCGCTGGCACGTCTGGCACGCCAACGGCACCTACGTCGGCTTCTGCACGGCACCCGAGTTGATCGACCTCACGATCGCCCAGCACGACCGGTAGCCCGCTCTTCCCGCCCCGCGCGCCGGCCAGATGCGCCCGCGCCGGGCGGGGCCCCAGACACCTCCCACTTCCTGGTTGAAGGAGTCCCTTCCCGTGAACGCCCATGTGCTCGCCGCCTCCGCGAGCGGTTCCTCGCCCGTGGTGACCGTCTCGATCCTCCTGGTCCTGATCGCGGCCGGCGTCGTGATGTGCACCTACATCGGCCACCGCTGGTCCACGCTGATCGTCGGCATCCTGATCGGCCTGTACCTGTCCGGCACCGTCGCCGACACCACCAAGTCCGTGGTCTCCCAGGTCCTCACCGCCACCGCCAACGGCATCTCCGACGCGGTCGGGTGAGCGCCGTGACCACACACACCAACGACACTCCTGCCGAGAGCCCGCCGGTGCGCCGGGACTGGCTGCTGTACGCCGGGATGGGCACCGTCGGCGCGGCCGCCGCGGCCTCCTCGTACGCCGCGCTGCAGGACCTCGCCGTACGGACCGGCTGGTGGATCCAGCTGTCCTGGCTGCTTCCGCTGACCGTCGACGCCTACGCGATGACCGCCGTACGGGTCTGGCTGGGCAAGTCCACCCGCAACGACCACGCACGCGCCTGGGCCAAGGCCAACGCCATCGGCGCCATCGTTCTGTCGGTCGCCGGAAATGCCGTCGATCACGCGATTGCCGCACGGGTCATCCCGGTCGGCTGGCCGCTGATCGTCGCGGTCTCGGCAGTACCGCCCATCGTGCTCGGGTTGCTGGTTCACATGGCGCACCTGCGCACCCTGCCGCCCATGCCGCAGACAGGTGGCGGCAGCCCTGCCACACACAGCGGACAGCAGTCCCCGCCGCCTGCCGAAGAAGCATCCCTGCCGCCCGCGCCGCCGAAGCCCCCTGCCGCGCCAGGCACCCGGCAGCCCCGCCGTCGTGCGAAGAGCACCCCCAAGCGACAGGAGCTGCCGCCCGGCAAGACCGACCAGGAGCTGATCGACGCTGCGCGCCAGCGGATGGCCGCCGGGCAGGAGCCGTCCGCCACCTGGCTGATCAAGACCTACGGCGTCGGCACCAGCCGCGCAGCCCGCATCCGCGACGCAGCCCTGCAGCGCACCCCGGCGGCTGCCGAGCCCGTACTCGCCCTCTCGGGCGCCGCAGAACTGGAGTCCACACCGTGACCGATTCCCTGCCGCACGCCCTGGCAGCCCTGTCGTTACTGGGCTGGTTCGGCCACAGTCTGTGGCTGTCCCGACGCCTGTCCGCCGCGCGCCGCGACCCGCTTACCGGGTTGCGCACCCGCGCCGCGTTCACCGCCCGCGCCCACCGTGCACTTCGCCGTCCCGACGCCAGCGTGCTGCTGCTCGACCTGGACCGGTTCAAGCAGATCAACGACAGCTTCGGGCACGCGGCCGGCGACTCACTCCTCGCCGCCGTTGGCGAACGCCTGGGGAAGTGGTGCACCGACCACGGCGGGTTCGCCGGACGGCTTGGAGGCGACGAGTTCGCCGCGGTCGTCCACATCGACGACGAACGAGCCGATGACCACATCACCGACCTCTCCCGGTGCCTCTCTGAGCCCGTCCGGCTTGGGCACCGTGCTGTGGTCCCTCGCGCCTCCATCGGCATCTGCCGCCCCGGCGACCGGTCCGGCGCCCCGCTGGACGAGCGCCTGCGTGCCGCCGACGAGGCCATGTACACCGCCAAGTCCCTCGGAGGCCGGTGGCGTCCCGCCTCGAGCCACAACACGTATGCCACCGCCATGGGGCGCCGCGTCGGCCGGCTCGGCACCCGTCACGCCTCACCCACCCAGTGAAAGGGCCCCTTCCCATGTCCAACCGCACCCGTGCCCGGGGCGCGAAGATCCCGCCCGGTGCCACCGCGATCCGTGTCCCCCGCCAGCGCCGCCGCGGCTTCGGCGGTCGGCAGATGGGGCCGATCATCCTGGTCGTTCCCGAGAAACCCTCCCTCGCGGCCCGCGCCACCTACGCGGTCGGCGGCTGGGTGTGGGACCGGCGGCGCTCGTGGGCGCCGACCGGGATAGCCGTCGTCGCGTTCGTCGCGGCCGCGATCGTCCACGTCCTCGCCTGGTGGACCGGGCTGGTACTCGCACCTGCCACGGCGGCACCGCTGGTCTGGCTGTGGTGGACCTCCCGGCATCGTCCTGCCGAGGCCCGGTCCGTACGGCGTTGGCGCCGTGGCCTCGCGCTCCTTGGCATCGCCGCCGCGGCCTGGGCTGCGCTCGCCGTCGCCTTCGGCCCCACCGCCGGCCCGCTCGAACTTCTGTGGCTGATCGCCACGATCGCCGCTCAGGCCCTGTGGCTGCAGCTCCGCCGTACCTCCCCCGACCCGATCGAGGAGATCCGCTGATGTCGTCCTTCACTCCGCCCCCGAGCAGCGGCAACGGGTCCGGCGCCCCGCACGGCGGCAGCGCCAACAGCAGCACGGGAGCAAGGTCGTGGTTCGGCGGCACCCAGGACTCCGGCGGTCCGCAGAACACAGGCGGCAACAACCGCACCCGGACCACTAACCGGACCCGCACCCGCGAGTACCACTTCCACGTCCACGACGGCTCCGCCCGCAACGGCCAGGCCGGCCCACGCAGCGGCGGCCCGGGCGGCCAGCAGTTCACCGGCCGTGGCGACGGCGCCCGCCACGGCGGACACAGCCCCCTCGCCGACCCGGAGTTCTTCTCAAACGCCGACATCCGCAACTACTGCGAGAACGGCCGTGGCCTCTTCCTGCAGTTCGCCTTCGAGCTCGCCAACGCCGCAGAAATGCTCAACGCCGTACTCAAGGAGGTCCCGGACCCCGAAGGCCGCGCGTTCGGCTCGCGGATGAGGGCCCGCAGGGTCTCCCGGAAGCTCAAGAAGGCCGCTGACGACGCCCGCGACACCGCCAAGAACATGGCCGCCACCTACGCAGCGTTCCAGCGCGAGTTCGACCCCGAACTCGCGCCGTACCGAAGCCGCCAGCGCCACACCGGCCGCCGCTTCGACTTCACCAGCTGACCCAGCCCGACCAGGAGGACCAGGCCGTGTCCCAGCCCACCCCCGAGCAGCGTTACGAAGAGCAGCTGCGTGCCGCGCACGGCAGCGGCGGCATCGCCGAATACCTGCTCCACCGTGCCAAGCCGCATCTTCCCCCGTGGCTCGCCGGGATCGGGACCGGCCTGGCCTCCCTGCCCGCGCACTTCTACTGGTCAGGCAGCGCCGCCGCGACCGCCGGCCTCACCCTCGTCTCAGTCGCGCTCACCGGTACGACCTGGTGGGCGGGCAAGACCACCACCGCCCAGCGCCGCCTCCACTCCGCGATCACGGTCGCCGCGTCCTCCAGCTGGTTCACGGCGGCCGCTATCGCCGGGCCCGACTCCGGTCCCCTGCCGGGCCTGTACTTCATGGGCGCACCCGCACTCGCCCTGTCCTGGAACATCCGACAGATCCTGCGGCGCAATCCCGAGGGCGGCATCAGCGCTGACGGCGGGCTGCTGGAGAAGGTCGGCCTCGCCAAGGCCCAGATCACCCGCTCGACCGTGTCCCCGAACAAGGCCACCTTCGACCTGCAGCTGCCTCGGGGCGAACTCACCCAGGACGACGCGAGCAAGGCCCTGCCGCTGCTCGCAAGCGCCCTGGACGTCTCGAAGAACGCCGTCCGGCTCACCCACGACCCGGACTCCGCATCCCGCGTCCAGCTCACCGTCGTCCCGCACGACTTGCTCAAGAACACCGTCCCCTGCCCCGGCCCCTCGCACCCGGGCGGCTCCATCGCTGACCCCGTACACGTCGGCATCTACGAGGACGGCACCGAGGCCGTCATGTACTTCCCCGGCGATCCAAAGGCCGGCCGCAATGCCATGCACCTGCTCGTCATGGGGATGACCGGCTCCGGCAAGTCCGAAGGCGGGCTCACCGCCCTGGCGGAGATCCTCACGCGCCGCGACGTCACCGTGTGGGCATCCGACCCCGCAAAGGCCGACCAGACTCTCGGTCCGTTGCTGCCCGCAATCGATTGGGCCGCCCTCGACATGAAGTCGACCAAGGCCATGGTCGAGGCCCTCAACGCGGTCATCCCGGCCCGAACCCGATGGCTCGCCAAGTACGGCTACAAGCAGTGGGAACCCGCCTGCGCCAAGACCCAGGCCGACGGCTCCCCCGGCATGCCCTACCTCATCGGCTGGTTCGAGGAAGCCGCCAAGACCATCCGCGAGACCGACGACGACGTCTTCACCGGAATCGCCCAGGAAGCCCGCTCCGCCGGCGTCTCCTTGGTCATCTCCCTGCAGCGCGCATCCGGCAACCAGGTCTCCACCGACACCCGCGCCTCCCTCGGCTCCTCCTGGGTGTACGGCCTGCGTAACGACCGCGACGCCACCTTCGCCCTGGACGACGACGTCCTCGACGCCGGGGCCGCCCCGCACGCCTGGAAGGACAAGAAGCCCGGCTACTGCTACCTGGTCGCCAACGGCATCCCCGAGACCTTCTGGGCCACCCCCGCCCGTTCGTACCTCACCGCCCGCGAATACCTCGATTGGGTCGTCCTCGCGTTCGACGCCACCCGGGCCGCCGGCGACCCCATCACGGCCGAGGCCGCATCCAAGGCCGCAGGCCGTCTCTACGCCAAGCGCACCCGCTACCCCATCCCCGGCGCCGACAACGCCCCGACGACGGAGACCGCCATGATCGACCCCAGCCCGTACGACCAGGACCTCGACGCCGAAGACTTCGACGACCAGGACCTCGACGAGCCCGACACGGACGACGACCATGACGAGGACCTGGACGCCATCGACCCCGAGGCCGAACTCCCCGAACCGAGCGGCGTGATCCAGCTCGCCGAACGTCCCTCCGCCAAGCAGAAGGTCGACCTCACCCCAGCCCAGGCCCGCCAGGCCATGGCAGAGATGCTCGACGAGTTCGAAGCCGAAGGTCGCACCATCGTCCGTCCCTCCGACTTCATGGAGCACTGCGACCGCCACGGCCGCTCCCGCCCCTGGGTCTCCAGCCAGGTCGCCAACTTCGTCATGGCTGGCCGACTCGCTGAGACCAACGAGACCGGCGTCTACCGGATCATCCGCGAAGACGAAGCCGCCTGACGGCCCTGACGCGTCGGACGCGTCTGACAGCCCGGACGGCAGCGGGCCCCAAACGCACAGGTCATACGTGCGCGCGACCCCCGTCAGACGCGTCCGACGCCGCTTGGCTGACGCCCCTGACGTCCAGCAGCGGGCGGCCGAGCGCCGAGGGTTTCTGGACTTTCTGGACCGCCCTACGCGTGCGCGCGCGTCATGCGCAAACGCCGCCGCCAGGGCAGCGCGACGCCACAGGTGTCACAGATTTCGCCCGCAGACGTACCTACATGCAGAGGCATTGATCAAGACCGCTCCGAGACGACCTGACACAGCACGACCAGGGAAAGGGCCCAGCACCCAGTGACCGAACAGCCGCACGGCGAGTACGGCAACGTCCGCCCTCTGCACACCAGAGCTGACGACCTCGCGGGTTCCCCACCGAACGACAAGGATGCCGAACAGGCCGCTCTAGGCGCCATGCTCCTGCCCAGCCCCACGTTTGACGCCTTCGCCGAAGTCACCAGGTTCATCGGCCCCGATGACTACTACGAACCGGCCCATGCCACCATCCACGCCGCGATCGTCGACATGCGCAACAGTGGGCGCCCGATCGACGTCATCACGGTCACGAACTACCTGCAGAAGGCAGGAGACCTCCACCGGGTGGGCGGCGCTACCTACCTCCACATCCTCGTTCAGGCCGTGCCGACCGCAGCAAATGGTGGCTACTACGCGGAGATCGTCGCGGAGAAGGCCGCGGAACGCAGACTCATCGAGACCGCCACCCGCACGATGGCACGGGCTCGGAGCGGCAGCAGCAGCGCCGGACAGATCGCCGCCGACGCCGAGCGGGAGCTCGCCGCGCTGCGCGACACCCAGAAGTGGCCCGACCCGATCCCTCTCGGCACCCATGGTCCGCTTCCCACATTCCCCGTCGGTGCCCTGCCGCCATGGGTTGCTGAGACCGTCGCGGCGGTAGCCGAGTTCACCCAGACTCCGCCGGACCTCGCCGCCACCATGGGTCTGGCCGCGCTCTCCACGGCTGCGGGCGGACGCGTGCACGTCCAGGTCCGGCCGGGCTGGACCGAGCAGACGAACCTCTACCTGGTGTGCGCTATGCCCCCGGCCTCCCGCAAGTCCGATGTCTTCGCTGCGATGACCGCGCCGGTCTACGAGGTGGAGAAGCAGCTCCAGGAGGAATCCCGCGCCTCGCGCATCGAGGCCCAGACCGCCAAGGACGCCGCGGAAGCCGAAGCCGAAGCCCTCATGGCCAAGGCGCGCAAACCTGGCGACGGCATCGACCGCACCGCCCTCGTCGCCGAAGCCTCCGGGGCTCGCATGCTCGCTGACGAGATCCACGTCCCGCCGGTCCCTCGGCTCACGGTGTCGGGCGACATCACCCCCGAACCGCTCGCCCAGCAACTCGCCGTACACCGCTGCCTCGCGGCGCTCTCGCCCGAAGGCGACCTGTTCGACATCATCGCCGGCCGCTACAGCGCCAAGCCCAACCTCGGAGTCTTCCTCCAGGCCCACAAGGGCGAGCGACTGCAGACCGACCGCATCACCCGCGAACAGCCCTCTGTCGACAAACCCGCGCTCACTATTGGCGTCACGCCGCAGCCCGCCGTCCTGCAGGACCTCGCCGACGCACACGGCGCCCGCGACCGGGGCCTGCTCGCCCGCTTCCTGTTCGCCCTGCCTGCCTCGAATCTCGGTTACCGCAAGACCCGCACTGCTCCCGTCCCCGAGCCCGTCGCTCAGCAGTACAGCAATCGCCTCACAAGCCTCCTGCGCACCCTTTACGCCCTGCCCGAGCCCGTGACCGTGCCCATGTCGGCGCAGGCCGATCACGCCATCGAGAGGCTGCAGGAGGAACTCGAGGCCTCGCTTCGCCCCGACCAGCGGCTCTCCCACCTGCTCGACTGGGCGGGCAAGTGGGTCGGCGCCACCGCCCGCGTCGCCGCACTCCTCCACCTCAGTGACCACGTCGGATCCGACGCCTGGGGCCGCCCCGTGGGCGAAGACGCAGTCACCCGTGCTGCCGAGATCACCCGCTACTACACCGACCACGCCCTGGCGGTCTTCGACCTCATCGGCTCCGACCCTGCTACCGAAGCCGCGCAGACCATCCTCGCCTGGCTCCGCCGGCCCAAGGCCGACGGCACCTGGCGCACCGCCATCAAGCGCCGCGACGCCGTCGCCGCCTCCCGACGATTCCGCACCGTCGCCCAGGTCGAGCCCGCCCTCGCGCTCCTCGAATCCCACGGCTACCTCCGCGCCGACGAACCGACGAAGACCGGACAGCCCTGGCGCCCGCCCACCGCTACCTACCGTGTCCACCCCTCCCTCCACGCCTCTGAGGGCGGTTCCGATGGCCGCTAACCGTCAGCAACGTCAGCAAAAGTCGCCGACCAGCGAGAACACCTGGGGACGGGAAGTCAGCAAGGGTCAGCAACGTCAGCAGAAGTACCGGCATTCGCTGACGCTGCTGACGCCTGCTGACAGCAGTCAGCGCACCAAGGCTGCAGGTAGACGACTTCTGCTGACGTTGCTGACACCTTCCGGTCCCGGCCCTCGTCCGCCGCCTGGCCGCTCACGCTCCGCGCACAACACCCATCGGCCGAAACCACCGCTTGGAGTCCCTGCCATGCGAATCCGCCTCCACGGCACCGAACTCGAATGCCTCCGCACAGCCCAGCAGCTCGCGCGCGTGCTGGACGTCCTCGACACCAGCCAGCCCTACCCCGACCGACCGCCCAGCCGCCTCGTACGGCTCTACCTCACCGTCGCCACGCCCATCGACAACCCGCAGATCTCCAAGGGGGACTGATCGCCTTGCGCCGAGAACCGCACATGAAGCTCGCCGACGTCCTGGACGAACTCGGCATGTCCCGTGCCGCCTTCTACCGCATGCGCGCCCGCGGGAAGGCACCTCGCTACATCAAGCTGCCCAACGGACAACTGCGCTTTCGCCGACGCGAATTCGACGCGTGGCTGGAGAGCTGCGAGGAGCCCGTCCACTGATGCCCACGAGCTACGACGTCCGCTTCTGGGACATCCGCGAACGCGCCGGCCGCCGAAAGCCCTTCGAAGTCCGGTGGTCCGTGGGCGGCAGAGAAAAGTCCGAGTCCTACCTCACGAAGCCACTGGCTGAGAGCCGCAAGGCCGAACTCATCACAGCGGCCCGAAACGGCGAACCCTTCGATCTGGAAACGCGGCTTCCTGCCTCCGAACTGCGCAAGCGCAAGCAGGCCGTTACCTGGTACGAGCACACCCTGAAGTTCATCGACATGAGGTGGGAGAGCACCCCTGCCAAGTCCCGACCCGGGCTCGCCGACGCACTGGCCACCATCACGCCTGCCTTGGTGAAGACGGAGGCCGGCCGCCCAGACGCCCGAATACTCCGACGCGCCCTCTACAGCTGGTCCTACAACAAGAAGGCTCGCGAACAGCAGCCTCCTGCCGAGTGGCGCGAAGCTCTGGAGTGGGTGAAGAAGCAGTCCGTCTCGGTCTCCGACCTCGAGGACCCGCTCGTGCTGCGCAAAGCCCTCCACGCGCTCAGCACGAAACTCGATGGGAAGCCGGCAGCAGCGAGAACCGCTCGCCGCAAGCGGGTCTGCTTCAACCAGGCCCTCACGTACGCGGCGGAGTCCAAGTACTTCTCCACCATGACCAATCCGCTGTCGTCGGTGAGCTGGACCCCACCCCGGACGTCGGAAGAGGTAGACCCGGAGGCCGTTGCGAACCCCCGCCAGATCCGCCGCCTCCTGCAGGCTGTCCGCGAGCAGGGCGAGCGAGGAGCGAGCCTGGAGGCGTTCTTCGGCTGCATGTATCACGCGGCCATGCGCCCCTCTGAAGTCATTAATCTCCGGGCCGACCAGTGCCACCTCCCGGAGCAGGGCTGGGGCACCCTCACTCTCCGCCGCGGGCTCGTACGCGTTGGCCGTGACTGGACGGATGCCGGCACCGCCCACGACCAGCGAAGCCTGAAGTGGCGGGCACCAAACGAATCCCGGCCAGTGCCCATCCCGCCCGTCTTCGTCCAGGTGCTTCGCCAGCACCTCAAGGAACATGGCACGGCGAAGGACGGCAGGGTCTTCCAGACCCTGCGCGGTGGCGTGGTCCAAGAGAGCGGATACGGCGAAGTGTGGGCCAGAGCCCGTGAGAAGGCCCTCTCCGATGCTGAACGGGGCTCCCTGCTCGCCAAGCGACCATACGACCTACGACACGCGGGCATCTCGTTCTGGCTCAGCTCAGGAGTGGACCCGGCAGAGTGCGCCCGTCGGGCTGGCCACAGCCTCGCCGTCATGTTCCGGATCTACGCCAAGGTCTTGGCTCAGTCCCAGGGTCGGGCAAACAGGCGCATCGACGCCGCCCTCGAAGAGTGGAGCACCACCTCCTAGAGGGCTACCACAACACCGAGCGGGGCTGGCCAAGTGCGCCAGCCCCGCAGCCCTTCCCGCACTGCGCGAGCCAGCAAGCTCAACTCGCGCTCGGAGATGGTGGGGATAACCACCGCGGTAGCCATCGCAGCCCCCGTGCTGCCCACGGTGATCCGGGTGCGCCGTCGCCATCGCGCAGGTGCCGGAGGTAATCGGCCGCTTGATGGACGAAGCCCGCCCTCGTCGGCGCCCGGCTGCGGGCCCGCACTGACCGGAGCCACATCACACCGAGCATCCGCCGGTTCGCCGCCGAGCAAATCAAGTACGCGACCGCCTTCCTGCACTGGCTCGGCAAGCGGAACACCAACCTCGCGTCCTGTGGCCAGCTCGACATCGACGCGTGGCGGGCCGAGAACACGGAACACGGCCGCACCTGCTTGCGAGCCTTCCTCAACTGGGCCATGCAGACCCACCGCTGCCCAGGCTTCCTCTCTGTTCCGGCCATGAAGGTCTCCCGGCGGGCCGCAATGAGCGACGACGAGCGCCTCGACGCCCTCGGCCGACTACTGACCGACACGGAGACACCGATGAGGCTCCGAGTCGCCGGAGTCATCGTGCTCCCCTACGCGCAGCCCGTGAGCCGCATCGTCCGACTCACCCTCGACGACGTCATCCGCGACGGCGACACCGTGCTGCTACGGCTCGGGAAGTCACCCTCGCCGATCCCCGAGCCGGTCGTGGACCTGCTGCTGGAACACATCGCACACCGCGACAACATGAACACCGCCACCAACCCCCGCGTCCGGCTGGCTCTTCCCCGGCCGCAGGGCCGGCCAGCCGTTCCGCCCCGATCACCTGTCCGCTCTGCTGAACGAGATCGGGATCCCGGCCGCAGCTGCCCGCGGCGCCGCCATCCGCCAGCAGCTCCTCGACATGCCCGCCCCCGTGGTCGCGGACGCGCTCGGCTACCACCACAAGACCACCACCCGGCTCCGCAACGAGACCGGCGGCACGTGGAGCCGATACGCCCAAGGAGATCACGGAAGGTCACCAGCGGGCTGGACTCCTCGGGGACCCGGCGACAGTTGATTACGCGAGTCCATCAGTACCAAGGCCGGTCGGCAGCCACGAAGGCGCAGTGCTGACCTGCCCTGAGCTACCCGCACCAGTTCAGGCGTCTGGCGATCCGCTCGGAAGGTCTGGCGAGGGGGGACGAGGTACCCGGTTTCTTCGTTCCCTGAACGCGTCCGCCTGACGTTGCCGTTCCTCCCTGATCATTGGGGCAGCAGCCAGCTTGTAACTGTCGGTCAGCTTGCCCAGCACAGTGCTGATGCTGTCTAGCTCCTCCTCCAGCCGCTTGGTAGGCCGCTCGCCAATCAGCGAGTCCCCCCAAAAACCGAAATCGATCATGTACTCCAACGCCTCCACTGCGCCTTCAGGTCCATCGCATTGAACAGTGAACGTGTAGGCGGTCGGGAGGTCGGTACGCCACCGGTCGTGGTCGTCGAAGAGATAGACGAGGCGCCTTCGGGGAGGCAGCGCTGAGATGGGCTGCGACATGATCTGTTGCAGGGTTGCGGTCAGGTCATCGCCCCAATTTGAGACGATCGGCGGGTCGCAACTGATCCGCACGTTTCTGGCTACCGTGGGGCCGATGTTCTCAATGACCAGGACCATGGCTGGGGAGCCTGGCTGGTAGGGCTCGATGTCCACGACGACGTAGGGCTCGTTTTGTTCGCGGTGCACCCGCTTGGCCATCTCCATCTGACTATCTGCGGACGTGCGAGCGATCCGGGCCTGCCATGCGCTGATGAAGGCGGCGCCGACCGACACAACGACCGCGATCAGAGCGATCCAGTCTCCTGAGTCCATGTGGAGAACCTAGGCTGCTGCTACGGTCCGGCGCCATGAACACTGACGACTGGACGGCGTTCGGTGCCATTGTTACCGCGGTCGGGGTGGTGGTCGCCGCGGTCATGGCGTACTGGACGACCCGCAAAGCGGCGGCGGCCGCTGCGGACTCGGCTGACACCGCGCGAGAGGTGGCGCAGATCGAACGAGACCGCTGGCACCGCGAGTTGACTCCTAAGCTGACCTTCAGCCTGATCCGCGTGGGCTCCAACCGCCTGAGGCTCACCACCACACTCGCCGGCCCGGTCGGCCTGGATCACCTCGACACGATCACCCTCACGGTGCGCGACGAGGCCGGACGGGATCACTCAGCCAGACCGCATTACGACGAAGCTATGCGTACGGAGCTGCCGTCGGTGATCTGGGGGCCCGCCCGATTCAGCCCCGGGGTCGACGGGGTTGCCGCGCCCGGCCGCCAGTGCATTATCCGGAGCCTGGAGCGCGGCAACTTCGTGCACCGGCAGATGGATAACTCCGAGCCGCCGAGCTGGTTCCAAGACCCGGGAGACTGGGTGGACGGGTACTGGGAGGCGAAACTGCGCCTGCACGCGGTCTGCGAAGTGGAGGGGCATAGACCCTGGATCGTCGTTGCCGAGGTCGTGAACCCGGGGGTGGGGTACATCTCCGACGGTTCAGACGAGATGGAAATTCCGGAGCAGTACCGCTGAATGACGGCTGCCCGGGGTTGAGGCCCAAGCGGCCCCGGCGACGCCGGAGGACCCCGGCGGCAGGTCCTCGCCGAGCGTCGCTGAACGCCACCGGCCCCGGACCAGCACAAGCAGCTCACCCGGAGTCGATACGCCGTTGGAGATCACACACGGTCACCAGTGGGCTGGGTTCCTCGGGGAACTGGCGACAGTTGAATACGCGAGCTCACCAGTAAGAGGCCAATGTATGGGCCATGCTCTAGCGGAGGCGGGCCAGCAAGTGGGCGTCGAGGAAGCCCCGCTCAGAGGCCGGGTCGTGGAGCAGCCGGGCGAACGTGACGATCCCGGCTCCAGCCAGCAGCTCGGCGAACCGGTCCGCCGGCCAGCTATAGGCGGGCGTCACCTTGTGGTCGAATCGGACCGGCTCGGGTCCGTTGGTCGCGAAGAACGAGACCAGGAGGAGGCCTCCTGGTGCCAGGACCCGCGCCTGCTCGGTGAGCAGCGCGGGTAGTTCCCCAGGAGGGGTGTGGATCATCGAGTAGTGGGCCAGCACGCCGCCGAGGGCGCCGTCCTCGATTGGTAGGGCCTCCATCCGGGCCTCGTCGAATAGCAGCGCCGGATGGGCCCGCCGGGCGTGGTCCACCATGGCCGGGGAGAGGTCGACCCCGAAGGCGTCCAGCCCCAAGTCGTGCAGCATGGCCGTCAGATGTCCGGGCCCGCACCCGACGTCGGCTACTTGCAGGTTCCCCGTCCCGCGCACCTGCTCGGCGAAGGTGCCGACCATAGCTCGGGCGAAGGGCTGCGTTTCCAGCCGATCAGCGAACATCGACGCATACAGCTCGACGATCCCGTCGTAGGCCGCCCTGGTCTCATCCTGGTGGTCCACCACGGCAAGGAAGCTAACACGCCCATTCGCAGCTGTTCTCCGGCCCCGTGCCGAATCCCGGCCCCTAGGAACTGCTTGCCCCGTCCCTGTACCGGATCGAGCGCCAGCCTACGTCCACGGACGACTCCTACTCTCGTGTGGGGCACGTTCCTGTCGTCTGGCTGAGCCGCGCCGAGTGGAGATATCGAGCAGGGGTGTTGTCAATGACCCAACGCCCGCGCAAGCCGACGCGTACGCTCACCGCGTGGCTTCTCTGAGTCGTTCGGCACTGATCGAAGCGCTGGCCGCTGGCCGCCCCGATGACCTCCTCGGCGTGGCCGAGGCCTCGTGGGTGGACTTCAAGCGGTCCCCATACGACCTGGCATCCGACAAGGGCAAGTACGAGCTGTGCAAGGACGTGGCGGCCTTCGCCAACGCCCACGGTGGGCTGCTCGTGCTGGGCGTGGTCGCAGAGAAGAAGAACAACCAGGCGCTAGAGGTCGCCACCGACCTCCGCCCCTTCCCACAGAGCCGGGTGGACGTTGTCAAGTACGTCGATACGCTGAACGAGTACCTGCGCCCTCGCGTCGCCGTCAGCCACCACTGGTACCACGACCCCGCCCGGAGCGCTGCGGAAGCGGATCACTACTACCTGGTGATCGAGGTCGAGCCGGTACCCGAACCGTCGCGCTATGTCCTAGTCCGACGGATGATCAATGACAAAGAGCGGTTCGTCGACGGGCTCGCGGTCCCCGTGCGGCACGGCGACCGGACGGTCTATATGCCTTCGGAAGACGTGTACCAGCTCATCAACGAGGGCGTGCGCGCTCGGGACGCTGCAGCGGTCGGCGCAGCTCTTGCACCGCCGGGCGCCGAGTGGGGCGAGCAAGCCGACCAGGTCCTGGATGAGCTCGAGCAGCGCCAGGACTGGGAGGAGGCCCCCGTGCTCTTCTGGCAGAGCTTCCCCGCACGGCCGGTCACGGGCATATTGCCCGGTCTCCACAGCAACGACGGGATCAAGAGGGGCCTCAAATATCAGGATGTCCTTCGCCCCTCGGGCTTCAATTTCCAGGACAGCACCGGACGTCTGCAGACGCTCAACGGCGGCCTGTACCTAGGCCGCACACGCTGCGCGGTGTGGGTGCGTCCAGACGGACTTGTCACGGCCGGAGCGACGGCGACCTCGGACATGCTGTGCTGGGCCATGAACGACAGCGCCTGGGCGCAGCGCCTGAACGTGCATGTGTTGACCGAGATGACGCTGGAGTACTTCCGAATCGCCGACAGGCTGGTCGCGCCACGGGTGGCGGGCCCCTGGCAGCACCGCGTCGTGACACGCCGTTTCCAGGGCGACAGGCCACGCTCCCTGGGCCCGGGAGGCAGCGGCCTCCAAGCGTTCCTCAGTGATGCCTCGGCAGCCAGCGCGGACTCGTGGGACCAGTCCTGGCCGGCCGACGGTGATCCTGAACGGGACGCGTATGAAGCGCTCGTCCGCGTCTACGCCCTGTTCGGTCTAGACGTGTCTACCAACCCTGACGTGGACAGCGATCGCGTGTCCGAGGAGCGCTTGCGGGCTACCTGAGGCCTTGACGCGGTACGCGCTGCCGGAGCGGACAGAGGCTTCTCTGGGCACCACAGGGTCGCGCCGACCTGCTCGCCCGCCGCCCGGCAGGCTCTCAAAAGCCGAGGCACCCGACCAGGCACTGCACCTCTCGACCAGGACGAAGCCGAGAGAGCTTCCTAATGGTGTTGTCAAGCAGCGTTAGTGACTGGTGGTGTCACCTCGTAGCACCGTCGGTCACGGATCAGTGCCCAGATGACGTTGACGCGTCGGCGGGCCAGGGCCAGCACGGACTGGATGTGTTTCTTGCCCTCGGCGCGTTTGCGGTCGTAGAACTTCCGCGAGTTCGGGTCGTAGCGGACGCTGACGAGCGCGGAGGTGTAGAAGACGCGCTGGAGTCTTCGGTGATAGGTCATGGGCCGGTGGAGGTTGCCGCTGACCTTGCCCGAGTCGTGAGGCGCGGGGGCAACGCCGGCGAAGGCCGCCAAGGAGTCAGGGGAGTCGAACTCGTCCAGGCCGCCGCCGATGGCGGCGAGGAACTCGGCGCCGAGGGTCGCGCCGATGCCGGGGACGCTCAGGAGGATGTCGGCGAGTTCGTGCTCGCGAAACCGGCCCTCGATGAGCTTGTCCAGTTCCGAGATCTGCTCGTTGAGGGTCATCACCTCCCCGGCCAGGGTGTGGACCAGCTTCGCGATGGTCTTCTCCCCGGGGACGGCGGTGTGCTGGCGTTCGGCGGCCTCCACGGCGGCTTCGGCCAGGGCTCTGGCGTTTCGGACCTTGCGGTTGGCCAGCCACGTCGTCAGCCGTGCGGTTCCGGTGCGGCGGATCGCGGCAGGGGTCTGGTAGCCCGTCAGCAGCTTCAACGGGCCCGTGTTGGTCAGGTCCAGGGCCCGTTCCAGGGCCGGGAACATGCTCAGCAGGGTGCCGCGCAGGCGGTTGACGGAGCGGGTCCGGTCCTCGACCAGGTCAGCTCTGCGTCCGGTCAGCAGCTTCAGCTCGATCGTGGCTTCGTCGCCTGGGCGGATGGGGCGCAGGTCGCGGCGCATTCTGGCCTGGTCGGCGATGACGTAGGCGTCGCGGGCGTCGGTCTTGCCCTCGCCGCGGTAGCCGTCGGACGCTCGGTTGACCAGCCTGCCGGACATGTAGAGGATTTCCTGGCCGTGGCTGACCAGCAGGGCCAGCAGCAGGGCCGGTTCCCCGCCGGTCATGTCGATGGCCCAGGTGACGTGGCGGCCGTCGGCGAGGTCCAGGACGTCTCCGATCAGCTTCAGCAGCTCGGGCTCGTCGTTGGCCACCCGGCGCGACAGCAGCGTCTTGCCGTCCGTGTCCAGGGCGAGGCCGTGATGGTGGCCCTTGCCGCTGTCGATCCCCACCCATATCCGGCTCATCGTGCTCCTGACGTACGTATTCGTTCTGTTCGTGCCACGGACGACCTCGCCGGCATTGCTCTACACAGCGACTTGTTCGCACTTCCTAATCGGCGGCCGAGTCGTCGTGGGGAGCCGGGCGGCCAAGCCTTCAAAGCCACGATCGGCAGCTGCCTGATAGCCACACCCGGCTCCCCTGGGCGTCCTCACCCTACGAATGGGAGGAGCAACCCGCTGCCGAAAGGTAGAGCTGCCTGAGCCGTACGGGCTGGAGGTCCCTGCGGACTAGGGCCTGTTGTGAAAGTGGCGCCGTCAGTCGCCGTTGAAGACGAGATACCGGTGAGCCTTGCGCTCGACTTGAGCAGTCAGCACAAGGATTTCGTGCACCGCCTCGGCTTCTTCGGCGGCTGAGCCGTTCGCCAAGGCCCGGAGTTCCGGGATGAGGACTCTGAGCTGCGATCGGTTGAACACGGTGTCGTCGCAGGGATCGACGCATCCGAGCATGGGCAGGTTCTGACTCTCCGCCCGTCTGCACAGGTCAGCGATGGATGGATGCACGCACGTGGCTTCGACGGCGCCTGTGAATGTCCGAACCTGAACGCTGATCTGCATGGGGGCACGCTACTGCCCGACAGTTGGTGCCACCGAAGCATTTACGGAGCTCAGAGCCATTCGTTGATGGCTGCGATCAGCACGGTCGCTTCATAGCGGACGTACCGTGTGGCGACGGCCCGGTGGCGCTTGAGCCGGTTGATCCCGCACTCGACCGCGTGCCGCTGCTTGTAGTCGTCCTTGTCGAACGTCGGCGGCCGGCCGCCACGCGATCCACGCTTGAGGCGGTTGCGGACCCGGTCCGCCGGAACCGGGATGGTGGCCTTGATCCCGCGTCTGCGCAGGTAAGAGCGATTGCGGCGGGAGTCGTACGCCTTGTCGGCCCGGACTCGGTCCGGGCGCTTGCGTGGCCTGCCGAGACCCAGCCGGGGAACCCGGATGGCTTCCAGGACCGGCTCGAACTGCGGGGAGTCGCCCCGCTGCCCGGCGGTGATCACCACGGACAAGGGCTTCTGCCCCTGCTCGACCGCGAGGTGAATCTTGCTGGTCAGTCCGCCGCGGGAGCGTCCGAGGCCGTGGTCGGCCGGCTCGATGAAGATCCCGCCAGGCGGTTCCTTCTGGAGATCCCCCTTTTCGCCGCTCCGGCGGCGTGCTGATGGGCTCGGCAGACGGTGGAGTCGACGTTCACGTCCCAGGTGATCAGACCCTTCGCGTCGGCCTCGGCCTGGAGCTGGGTCAGGATGCGGGCCCAGGTGCCATCCCGCTGCCAGCGTCGGAACAGGTCATAGACCCGGTCCCATGGCCCATAACGCGCGGGCACATCCCGCCAGGGAGCACCGGTCCGGGTCCGCCACCGTATGCCGTCTATCAACTGCCGCCGCGTCCACACCTGCGGCCGACCCGGCTTGATGCCCCGCGGCAGCAGCGGCTCAAGTCGGGCCCACTGGCCGTTCGTCAGATCCCCACGTCCCACAGGACGTGATCATGAATGATGAAGATCAACTTTCGCAACAGACCCTAGGCGCCCACCAACTAATCAACGCCTGTGGTAGACAGACTTCTTGGCTATTGATCCCACCGTAGCGAGAGCGACCGCGGCACCCGTCCGTCAGGGATCGCGCCGGCGCGGTCGCCCGCCTCGACCGGGGCCCGGCCGACAGCTCCTGGCACGACGCCCGACGGCTCTCGGCCGGTGCCGTACGTCTGCAGGAGTTCGTCGGGGTGCTCGATTTCTGGCGCGACTCCACCCAATCCGGGAAGTCCTGCGTGATTGCACGCTTCAGTGAGCCCTTGCGCACTGCGTTTCCACAGGTCAAGTGCGGCCTACGGGCGCTTCGTCGAGGTGCGCCCGTACAGCGTCGATGAAGACCTTGAGCGTCTTCATGACCTGGTCGCGTGCTTCCAACATGCCAACGGGCTTGATAGCGGGCTGAGGGCCGCCGATACGGAGGCCCCCACGCAGCGGGGATACCAACCGCGGTGTGACTATGCCGGCGTCGGCGATGGTCTGCCACGCTGCGCTCACTCTGGGGTCGTCCGGCCCAGAAGCCTCGCAGAGCTCACCGATGGCTGCCGAGATCGCGTCGCTGCTTTCGGCTGCTTGCTTGAGGGCATGCCAGGCATGAGCGGTGCGTTGCCTGCGGGCTCCACGCCTGGCGAGTGCGTGCAGCGCATGCATGACCGTGGTCGCCTTCTGTGCGAGTTCCTCGGGGCCCTCCAGGCGAATCACCGTGCAAGCCCGGCTCACATCTCCTAATACACGCTTCATGATGGGATCCAAGTACTCCTCAATGGGGTCCCTGCTCTCAAACATGCGCATGCACTCGTCAAAGGCGGCCTCAGCGGCCAGGACGAATGCCACGGAGGCCTCGCGTCGCGCCGACTTACGGGCCTGGCTATGGGCGGCGTGGGCGGTGAGCTCAGCGGCACGATGCGCGGCACGCGCCTGGCGCATTCCGACGACGAGAGCGGCGGGTACACCGAGGACTGCCGCGCCCGAGGCGGCCAGGGCTGCAATGGCTTCAGTCTGCACGTCCGACATCGTCCCGGAAGGGCCGTACGCGCCGAAGGCGGATGCCGAGATCGGCGGTGAGAGGCGGTTCAAGGCCAGACCAAGCGGTGAGCTCTGCCACTGACCCTGCTTTCATGATCGAATACTCCGCCCCGTAATCCCGCTTATGCGCGATACCGCCACCGCGCTCACTCCATTTCGCTGAGCCTCTGCTGGCACGGCGGTGGTAGGTCGCGCAGACGGTCCCACGCGGTGATCTTGACTGTGCGAGGGGCGAGAGACGTGAGCAGAGGCAGCATGCGTCGCCGAGCGGAGCCCTTACGACTTGGCCCGCGCATGGCCCGCACGCGCTGGTCAGCGCCCAGATCCGGGCGGAACAGAGTGAGACAGGTCCCCCGTTTTCGATTCCGATCGAAAGGTCGCCCCGAGGCAACGAGAAGACCCCCGCCGTCCTGCGTTTCCGCAGGTCAACGGGGGTCTCACTTCGCGTGGCGGCGCCAGGATTCGAACCTGGGTAGGCTAAGCCGACGGATTTACAGTCCGCTCCCATTGGCCACTCGGGCACACCGCCATGGGATGTCGCTCTGGAGCCGCTTTCGCGTGGCGCTCCGTGGCAACGACGTAAACGATACCCGATCCCCAGGGGTGCTCCGCCACCGGATTGATCAGCGCCCACGGCGGACGCGGGTGGCTAGGCTTTGCCGTGGCGGTCCGGGCATCCGGCCGTGCGTCTACCCACTCGATACAAGGAGCCACAGGACATGGCCGACTCCAGTTTCGACATCGTCTCGAAGGTCGAGCGGCAGGAGGTCGACAACGCCCTCAACCAGGCCGCCAAGGAGATCTCGCAGCGCTACGACTTCAAGGGCACCGGCGCGACCATCGAGTGGTCGGGCGAGAAGATCCTGATGCAGGCGAGCGGCGAGGAGCGGGTCAAGGCGATCCTCGACATCTTCCAGTCCAAGCTGATCAAGCGCGGCATCTCGCTGAAGGTACTGGAGGCCGGCGAGCCGCAGCTCTCCGGCAAGGAGTACAAGATCTTCGCCTCGATCCAGGAGGGCATCTCGCAGGAGAACGCGAAGAAGGTCGCCAAGACCATCCGCGACGAGGGCCCCAAGGGCGTCAAGGCCCAGGTTCAGGGCGACGAGCTTCGGGTCAGCTCGAAGAGCCGGGACGACCTGCAGGCCGTCATCGCGCTGCTGAAGGGCAAGGACTTCGACTTCGCCCTGCAGTTCGTGAACTACCGCTGAGCCGTGGCCACCGCCGAGCCGTCCGGCCCGGCGGCGACGGGCACCCGGGGGTGGTGCGGCCGGGCCGCACCACCCCCGCCGCGTGTTCCGGGCGGTCCGGAGCGATGTCGGATTTTCGCCAGACCGGGCGCCGCCCACGCCGCAGACTCGTAGGTGCGGGCCGTGGAGGGCGGACCCACGGCGGAGAGGAAGAGCCATGACGGTGTACGCGACGGTCGACAGCCCGCTCGGCGAGCTGGTTCTGACCGGCGAGGAGTCCGCGACCGCCGCCGGCGGGACCGCGCTCGTCTCGCTCTCGCTGCCGGGGCAGAAGGGTGCGGCGGAGGCGCGGAACGGCCGGCGGCTCGCGCCGGGGGCGTTCGAGGAGATCGCCGAGCAGCTCCGGGCCTACTTCTCCGGGGAGCTGACGTGCTTCTCGATCGAGTTCGCGCCGGGCGCCGGCACGGACTTCCAGCAGCGTGTCTGGCGGGCGGTGGAGGAGATTCCGTACGGCCGGACGGCGAGCTACGGCCGGATCGCCGAGCGGGTCGGCGCCGCGGGGGCCGGGGTGAGGGCCGTGGGGACGGCGATCGGCCGGAATCCGCTTCTGGTCGTGCGGCCGTGCCACCGGGTGATCGGCGCCGACGGCGCACTGCGCGGGTACGCGGGCGGGTTGCCGAGCAAGGAGTGGCTCCTCGGGCTGGAAGGCGCACTGGCGCCATGAACGCGAGCGGACCGGAAGGCGCACCGGCGCCATGACTGCGGGGCTGTTCCCGCGCGAGCGGGCCGAGGTGGCACCGGGGGCGGTGCACGTCCCCGGCTGGCTGTCCCCGGCCCGGCAGCGCGAACTGGTCGAGGCGTGCCGGGAGTGGGCGCGCGGGCCGGTCCCGCTCCGGCACACCAGGCTTCCCCGGGGCGGGGTGATGTCGGTGCGCACGGTCTGCGTGGGCTGGCATTGGCAGCCGTACCGGTACACGCGGACGGCCGACGACGTGAACGGCGCGCGGGTCGTCGGGTTCCCCGGCTGGCTGGCGGAGCTGGGACGGGATGCGCTGACCGCCGCGTACGGCGACCCGGGGGCCGGCGACGGGAGCGGCAGGCCGTACGCGCCGGACACCGCGCTGGTCAACTTCTACGACGGCGCGGCCAGGATGGGCATGCACCAGGACAAGGACGAGAGGTCCGGCGCCCCGGTGGTGTCGCTCAGCATCGGCGACACCTGCGTCTTCCGGTTCGGGAACACCGGGAACCGGGGCCGGCCGTACACGGACGTGGAGCTGGCGTCCGGGGATCTGTTCGTCTTCGGCGGGGCGTCCCGCTTCGCGTACCACGGAGTTCCGGGGGTCCGTCCGGGCACGGCCGATCCCGCGCTGGGGCTGGCCGGCCGGCTGAACGTGACCCTGCGGGAGACCGGGCTGCGGGACTGACGGCTCCCGGCTGAGGGCTCCGGCGGGCCCGGGGCCCCGGGCCCGCGACGGGCCGGTCCCGCCCGCCGGTCCTCGACGAGTCGCTGTGAAGCGCACTTTCGCGGCAAGCCCTCAGCGGGAACGCGAGTGGCCGAAGAGGATGCGGTACGCGATCAGCAGGACGAGTGCACCGCCGATCGCGGACACCCAGGTGGCACCGTCGTAGAAGTCCTTGGTGATCGGCCGGTCTAGGAAGCGGGACGATATCCAGCCGCCGACGAAGGCGCCGGCGACGCCGATGAGGGTGGTGCCGATCAGTCCGCCCGGGTCGCGGCCCGGCAGCAGGATCTTGGCGACGATCCCGGCGAGCAGCCCGAGGACGATCCAGCTGATGATGCCCATGCCATGACCTGCCTTTCCTTGTGCGCGTCCCCGGACTCCTGCCCGTAACGCGCTGTTGTCATGTCAGACGACCGGGGTGGGGAGTGCGGTTGCGGCCGTGCGTAGGGTGCGGCCTATGACACATGAACTGCGCAGGTCGCTGGGCGTGTTCGACGCCGTGGTCATCGGTCTGGGCTCGATGGTCGGCGCCGGGGTGTTCGTCGCCCTGGCGCCGGCCGGTGCGGCGGCCGGCACCGGGCCGCTGCTGCTGCTGGCCCTGGGGCTCGCCGCGGTCGTGGCGTACTGCAACGCCACGGCGTCGGC
Source organism: Streptomyces tirandamycinicus (assembly GCF_003097515.1). Lineage (NCBI taxonomy): Bacteria > Bacillati > Actinomycetota > Actinomycetes > Kitasatosporales > Streptomycetaceae > Streptomyces > Streptomyces tirandamycinicus. Next base: position 3,978,302 of record NZ_CP029188.1, on the reverse strand, counting down.
CCGGCTCGCGGCCCGCTACCCGGAGTCGGGCGGGACGTATGTGTACGGGCGGGAGCGGCTCGGGCCGTTCTGGGGCTATCTCGCGGGCTGGGCCTTCGTCGTCGGCAAGAGCGCGTCGTGCGCGGCGATGGCGCTGACGGTGGGGGCGTACCTCTGGCCGGAGCAGGCGCACGCCGTCGCGGTCGCCGCTGTCGTGTGCCTGACGGCCGTGAACTACGGGGGCGTCCAGAAGTCCGCCTGGCTGACCCGGGTGATCGTCGCGGGTGTGCTGGCGGTACTGGCGGCGGTGGCCGTCGCCTCCCTCGCCTCGCCGTCCGCGGACCCCGGGCGTCTCCTGTCGGGTGGCCCCGGCGGCGGCGCGGGGGGTGTGCTGCAGGCGGCCGGGCTGCTGTTCTTCGCCTTCGCCGGGTACGCGCGGATCGCCACGCTCGGCGAGGAGGTGCGGGATCCGGCCCGGACGATCCCGCGCGCGATCCCGCTGGCCCTGGGGATCGCGCTGGCCGTGTACCTGGCCGTGGCCTGTGCGGTCGTCTCCGTGCTGGGCGTGGCCGAGCTCGGCCGGGCGACGGCCCCGCTGGCCGAGGCGGTACGGGCGGCGGGGGTGGAGGGGCTGGTCCCCGTGGTGACGGCCGGGGCGGCGGTGGCCGCGCTCGGCTCGCTGCTCGCACTGATCCTCGGTGTCTCCCGGACGACGCTGGCGATGGCCAGGGACGGCCATCTGCCGCGTACCCTCGCCGCCGTCCACCCCCGCTTTCGGATCCCGCACCACGCCGAGCTGGCGGTGGGGGCGGTGGTGGCCGTGGTGGCGGCGACGGCGGACCTGCGGGGTGCGATCGGCTTCTCGTCGTTCGGTGTGCTCGTGTACTACGCCGTCGCCAACGCCTCGGCCTGGACGCTCGGTTCCCGCGGGCGGGCCCTGACCGCCGTCGGGCTGGCGGGCTGTCTGGTGCTGGCCTTCGCGCTGCCGCTGTCGTCGGTGGTGGCGGGCTCGGCGGTGCTGGCGGCGGGCGCGGCGGCGTACGCGGTACGGGCGCGGGCCGGCCGGGGACGGTCCTGACGCCCTCGGTGACACGGAGGCCGGGGATCCGCCTCGCCGCGCCGCGGACGGATGGCCTCGCCGCGCCGCGAACGGATGCCGCACCTCGTCGCGAACGGCCGGTCGCCACCTCGTCGCGAACGGGCGGCCGCTACCTGGTCGCGAACGGCTGGTCGCTCGGCACGATCTCCTTGCCCAGCGGCAGCAGTGAGACGGGGATCAGCTTGAAGTTCGCGATGCCCAGCGGGATGCCGATGATGGTGAGGCAGAGGACGATGCCCGTGGCGATGTGCCCGAGCGCCAGCCACCAGCCGGCCAGGACCAGCCAGAGCACGTTCCCGATGCAGGACGGCGCGCCCGCGTCCCGGCGCTCCACCACCGTCTGCCCGAAGGGCCACAGCGCGTAGACGCCGATGCGGAAGGCGGCCAGGCCGAAGGGGATGCCGATGACGGTGATGCAGAGCAGCACGCCGGCCAGCAGATAGCCGAGGAACATCCAGAAGCCGCACAGCACGAGCCAGATGACGTTGAGGACTGTCTTCATGGGCGGTGACCTGCCATCTGTTCGAGACGGGCGATGCGTTCGGCCATCGGTGGGTGGGTGCTGAAGAGTTTGGTGACGGTCTGTCCCGGCCGGAAGGGATTGGCGATCATCATATGGCTCGCCGTCTCGATCTTCGGCTCGGGCGGCAGCGGCAGCTGCTTGGTGCCCTCCTCGAGTTTACGCAGGGCGCTCGCGAGGGCGAGCGGGTCGCCGGTGAGCCTGGCCCCGTCCGCGTCGGCCTCGAACTCGCGGGAGCGGCTGATGGCGAGCTGGATGACGGACGCCGCGAGTGGACCCAGGATCATGATCAGGAGCAGGCCGAGCAGCCCGGGGCCGTCGTCGTCGTCCGAGCGGCCTATGGGAATCAGCCAGGCGAAGTTCACCAGGAACATGATCACGGAGGCGAGGGCGCCCGCGACCGACGAGATGAGGATGTCCCGGTTGTAGACGTGGCTCAGCTCGTGGCCGAGCACGGCGCGCAGCTCGCGCTCGTTGAGGATCCGCAGGATGCCCTCGGTGCAGCAGACCGCCGCGTTGCGCGGATTGCGTCCCGTGGCGAAGGCGTTCGGCGCCTGGGTCGGCGAGATGTACAGCCGGGGCATCGGCTGGCGGGCGTGGGTGGAGAGCTCGCGGACGATCCGGTACAGCGCGGGTGCCTCGAACTCGCTCACCGGGCGGGCGCGCATGGCCCGCAGCGCGAGCTTGTCGCTGTTCCAGTAGGCGTAGGCGTTGGTGCCGAGGGCGATGACCACGGCGACGACCAGGCCGGTACGGCCGAACAGACTGCCGATGACGATGATGAGGGCCGACAGCCCTCCGAGGAGAACGGCGGTCCTCAGTCCGTTGTGCCGGCGGTGCACGGTACGCCCTCCAAGTGGCTCGGCAGGGGAACCCTCTGCGGTCGTGGTCCGCTCTCCAGTGGACCCTCCCGTACTGGTCAACGCCAGGCGGGAGCCGCGGGTTCCCCTGCCGCCACGGGCGTGGGCGGCGGCGCCGCTGGGCCGTTCGGGTGACCCGGCCGGCTCAGCGCTGGGACGGGAGCAGGCCGGCCTTCTCGAGTGCCTCGGGGAGCGGTTCCACGTCGCTGGTGCAGTGCGCGCAGCGGCTGGCGATCGCGGGGATCTCCGTGTAGCAGCGCGGGCAGTCGCGCACCGCGGCCTTGATGCCGGCCGGCTCCTCCTTGGTGAAGCGGTTCTGCACCTTCAGCATCGGGACGACGACGCAGAAGTAGAGGACCGCGGCGGTGATCAGGAAGGCGATGGCGGCGCTGACGAAGAGCCCGTAGGGGAACTTCACCCCCTGGACGGTGAAGACCGCCTTGCTGAAGTCGCCGGCGCCCTGCGTGGCCACGCCGATCAGCGGGGTGATGAAGGCGTTGCTGAATCCCGTGACGACCGCCGTGAAGGCGGAGCCGACCGCGAGACCGATCGCCAGGTTGATCACGTTGCCGCGGAGGATGAAGTCCTTGAACCCGCTCAGCACAGCGGTACTCCTTTGCCGTCGCTGCTGCCATGTCGTTCGTGATGCTGTCCGTGTGCGGCCACCACCGTGCCCGCTCGGGGCACCGCTTGTCGAACCGCTGGTTCCGCTTACCCGGCCGCGGGGCTGCCACGGGCCCGGGGCCTCCACGCGCTGCCACGGCCCCGGGGCTTCCACAGGCCCGGGGCTCCGCGGGCCCGGGCGGACCCTCTGGCACCGCCCGCACCCGTCGCGGGCGGCTCAGAAGAGGTCGACGGCCGCGAAGCGCAGCACCAGCTGGGGCCAGCCGGACAGCAGGATGCCCGCGGCGGCGGTGAGGGCGATGGCGGTGGTGACCAGTGCGGGGCCGCGGCGCCGCACCGGGGGGCCCTCCGGCGCGGGCGCGGGCGCCTCCTCCGGTGCCCGGAAGAGCAGTGCGGTCCACTGCAGGTAGTAGTACAGCGCGATCACCACGTTGACGGCCATGATGACGGCGAGCCAGCCGAGGCCGGCGTCGACCGCGGCGGAGAACACCGCGACCTTGGCGAAGAGACCGATGACGCCGGGCGGCAGACCGGCCAGGCACAGCAGGAAGAAGCCCAGCGCCAGGGCGGCCGCGGGACGGGTCGCGTACAGGCCGCGGTAGTCCGCGATCCGGTTCAGCGGCTTCCTGCGGGCGACCAGGGCGACCACGGCGAAGGCCCCGAGGTTCACGACGGCGTACATCAGGGCGTACGCGACGGTGGCGCCGATCGGCACGTCCCCCGACCAGGCGGCCGCGGCGACCGGGACCAGGATGTAGCCCGCCTGCCCCACGGAGGACCAGGCGAGCAGCCGTACGGCGCTGTGCGCGCGGGTGGGCGACTGGCGTACGGCGGCGACGTTGCCCGCGGTCATGGTGAGGGCCGCCAGCACGGCGACGGCCGGGCCCCACACGCCGGCGTGGGCGGGGAAGGCGATGACGGTCACCAGGATCAGCCCGGAGAAGCCGACGGCCTTGCCGATGACGGAGAGGTAGGCGGCGACGGGCAGCGGCGCACCCACATAGGTGTCGGGGACCCAGAAGTGGAACGGCACGGCCGCCGTCTTGAAGGCGAAGCCGACGAGGGTGAGGGCCACACCGGCCGCGGCCAGCGTGTCCAGCCGGCCGGGGACGTCGTCCATGCGGGCCGCGATCCGGGTCAGGTGCAGGCTGCCGGTCGTCGCGTAGACGAAGCTGACGCCCAGCAGCATCACGGCGGTGGCCGTGACCGAGGACAGGAAGAACTTCAGCGCCGCCTCGCTGGACATCCGGTCGCCGCGGCGCAGGCCGACCAGCGCGAACGCGGGCAGCGAGGCGACTTCCAGGGCGACGACGAGGGTGGCCAGGTCCCGCGCGGCGGGCAGCAGGGCCGCCCCGGCGGCCGAGGACAGCAGCAGGAACCAGTACTCCCCGGCGGGCAGCCGCCCCCGGGTCTCGGTGACCGAGAGCAGCGCGGTGACCAGCGCCCCGCCCAGCACCAGGAACTGGATGACGAGCGTGAACCGGTCCACCGTGTAGCTGCACACGTCGGGGGCGGTGGTCAGGCAGAACGTGGCACGGTCGGCCGTGCGCAGCGGCACCAGCGAGACCAGCGCGACGGCGAGGGAGGCGATGGCCGCGTAACCCAGCAGCGCCTTCCTCCGCTCGGCGACGAAGAGGTCGGCCACCAGGATGAGCAGGGCGGCCACCGCGGTGATGGTGGGCGGGGCGATCGCGAGCCAGTCCACGGACTGGACGACGGACTGGGCGGCGGGCGCGGCGAGCACCTGCGGCGCGGCGGCCAGGGTCATGCCTTTCCTCCAGAGAGGAGCTTCTGCACGGCCGGGTCGGTCAGGCCGAGGAGGACCGCGGGCCAGAGCCCGGCGAGGACGGTGAGGGCGACGAGCGGCGTCCAGGCGGCGAACTCGTAGCCCCGCACGTCGGCAAGCCGCGCCTCTCCGGCGGGCCGGGCGCCGCCCATGCAGACCCGGCGGACGACGACGAGCAGGTACGCGGCGGTGAGCAGGGTGCCGAGACCGCCGATCGCCATGAAGGTGAGGAAGGCGGGGCGGCTGAGGCCGTCGGCGGGATCGAAGGCGCCGAAGAGGGCGAGCATCTCGCCCCAGAACCCGGCGAGGCCGGGCAGGCCCAGCGAGGCCACGGCCGCGAAGGCCAGCAGTCCGCCGAGGCGGGGCGCGCGGCCGTACAGCGCGGCGCCGGTGGCGCCGGCCAGGGTGTCGAGGTCGGCGGTCCCGTAGCGGTCCTTGACGGCGCCGGCCAGGAAGAACAGCAGACCGGTGATGAGTCCGTGGGCGATGTTGGCGAAGAGCGCGCCGTTGACGCCGGTCGGGGTCATGGTCGCGATGCCCAGGAGTACGAAGCCCATGTGGCCGACGGAGGAGTACGCGATCAGGCGCTTCAGGTCGCCCTTGGAGCCGGGCCTGGCGAGAGCGAGGCAGGCGAGGGACCCGTAGACGACGCCGACGACGGCGAAGGCGGCGAGGTACGGGGCGAGGACCAGCATGCCGTCGGGCGCGATCGGCAGGAGGATCCGGACGAAGCCGTAGGTGCCCATCTTCAGCAGGACGCCGGCGAGCAGGACCGAGCCGACCGTCGGAGCGGCGGTGTGGGCGTCGGGGAGCCAGCTGTGCAGCGGCCACATCGGGGTCTTCACGGCGAGGCCGATCCCGATCGCGAGCACGGCGACGATCTGCAGGGAGAGGCCGAGGCCGCGGCCGTTGTCAGTGGCGAGTGCCAGCATGTCGAAGGTGCCGGCCTGCAGTCCCACGAGGAGCAGGCCGAGCAGCATGACGACCGAACCGAGCAGGGTGAAGAGGATGAACTTCCAGGCCGCGGGGCGGCGGCCGGCGCCGCCCCAGCGGGCGATCAGGAAGTACATCGGGATGAGGACCGTCTCGAAGGCGAGGAAGAACAGCAGCAGGTCGAGGACGGCGAAGGTGGCGAGGGTGCCGGACTCGAGCACGAGGATCAGTGCGACGAACGCCTTGGGGGACGGGCCCTCGGGCATCGTGAAGTAGCTGTACAGCGCGCAGAGGAAGGTCAGCAGCGCGGTCAGGACGAGGAGGGGGAGGGAGATGCCGTCGGTGCCGAGGTGGATCCGCACGTCCAGCGCCGGGATCCAGCTGATGTCCGTCGTGGCCTGCATCTTCGACGGCTGGTCGTGGTCGAAGCCCAGCGCGAGGACGATCGCGGCGGCGAGGACCGCGCCGGTGACGGTCACACCGTGCCGCAGCACGGCCTGGTCAGGTGACTTCCCCTTCAGTCCGGGCGGGGCCGGCAGGAGGGCCGCGGCGGCGCCGATGAGCGGGCCGACGACGATGAACGCGAGAAGGAACTGCATCACGGATTCGCTGATATCGAGCACGGCTCACACTCCCGCGGCCACGAGTACGACGGCGATCGCCAGGACGACGGAGCCGGCCAGCAGTGCGCTGAGATAGGTCTGGACGTTGCCGGTCTGGGCGCGGCGGACGAGCCACCCCAGCCAGGTGGTGCCGGTACCCGCGCCGCGCACATAGGTGTCGACGACCTCGCGGTCGAGGAACCTGACCAGTTCGGCGCCGGCCGTGACGGGGCGGACGAACAGGGTGTGGTAGACGGCGTCGAGGTGGAACCCCGCCGCGGCGGACCGGTGCAGCGGACCGAGCAGCAGCCGGCCGGGGTCGGCCGGGTCGGGTGCGGCGGCGATGTCCCCGTACACGGGTTCGTGGCTGCTGATGGCCTCGGCCTCGGAGACCGCCGGTTCGGCCTCCGGGTGGGCGGCGACGGCACCGATCGGGACACGTGCGGCCAGGGCCGTGGTGTGCCGCCAGGTGGCGTAGGTGACGAGCCCGCCGACGAGGGCGACGCCCGTGCCCAGCACGGCGGTGGTGAGGGTCGGCTGCAGCGGCCGGCCGTCGAGCCAGTCGCCGATGAAGCCCGCGGTCAGGCCGAACGCCAGCGACGGTACGGCCAGCACCCAGAGGACGGCGGTCATCGCCGCGGGCTGCCGGCCGTGGTCGGGGGCCTCGGCTCCCCGGCCGCGGAACGCGAGCAGCCACAGCCGGGTGGCGTAGGCGGCGGTGAGAAGGGCGGTGAGCAGACCGGAGACGAGGACGGCCCAGCCCACCGCGACCGGGGCGGGGGCGGACTGCCCGAGCTCCCCGAGCGCGGTGCGCTCTGCGGCCACGAGCACGGCCTCCTTGGAGAAGAAGCCGGCGAAGGGAGGGATGGCGACGAGCGCGAGCAGGGCGATGGTCATCGTCCAGTACGCGTCGGGGATCCGCTTGGCCAGGCCGCTCATCCGGGACATCGCGGCCAGCGAGTTGGTACCGGCGGCGTGGATGATCACTCCGGCCGCGAGGAAGAGCAGCGCCTTGAACGCGCCGTGCGACAGGAGGTGGAAGACGGCGGCGCCGCGGTCGACGACCGCCAGCGCACCCGACATATAGCCGAGTTGGCTGATCGTCGAGTAGGCGAGGACCCGTTTGATGTCGTCCTGGGCGAGGGCGGCGAGGGCGGAGCCGACCATGGTGATCGCCGCCATCACGGCGAGGACGGTCAGCGCCGCGGCGGAGGCGGCGAAGACGGGGAGGAGCCGGGCGACGAAGTAGACACCCGCGGCGACCATCGTCGCGGCGTGGATCAGCGCGGAGACCGGGGTCGGGCCGGCCATGGCGTCGGGGAGCCAGGTGTGCAGCGGGAACTGGGCGGACTTGCCCGCCACGCCGGCGAGCAGCAGCAGCGCCACCAGGGTCGGGTGGTCGATCGCCCCCGTCGCGACGGCGCCGAGGATTCCGGTGATGCGGAACGTTCCGGCGTCCACGGCGAGCGCGAACAGGCCGAAGAGGAAGGGCACGTCGCCGAGCTTGGTGACCAGGAACGCCTTCAGGGAGGCCGCCCGTGCCTCGGGCGTCTCCCAGTAGTGGCCGACCAGGAAGTACGAGCAGATGCCCATGATCTCCCAGCCGACGAGCAGCACCATCAGGTCGCCCGAGTAGACGACGAGCAGCATCGCGGAGGTGAACAGGGAGACCAGGGCCGCGTAGGAGGGGTAGCGCGGGTCGTCGCGCAGGTAGGCGGTCGAGTAGATCTGCACGCAGGAGGCGACGACACCGACCAGGACGGCGACCAGCACGGCGAAGCCGTCGAGGTAGAGGGCCAGGTCGACGGGCACCGACCCGGTCGGGGTCAGCTGGGTGGACGCGCTGATCGGCCGTCCGCCGCCCTGGCGTACGGCGACCAGCACGGCGAGCACGGTGGCGGCCAGCGTGGGGAGCACGGCCAGCGGCCGGGTGAACCCGGGTGAGGTGCGGCCGAGGAGCAGGCCGCCGGCGGCGGCGAGGAAGGGGAGGAGGGGGACGAGAACGGCGAGGGTCGTCGTGGTCACGCGGTGGCCTCAGCCTTCTCTGCCGGCGCGGGGACGCCGGCCGGTTCGTGACCTTCGGCGGTGTCGCGGAGCTTGTCGATGTCCGAGGTGCCGCGGTTGCGGTACACCATCAGGACGATCGCCAGACCGATGCCGATCTCCGCGGCGGCGATGGCGATGGTGAACAGGGTCAGGGCCTGGCCGCTGTGCAGGGCGTCGCGCAGCCACACGTCGAAGGCGACGAGGTTGAGATTGACGGCGTTGAGCATGAGCTCGACCGACATCAGGACCAGGATCGCGTTGCGGCGCGCGAGCACCCCGTACAGCCCCGTGCAGAAGAGGAGGACGGAGAGCACCGCTGGGTAGGCGAGATGCATCAGTTCTTCCCCTCCCGGGCCTCGGGGCTCTTGCGGGACAGGACGATCGCGCCGACCAGGGCGGCCAGGAGCAGCACGGAGAGCGCCTCGAACGGCAGCACCCAGTGCCGGAAGAGGATCTCGCCGGCGACCCGGGTGGAGCCCTGGGCCGGTCCTTCGAGGTCGATCCACGTGGTACGGAACGCGTCGACGACCACCCAGACCAGGGCGGCCGCGGCGGCGGCCGCCACGGTGAGCGCGGCGGGGCGGTTACCGGAGTCGGCGTCGGGGGAGCGGCCGATGGGGGCCTTGGTGAGCATCAGCCCGAAGAGCAGGAGGACGACCACGGAACCGACGTAGATCAGCACCTGCACCCAGGCGATGAACTCGGCGGTCAGCAGGAGGTACTCGACGGCCAGCCCGCCCAGCGCCACGACCAGCCACAGGGCGGCGTGCACCAGTTGACGGGTGGTGACGGTGAGGACGGCGGCGGCCAGGGTGGCGACGCCGACCAGCAGGAAGGCGATCTCGACGCCCGTCGGGGACAGGAAACCGTTCCCGGTCTGGGCGACGGCGTGGGCGAGGGTCATGACCGGCCCTCCTCGTCCGCCGGGTCGGCCGGGCCCGTGGCGCCCGGCGGAGTGGCCGGGCCCGTGGCGCCCGGTGCTCCGGCCGTCTGCCCGGCCTCGTCGGCCTGGGCCCGCGCGGCGGCGAGCTTCTCCGCGGCCTTGCGGGCGGCGGCGAGTTCCTTGGGTTCCTCGGCGGCCGTGTCGAGGGCGGGCGGCGCCGGGACCGTCCACATCCACTCGCGGAGCTTGTCCCGCTCATGGGTCAGTTCGCGGATGTCGGTCTCCGCGTACTCGAACTCCGGCGACCAGAACAGCGCGTCAAAGGGACACACCTCGATGCAGATGCCGCAGTACATGCAGAGCGAGAAGTCGATGGCGAACCGGTCGAGGACGTTGCGGGAGCGCTCACGGCCCCCCGGGGCGGCGGCCGGGACCGTCTCCTTGTGGGAGTCGATGTAGATGCACCAGTCGGGGCACTCACGGGCGCAGAGCATGCAGACCGTGCAGTTCTCCTCGAACAGTCCGATCACCCCGCGCGAGCGGGGCGGGAGCTCGGGCTGCACGTCGGGGTACTGCGCGGTGTGCGCGCGCTTCGTCATCGTCCGCAGGGTGACGGCGAGCCCCTTGGCCAGGCCGGATCCCGGGATGCGGGACCGGGACGGCGGATGGGAGCCGGTCATGACTGCATCACCACCTTGACGACGCCGGTGAGGGCGATCTGGGCGAGGGCGAGCGGGACGAGCGTCGTCCAGGCGAGCCGCTGGAGCTGGTCCTCCCGCAGCCGCGGATAGGTCACGCGGAGCCAGATCACGATGAAGGCGAGCACCGCGGTCTTCAGCAGGGTCCACAGCCAGCCGAGGCCCTCCGCACCGAACGGGCCGTGCCAGCCGCCGAGGAACAGGACGGTGGTCAGACCGCAGAGCACGACGATGCCCGCGTACTCGGCGAGCAGGAACAGGGCGAAGCGCAGTCCGGTGTACTCCGTGTACGCGCCGAAGATGATCTCGGAGTCGGCGACCGGCATGTCGAACGGCGGACGCTGCAACTCGGCGAGACCGGCGACGAAGAAGACCAGGGCGCCCACGATCTGCCAGGGCAGCCACCACCACTCGAAGGCGTTCAGGATGCCCGGGAGGGAGACGGTGCCGGCGGCCATCGCGACGGACGCGGCGGCCAGCAGCATCGGCAGCTCGTACGCGAGGAGCTGCGCGGCGGTGCGCAGGGCGCCGAGGAGCGAGAACTTGTTGGCCGAGGCCCAGCCCGCCATCAGCGAACCCAGCACACCGACGCCCATGACGGCGAGCACAAAGAAGATGCCCGCGTCGACGATGATGCCGACCGCTCCCTCGCTGGGACCGATCGGGATCGCGACCAGCACCAGCAGGTACGGGAGGAGTGCGACGGCGGGCGCGAGCTGGAAGACGCGCCGGTCGGCGGCGGCCGGGACCACGTCCTCCTTCTGCGCGAACTTCACCCCGTCCGCGACGAGCTGCGCCCAGCCGTGGAAGCCGCCGGCGTACATCGGGCCGAGCCGGCCCTGCATATGGGCCATCACCTTGTGCTCGGTCTGGCCGATGACGAGGGGCAGCACCAGGAACACGGCGAACACGGCCAGGAGCCGCAGGGCGACGTCGAGTGCGTCGTTCACGCGCGGTCGCCTCCCGTGGCGTCGTCGGTCCGCGGCCCGGGCCCTTCATCGGACCCGCCGCCCGGCCGGGGGGTCGGGGTCGTGGTCGAGGGTGGGGTCGTGGGCCGGGTTGTGGGTCGGGTTGTGGGTCGGGTTGTGGGCGGGGGGCCGTCGGGGCCCGTCCCCGGGGCAGGCTCGGAGTCGGGTCCTTGCCGAGGTCCCGCCTCGGAGTCGGGTCCTTGCTCGGGCGGAGGTCCGCCCGAGTCCTCGCCCCGCTCGGTGGCGACGGTGCCGCTGCCCGGAGCCGCGCCGGACCCGGTCCCGGGCCGGGGCCCGGCCGCGGTCTCCCCGGGAGACCCGCCCTCGCCGCCGCGCTCGGCAGCGGCGTCGGCAGACCCGGCGGCAGCGGGCCCGGTCTCGTCGGCGGAACCGGCGGACTCTCCTCCGTCAGCGGATCCGGCTGCGGACTCGGCTGCGGACTCGGCACCGGACCCGTCCTCGGGCTGCGCTTCCGCCGGTGCGCCGCCGGTGCGGGCCGCCCCGGTCTGAGGGCGCGCCTCGGACTGAGAGAGCGCGTCGGACTGAGAGAGCGCCTCGGACTGAGGGTGTGCCTCGGACTGAGGGTGTGCCTCGGACTGAGGGCGGGCTTCCGCGCCGGAAGCCGGTGGCGTCTGCTCTTCGCCCGGTCCGGGCTGGGCCGCGGGCTCCTGCTGCGGCTGCGGCTGCGGCTGCGGCTGCGGCTGCGGCTGCGGCTGCGGCTGCTCAGAGTCGTCGAACGCCGGGCGGGCGTGGTGCCAGGGCGCGTCGGTGCCGCGGGTCCGTGGCGCCCGGGCCGACGGAGGTGCCGCCTCGCCGGGCCCACCCGTCGAGTGGTCCGCCGCGCCACGGCCGCGGTCCGGCGGGCGGCCGCCTCGTCCGCGCCCCGCGCCGGCTGGCCGAGCCCTCGGACGCGGACCGCGAGCGCCGTGCGGGCGCCTGACTCGCCGACCCCTCGGCGGCGGAACGGGAGCGCCGCGCCGGAGGTCCGCCACCGGCCGCCTGCGGACCCTCCGCCGCAGCGGCCGGACCCGCCGAGTCGCCCTGAGCGGCCGGAGCCGCCTGACCCGCCTGTCCCGCTGAATCGGCCTGACTCGCCGACCCCTCCGACGCACTGCGGGTGCGGCGCGGCGGACGTTCGCCCGCGGCGCGCGCGGTGCGGGCCGGGCGGGCGGGGGCGGGGGGAAGCTGGCCCTTGAGGGGGCCCCACTCGTTGGGGTCGGGGACGCCGGGCGGCAGCATCTGGCGCCGCTTCGGCCCGCCGTGCTCGGACTCGCCCGGCTCCTTCGCGCCCGGCCATGCCTTGGCGACCCGCGCCGCGAGCACGAAGTCCTTGCGCAGCGGGTGCCCTTCGAACGTGTCGGGAAGGAGCAGCGGCACCAGGTGCGGATGGCCGGTGAAGTCCACGCCGAACATCTCGTGCGTCTCGCGCTCGTGCCAGCCGGCGCCCGGGTAGATCTCCACCGCCGTGGGGAGCGCGGGGGTGTCGTGCGGCACGGTCGTACGCAGCATCAGTCTGCGTACGGAGGTTCCCTCCGCGGTTCCCTCCGCCCCCTTCTGCAGCGAGACGACGTGCGCGCACACACGGAAGCCCGTGCCCGGCTCGTCGACGGCGCTGAGCCAGTCGAAGTAGGTGCAGCCGAGCTCGTCGCGGGCGATCCGCAGCGCGTCGAGCCATGAGCCGGCCGGAACGTCCACGGTCAGCAGGTCGTACGCCGCCTCGGCGGTCGCCTCCGGACCGAAGCGCTCCGTGATGTCCGTGCCGAAGGTGCTCACGAGGCGGCTCCCCGGTCGGACCCGCGCCCGTCGGGCGCCTCACCCGGTGGCGTGGCGCCGGACGGGGAGTCCGCGGCGCCCGCGGCCGGGTCCGGCGGGGTCACCAGCCCGCTGCGGAGTTCGCTCACCGAGGCCCGCCCGGGAGCGGTGGCGTACCGCTCGCCCAGCGACTCGCGCGCGATCTTCTCCTGCAGCTTGAGAACGCCCTGCAGCAGCGCTTCGGGCCGCGGCGGGCAGCCCGGGACGTAGACGTCCACGGGGATGATCTGGTCGACGCCCTTGGTCACGGAGTACGAGTCCCAGTACGGGCCGCCGCAGTTCGAGCACGCTCCGAAGGAGATGACGTACTTGGGTTCGGGCATCTGCTCGTACAGCCGCTTCACCGCCGGTGCCATCTTGTCGGTGACCGTGCCCGATACCACCATCAGATCGGCCTGCCGGGGGCCGGGGGCGAACGGGATCACCCCGAGGCGGATGAAGTCGTGCCGGGCCATCGACGCGGCGATGAACTCGATCGCGCAGCAGGCGAGGCCGAAGTTGAAGACCCACAGGCTGTAGCGGCGGCCCCAGTTCAGGATCACCTTCATCGGCTCGGGTGCCAGCCGGGAGAGGGCTCCCAGCCTCCTGGGTTCCGGCAGCAGCACCGGCTCGGCGGCCGGCTCGGCCGCCTCCGCGCCCGGGGTCCGCGGGGTCACGTCCATGTGAGGACGCCCTTCTTCCATGCGTAGAGAATTCCCACGGCCAGGAAGCCGAGGAAGATGAACATCTCCACGAGCGTCGTCGCGCCGTATCCGGCCGCGGCGAAGACCGTGGCCCACGGGAACAGGAAGATCGAGTCCACTGCGAAGATCACGTAGAGGAACGCGTACACGTAGTAGCGGACCTGGGTGTGCGCCCAGCCCTCTCCCACGGGGTCGACCCCGCACTCGTAGGTGAGCAGCTTCTCCGGCGTCGGTACGACCGGCCGCAGCAGCCGTCCAGCACCGAACGCCACGGCGACGAAGAGCACGCCGACGAGGGCGAGCAGTCCGACGACCGAGTAGCTCTGGAAGTAGTCGGCCGCGAGCACGGTCGACGATTCGGGAAGTGTCCGCACGTCCGCCCCTCGCTCCCTGCCCGTTCGACGATCTGTACGCACGGGAGTCTAGGCCCTGTTAAAGAAACGGTAAGCAGGCGTGTCAGTCATCGGACCGGAACGGGCGTCCGGCTGGCGCGGATGTCCCTGCTCCACCCCGCCCACGCATGCCCTGACCTGCGCGGATGCGGCCGCGCAGGCCGTCGGCCACAGACCCCGAACAGCAGTCCCTCCCGATGCCGCCCGGTCCCCCCCGGCCTCGCCCAGCCCTCCCGGACCTCCCGGACCTCCCAGCCCTACCGGCCTCCCCAGCCCTGCCGACCTCGACGCACACGGGCAGCGCGTGCGGACGGGGCGGCGCCTGCACACAGGGGAACGGCGGGCCGCCGCCCCGCGCCCGGGAGGCGGAACCGGACGCGCTCGACCGGCGGCCCCTCGGGCGCGAAACACCCGCCCGGCCGTGCGAACGGTGCGATGCTGGGGCGACCGGACGCAGGCAGCCGGACGCGGGCCGATGGCCATGCTCAACCATGCGCGACGACCGCAGGGGGACGCACCACCGTGGAGCACAAGACCGGCGGGCACCGGGCGCTCGCCACCGTGCCGGCGACGGGGACACGTGGGCCGTCGGCGAGGCGCACACCGTCCGCGTCGCCCTCGCCGTCACCCTCGCCCTCGCCCTCGCCCAGGACGCCGTGCCGCTCCGTGAGGCACCGCCCCGTGAGGGCCTCATCCGCCCGAGCGCCGACCGTGGACACCGCACCGGACGGCACCATCCCGAGGTTCGACTCACTCTCGGTGACGGCGGGCATCGGTGTGTACGGGCGTGCTCACCTGTCCGAAACGGTGAATGCCTGACACTCTGTCAGTTAGTAGCGATCGATCGCGGGGGACCTTCCCATCGAGCAGACCGGGGGGCGAACGGAACATGGCAAGCCGGTACACGGCGGCATCTCAGATCGACGTCCGACATGTGAGCGGTCCCGGGAAGGTGGTGCTCACGGACGTAGGGTTGACCTTGGAGCGACCGGTGCGCCGGCCGCGACCCAGCCGCCTCGAGGGAGGTCCAGTTCAGTGACCAGCCAGGTCAGCAGCCCAGCAGAACACGCGGACGAGGCAGACGAGGCCGGGGAGGCCCTCGTCGGGGGGCAGCGACGGCCTCCCGGCGAGAAGGAAGTACGCCAACTGGACCGGGTGATCATCCGCTTTGCGGGTGATTCCGGTGACGGAATGCAGTTGACGGGTGACCGCTTCACCTCGGAGACGGCGTCGTACGGGAACGACCTGTCGACCCTGCCCAACTTCCCGGCCGAGATCCGGGCGCCCGCCGGCACCCTGCCGGGCGTGTCCAGCTTCCAGGTGCACTTCGCCGACCACGACATCCTCACCCCCGGCGACGCCCCGCACGTGCTGGTGGCGATGAACCCGGCCGCGCTGAAGGCCAACATCGCCGACGTGCCGCGCGGCGGCGAGATCATCGTCAACACCGACGAGTTCGCCAAGCGCGCCATGGCCAAGGTCGGCTATGAGACCTCCCCGCTGGAGGACGGCTCGCTGGACGGCTACAGCGTGCACCCCGTCCCCCTGACAACGCTGACGATCGAGGCGCTCAAGCAGTTCGGGCTCTCCCGCAAGGAGGCCGAGCGCTCCAAGAACATGTTCGCGCTGGGCCTGCTGTCGTGGATGTACCACCGGCCGACCGAGGGCACCGAGAAGTTCCTGAGGGCCAAGTTCGCGAAGAAGCCGCAGATCGCCGAGGCGAACGTGGCGGCGTTCCGGGCCGGCTGGAACTTCGGGGAGACGACCGAGGACTTCGCCGTCTCCTACGAGGTCGCCCCGGCCGGCACCGCGTTCCCGACCGGCACGTACCGCAACATCTCCGGGAACCTGGCCCTGTCCTACGGGCTGATCGCCGCGTCCCGCCAGGCCGACCTGCCGCTGTACCTCGGCTCGTACCCGATCACCCCGGCCTCGGACATCCTGCACGAGCTGTCCCGGCACAAGAACTTCGGCGTGCGCACCTTCCAGGCCGAGGACGAGATCGCCGGCATCGGCGCGGCGCTCGGTGCCGCGTTCGGCGGCTCGCTGGCCGTGACCACTACATCCGGCCCCGGCGTGGCGCTGAAGTCGGAGACCATCGGCCTGGCGGTGTCGCTGGAGCTGCCGCTGCTGGTCGTCGACATCCAGCGCGGTGGGCCCTCGACCGGTCTGCCCACCAAGACCGAGCAGGCCGACCTGCTGCAGGCCATGTACGGGCGCAACGGCGAGGCACCGGTGCCGGTCGTCGCCCCGCGGACCCCGGCGGACTGCTTCGACGCGGCACTGGACGCGGCCCGGATCGCGCTGACGTACCGCACCCCGGTGCTCCTGCTGTCCGACGGGTACCTCGCCAACGGCTCCGAGCCGTGGCGCATCCCGGACCTCGACGAGCTGCCGGATCTCCGGACCCGGTTCGCCACCGGCCCGAACCACACGCTCGAGGACGGAACCGAGGTGTTCTGGCCCTACAAGCGGGACCCGCACACGCTGGCCCGCCCCTGGGCCGTGCCCGGAACACCGGGTCTGGAGCACCGGGTCGGCGGCATCGAGAAGCAGGACGGGACCGGGAACATCAGTTACGACCCGGCGAACCACGACTTCATGGTCCGCACCCGCCAGGCCAAGATCGACGGCATCGAGGTCCCTGACCTGGAGGTCGACGACCCCGACGGCGCGAGGACGCTGGTCCTCGGCTGGGGTTCCACGTACGGGCCGATCACCGCAGCGGTCCGCCGCATCCGGCGGGAGGGCGGCGCCGTCGCCCAGGCCCATCTGCGGCACCTCAACCCGTTCCCGAGGAATCTCGGGGAGGTACTCGGACGTTACGACAAGGTAGTGGTACCGGAGATGAACCTGGGCCAGCTCGCCACCCTGATCCGGGCGAGGTTCCTGGTCGACGCACAGCCGTACAACCAGGTCAACGGAATGCCGTTCAAGGCCGAGCAGCTCGCGGCGGCTCTCAAGGAGGCCATCGATGACTGAGACAGCGTCCGTACTGCTGTCCCTGGTTCCCAAGGCCGAGGCCAAGCAGTCCATGAAGGACTTCAAGTCGGACCAGGAGGTCCGCTGGTGCCCGGGCTGCGGTGACTACGCGATCCTCGCCGCCGTGCAGGGTTTCATGCCCGAGCTCGGCCTGGCGCGGGAGAACATCGTCTTCGTCTCCGGCATCGGCTGCTCCTCCCGCTTCCCGTACTACATGAACACCTACGGGATGCACTCGATCCACGGCCGCGCCCCGGCTATCGCGACCGGGCTCGCCTCCTCCCGGCGCGACCTGAGCGTGTGGGTCGTCACCGGCGACGGCGACGCGCTGTCCATCGGCGGCAACCACCTCATCCACGCCCTGCGGCGCAATGTGAACCTCAAGATCCTGCTGTTCAACAACCGGATCTACGGGCTGACGAAGGGGCAGTACTCCCCCACGTCCGAACTCGGCAAGATCACCAAGTCGACGCCGATGGGCTCGCTGGACGCGCCCTTCAACCCGGTGTCGCTGGCGCTCGGTGCCGAGGCGTCGTTCGTCGCCCGCACGATCGACTCCGACCGCAAGCACCTCACCGAGGTACTGCGCGCGGCGGCGGACCACCCGGGCACGTCGCTGGTGGAGATCTACCAGAACTGCAACATCTTCAACGACGGCGCCTTCGAGTCCCTCAAGGACAAGGAGCAGGCCGAGGAGGCGGTGATCCGGCTGGAGCACGGGCAGCCGATCCGCTTCGGTCGCGGCGGCACCAAGGGCGTGGTGCGGGACCCGGCCACCGGCGATCTCGCGGTCGTCACGGTCTCGGCGGAGAACGAGTCCCGGATCCTCGTCCACGACGCCCACAGCGCCGGTCCGACGACCGCGTTCGCGCTGTCCCGGCTGGCCGACCCGGACACGCTGCACCAGACGCCCATCGGGGTGTTCCGCAGCGTCGAGCGCCCCGTGTACGACACCCTGATGGCCGATCAGCTCGATGCCGCGATCGAGCAGAACGGCAAGGGCGACCTGGGCGCCCTGCTCGCGGGCAACGACACCTGGACCGTCGTCGGCTGACGCCCGGCCCCTCCCGGACACCGGCCCGGACCTCCGCTCAGGAGGTCCGGGCCTCGTCCTGACCGGGCCTCGTCCTGACCGGGCCTCGTCCTGACCGGCCTCGTCTTGACCGGCGCGCGCCGGGCTCGGACGGTCACACCCGTCCCGGAAGGTCACACCCGGCCCGGACGCTCGCAGTCAGCGGGCCGTCGCACTGGGGGAACCGCCACACCGTCCGGGCCGTCGTCAGGGGGGCCACGCCGTCCGGGCGCACCGCCGATCGCCTCGTCATGACCGTATAGCGATACGGACATGACATCGCGCCCTGCCCGGCGCTACCTTCGACCAGTACAGGGCGGCATGGGCGGCACACGGCGGCACAGGCGGCCGGGGCGGCAGGAGGTTCGGTGAAGGCGGAGAACGAGCAGCGCATAGGCCTGCTGTACGGGATGGGCGCCTACGGGATGTGGGGCCTGGTCCCCCTCTTCTGGCCGCTGCTGAAGCCGGCCGGAGCCGTCGAGATCCTCGCCCATCGCATGGTCTGGTCACTCGCGGTCGTCGGCATCGCCCTGCTGGTGCTGCGCCGCTGGGGATGGCTGCGCCCCCTGCTTCGGGACCGGCGCAGGCTCGGCCTGATCTCCGTCGGCGCCACGGTGATCACGGTGAACTGGGGTGTCTACATCTGGGCGGTCAACGCGGGCCAGGTGGTGGAGGCGTCGCTGGGCTACTTCATCAACCCGCTGGTCACCATCGCCATGGGTGTGCTGCTGCTGAAGGAGCGGCTGCGGCCCGCGCAGTGGGCGGCCGTCGGCGTCGGCTTCGCCGCGGTGCTGGTACTCACGGCCGGATACGGCCGGCCGCCGTGGATCTCGCTCATCCTGGCCTTCTCGTTCGCCGTCTACGGGCTGCTGAAGAAGAAGACCAACATCGGCGGCCTCGAATCGCTGGCGGCCGAGACGGCGGTGCAGTTCCTGCCGGCCCTCGCCTATCTGCTGTGGCTGGGCTCCCGGGGTGCGGCCGACTTCGGCGCGCACGGCGCCGGGCACACCGCGCTGCTCGCCGCCACCGGGATCGTCACCGCCGTCCCACTGATCTGCTTCGGCGCGGCCGCGATCCGGGTGCCGCTGTCGACGCTGGGGCTGCTGCAGTACCTGGCGCCGGTGTTCCAGTTCCTGCTGGGTGTCCTCTACTTCCACGAGGCCATGCCCGCCGAGCGGTGGGCCGGATTCTCGCTGGTCTGGCTGGCCCTGACCATCCTCACCTGGGACGCGCTGCGCAACGCCCGGCGGGTCCGGGCGGAGGCGGCGCGCCTCGCGGCCGAGGCCCGCGCCGCGGCCGCCGCGGGCACGGCACCCGAGGCTCCGGCGGCCCCGGAGGCGGCTTCCGAGCGGCGTCCGGAGCCCGCCGCCTGACGACGGCGCTGCGGGTACGGGCGGCGGCGACCGGACCGCGGGCCTGCGCCGCGGATGCCGCGGATGCCGCGGATGCCGCGGATGCCGCGGATGCCGCGGATGCCGCGGATGCCGCCGACGACTGTCGACCCGGGTGGGGCCGTCCGTCGCGCTCGGCCCGAGTGGGCCCGTCCTTCGCGTCTCTGCCGGTCCGATGGACCGAATCGTGCGGCACCTCGTAGCGGCACGGGGGGCGGGACCACCCCCTGCCGAGCAGGACCTGCCGGAACGGGACCTGCCGGAACGGGACCTGCCGGAACGGGACCTGCCGGAACGGGACCTGCCGGAGCGGGGTCACCGTGCGCGGAGCCCTGACCGCCGAGGGGCACGGGGGCGCAGTCGCCGGGCATGACGGTATCCGGCCGCCGTCCGGCATCCGGACGACCCGCACGAGGAGGCCATCGGCCCGGGACTCGCCGGACGGCCGCTCCTCCAGCGGGTACCGGGGCGGCGGCTTCACTCCTCCGGCGCGCCCCGAGGGCAGAACGACGCCGAAAGCACCCGAGCACCCGAGCACCCGCGCGCCCGCGCGCCCGGAGAACAGGCTCGCACCTCAAGCACCCCGGCAACCGAGCATCCCGAGACAGTCACGAGCACCCCGAGAACGGAGCCACGCCCCGGGCACCCGGGCACCCGCGCACCCGCGCACCTCGAGAACAGGCCCACACCCCGCACACCCCGCACACCCCGGCAACCGAGCCACACCCGGAAGCCTCGCCCGCACCCGGAGCCGATCCCGACGGAAGCCGTCGAAGCACACGGCGGACGCCCGCGGGGCCGCTCCCGGCAGAGGTACGCGAGCGGCACCGGCTGCCCGGCCGGCTCGGCGGCATGGCACCCGCGCACGACGGCCCCGCACCGGAAGCCACACGGCACGAGGGGCACCGGGCCGGGCAGGGGCGCCCCCCGCGACCGGCCCACCAACCCCGTGTGACCGTCCCACGCAGCCCACAGGCCGTGGCGGCGAGGTCCACACCCGCGCGTCCGGCCGGCGGTCCATGGTGCGCACCACGCAGCGGCGGCAGTCGCATTCCGCTCCGAGCGGCTGGCGGAGTTGATCGTTCCGGGATGTCCGTCTATCGAACCCGACTGACCGGTTTCCGCCCTTGACGGTCAGTCACCATCTCGCTGAACATTCAGCACACAGCCGCACCGCGCACAGCTCCAGCACCCTGCGACGCCGTCGTCGCAGGGGGTCTCGCACGTTCCGTCCTGTCCCCGTACGGAATCCGGAGCCCCCACATGAGTCACTCCGCTCATAGACGCACCGCCGCCGCCACGGCACTCGCCCTCGCCGGGCTGCTCACCGCGGCGGTTCCGGCGGCGGCGGCACCCGGCGGACCACCCGCCGCCGCGCCCGACTCCCGGGTGAGCGCCGCCACTTCCCCGGCGGCGCTCGCCGCCCCGGACATCCCGCTCGCCAACGTCAAGGCACATCTGTCCGAACTCCAGTCCATAGCCGGCGCCAACGGCGGCAACCGCGCCCACGGTCGGCCCGGCTACAAGGCGTCGGTCGACTACCTGAAGGCCAAGCTGGACGCGGCCGGATTCACCACCACGGTGCAGCAGTTCACCTCCTCCGGCGCCACCGGCTACAACCTGATCGCCGACTGGCCGGGCGGCGACCCCAACCAGGTGCTGATGGCAGGCGCCCACCTGGACTCCGTGAGCTCGGGACCGGGCATGAACGACAACGGCTCCGGTTCGGCCGGTGTGCTGGAGACCGCCCTGGCCGTCTCCCGGGCCCAGCTGCAGCCCGCGAAGCATCTGCGCTTCGCCTGGTGGGGTGCGGAGGAACTGGGGCTCGTCGGCTCCCGGTACCACGTCAGCAACCTCTCGTCCGCGGACCGTTCGAAGATCTCCGGCTATCTCAACTTCGACATGATCGGGTCGCCGAACCCGGGCTACTTCGTGTACGACGACGACCCGGTGATCGAGCAGACGTTCAAGGACTTCTACGCCGGAATCGGTGTGCCGACCGAGATCGAGACCGAGGGCGACGGCCGTTCGGACCATGCCTCGTTCAAGAACGTCGGGATAGCGGTGGGCGGGCTGTTCACGGGCGCCAGCCGTACCAAGTCGAGCGCGCAGGCGCAGAAGTGGGGCGGGACGGCCGGCCAGGCCTTCGACCGCTGCTACCACTCGTCCTGCGACACCACGTCGAACATCAACGACACCGCGCTCGACCGCAACAGCGACGCCATTGCGCACGCCGTCTGGGCGCTGTCCGCCGGGTCGACCGTGCCGCCCGGCGACGTCTTCGAGAACACCCAGGACGTCGCCATTCCGGACAACGGCGCCGCGGTGACCTCGCCCGTCACCGTGTCCGGCCGCACGGGCAACGCGCCGGCCACCCTCAAGGTGGGCGTGGATATCAAGCACACCTGGCGGGGCGACCTCGTGGTCGACCTGCTGGCGCCGGACGGCACCGCGTACCGGCTGAAGAACTCCAGCAGCAGCGACTCCGCCGACAACGTCATCGCGACGTACACCGTGAACGCCTCCAGCGAGACCGCGAACGGCACCTGGCAGCTCAGGGTGCAGGACGTGGCCCGCTACGACACCGGCTACATCGACAGCTGGCGGCTCACCTTCTGAACCGGCGGCTCCGGACCCACCCCCCACGGGCCGCATGCGCACGCGGACACCGCGTGCGCATGCGGTCGCCCCCGGGCCGGAGGCGCCCCCGGCCGTACGCGCCCTGCCCGGCCGTACCACGCTGCCCGGCCGGACGCGCCCTGCCCGGCCGTACCACGCCGTCAGGCCGTACCGCGCCGTCAGGCGGTGATGTCCTTCGAGGTGAACCGCGCCCACGCCGCCGAGCCGAACACCGCCGCGTACACGCCCTGGAGCCCGAGGTTGCGCAGGATGTCGTCCCAGAGGACCGGTTCCCGCAGCACGTCCGCGAACGACAGCCAGTAGTGCGGGAAGAGGTACGGGTGCAGCGCGTCCAACTGCGGAACGGCGTCCAGGATCTGCGCGGTGACGACCAGCCCGACCGTCGCCGCCATCGCCGCGACACCGCTCCCGGTGAGCGTCGAGACGAACAGCCCCAATGCCGCGAGCCCGGTGAGCGACACGGCCACCAGCACCGCGATCAGCAGGGCGCGGAACAGCCCCTGCCCGAAGGAGATCCGGGTTCCGGAGATGGTGGTGACCTCTCCGACGGGGAAGAGCGCGGCTCCGGCCAGGAGAGCCGAGACCGCCACGGCGAGGGTCGCGGCCAGGCAGAAGGCCACTGCGGTCGCGTACTTGACGAGCAGCAGCCGGGTCCGGCCGGCGGGGGCCACGAGCAGGTAGCGCAGCGTCCCGCTGCTCGCCTCGCCCGCGATCGCGTCCCCCGCGACGACACCGACCGCCATGGGCAGGAACACCGGCAGGGTCGCGGCGAGTGCGGCGAAGACGAGGAACAGGCCGTTGTGGGTGATCTGGGTGAAGAACGCCGGTCCCTGACCACCGCCGTCGCCGACCGAACCGCCGCCCGCGGTCTCGGCCCTGACGGCGAAGCCGATCAGCACGGGCACGGCGGCGAGGACGCCCAGCAGAGCGAGGGTGCGCCGGCGGCGGAAGGTCGTCGCCAGTTCGGAGCGGAAGAGGCCGAGGGTCCACAGCGGCCGCGCGGACCGGTCGGCGGTCCTCGTCGTCCCGGGAAGAGCGTCCACCCGTTCCCCTTCAGGCGCCCCGGAGGTCACACCGGACCCCGCTGACCCAGAGGTCCCATCGGCCCCTGCGGTCCCCGCGGTCTCCGCCGCCCCGGGGCGTGGATCAGCCCGCGACATCGAAGCCCTCCCCCGTCAGGGCCACGAACGCGTCCTCCAGAGAGGCCCGTTCCCGGCCGAAGGCCCGTACCCGCACCCCCGCCCGCACCAGCGCCGCGTTGATGTCGGCCGGTTCGGCCTCCGCGGGCGGGTCCCCGGTCACCCGGTCGCCCACCACGGCCAGATCGGTGACGCCCAGCTCCTTCAGTACGCGTACGGCGTCCGCGGGGTCGGGTCCGGTGACCGACAGCCGTCCGCGGGTGTGCGCGGCGAGTTCGGCGACGGAGCCCCGCGCGATCAGGGCGCCGCGGTTCATCACGGCGGCGTGGGTGCAGACCTGCTCGATCTCGTCGAGGAGATGGGAGGAGAGGAAGACCGTGGTGCCGTCCGCCGCGAGTCCTCTGATCAGCGCCCGCATCTCCCGCATGCCCTGCGGGTCCAGGCCGTTGGTGGGCTCGTCCAGCACGAGCAGGCTGCGCGGCCGGAGCAGGGCTGCGGCGAGTCCGAGGCGCTGCTTCATGCCGAGCGAGTACGTGCCGGCCCGGCGTGACGCCGCCGCGGAGAGCCCCACCCGGTCGAGCGCCGCGGCGACCCGGGGACGGCGGGTGCGGGGGTCGGCCGTCGGATCCGCCGCGTCGTACCGCACGAGGTTGTCCCGGCCGCTCAGATGCCCGTAAAGCGCCGGGCCTTCGATCAGCGCGCCGACCCTGGGCAGCACGGCCCTCGCGGCACCGGGCATGGGTGCCCCCAGGACGGTCGCGGTGCCCGCGCTCGGCGCGACCAGCCCGAGCAGCAGCCGGATCGTGGTCGTCTTGCCCGATCCGTTCGGCCCGAGGAAGCCGAAGACGCTCCCGGCGGGCACCTCGAGGTCGAGCCGGTCGACGGCGGGCGGGCCGCTCCGGTACCGCTTGGTGAGCCCGCGCGTCTCGATGACGGCGACGCCGGTCATGCGTCCCCCCTTCGTGAGCTCGTGAGCTCGTGAGCCTCCCGGCCTCCCGGCCTTTGCGTGGGCAGGGCGCACGCACAGAGGTGCGGGGCGCGGTGGAGCCGCCCCGCACCTCCGCCGGTCCTACCGCGCCGCGTTCGCCGCGTTCGCCGCCCCGACGAGGGCGTCCTGGGTGACCGCGCCGACGTATATCGTGCCGTCGTCGGTCATGAGTGCGTTGACCAGACGGGTCTTGAAGACCGTACCGGTGCCGAAGTCGCCCTTCACGCGGTCGCCGAAGGATTCCAGGAACTTCTGGGCCTCCGGCGGGGCGTCGCCCGGCTCCGGGGCGGTGGAGCCCTCGCCGCCGGAGGTCCTGATCTCCGCGATGGCCGTCCAGCCCTCGCCGATGACGTTCACCGCCCGGCCGTCCTCGCCGACGGGCCCCAGGCCTTCGAGACCCTTGAGGCCCTTCAGTCCCTTCAGGCCCTCGCCGTGCTCGGACGCCCCCTCCTCCCGGTCGTGGAGCTCGTCCGCCTCGGTCACCTTGGCGCCCTTCGGCGGGGTGAAGTCGAAGGTCGACGCGGGCGGCCGGGAGAAGTCGACCTTGGTGAAGCCCGCGTCGACCACGGCCTTCCCGCCGCCGCTCGGCAGCAGGGTGAACTTCAGCGGCACACCGTTCCGCGCGTCCACCGCGATCCTGACGGAGCCGACGGTCGAGCCGCTCTGCTTGGGCTTCACAAGCAACTGGTAGGCGTCCCGTCCGGCGATCCGGGCCGTGCCGTCGACGGTCACCGAGGTGGTGTCACCCGCGGCCTTCAGCACCTCGTCGGCGAGCTCCTTCGGGGTGGCGGGCGGCTCCTGGGGAGCCGGGTGCTCCCGCTCGGCGGCCGCCCCGGCGCCCTCGCCGTGGTAGACCTCGTTGGACTTGCTGTCGTAGGCCCAGACGTCGTCGCCGTTGTGGATGACGCTGTACTCCGCCGCGTCGTCCAGGATCGACAGCTTCTGCCGGTCCGGGCCGTCTGCCGCGATCCGCAGCGTGTGGGTGCCGGACGCCAGCTCCATCAGCCTGGCGTCGGGCGAGGCGGACGAGCCGCCCTCGCCGCCGCCGGGTGCGAGGCCGTCCGCGACGCCCCCGGCCAGCCCGGCGAGCGACGGAAGGCCCAGATCGGTGGTGATCTTGACCGTGCCGGACAGCTGCTCCGCGTCCGACGCGGCGATCTTCGCGATGAGTTCCTGTGCCGTGACGTCCGGCAGATCGGGGTCACCGGACGCGGCGAGCGCCGGGACGAGCCCGATGGTCGCCGCGGCGACCCCCGCCACCGCGACCGGGACCGCGTAACGCGCCGCCTTCCGGCGGACGACGCTGCCCTCCCCTGCCTCGTCGGTGGTCCGTGCGGTGTCGTTCGGTGCCATGGTGTGCCCTACCTCCGTGGTCGGCGGCGTCGTCCGTCCAGTGCACGAGTCCACTCGCGCCGCCATTCTCACCCGTGCCGGTCGCTTCGGTGAGGAGTGGTTGCCCTCCATCTGACCAAAACGCGCCGACGCACGCGTCAGCCCCCGGGATCAACTCCGCGTACTGCTGCGGTATGACCCGGGGGCCGGTTCGGGCGCGATTCCAGTAGGGGTCGGGCGGTCGGGGCACGGCACGCGCGGGGGACCACCCCGCCTCAGGTCACCCCTCCGGCCACCGCTCCGGTCACCCCTCCGAAGAGGGTCCGGAGACGGTCAGGCCGTCAGCCCGCGCGGTGGACCACCGCGTCGCAGAGCTCCTCCAGCGCGGCCCTCGCGGTGCACTCGGGGAGCGACGCCAGCATCGCGCGGGCCTCCTGCGCGTAGCGCACCGTGTCGCGCCTGGCCTGCTCCAGGGCGGAATGGACCCGCAGTCCCGCCAGCGCCTCGGCGTGCCGGGCGTCGTCCGTCAGATCACCGGAGAGCAGCTCGACCAGCGCCAGGTCCTCCGGCCGGCCGTGTGCGGCGGCCTGCTCCTGCAGCCGGAGCACCGGGAGGGTGGCGATGCCCTCGCGGAGATCGGTGCCGGGGGTCTTCCCGGACTCGTGGGAGTCGGAGGCGATGTCGAGGACGTCGTCGGCGAGCTGGAAGGCGACGCCGAGGCGCTCGCCGTACTGGGTGAGGACGGCGGTGATCCGCTCGTCGGCGCCCGCCATCATCGCCCCGAAACGGCAGGAGACGGCGACGAGCGACCCGGTCTTGCCGCGCAGTACGTCCAGGTAGTGCTCCACCGGGTCCCGGCCGTCGCGCGGACCGGCCGTCTCGAGGATCTGGCCGGTCACCAGGCGTTCGAACGCCTCGGCCTGGATGCGGACGGCCTCGGGGCCGAGGTCGGCCAGGATGTGCGAGGCCCGGGCGAAGAGGAAGTCGCCGGTGAGGACGGCGAGGGAGTTCCCCCAGCGGGCGTTGGCGCTGGGCACCCCGCGGCGCACCTCGGCCTCGTCCATCACGTCGTCGTGGTACAGCGTCGCCAGGTGGGTCAGCTCGACGACGACCGCCGAGGGCACCACACCCGGGGCGTCGGGGTCGCCGAACTGGGCCGCGAGCATCACCAGGAGCGGCCGGAACCGCTTCCCGCCGGCCCGTACGAGGTGCTGCGCGGCCTCCGTGATGAAGGGCACCTCGCTCTTGGTGGCATCGAGCAGCCCCGACTCCACGGCCGCCAATCCGCTCTGGACATCGGCCTCAAGAGCCTGGTCCCGCACGCTCAGCCCGAACGGCCCGACGACGGTCACGAGAGGTACTCCTGTCTGCTGACGATCACACGGATTGTCGATGTGTCGCTGCCACCACTCAAGTCAGCGTATCCGGTCGCCTTTCGATCACCATGGGCGCCTTCCCGCCTCCCCCGGTATGTTCTTGATCAGCTGATACGACTGGATGTGAGAGCCTTGTCCGAAATCTCGATCGTGCCTACGGGAGCGGGTGCGCACCGGCCCGCGGAACGCCGCCACCTCCCCTTCCGCCGGGCGGTCGCGGGCCCCTGGCCCAGGGTGCCCAGTCCGCCGGGACCGCCGTCGTGAAGATCCGCAGCGACTACCCGTACGAGACCCGGAGTGACGATCTGCGCATCCCGGTGCCCGACGCCGCGGGCGGCACGACCGCGCTGTACGCCCGCGTCTGGCGGCCGGTCACCGACGAGCCCGTACCGGTCCTGCTCGAGTACCTGCCCTTCCGGCCGGGCGACTGGACGTCGCCCCCGGACCGCGGGCGCCACCCCTGGTACGCGGGGCACGGTTACGCGTCCGTGCGCGTCGACGTCCGCGGCCACGGCGACAGCGAGGGCGTGCCCGGGGACGAGTACACGGCGGCCGTCCCGGCGGACGGGGCCGCCGTCGTCGAATGGCTCGCCCGGCAGCCGTGGTGCACGGGTCGCGTCGGGATGTTCGGGGTCTCCTGGGGCGGCACCTGCGCCCTGCAGATCGCGGCGCTCGCGCCGGAGCCGCTGAAGGCCGTCGTCGCGGTCTGCTGCACCGACGACCGGTACGACGGCGACGTCCACCGCATCGGCGGCGCGGTGACCGCGGCGGGCACCGCCTCACGGGCCGCGGCCCTGCTCGCCCTCAGCGCCCGGCCGCCCGACCCGCTGCACACCGGCGACGACTGGCGCCCGCTGTGGCAGGCCCGGATGGAGGCGCTCGAACCGCACCACCACACCTGGCTGGCCCACCGGACCCGGGACGAGTACTGGAGCAACGGCAGCGTGCGCGAGGACTACGGCGCGATCCGGGCCGCGGTCCTCGCCGTCGGCGGCTGGCAGGACCCCCACCGGGACACGGTCCTGCGACTGGTCCGGGAGCTGGACCCGGCGCGGACCCGGGGCATCATCGGGCCCTGGCCGCACGCGTACCCGGACCAGGAACTGCCGCCCGGTCCCTGGATCGGCTTCCTCCAGGAGACGCTGCGCTGGTGGGACCACTGGCTGCGGGACGAGACCCCGGCGCGGGCCGGGCAGGGCGGCGGCCCGGAGCGGCGGGACGCGGCCCGGACCCCCGGTGATACCGGCACCGGCCGAGCAACGGGCACGGACACCGGCACGGCAACAGGCGCGGGCACCGGCACCGGCACCGGCACAGACACAGACACAGACACAGACACAGACACAGACACAGCATCACGCGCGGGCGCGGGCGCGGGCGCGGGCACAGCAACAGGCACCGGCACGGACACCCGCACCGGCGTGATGGCGGAACCGCTGCTCCGCTTCTGGATCACCGACTCCCACCCGCCTGCCACGGCGTACGACGAACTGCCCGGACGGTGGGACGGCGAGCCCGTGTGGCCGTCGCCCCGGGTCGTCCCGGTGGCGTACGCGCTCCAGGGCCCGCCGCTGATCGTCGACTCCCCTCAGCACACCGGGCTGGACGCCGGGAGCCTCACGCCCTTGGGTGAGGACTCCGACCTTCCGCCCGACCAGCGTGACGAGGACGCGAAATCCGTGAGCTTCGAGTTCACGGTCGCGGAGCGGACGGAGATCCTGGGGCGGCCGTGCGTGACCCTGCGGCTCGGCCCGGGAGCCCCCCACGGCCAGGCCGTCGCACGGCTGTGCGACGTGGCGCCCGACGGCTCGTCGACGCTGGTCACCCGGGGTGCGCTCGACCTGCCGCCCCGGGCCGGGCGGGACCGCGCCGGCGACCGGCCCGGGGGCACCGCCGAGGACGTCGTCTTCGAGCTCGGCGCCGCCGGTCACGCCTTCGCCCCGGGCCACCGGGTCCGGCTGGCCGTCTCCTCCGCCTACTGGCCCTGGATCTGGCCGCGGGCGGACTCCGCGGGCTTCACCCTCGACCCGGACGGCTCCTTCCTCGAACTCCCCGTCCGCACCGCCCCCGCCGGCCCGGCGACGCCCGGCACCATCGCCTTCGAGGCCCCGCAGCACGCCGGGCCGCCCGGTGTCGTCACCGCCGTCACGCTCGATCCACCGCACCCAGGGCGCCTGATCGTCCGCGATGTCGCCCAG
Organism: Streptomyces tirandamycinicus; assembly: GCF_003097515.1. Taxonomy (NCBI): domain Bacteria; kingdom Bacillati; phylum Actinomycetota; class Actinomycetes; order Kitasatosporales; family Streptomycetaceae; genus Streptomyces; species Streptomyces tirandamycinicus. Next base: position 3,949,299 of record NZ_CP029188.1, on the reverse strand, counting down.
GGCGAATGGCGGCTGGAGCTCTCCCACGACGGCGGCACCCGCGTCCACCCGGACGGCCTCGAGTACACCGCGCGCAGCACGGAGTCCTATGCGATCCGGGAGCGGGACCCGTTGTCCGCGCGTACCCGCTCCGAGTGGTCGATCCGCCTCCACCGCCCGGAGCAGGCCTGGGACACGACGGTCGAGACGCACTCGGACATCGGTTGCGACGGGGAGCACTTCCTCACCACCGACGAGCTGGTGTGCCGGCTCGGCCGGGAGGTGGTCTTCCACCGCACCTGGCAGAAGCGGATCCCCCGGACCGCGGACTGACGGGAGCCCTGGCGGGAGCACGGGCTTGAGTCCTGACGAGAGCGCCGGCGGAAGCACGGGACGGGCGGCCCCGCCGGGTGTCCGGGTGGGCCCTGACGCCGGCTGCACACTCCACGTAACGTGTCCTCCACACCCGTGGAAAGCGAGGCAAGCACCGATGCCCGAGCAGAGCCCGCTCGATCTGGCCGAGGGCGATCCCTTCGGCCCGCACAACCTCCCGTACGGCGTCTTCACCACGGCGGACGAGCCGGACCGGCGCCGGCTCGGGGTCCGGATCGGCGGCCATGTGCTCGACGCCGGAGCCGCGGCGCAGACCCTCGGCTCCCCGTACGCGGCACTGCTCGCCCAGCCCGACCTGGGGCCGCTGCTCGCGGCCGGCCGCACCGCCTGGCGGGACGTGCGCCGCGCGCTCACGGCCTGGGTGACGGTGCCGGCCCACCGCCGGGACATCGAGCCGCTGCTGCACCCGCTGGGTTCGGTGACCCTCCATCTCCCGTACGAGGTGGCCGACTACGTCGACTTCTACGCCAGCGAGCACCACGCCACCAACGTGGGCCGCATCTTCCGCCCGGACGGCGAGCCGCTCACCCCCAACTGGAAGCACCTTCCGATCGGTTACCACGGGCGCTCGGGAACCGTCGTCGTGTCCGGTACGGAGGTCGTCCGCCCCTCCGGGCAGCGGAAGGCCCCCGGCGACGCGGCCCCCGTCTTCGGCCCGTCGGTCAAGCTGGACATCGAGGCGGAGGTCGGCTTCGTCGTCGGCACCCCGTCCGAGCTCGGCCGGCCCGTCCCGCTGAACGCCTTCCGCGACCACGTCTTCGGGCTGCAGCTGCTCAACGACTGGTCCGCGCGCGACATCCAGGCCTGGGAGTACGTGCCGCTCGGCCCGTTCCTCGGCAAGTCGTTCGCCACGTCGGTGTCCGCCTGGGTCACCCCGCTGGAGGCCCTGGACGCGGCCCGGGTCTCCCCGCCCGCCCGGGACTTCGGCCTGCTGCCGTACCTCGACGACGCGAACGACGAGGAGCCGGGCGGCTTCGACCTGCGCATCTCCGTCGCCGTCAACGGGCAGATCGTGTCCGAGCCGCCCTTCGCCACCATGTACTGGACCGCGGCCCAGCAACTGGCCCATATGACCGTCAACGGCGCCTCGCTGCGCACCGGGGACCTCTACGGCTCGGGCACGGTCAGCGGCCCCGACGTGCATCAGCGCGGCTCGTTCCTGGAGCTCACCTGGAACGGCAGTGAGCCGCTCGAGCTGCCCTACGGGAAGCGGACGTTCCTGGAGGACGGGGACGAGGTCACCCTCACCGCGTGGGCGCCCGGCCCGGACGGCGTCAAGGTCGGCCTCGGCGAGGTCACCGGCCGGATCGCGCCCGCCGCCGGCTGACGGCGGGTCCCTCGCGACGCCGCCCTGTCCCCGCCCTGCTCCCGCCCGGTGACCGCCCGTTCAGGTCCTGTCGTCCGCGATGCGCTCGCCCTCGGCCTGGGACGGCGTGGTCCGGGCGACGTCGGGGTGCTGCTCCTCGGTCGACTCCCGGTCCTCTCCCTCGGCCTGCGAGGGCGTGGTGTAGTCGGGCTCCTGGTACTGGTCGATCATGACGATCCTCCTCGACCGATGGCCTCGCCCCATGACCGAGCGTAGTCGCTTTCGGGCGGCCCGGCCGGGCGGGTGGACCCGGGCGGCACGAGGGCCCGGCACCCCTCGGAGGGGTGCCGGGCCCTGGCGCCGGCCGTGCGGGGACAGGAACCCCGCGGACCGCCGCCTACCGCGCGAACACGCTCGCCTGGCCCGCCAGGTCCAGGAAGTACTGCGGTGCCACCCCGAGCACCAGCGTGACAGCGACGCCGACCGCGATCGTCGTCATCGTCAGCGGTGACGGGACGGCGACCGTCGGGCCCTCCGGCCTCGGCTCGCTGAAGAACATCAGCACGATCACCCGGATGTAGAAGAACGCGGCGATCGCGGACGAGATCACACCGACCACGACCAGCGCTCCGGCGCCTCCCTCCGCGGCCGCCCGGAACACGGCGAACTTCCCGGAGAAGCCCGACGTCAGCGGGATCCCGGCGAAGGCCAGCAGGAACACCGCGAAGACCGCCGCCACCAGTGGTGACCGCCTGCCGAGACCGGCCCACTTGGACAGGTGGGTGGCCTCGCCGCCCGCGTCGCGCACCAGGGTGACCACGGCGAACGCGCCGATGGTGACGAAGGAGTACGCGAGCAGGTAGAAGAGCACCGACGAGACGCCCTCCGGGGTCAGCGCGATGACACCGGCGAGGATGAAGCCGGCGTGCGCGATCGAGGAGTACGCCAGCAGCCGCTTGATGTCGGTCTGGGTGATGGCGACGATCGCGCCGCCCAGCATGGTGACGATGGCGATCGCCCACATGACCGGCCGCCAGTCCCAGCTCAGCCCGGGCAGCACCACGTACAGCAGCCGGAGCAGCGCACCGAAGGCCGCGACCTTGGTGGCCGCCGCCATGAAGCCGGTGACCGGGGTGGGCGCGCCCTGGTAGACGTCCGGGGTCCACATGTGGAACGGCACCGCGCCGACCTTGAAGAGCAGTCCCATCAGGACCATCGCGCCGCCGATCAGCAGCAGGACGTCGTTGCCCATGGTGGCGGCGAGCGCCGGGTCGATGGTCTGCACGGTGCCGTCGACCACGTCGGCGATGCGCGCGTACGCGACGGACCCCGCGTAGCCGTACAGCAGGGCGATGCCGAAGAGGAAGAAGGCGGAGGAGAAGGCGCCGAGGAGGAAGTACTTCACCGCGGCCTCCTGCGACATCAGCCGCTTCCGGCGGGCCACGGCGCACAGCAGGTACAGCGGGAGGGAGAACACCTCCAGGGCGATGAACAGCGTCAGCAGGTCGTTCGCGGCGGGGAAGACCAGCATGCCCCCCACGGCGAAGAGCGCCAGCGGGAACACCTCGGTGGTGGTGAACCCGGCCTTGACCGCGGCCTTCTCGCTGTCGCTGCCCGGTACGGAAGCGGCCTGTGCGGCGAAGGAGTCGACGCGCTTGCCGTGCGCCGAGGGGTCGAGCCGGCGCTCGGCGAAGGTGAAGACCGCCACCAGCGCCGCCAGCAGGATCGTGCCCTGCAGGAACAGGGCGGGCCCGTCGACCGCGATGGCGCCCATCGCCGCGATGCCCGCCTTGGTCGTGCCGTAGCCGCCGGCGGCCAGGCCGAGTACCGCGGCGAACGCGGCGGTCAGCGCGACGACGGCGAGGAACAACTGTGTGTAGTGCCGGCTCCTGCGCGGGACGAGGGCCTCGGCCAGCACACCGAGGATCGCCGCGCCGAACACGATCAGCATGGGTGCGAGCTGTGCGTACTCGATGTCCGGAGTCGGAATCCTGTCCAGCGGCTGGGCCGCCGTGGTCCACAGGCTGTGGACAGCTGTCGCGCTCACTTGGCCGCCTCCACCTCGGGCCGGGGGTCCTTCTGCTGGACGTCGGACATGGTGTACTCGACGGCCGGGTTGACGATGTCCGTCAGCGGCTTGGGGTAGACGCCGAGGAAGATCAGCAGGGCGATGAGCGGGGTGACCACCGCCAGTTCACGCAACCGCAGATCGGGCAGGGTCCGCACCTCCTCCTTCACCGGCCCGGTCATCGTCCGCTGGTACAGGACCAGTGTGTAGAGCGCGGCGAGCACGATGCCGAGGGTCGCGATGACGCCGACCACCGGATAGCGCGCGAACGTCCCGACGAGGACCAGGAACTCACTGACGAACGGCGCGAGTCCCGGCAGGGACAGGGTCGCCAGGCCGCCGATCAGGAAGGTGCCGGCGAGAACCGGGGCCACCTTCTGCACTCCGCCGTAGTCGGCGATGAGCCGGGAGCCGCGCCGCGAGATCAGGAAGCCGGCGACCAGCATCAGCGCGGCGGTCGAGATCCCGTGGTTGACCATGTAGAGCGTGGAGCCCGTCTGGCCCTGGGTGGTCATCGCGAAGATGCCCATGACGATGAACCCGAAGTGGGAGATCGACGCGTAGGCGACCAGGCGCTTGATGTCGCGCTGGCCGACGGCGAGCAGCGCGCCGTAGACGATGCTGACCAGCGCCAGGGCCAGGATGACCGGGGTCGCCCACGCGGATGCCTCGGGGAACAGCCCGAGGCAGAAGCGCAGCATGGCGAACGTGCCGACCTTGTCGACCACCGCCGTGATCAGCACGGCGACCGGCGCGGTCGACTCGCCCATCGCGTTGGGCAGCCAGGTGTGCAGCGGCCACAGCGGCGCCTTCACCGCGAACGCGAAGAAGAAGCCGAGGAACAGCAGCCGCTCGGTGTTGGTCGCCATCTCCAGCGTGCCGTCGGCACGGGCCGCGGCGATCTCCGTCAGCGAGAAGTTCCCCGCGACCACGTAGAGGCCGATGACCGCGGCCAGCATGATGAGGCCGCCGGCCAGGTTGTAGAGGAGGAACTTCACGGCGGCGTAGGAGCGCTGGGCCGCCGCGTGCTCGTCGCTGCCGGCGTGGGCACGGTCCCCGAAGCCGCCGATGAGGAAGTACATCGGGATGAGCATGGCTTCGAAGAGGATGTAGAAGAGGAAGACGTCGGTCGCCTCGAAGGAGAGGATCACCATCGCCTCGACCATGAGGATCAGGGCGAAGAAGCCCTGGGTCGGCCGCCAGCGGTAGTTCTTCGTCTCGGCGGGGGCCTCCCCGCCGGAGGCGGGGGAGGGGTCGGCGTCGTGCCAGCCGGCCAGGATCACGAACGGGATCAGTACGGCGGTCAGCGCGATCAGCGCCACCGCGATGCCGTCCACGCCCAGTTCGTAGCGGACCCCGAAGTCCTTGATCCAGGCGTGGGATTCGGTGAGCTGGTAGCGCTCGCCTCCGGGCTCGAAGCGGACGGCGATCACCGCCGCGAGCACCAGCGTGCCCAGGGAGACCAGCAGGGCCAGCCACTTGGCGGCGGTGCGCCGGCCGGCGGGGACGGCGGCGGTGGCGATCGCGCCGAGAGCCGGGAGCGCCGCCGCCGCGGTGAGGAGCGGGAAGGACATGTCGGTTACACCGCCCTCATCAGCAGGGTCGCGGCGATCAGCACCGCAGTACCTCCGAACATCGTGACCGCGTAGGTGCGGGCGTAGCCGTTCTGCAGTTTCCGCAGCCGGCCGGAGAGGCCGCCGAAGGACGCCGCCGTGCCGTTGACGACCCCGTCGACCAGGCTGTGGTCGACGTAGACGAGCGACCGGGTCAGGTGCTCGCCGCCCCGGACCAGGACCACGTGGTTGAAGTCGTCCTGGAGGAGGTCGCGGCGGGCGGCCCGGGTGAGCAGCGAGCCGCGCGGCGGGGTGACCGGTACCGGGCGCCGGCCGTACTGGAGATAGGCCAGCGCGACGCCGAGGACCATCACGGCGACCGTCGCGGTCGTGACCGTGGCGGCGCTCAGCGGCGAATGGCCGTGGTCGAAGCTGGTGACCGGCTCCAGCCACTTCACGAACGACTCGTGCCAGGAGAACAGCCCACCGGCGAAGACCGAGCCGAAGGCGAGGACGATCATCGGAATGGTCATCGTCCGCGGCGACTCGTGCGGGTGCGGCAGTTCGCCCTTGGCGTCGGGCTGCCAGCGCTTCTCGCCGAAGAAGGTCATCAGCATCACGCGCGTCATGTAGAAGGCCGTGATGGCCGCGCCCAGCAGGGCCGCGCCGCCGAGGATCCACCCCTCGGTGCCGCCCTTGGCGAAGGCCGCCTCGATGATCTTGTCCTTGGAGAAGAAGCCGGACAGGCCGGGGAAGCCGATGATGGCGAGGTAGCCGAGGCCGAAGGTGACGAAGGTGATCGGCATGTACTTCCGCAGACCGCCGTACCTCCTCATGTCCACCTCGTCGTTCATGCCGTGCATGACCGAACCGGCGCCGAGGAACAGCCCGGCCTTGAAGAAGCCGTGGGTGACCAGGTGCATGATCGCGAAGGCGTAGCCGATGGGGCCGAGACCCGCCGCCAGGATCATGTAGCCGATCTGCGACATCGTCGACCCGGCCAGCGCCTTCTTGATGTCGTCCTTGGCGCAACCGACGATCGCACCGAAGAGCAGCGTGACCGCGCCGACGGTGACGACCGCGAGCTGGGCGTCCGGGGCGGCGTTGAAGATCGCCCCGGAACGGGTGATCAGGTAGACGCCGGCGGTGACCATCGTGGCCGCGTGGATCAGGGCCGAGACCGGGGTCGGGCCCTCCATCGCGTCCCCGAGCCAGGACTGCAGCGGCACCTGGGCGGACTTGCCGCAGGCGGCGAGCAGCAGGAGCAGTCCCAGGGCGGTCAGCGTGCCCTCGGACGTCCTGCCCGTGGAGTCCAGCACCGGGCCGAAGGCGAAGGTGCCGAAGGTGGTGAACATCAGCATGATGGCGATGGACAGGCCCATGTCGCCGACCCGGTTGACCAGGAAGGCCTTCTTCGCCGCCGTCGCCGCACTGGGCTTGTGCTGCCAGAAGCCGATGAGCAGGTACGAGGCCAGGCCGACGCCCTCCCACCCGACGTACAGCAGCAGGTAGTTGTCGGCGAGGACCAGCAGGAGCATCGCCGCGAGGAACAGGTTGAGGTAGCCGAAGAAGCGGCGGCGGCGCTCGTCGTGCTCCATGTACCCCACGGAGTACAGATGGATGAGCGAGCCGACGCCGGTGATCAGCAGGACGAAGGTCATCGACAGCTGGTCGAGCTGGAAGGCGACGTCCGCCTGGAAGCCGCCGACCGGGATCCAGCTGAACAGGTGCTGGTACAGGGTGCGGTCGTCGCCGGGCCGGCCGAGCATGTCGGCGAAGAGCACGACGGCGACGACGAAGGAGGCGGCGGCGAGCGCGGTGCCGACCCAGTGCCCCGCGCGGTCGAGCCGGCGGCCGCCGAGGAGCAGCACCACCGCTCCGAGCAGGGGCGCCGCGACCAGCAGCGCGATCAGGTTCTCTGCGTTGTCCACGAGTCTGCGACCCCTTACAGCTTCATCAGGCTGGCGTCGTCGACCGAGGCCGAGTGGCGGGAACGGAACAGCGACACGATGATCGCGAGCCCGACCACGACCTCGGCGGCGGCGACGACCATCGTGAAGAAGGCGATGATCTGGCCGTCGAGATTGCCGTGCATCCGGGAGAAGGCGACGAGCGAGAGGTTGCAGGCGTTGAGCATGAGCTCGATGCACATGAAGACCACGATCGCGTTCCGCCTGATCAGCACGCCGGACGCGCCGATCGTGAACAACAGGGCCGCGAGGTAGAGATAGTTGACGGGATTCACCGCTTGGCCTCCTGTCCCTCGCCCCGGCCGTCCCGGTCGAGTTCGTCCCGGTCCCGGCCGAGGCGCTCCTCGGAGCGCCGCTCCAGGGCCCTGAGGTCGTTCAGCGCCTCCCGGGACACGTCGCGGATCTGGCCGCGGTCCCGCAGCGTCTTGCTGACGGTGAGTTCCGACGGGGTGCCGTCGGGGAGCAGACCGGCGACGTCCACCGCGTTGTGCCGGGCGTACACGCCCGGGGCGGGCAGCGGGGTCGGGAGCTTCCAGCCGTAGTCCGCGGATGCGGGGTGGCGGTCGGGCGACGGCGGGGCGCTCGCCTCGCGCACCCGCTGCTCGGCCAGTTCCCGCTGGGTCCTGGCGCGCTCGGTGCGCTCCCGGTGGGTGAGCACCATCGCGCCCACCGCCGCCGTGATGAGGAGGGCGCCGGTGACCTCGAAGGCGAAGACGTACTTGGTGAAGATCAGCGCCGCCAGGCCCTCGACGTTGCCCGCCGCGTTGGCCTCGCCGAGTCCGACGAAGGCCGCGGGGCCCAGCGAGGCCTGGCCGATGCCCGCGATCATCAGCACGCCGAAGCCGATGCCGCAGAGGGCCGTCCACCAGCGCTGGCCCTTCAGCGTCTCCTTGAGGGAGTCCGCGGCCGTCACGCCGACGAGCATGACGACGAAGAGGAAGAGCATCATGATCGCGCCGGTGTAGACGATGATCTGGACGACGCCCAGGAAGTACGCGCCGTTGGCGAGGTAGAAGACCGCCAGGATGATCATGGTCGCGGCGAGGCACAGCGCGCTGTGCACGGCCTTCTTCATCAGGATGGTGCCCAGCGCCCCGACGACGGCGACGGTGCCGAGCACCCAGAACTGCACGGCCTCGCCGGTGGAGGTCGCGGCGGCCAGAGCGCTCATGCGTCGGCCCCCTTCTGCGCCGCCGGCTCGGCGGACCCGGTGTCCGAGGCGGCGTCCTGGGGCTTCTCCCCCTTGGAGACGGCCGGCTGGCGCTCGGTCCCGGGCGCGGCCTCGGTGACCAGGCCCCGGTAGTAGTCCTGCTCGTCCGTGCCCGGGTAGATCGCGTGCGGGGTGTCGACCATGCCGGGCTCGAGGCCCGCCAGCAGCTGCTCCTTGGTGTAGATCAGGTTCTCGCGGGAGCTGTCGGCCAGCTCGAACTCGTTGGTCATCGTGAGTGCCCGGGTCGGGCACGCCTCGATGCACAGGCCGCAGAGGATGCAGCGGGCGTAGTTGATCTGGTAGACGCGGCCGTACCGCTCGCCCGGCGAGTAGCGCTCCTCCTCGGTGTTGTCCGCGCCCTCCACGTAGATGGCGTCCGCCGGACAGGCCCAGGCGCACAACTCGCAGCCGACGCACTTCTCCAGCCCGTCCGGATGCCGGTTGAGCTGGTGCCGGCCGTGGAAGCGCGGCGCCGTGGTCTTCTGCTGCTCCGGGTACTGCTCGGTCAGCCGCTTCTTGAACATGGCCTTGAAGGTCACGCCGAAGCCGGCGACCGGGTTCTGGAACGCGCTCCCGGAATCCTCGGGTCGCTCAGACACCGTCAGCCTCCTTTCCGTCACGAGGACCGTCACTGTCAGTATTGGCGCCGCCACTGACAATCAGCTCGCGGTCGCGGCGCGGCCGCCTGCGCGGAGCCTGCGGCAGCACCTGTCCGGGCAGCGGGGGCACCGGGAAGCCGCCGGCCATCGGGTCGAACGCGCCGGGCGCCCCGCCCCCTTCGGCCTCCGCCGCCTCCTTCGCCTCCGCGTCGGCCCGCTCCTTCCTGCCCCGGAAGAGGTCCGCGACGAAGGACAGCAGCAGCACGGCGAGGACCGCACCGCCGACGTACAGCACGATCTGCGAGAAGTCGCGGCCGTCGTTGCGCAGCGCCCGCACGGTCGCCACGAGCATCAGCCAGACGACCGAGACGGGGATGAGCACCTTCCAGCCGAGCTTCATCAGCTGGTCGTAGCGGACGCGCGGGAGCGTGCCGCGCAGCCAGATGAAGAAGAAGAGCAGCAGCTGCACCTTGAGGACGAACCAGAGCATCGGCCACCAGCCGTGGTTCGCGCCCTCCCAGAAGGTGCTGACGGGCCACGGAGCCCGCCAGCCGCCCAGGAACAGGGTGACGGCGACCGCCGAGACGGTGACCATGTTGACGTACTCGGCGAGCATGAACATCGCGAACTTGATGGACGAGTACTCGGTGTTGAAGCCGCCGACCAGGTCGCCCTCGGACTCCGGCATGTCGAACGGGGCCCGGTTGGTCTCGCCGACCATCGTCACGATGTAGATGAGGAACGAGACCGGCAGCAGCAGGACGTACCAGCGGTCCGCCTGCGCCTCCACGATCGTCGAGGTCGACATCGATCCGGAGTAGAGGAAGACCGAGGCGAACGCGGCGCCCATGGCGATCTCGTACGAGATCACCTGTGCGACCGAGCGCAGTCCGCCGAGCAGCGGGTACGTCGAACCGGACGACCAGCCGGCGAGCACCATGCCGTAGATGCCGACCGAGGCGACCGCGAGGAGGTAGAGCACCGCGATCGGCAGGTCGGTCAGTTGCATCGTGGTCCGCTGACCGAAGATCGAGACCTCGTTGCCGGCCGGGCCGAACGGGATGACGGCGATCGCCATGAACGCCGGGATCGCCGCGATGACCGGCGCGAGGACGTAGACCACCTTGTCCGCGCGCCTGACGATCACGTCCTCCTTGAGCATCAGCTTGACGCCGTCCGCGAGGGACTGGAGGAGGCCCCACGGGCCGTGCCGGTTGGGGCCGATGCGCAACTGCATCCAGGCGACGACCTTGCGCTCCCACACGATGGAGAACAGCACCGTCACCATCAGGAAGGCGAAGCAGAACACCGCCTTGACGACGACGAGCCACCAGGGGTCCCGCCCGAACAGCGAGAGGTCCTCCGCCGCGAGCAGCGTCTGGTCGAGGAGTGCCGGGTTCACGCGCGCACCTCCGGTACGTCGTCGGGGCCGGCGGTCCCCTGGCCGGCCGTTGCCGCGGGGCCGACGCGGACGAGCCGTCCGGGCGTCGCGCCCGTGTCGCTTGCGACGCCGCCGCCGACCGAGTTGAGCGGGAGCCACACCACGCGGTCGGGCATCTCGGTCACCCGCAGCGGGAGGTGCACGGACCCCGAGGGGCCGCTGACGGCGAGCAGATCGCCGTCCTTGACCCCGGTCTCGGCCGCGGTGGCGGCGGAGAGCCGGGCGACCGCCGCGTGCCGGGTGCCGGCCAGCGCCTCGTCGCCCTCCTGGAGCAGGCCCTGGTCGAGCAGGAGCCGGTGGCCGGCCAGGACCGCCTCGCCCTCGCCGGGGCGGGGCAGCGGCATGGCGGACTCGGCGGGAGCGTCCGCCCTGGGCCCGGTCCAGGTGCCGAGGCGGTCCATCTCGCGCCGCACGGACCGCAGGTCGGGCAGGGCGAGATGGACGTCGAGCGCGTCGGCGAGCATGTGCAGCACCCGCGCGTCCGCCGGGGCCGGCGGGCGGGTCATCTGGTCCGGCTTGAGCGCGGCCTCGAAGAGCCGTGCCCTGCCCTCCCAGTTGAGGAACGTGCCGGCCTTCTCGGCCACGGCCGCGACCGGGAAGACCACGTCGGCCCGCGAGGTGACCTCGGAGGGCCGCAGCTCCAGCGAGACCAGGAACCCGGCCGAGTCGAGCGCCTCCCGGGCGCGGGCGGGGTCGGGCAGATCGGCGACCTCGACACCGGCGACGACCAGGGCGGCCAGTTCGCCGCTTGCGGCCGCTTCCAGGATTTGCCCGGTGTCCCGGCCGTAGCGGTGCGGCAGTTCGCGTACGCCCCAGGCCGCCGCGGTCTCCTCACGGGCCCGCAGATCGGTGGCGGGACGGCCGCCGGGCAGCAGCGACGGCAGGGCGCCGGCCTCGACCGCGCCGCGCTCCCCGGCCCGGCGCGGGATCCAGACGAGCGCGGCGCCGGTCGCCGCGGCCGTGCGCACGGCCGCGCTCAGCGCGCCCGGCACCCCGGCCAGCCGCTCACCGACGACGATGACGGCCCCTTCCGACCGCAGCGCCTCGGCGGCGGTGGCGCCGTCCCCGTCGAGCCCGGTGCCGGACGCCAGCGCGTCCAGCCACTCGGCCTCGGTGCCGGGGGCGGTCGGCAGCAGCACCCCTGCGGCCTTCGCCAGACCGCGGGTGGTGTGGGTGGCGAGGGAGAACGTCCGCTGGCCGTGCTTGCGCGCGGCCTTGCGCAGCCGGAGGAAGACGCCGGGGGCCTCCTCCTCCGACTCCAGGCCCGCCAGCAGCACCGCCGGGGCCTTCTCCAGCGAGGTGTAGGTGACGCCGCCGCGGTCGAGGTCCCGGCCGTGGCCGGCGACCTCGGCGGCGAGGAAGTCGGCCTCCTCCGAGGAGTGGACCCGGGCCCGGAAGTCGATGTCGTTGGTGCCGAGGGCGATCCGGGCGAACTTGGCGTACGCGTAGGCGTCCTCGACCGTCAGCCGGCCGCCGGTGAGCACGGCGGCCCGGCCGTGCGCCGCCGCGAGTCCGGTGGCGGCCGCCTCCAGGGCCTCCGGCCAGCTCGCGGGTTCCAGCTCGCCGGTCTCCCCGTTGCGGACGAGCGGGGTGGTGAGGCGGTCGCGCTGCTGGGCGTAGCGGAAGGCGAACCGCCCCTTGTCGCAGATCCACTCCTCGTTGACCTCAGGGTCCTCGGCGGCGAGCCGCCGCATGACCTTGCCGCGCCGGTGGTCGGTGCGGGTCGCGCAGCCGCCCGCGCAGTGCTCGCAGACGGACGGCGACGAGACCAGGTCGAAGGGCCGGGAGCGGAACCGGTAGGCCGCCGAGGTCAGCGCGCCGACCGGGCAGATCTGGATGGTGTTCCCGGAGAAGTAGGACTCGAAGGGGTCGCCCTCGCCCGTGCCGACCTGCTGCAGCGCACCGCGCTCCAGGAGTTCGATCATCGGGTCGCCCGCGATCTGGTTGGAGAAGCGGGTGCAGCGGGCGCAGAGCACGCACCGCTCGCGGTCGAGCAGCACCTGGGTGGAGATGGCGACCGGCTTCTCGTAGGTGCGCTTCCTGCCCTCGAAGCGGGACTCGGCCTGACCGTGCGAGACCGCCTGGTTCTGCAGCGGGCACTCGCCGCCCTTGTCGCAGACCGGGCAGTCGAGCGGGTGGTTGATGAGCAGCAGCTCCATCACGCCCTTCTGCGCCTTCTCGGCGACGGGCGAGGTGAGCTGCGACCTGACGACCATGCCGTCGGTGCAGGTGATGGTGCAGGAGGCCATCGGCTTGCGCTGGCCCTCGACCTCGACGATGCACTGCCGGCAGGCGCCGACCGGGTCGAGGAGCGGGTGGTCGCAGAACCGGGGGATCTCGATGCCGAGTTGCTCGGCGGCCCGGATGACCAGGGTGCCCTTCGGCACGGAGATGTCGACACCGTCGATGGTCAGCGTGACCAGGTCCTCCGGCGGGACCGCGGCGCTCCCGCCGCCGCCGGACGCGGCGGACGTGGTGACGGTCATGCGTCCACCTCCAGGTTCGACACGGCCCAGGCCGTGGACTTCGCGGGGTCGAAGGGGCAGCCCCGGCCGGTGATGTGCTGCTCGTACTCGTCGCGGAAGTACTGCAGCGAGGAGAAGATCGGCGAGGCGGCACCGTCACCGAGGGCGCAGAACGACTTGCCGTTGATGTTGTCGGCGATGTCGTTCAGCTTGTCGAGGTCCTCCATGACGCCCTTGCCGGCCTCGATGTCGCGCAGCAACTGCACGAGCCAGTAGGTGCCTTCGCGGCAGGGCGTGCACTTCCCGCAGGACTCGTGGGCGTAGAACTCGGTCCAGCGGGTGACGGCCCGGACGACGCAGGTGGTCTCGTCGAAGCACTGCAGCGCCTTGGTGCCGAGCATCGACCCGGCGGCGCCGACGCCCTCGTAGTCCAGCGGCACGTCGAGGTGCTCGTCGGTGAACATCGGGGTGGAGGAGCCGCCGGGGGTCCAGAACTTCAGCCGGTGGCCCGGGCGCATCCCGCCGCCCATGTCGAGCAGCTGGCGCAGGGTGATGCCGAGCGGGCCCTCGTACTGGCCGGGGCGGGCGACGTGGCCGCTCAGCGAGTACAGCGTGAAGCCGGGGGACTTCTCGCTGCCCATCGAGCGGAACCACTCCTTGCCCTTGTTGAGGATCGCGGGAACGGACGCGATGGACTCGACGTTGTTCACCACCGTGGGGCAGGCGTACAGACCGGCGACCGCGGGGAAGGGGGGCCGCAGCCTGGGCTGTCCGCGGCGGCCCTCCAGGGAGTCCAGCAGGGCGGTCTCCTCGCCGCAGATGTACGCACCGGCGCCCGCGTGCACGGTGAGTTCGACGTCGAGCCCGCTGCCGAGGATGTTCCTGCCGAGGTAGCCCGCGTCGTAGGCCTCGCGGACGGCCTCGTGCAGCCTGCGCAGTACGGGGACGACCTCGCCGCGCACATAGATGAAGGCGTGGCGGGACCGGATCGCGTAGCAGGCGATCACGATGCCCTCGATGAGGGAGTGGGGGTTGGCGAAGAGGAGCGGGATGTCCTTGCAGGTGCCCGGCTCCGACTCGTCGGCGTTGACGACGAGGTAGTGCGGCTTGCCGTCGCCCTGCGGGATGAACTGCCACTTCATCCCGGTGGGGAAGCCCGCGCCGCCGCGGCCGCGCAGTCCGGAGTCCTTGACGTACGCGATCAGTTCGTCGGGGGCCATCGCGAGGGCCTTGCGCAGTCCCTCGTAGCCCTCGTGCTCGCGGTAGGTGTCCAGGGTCCAGCACTCGGGCTGGTCCCAGAAGGCGGAAAGGACGGGCATGAGCAGCTTCTCCGGGCTGGTTCCGCCGCCGGCCTCCGGCCCGTACTCGGTGGACACGGTCATCACTCCCCCTCCTCGGAAACCGGGCCGGCCGGGTGGGCCGGGTCGGACGCCGACGTGTCCTGTGAGTCGTTCTGCGTCCCGGCGGGACTCGTCGAGGGGTGGTGGTCGGGCGACGGGCGGGCGTGGGAGCTGAGGTGCTCACCGGGCGGCTCGTCCTGCGGGGCGGCACCCCGCGGGTGGACGACCCTCCGCTGGGGGGCCTCGCCCTTGGCCAGTTGCAGGCCGACGAGGGTGGCGGGGCCGGCCCCGCCGGTGGCCGCGACGGCTCCGGGGCGCTCGTCGGGGAAGCCGGCCAGGATGCGGGCGGTCTCCTTGAACGTGCACAGCGGGGCGCCGCGGGTGGGCTCGACGGGGCGTCCCGCCCTGAGGTCGTCGACGAGCCTGCGGGCCGACTCGGGGGTCTGGTTGTCGAAGAACTCCCAGTTGACCATCACCACGGGGGCGAAGTCGCAGGCCGCGTTGCACTCGATGTGTTCGAGGGTGACCTTGCCGTCCCCGGTGGTCTCGCCGTTGCCGACGCCGAGGTGTTCCTTGAGGTCGTCGAAGATCGCGTCGCCGCCCATCACGGCGCACAGGGTGTTGGTGCAGACGCCGACCTGGTAGTCGCCGGACGGCTTGCGGCGGTACATGGTGTAGAAGGTGGCGACCGCGGTGACCTCCGCCGTCGTCAGGTCCAGCATCTCCGCGCAGAACCGCATACCGGTGCGGGTGACGTGGCCCTCCTCCGACTGCACGAGGTGCAGCAGCGGCAGCAGCGCGGAACGGCTCTCCGGGTAGCGGCCGATGATCTGCCGGGCGTCCGCCTCCAGCCTCGCGCGCACCTCGGACGGATAGTCGGGGGCGGGGAGCTGGGGCATCCCGAGCGATACGTCTGTCACCGGTCGACGCCTCCCATCACGGGGTCGATGGACGCGACGGCGACGATGACGTCGGCCACCTGGCCGCCCTCGCACATCGCCGCCACGGCCTGCAGGTTGGTGAAGGACGGGTCGCGGAAGTGGACCCGGTGGGGGCGGGTGCCGCCGTCGGAGACGACATGGACGCCGAGCTCGCCCTTGGGGGACTCGACGGCCGCGTACGCCTGTCCGGCGGGGACCCGGAAACCCTCGGTCACCAGCTTGAAGTGATGGATCAGGGCCTCCATGGAGGTACCCATGATCTTCTTGATGTGGTCGAGGGAGTTGCCGAGACCGTCCGGGCCGAGCGCGAGCTGCGCGGGCCAGGCGATCTTCTTGTCCTCGACCATCACCGGGCCGGGGCCGAGCCGGTCCAGGCACTGCTCGACGATCCGCAGCGACTGCCGCATCTCCTCCAGCCTGATCAGGAAGCGGCCGTAGGAGTCGCAGGTGTCCGCGGTGGGGACGTCGAAGTCGTAGGTCTCGTAACCGCAGTACGGGTCGGTCTTGCGCAGGTCGTGCGGCAGCCCGGTGGAGCGCAGGATCGGGCCGGTCGCGCCGAGGGCCATGCAGCCGGCCAGGTCGAGGTAGCCGATGTCCTGCATCCGGCCCTTGAAGACGGGGTTGCCGGTGGCGAGCTTGTCGTACTCGGGAAGGTTCTTCCGCATCTTCTTCACGAACTCGCGGATCTGGTCCACGGCGCCCGGCGGCAGGTCCTGGGCCAGACCGCCGGGGCGGATGTACGCGTGGTTCATCCGCAGGCCGGTGATCAGCTCGAAGATGTCGAGAACGAGTTCACGGTCGCGGAACCCGTAGATCATGATCGTGGTGGCGCCGAGCTCCATGCCGCCGGTGGCGATGCACACCAGGTGGGAGGAGAGCCGGTTGAGCTCCATCAGCAGCACGCGGACGACCGAGGCCCGGTCGGGGATCTGGTCCTCGATCCCGAGGAGCTTCTCCACGGCGAGGCAGTACGCCGTCTCGTTGAAGAACGGCGTCAGGTAGTCCATGCGCGTGACGAAGGTGGTGCCCTGCGTCCACGTCCGGTACTCGAGGTTCTTCTCGATGCCGGTGTGCAGGTAGCCGATGCCGCAGCGGGCCTCGGTGACGGTCTCGCCCTCGATCTCCAGGATCAGCCGGAGCACACCGTGGGTGGACGGGTGCTGGGGACCCATGTTGACGACGATGCGCTCGTCGTCCGCCTTGGCCGCGGTCTCCGCGACCTCGTCCCAGTCGCCGCCGGTGACCGTGTACACGGTCCCCTCGGTCGTCTCGCGGGCGGTCGAGAGGGGCGTTCCGGAGGGCCCCTGAGCGGTCTGGTCGCCGGGGGGCCGGTGGGCAGCCGATGTGTTCATGAGTACGACCTCCGCTGGTCCGGAGCCGGGATCTGGGCGCCCTTGTACTCGACGGGGATGCCGCCGAGGGGGTAGTCCTTGCGCTGCGGGAAGCCCTGCCAGTCGTCCGGCATCATGATCCGGGTGAGGGCGGGGTGGCCGTCGAAGACCAGACCGAAGAAGTCGTAGGTCTCGCGCTCGTGCCAGTCGTTGGTCGGATAGACCTCCACCAGCGACGGGACGTGCGGGTCCGCGTCCGGGGCGCTGACCTCCAGGCGGATCAGCCGGCCGTGGGTGAGCGAGCGCAGATGGTAGACGGCGTGCAGCTCGCGTCCCTTGTCGCCCGGGTAGTGCACGCCGCTCACGCCCGTGCACAGCTCGAACCGCAGCGCCGGGTCGTCGCGCAGCGTCCTGGCGACGCCGACGAGGTGCTCGCGGGAGACGTGGAAGGTGAGTTCGCCGCGGTCCACGACGGTCTTCTCGATCGCGTTCTCCGGGACGACGTCCTGCTCCTCGAGGGCGCCCTCGAGTTCGTCGGCGACCTCGTCGAACCAACCGCCGTAGGGGCGGGTGGCGGCGCCGGGCAGCCGGACGGAGCGGACGAGCCCTCCGTAGCCGGAGGTGTCGCCGCCGCCGTCGGCGCCGAACATGCCGCGCTGCACGCGGATCTCCTCGCCGTGCTCACCGCGCTGCCCTGGCAGGTTCTGCTCGGAGAGCTCCTTCTCCGGGTTCGGCTGGTCGGTCACCTGTGCACCCCCTTGATCGCGTCCGTGCCCGCAACTCGCAGGGGTGCGGGCTTCGTCGTCGTCTGCGGCCCGGCGGCCGTGCGCACGTCGCTCACCGGAGCAGCCCCTTCATCTCGATCGTCGGGAGCGCCTTGAGTGCCGCCTCCTCCGCCTCACGGGCGGCTTCCTCCGCGTTCACTCCGAGCTTGGAGGTCTGGATCTTCTGGTGGAGCTTGAGGATGGCGTCCATCAGCATCTCCGGCCGAGGGGGGCAGCCGGGCAGATAGATGTCAACAGGAACAATGTGGTCAACACCCTGCACAATCGCGTAATTGTTGAACATTCCGCCTGACGATGCGCAAACCCCCATGGAAATCACCCACTTGGGGTTGGGCATCTGGTCGTAGACCTGCCGCAGCACGGGCGCCATCTTCTGGCTCACCCGCCCGGCCACGATCATCAGGTCGGCCTGCCGGGGGGAGCCGCGGAAGACCTCCATGCCGAAGCGGGCCAGGTCGTAGCGGCCCGCACCGGTCGTCATCATCTCGATGGCGCAGCAGGCGAGGCCGAAGGTCGCGGGGAAGACGGACGCCTTGCGCACCCAGCCCGCGGCCTGCTCGACGGTGGTCAGCAGAAAGCCGCTCGGCAGCTTCTCTTCGAGTCCCATTGCCCCTCAGCCCCTCAGTCCCATTCCAGGCCGCCGCGCCGCCAGACGTAGGCGTAGGCGACGAAGACGGTGAGCACGAAGAGCAGCATCTCCACGAGCCCGAAGATCCCCAGGGCGTCGAAGCTGACGGCCCAGGGGTAGAGGAAGACGATCTCGATATCGAAGATGATGAAGAGCATCGCCGTCAGGTAGTACTTGATCGGAAAGCGGCCCCCTCCGGCCGGCGTCGGCGTCGGCTCGATACCGCACTCGTAGGCCTCGAGCTTCGCGCGGTTGTACCGCTTCGGGCCGACGAGCGTGGCCATGACCACGGAGAAGATCGCAAAGCCTGCCCCTAGGGCGCCGAGCACGAGGATGGGCGCGTAGGCATTCACGCTCCTCGCTCCTTCCAGTCGTCCTTGACCGTTGGACCGCACCGGGACTCGCCTCGCCGCCCCGCGAAGATCATGCTCATGTGAGGCAGTTCACAAGCCCGACTGCTCCGCATCCTATGCCCGCCGGTCTGTGATCTGCGACACGGGGTAGGGCAAGGACTTTGTGATCTCCACCACCTGACGAAGGATCATGAAGCCGGATGAGCGGTGATCTTCGTACGGGAAGCGCACAAGCGACTACGAAAAGTGAACATTTTCCCCGTTACTGCTGGTCAGAGCCCGGTGCCACTAGCAGGGGCGACGACGTCCGGGCAAATTGGCGATGGACCGGACCGGGTGATAAGGGGAGGCCTTCACTCGCACGAGGGGGCCGGGCGGACGGAAGTGGACGTGTGCATGCGTTCACGAACGCCGCCGGATGTGTTCATGAGCAACGCCCAGGGTCGCCGGCGGTGACCGTTCTGTGACCTGCGCCACTCGGGGCGAGGTCCGGAAAACCGGGGCTTGGCCATCGGTGTGAAGGGGTGGTAAGCGGCGGGCAATCCGGACCTTTTCACGAAAGCCCACGATCACAGCCCTGATCACCACTGCCCGTTTTGCCCGTTACGGCGTCAATAAAGGCGACACGCAGGCCGAATCGCCCGCCCGCGGCGGCAACTGTGGTGGAAAGCACGTTTCTTGAAGGGAACCATGGAGCCCTGATAGCGGTTGTACCCATGTCCCACACCGCTCACATACGTAGCCACCGGAAGCCCCGCCGCAGCTCCTCGAAGCTCGCGCTGCGCGCCGGAGTTGCCGGTGGCGTCCTCAGCACCATCGCGGTGGCCGGAAGCGCCGGGCCGGCGAACGCCGAGCCGGTGACCGAGACCATCGAGATGCCCGCGCTCACCATCGACAGCCCGGAGCTCGCCGGCGCGGTCGCCCTCTCCGCCGAGGCGACCCAGCAGGCGGCCCTGGCCCTCGATCTGCGGACCCAGGAGAACGCCGCCGCCGTCAAGGCGGCGAAGGCCGCGAAGAAGGCCAAGGCGGAGGCCGAGCGCAAGGCCGAGGCCGAGCGGAAGGCCGAGGAGGCCGCCCGCGCCGCGGCCGAGGAGCGCTCCTCGCGCTCCTCGGAGCGCACCACCCTGTCCGACGCCTCGCAGGGCGTCTCCAACGCCTCCGGCTCCGTCGGGACCGTGATCGCCTTCCTCAAGGCGCAGCTCGGCGACGCCTACGTCATGGGCGCCACCGGCCCCAACTCGTGGGACTGCTCCAGCCTGGTCCAGGCCGCGTTCCGCCAGGTCGGCATCGACCTGCCGCGCGTCTCCCAGGACCAGTCCGTGGCGGGCACCCAGGTGTCCCTGGACAACCTGCAGGTCGGCGACATCCTCTACTGGGGCGGCGCCGGCTCCGCGTACCACACCGGTGTCTACATCGGCGACGGCAAGTACCTCGACGCCGCCAACCCGAGCAAGGGCGTCGTCATCCAGGAGCTGTCGGGCTACCCGGCGAGCGGCGCGGTCCGCGTCCTCTGACCCGGCCCGAAACGCTCCCCCGGAGCACCCGGTTCACCCCGGGACCGCCGGAACAGGCCACCGTCTCCCCGTCCGGGGGCGGTGGCCTCGGCGTTTTTGCGGTCCTGCGGTCCCGGCGCCCTTCGCCGGGACCGAGGGCAAGGCTCCCGGCCGTGGGCGGTCCGGGCGGTTCCCGGGCGGTCCCGGGCGATGCCGGCCGGTCTCGGGCAGTCGTCCGGCTTCGGGCGATCTCGGGCAGTCTCGGGCGATCTTCAGGGATGGGGCCCTGCACCGCCCGGCGGACTGCCGGCCGCGGCGGGCCTGAGGAGGGGTGCGGGCGCCGCCCCTGCCCGTAGGGACCGGGGCGGCGCCCCTCCGGGCTTCGCGGGCCGGGCCTTCAGGCTCCCGGAGCCCCCTTGACCGGACCGGACCGCAGGTACTCCCGCATGATCAGGCTTTGGGGGCCACCTTGGAGAGGCCGTTGATGATCCGGTCCATCGCGTCGCCTCCGGTGGGGTCCGTGAGGTTGGCCAGCATCTTCAGCGTGAACTTCATCAGCACCGGGTGCGTCAGGCCCCGCTGCGTCGCGATCTTCATGACCTTCGGGTTGCCGATGAGCTTCACGAACGCCCGGCCCAGCGTGTAGTAGCCGCCGTAGGTGTCCTTGAGGACCTTCGGGTAGCTGCGCAGGGCCAGTTCCCGCTGGGCGGGCGTGGCCCGGGCGTGCGCCTGGACGATGACGTCGGCGGCGATCTGCCCGGACTCCATGGCGTAGGCGATGCCCTCGCCGTTGAACGGGTTGACCAGGCCGCCCGCGTCGCCCACGAGCAGCAGGCCCCTGGTGTAGTGCGGCTGCCGGTTGAAGGCCATGGGGAGCGCGGCGCCGCGGATCGGGCCGGTCATGTTGCCGGGGACGTAGCCCCATTCCTCCGGCATCGAGGCGCACCAGGCCTTGAGGATCTCGCGCCAGTCCAGCTCCTTGAAGGACGCCGAGGTGTTCAGGACACCGAGGCCGACGTTGGAGGTGCCGTCTCCCATGCCGAAGATCCACCCGTACCCGGGCAGCAGCCGGTCCTCCCCGGGTCCGCGGCGGTCCCACAACTCCAGCCAGGACTCCAGGTAGTCGTCGTCGTGCCGCGGGCTGGTGAAGTACGTGCGGACGGCGACGCCCATCGGGCGGTCCTCGCGCCGGTGCAGCCCCATGGCGAGGGAGATGCGGGAGGAGTTGCCGTCGGCGGCGACCACGAGCGGCGCGCGGAAGGTGACCTCGCGCTTCTCGTCACCGAGCCGGGCGTGGACGCCCGTGATGTGACCGGTGCGGTCGTCGACGATCGGGGCGCCGACGTTGCAGCGCTCGTACAGCCGCGCGCCCGCCTTCTGCGCCTGCCGCGCCAGCTGCTCGTCGAAGTCGTCCCGCTTGCGCACCAGTCCGTAGTCCGGGTAGCTGGCCAGCTCCGGCCAGTCCAGCTGCAGCCGGACCCCGCCGCCGATGATCCGCAGGCCCTTGTTGCGCAGCCAGCCGGCCTCCTCGGACACGTCGATGCCCATGGCGACCAGCTGCTTGGTGGCGCGCGGGGTGAGCCCGTCGCCGCAGACCTTCTCGCGGGGGAACGCCGTCTTCTCCAGCAGCAGGACGTCCAGGCCGGACTTGGCCAGGTGGTAGGCGGTCGTCGAACCGGCCGGGCCTGCCCCGACGACGATCACATCTGCGGTGTGCTCGGAGGGGGTCGTCTCGGTCACGGCGGGTTCTCCCGAAGACTCGAATTCACGTGCCGTGCGGCACAGGTCGTGTGCAGTCTATGGGGGCGTACCGAACGGCGACCGAAGGGCTCCCCCACGATGACCGCAGCGTCTCTCCCCGTCGTCCAGCTCCGTGTGCCCACCGAGGAGGACACGTTCGCCTGGCACCGCGCCTTCGACGACCCCGAGGTGATGGAGTTCCAGGGAGGCAGGTCCGCCGAAGTGTCCGTGTACGAGGAACTCACCGCGCGGCAGCGGCGGCACGACGCCGAGCGGGGCTTCTGCCTGTGGACGCTGCTGGACGAGAAGGGCGAGGTGTGCGGCTTCACGGGCGCGCAGCCGTGGCCGCACGACGGGTTCGGCCCGGTGGGGGAGATCGAGATCGGCTGGCGGCTCGCGCGCCCGTACTGGGGCCGCGGCTATGCGACGGCCGCCGCCCGCACGGCACTGGACCGGCTGCGCGCGGCCGGTGTGCCGTCCGTGGTCGCGATGGTCGACTCGCGCAACGAGCGGTCGATCGCGGTGACCCGGCGCCTGGGCATGGAGCTCGCCGAGACGTACGCCGTCCCGGACCGCGACCGCACGGGGCTCTGCTTCCGGCTCACCCTGTAGCGAGCGCCGGGTCCGTGGCCCGGGTGGACAGGGCCGACTCGATCGAGGACGTGCCCGGCGTCCGCCCGGTACCGGTCGCGCTCCGTGCGGTGGACCGCGTACTCGGTGCCGTCCGCCCGTCCGCCCGTCCGCCCGTGCGCCCGTGCGCCGTTCGTCAGTGTGCTCGTGCGCTCGTGCCCTCGCGCCCGTCCGCCCGTGCGCTCGCCCGCCGTCCGCTCGTCCGGGCGCTCAGAACACCGACAGCCCGGTCAGCGTGGTGAAGCGGTCCAGCGCCGCCACGCCCGCCACCGAGTTGCCCTGCCCGTCCAGGCCCGGGCTCCACACGCACAGCGTGCACCGCCCCGGCACCACCGCCACGATCCCGCCGCCGACCCCGCTCTTGCCGGGCAGCCCGACCCGGTAGGCGAACTCGCCCGCCGCGTCGTACGTACCGCAGGTGAGCATCACCGCGTTGACCTGCTTCGCCTCGCTGCGGGTCAGCAGCCGGCTGCCGTCCGCGCGCAGTCCGTGACGGGCCAGGAAGCGGGCCGCTCGGGCCAGGTCACCGCAGCTCATCTCGATCGAGCACTGCCAGAAGTAGTGGTCCAGCAGCGCGGGGACGGGATTGGCGATGTTGCCGTACGAGGCCATGAAGTGGGCCAGCGCGGCGTTGCGGTCGCCGTGCCCGGACTCGGACTCGGCGACCTCCGGGTCGAAGGCCAGCTCCGGGTTGCCGCTCTCCTGCCGCAGGAACTCCAGCAGCTCGCTGCTCGCGTCGCCGGTCAGGGTCAGCAGCCGGTCCGTGACGACGAGGGCCCCGGCGTTGATGAACGGATTGCGCGGGATGCCGTTCTCGTACTCCAGCTGCACCAGCGAGTTGAACGGGTTGCCGGAGGGCTCGCGGCCCACGCGCTCCCAGAGGCCGTCGCCGCCCAGGGAGAGCGCGAGGGCCAGGGCGAAGACCTTGGTGACCGACTGGGTGGAGAACGGTCGCTCCCAGTCGCCCACGCCGTGGACCTTGCCGTCGAGGTCGGCGATGGCCATGCCGAAGTGGCGGGCGTCGACGGCGGCCAGGGCCGGGATGTACTCGGCCGGGGTGCCGCTGCCGACCAGCGGTGCGACGTCCTGCGCGATCCGCTCCAGGATCGACTGGTAGTCCATGGTGCGCGGTGCCCGGGGACTTACCGGGACTTGGTGCCGCGGTGCAGCGCGACGATCCCGCCGCTCAGATTCCGCCAGGCCACCTTCGACCAGCCGGCCTTCTGGAGCATCGCGGCGAGGTCCGCCTGCTCGGGCCAGGACTGGATCGACTCGGCGAGGTAGACGTACGCGTCGGGGTTGGACGACACCGCGCGGGCGACGGGCGGCAGCGCCCGCATCAGGTACTCCTCGTACACGGTCCGGAAGGGCGCCCAGGTGGGGTGCGAGAACTCGCAGATGACCACCCGGCCGCCGGGCTTCGTCACCCGGTGCAGCTCGCGCAGGGCCTGGTCGGTGTCCTGGACGTTGCGCAGCCCGAAGCTGATCGTCACGGCGTCGAAGGAGCCGTCCCGGAAGGGCAGCCTGGTCGCGTCGCCTGCGGTCAGCGGCAGCCACGGGTGCCGCCGCTTGCCCTCCCGCAGCATGCCGAGGGAGAAGTCGCAGGGCACCACGTACGCCCCGGTGCGGGTGAACGGCAGCGAGGACGTGCCGGTCCCGGCGGCCAGGTCGAGGACCCTCTCGGCGGGCCGCGCGCCGACGGCCTCGGCGACCTCCCTGCGCCAGCGCCGGTCCTGGCCGAGCGAGAGCACGTCGTTGGTGAGGTCGTAGTTCGCCGCGACATCGTCGAACATCGAGGCGACTTCGTGCGGCTGCTTGTCCAGGGATGCGCGGGTCACTGGCGTTCGGCCTCGCAGTGTCGGGTGCGGACGGTACGCGGGTCATTGTCTCAGGCGCACCGCGAGACGCCCGGTGGGGGCGTGCCCGCGGGTCCCGGGCCCGGCCGGTGCCGTCAGCGCCGCCGGTACACCAGCCGGCCCCCGAGGACGGTGGCGACGCAGCTGCGGGCGCCGTGCTCGCGCAGGGCGGCCAACGGGTCGCCGCCCGGCGGCACGCCGAACACGGCGAAGTCCGCGACCGGCTGGGGCCCCTCGGGCCCCAGCCGGTCCGGGAGGACCTCCGCGACGGGGCGGCCCGCGAACAGGTCGAGGGACACGGGCCCGCGCGGCTCCGCGGAGCGCTCCGCGCGGCCGAGACCCACCCGCGCCACCGCGTCCAGGACGGCCCGGCACCGGAGCTCCCCGGCCACCGCCACCGTGCCGTGCGCGAGCATCCGCTGGGCGCCGCGCCGCGCGCTCGCTCCCCACCGGGCGTCCGTCATCTCCAGCGCGGCGAGCGCGGCGCCGGTGAGCGGCTCCGTGCCCAGTTCGTCCGCCTCGCGCGGGTCGGGGTGGTAGGCCCGCTCCAGCAGTTCGGGCCCGTACGGGTTGCACAGGCCCGGCGTCAGCACCCCGGGCCAGCGCCGTACCCGAGCGCGCGGATGCGCCGCGACCACCTCCCGGTAGGGGCCCACGGCGGCGATCGCGCCCCCCAGCACGGCGACCGCGCCGTCCGGCACGGGCGCCTCCCGGCCACCGGGCAGCAGCAGGTCCGCCGCGTGGATCGTCAGCACGGCGCCGTCAGTTGGCGTTGAGCAGCTTCAGTTCCGGGTGCGCGGTGCCGCCGTCGATCGCCGTCGACGAGATGTGCGACACGACGCGGTCGTCGACGGGGTCGTCCGCCGGGTCGTCGTGCACGACGATGTGCTCGTACGTCGTCGTCCGCTGCGCCGGGACCCGGTCCGCGCGGCGGATCAGGTCGATGATCTCCTGCCGGTTGGAGCGGTGCCTGGCGCCCGCCGAGGAGACCACGTTCTCCTCCAGCATGATCGAGCCCAGGTCGTCCGCGCCGTAGTGCAGCGACAGCTGGCCGATCTCCTTGCCCGTGGTCAGCCAGGAGCCCTGGATGTGCGCGACGTTGTCGAAGAACAGCCGGGCGATCGCGATCATCCGCAGGTACTCGAAGATCGTCGCCTGGGTCCGGCCCTTGAGGTGGTTGTTCTCGGGCTGGTAGGTGTACGGGATGAAGGCCCGGAAGCCGCCCGTACGGTCCTGCACGTCGCGGATCATCCGCAGGTGCTCGATGCGCTCGGCGTTGGTCTCGCCGGTGCCCATCAGCATCGTGGACGTCGACTCCACACCGAGCCCGTGCGCCGTCTCCATGATGTCCAGCCAGCGCTCGCCGGACTCCTTCAGCGGGGCGATCGCCTTGCGCGGCCGCTCCGGCAGCAGCTCGGCACCGGCGCCCGCGAAGGAGTCCAGACCGGCCGCGCTGATGCGCCGGACGGCCTCCTCCACGGACACTCCCGAGATCCGGGCCATGTGCTCCACCTCGGACGCGCCGAGGGAGTGGATCACCAGCTGCGGGAACTCCCGCTTGATGGCGGCGAAGTGCTTCTCGTAGTACTCCACGCCGAAGTCCGGGTGGTGACCGCCCTGGAACATGATCTGCGTGCCGCCCAGCTCGACCGTCTCGGCGCAGCGCCGCAGGATGTCGTCGAGGTCCCGGGTCCAGCCCTTGGCGGTGTCCTTGGGCGGGGCGTAGAAGGCGCAGAACCGGCAGGCCGTGACGCACACGTTGGTGTAGTTGATGTTGCGCTCGATGATGTACGTCGCGATGTGCTCGGTGCCCGCGTAACGGCGCCGGCGCACGGCGTCCGCCGCGGCGCCCAGCGCGTGCAGCGGCGCGGAGCGGTAGAGGTCGAGCGCCTCTTCGGGGGTGATCCGCCCGCCCTCGGCGGCACGGTCCAGGACGGACTGGAGGTCGGCCTTCTGGGTCACCGGGGTGTCACCTTTCGGCGGTGGAGCAGGGCGTTACCGGACCGTGCCAGCCTACGACAGGCCCGTTGCCCGCCCCTCGGGGGCACCTCGGCGGCTCGGCCCGCGCTCGCCCCGGCGGTGCGGGCCGGCGGGTGGCCGGCCGGCTCGATCCCGTCCCTCGCCGCGGGTGGGACCGCCCACCTGAGCGCCCGCCCACCGGACTGCCCGCACCTGGCTCAGGCACCGAGCAGTTCGACCGCCACGTCGGCCGGGAAGCCCGTCGTCGGGCCGGTCCTGCGGGCGAACTCCCGGACACCGGCCAGCTGCTCGGGACCGAAGCGGAAGTCGAGCGTCGTGAAGTACCGCTCGAGCACCGCCGCGTCGAACGCCTCCCAGCGCGCCGCCTGCTCGGCGACCTTGGCGACCTCCTCGAGGGAGAGGTCGCGGGAGGCCAGGAACGCCTCGTGGACCTGCCGTACCACCCGGGGCTCCCGCCGCAGATAGTCCCGGCGGGCCGCCCACACCGCGAAGACGAACGGCAGGCCGGTCCAGTCCTTCCACATCCGGCCCAGGTCGTGGACCCGCAGCCCCAGCCTCGGCGCGTCGTGCAGCGACGCGCGCAGCGCGGCGTCGCCGATCAGTACGGCCGCGTCCGCCTCCTGCATCATCACGCCCAGGTCGGGCGGGCAGCTGTAGTAGTCGGGCGCCACCCCGTACTGCTCGGCGAGCAGCAGCTGCGCCAGGCGCACCGAGGTGCGGGAGGTGGACCCGAGGGCGACCCGGGCGCCGTCCAGCCGGTCCAGCGGCAGCTGCGAGACGATCACGCACGACATGACCGGCCCGTCGCAGCCGACCGCGATATCGGGGAAAGCGACGAGTTCGTCGGCGTTGCGCAGATATTCCACAAGGGTGATCGGGCCGATATCGAGATCACCGGCGACCAGCCGTTCGGAGAGCTTCTCCGGGGTGTCCTTCGTGAGCTCGAGATCCAGGAGCGTCCCGGTGCGGGCGAGGCCCCAGTACAGCGGCAGGCAGTTCAGGAACTGGATGTGACCGACCCGCGGCCGGCTGCGACCGCCGTGATCGACGGCGGCGTTCTCGGCGTGTTCCGCGGGTGCTGCGTGACTGTCCACATCGTGAGGCTAGACCGGGGGACCCGCCTTCGAATGGCCGGGGCACCCCGCCGAGAGCGTCAGCATGTCAAGGCTGCATCAAACGTCCGGGTGACGTGATCTTTCCCTCTACCCATCTGAACACCGTGCGTGCTAGGCTCAACGCAAGTTGCAGTTTGGTTTCCCTTGCAGTGCAGAGCCTGCGGAGCATGTAACCCGCAGGCTTTTGTAGTTTTCAGACTTGTTTGCAGGTTCTGGAGCAGGGCAACCCTTTGGCCCAAGGAGGGCTTATGGCTACCGGAACCGTGAAGTGGTTCAACGCTGAAAAGGGCTTCGGCTTCATCGCCCAGGACGGCGGCGGCCCGGATGTCTTCGTCCACTACTCCGCGATCAACGCGACCGGCTTCCGCTCCCTCGAGGAGAACCAGGTCGTGAACTTCGACGTCACCCAGGGCCCGAAGGGCCCGCAGGCGGAGAACGTCACCCCGGCCTGATGCGACCGGGTCGGCGATCGCGCACGACTTAGCAGTACCCAAGGAGCCCCGCCCGTACATCGCGTACGGGACGGGGCTCCTGCCCTTCCGGCCTCCTGCCGGCAGCCGTATTCGCCACCCGAACGGCCGAAAACCGGAAAGCGAAACGGAAACGGGAACGGGAACCGCAGGGGAAATGACGGTGAACGGGAGAGGAAAGGAAACCTCCCCGGAGGTCTCACAACTCCCGGAACATGATGTTCACCCCACCATGCCGTGCTGCGGGTGCCTGCACGCGCCCAGGGCGGGTGCCTGAAGGCGCCCGGGACCGTGCCCAGGACGCGGAATCCCGGCTCCTCCCACAGCCGCGTCGCGGGATTCGTCTCCACGGCCTTCCGGAGACCCGGTCGGCCGGGGCCGCCGGTCCGTACCCTGGAACCCATGACCGAGCGCAAGCCCCCGGGCGTCAGTTTCGAGTCGTGGGTCGACAAGCAGATCCGCGACGCGAGGGAACGCGGCGAGTTCGAGGAGTTGCCGGGCCTCGGCAAGCCCCTGCCCGACGACCTGGCGCCGTACGACGAGCTCTGGTGGGTCAAGGGCAAGATGCACCGCGAAGGCATCGCCGTGCTGCCTCCCGCCCTCGCCCTGCGCAAGGAGGCCGAGGACGCGCTGGAGAAGGCCCACCGCGCGCCCTCGGAGACCGCGGTGCGCCGGATCATCACGGAGATCAACGAGAAGATCACCAAGATGCTCCTGATGCCGCCCCCGGGGCCGCCGCTCGGTCGAAAGCCGTACGACGTGGACGAGGTCGTCCGGGAGTGGCGGCTCAGGCAGGGCTGACGGGTCGCGAAGCGGCCGGGCCGGACGCCGCACACCGCTTGCCCACTGCCCACTGCCCACTGCCCGGTCGAACGATGGGGCGGTACGGACGGCAGCGGTGCCGTGCGCACGCCGGGTCCGGGGCAGCCGGACCGGGCCCGGACTCGGGTCGCCGGTCCGTGCCGGTTCCCGACCCGGTCCGGAACGGTCTCCGTTCTCCGTTCTCCGCGGGGCCTACGGCAGGAACGACACGGCCCCCGGTGCCATGCGCGGGCGGGCCGCGAGGGACCGGCGGCACCTCATCGGGCGGGCGGCGCCCAGCGTTCCCCCTTCATGAGGTTTCCCAGGCCCTCCCATGCGAAGTTCATCAGCGTCGCCGCCGCCTGCCGCGCGGAGACGCCCGGGGTGTCGTTCGCCCACCCGGCCAGCGACTCCGCCGCCCCGACGAGTGCCTGGGCCAGGCCCGCCGCTTCCCCGGCGGCGACTTCGCCGGGCCCGTGGGCCTCGCGCGCCGCCGCCCCGATCAGCCCCGTCACGAACGTCACGATCTCGTCCCGCAGCACCGCCACCTCGGCGGCGAACGGCTCGCCGTGCGTACGGGCCTGCCGGTGCAGCACGGCCCAGGCGTCCGGGTGCTCGTTCGTGTGCCGGAAGAACGCGGTCAGGCCCTCCCACAGTTGACGGTCCGCCGGCAGCCCCGGGTCCACCGCGGCCCGTACGGCCGCGACCAGTGCCGCGGACTCCCGCCGGATACAGGCGGTGAAGAGGTCTTCCTTGGAGTTCAGATAGAGGTAGACCAGCGGCTTGGACACCCCCGCGAGCTCGGCGATCTCGTCCATCGACGCCGGCCGGTACCCCCGTTGCCCGAACGTCTGCACTGCGGCGTCGAGCATCTGCTGCTCCCGCATGGCACGCGGCATCCGCTTGCCCCGACCGGCACCACCCACGTCAGACGTCCTCCCGGCCACCGGCCACCGAACTGTTGTCCGGTAAGCCTACGGCCCATCGGCGGGCGGAAACGCCGAGGACCGGTCCGCGGGTTTCGCGGACCGGTCCTCGGATGGTCTGCGCCGAACCGGCGAAAGCGGTCAGGCGTGGGGGCGGTCAGGCGTTGGGGCGCTTGCCGTGGTTCGCTTTCCGCTTCTTCCTGGCCCGCCGCTTGTTGCCTCGCTTCGACATGGTGCGCATCTCCCGCTTCCGGACGAAAACGATGATCTTGCCAGTCTAGGGCGGGCGCCTGCGCTCCGCACCCACGGCCCGCCGAAGCGGGCCGGTGCGCCGAGCTTCCGGTGCGCCGAAGCTTCCGGTCCGCCTCGTCGGCCGGTCCACGTTGGACCGGCACACGAAGCTGCCCGGCGCGGGGGCGGGGCGGTTCGCGTCGGCGCCGCGGGCCCGCCGGTCGGCAGATCACACGGTGGCGGGGACGGCCTCCTTCTGCTCCGGCTCGGGCGTCCCGCCCTCGTCCACCGGAGACGCCGAGGCCGAGTCGTATGCGTCGCGGTCGAGGATCCGCTCGCGCGCGGCGACGATCACCGGCACGACGGCCTGACCGGCGACGTTCGTCGCGGTCCTCATCATGTCCAGGATCGGGTCGATCGCCATGAGCAGACCCACGCCCTCCAGCGGGAGGCCCAGCGTGGAGAGGGTCAGCGTCAGCATGACCGTCGCTCCGGTGAGACCCGCGGTGGCCGCGGATCCGACGACCGAGACGAAGGCGATCAGCACGTAGTCCTGCACGCCGAGCGGGACGTCGAAGATCTGCGCGATGAAGATGGCGGCGAGAGCCGGGTAGACGGCCGCGCAGCCGTCCATCTTGGTCGTCGCCCCGAACGGCACGGCGAAGGAGGTGTACTCCTTCGGGACGCCCAGGCGTTCGGTGACCTTCTGGGTGACCGGCATGGTGCCGACCGAGGAGCGCGAGACGAAGGCGAGCTGGATGGCCGGCCAGGCGCCCCTGAAGAACTGCAGGGGGTTGACCTTGGCGACGGTCGCCAGCAGCAGCGGGTAGACGCCGAACAGGACCAGCGCGCAGCCGATGTAGACGTCGGCCGTGAAGGTGGCGTACTTGCCGATGAGGTCCCAGCCGTAGTCGGCGATCGCGTAGCCGATGAGGCCGACGGTGCCGATCGGGGCGAGCCGGATGACCCACCACAGCGCCTTCTGGAGCAGCTCCAGCACGGACTCGCTGAAGGCGAGGATCGGCTGGGCGCGGTCACCGAGCTTGAGCGCGGCGGCACCGGCGACAGCGGCCATGAAGACGATCTGAAGAACGTTCAGCTCGGTGAACGGCGTGATGACGTCCGTGGGCACGATGCCGGTGAGGAAGTCGATCCAGGAGCCGGCCTTCTCCGGCTTCGCGCCGTCCTTCGGCGTGAGGCCGGTGCCCGCACCGGGGTTGGTGAGCAGGCCGAGGGTGAGGCCGATCGCCACGGCGATCAGCGAGGTGATCATGAACCACAGCAGTGTGCGGCCGGCCAGCCGTGCGGCGTTGTTGACCTTCCGCAGATTGGTGATCGACACCAGGATCGCGAAGAAGACGAGCGGTGCGACGGCCAGCTTGAGCAACTGGACGAAGATGTCGCCGATCTGCTCCAGGGTCGTGCGGAGCCAGGTGACGTCCTGGCTGCGGGCCAGCCAGCCGAGCAGGACGCCGGCGACCAGACCGGCGACGATCTGGGCCCAGAAGGGGACCTTCGGCATACGGCTGGCGCGGGTGGGCGTCGCGGAGTTCGCGGACACGGGCACACTCCGGTGAGGCGCATCGGGAGTTCGGGGATTCAGGAACTCGAGAAACGGAGGAATCGGGAAGGGGGGATGTGGGTGCGGCGCCCGTTCACTCGGGGGAAGGCCGCCCCGCGATGCCGGGTCAGACCGGGCGGCGACAGAGCGCGGGCAGGCCGGGGGCGCCCCCGGCACCGGCGCGGTGCGGTGCGAGGGGGAGGCACAGGTCGACGTGCAGCCGCGTCACGAGCGGGAGGCTCATGACCGTTCGGGGGCACACTGCTGTCGTCATGAGCCATACGTTAACACTTGAACTTTGAGACCCTCAAAGCCGCGCTTTGGGCCATGATCGCGCCAGCGCGTGTCCGGAAACAGCACCACCCCAGCATGGGAGCGCTTGCTCCCCGCCGGGGCGGCAGGATGGGTGAAGTCGGCTGTGACGAAGCTCACTTCCGCCGGTGCGGCCGGCGGACGCGGTGATGCGCTATTGGACGTCCTCGCGGGTGCGGTTGGCCTCCAGGCGCGTCTTCGCCCGGTCCACCTTGGCGACGATCTGCTCGGACATCGCCTCGCGCTGTCTGCGCAGCAGCACGACGCTCAGCGGCGCCGAGATCAGGACGGACAGCACGAGCACCCACAGCAGGTTGGAGTCACCGAGGCCGCGCGGCAGTACGCGCAGGTACACCAGCCCCCACAGGACGAGGAAGCAGCCGGCGAAGATGCCGAACCGCATGAGGGTGTACCGGAGCGTGGCGCTCGTCTTGCTGTCGGACACGACGGCCCCTTTCCTTCTCTGAGTCGCCCGTCCAGTGAAGCATGTCCCCATTTCGCTCATCGAGGCGGCTCCGGCCCTTCCGGCATCGAGGCGGCTGGGGCCCTTCCGGCCCGGACGGCGCCCGGGGAGGATCACACCAGCGGGAGCAGCATGGTGATGTCGTCGCGGTAGTCGCCGTCGGAGACCTGGATCGCGTCGGGCACCCGCCCGACCTCCTTGTAGCCGCACGAGGCGTAGAACCGCTCCAGCCCCGCGCCGCCGCGGCAGGTGAGCCGTATCGCGGTGATCCCGCTCATCCCGCGGGCGGCGTCGGCGGCGGCGGCGAGCAGCTGCCGGCCGTACCCCTTGCCCTGGTGCCGGGGATGCACCATCACGGTGTAGAGCCAGATCCAGTGGCGCATCAGGCGGTGCGCGTTGAACGTGAGGAACGCCGCCGCGGCGACCTCGCCGTCCGCGTCCCGCCCGACGAGCAGCCGCGCCCGCCCCTCGGCCATCGCCACCAGGTGCCGGACCAGTTCGGGCCGGACGTCCTCCGGGCTCACCGGCGGTACGAACCCCACGGCCCCGTCGGCATTGCTCACATCGGTCCAGAGCCCCAGGATCCCGTCGCGGAGCACGGGGCCGACGGGCGGATCGAGCGAGAATTCCAGAGCCATGACCCGACGATAACAACGCCCCGCCGGGGGCCGGGACGGGCGTCCGGACGGCCCGGACCGGCCCGGCCCGGACGGTCTCGCCAGGCGGCTGGACGGCCCGGTCTCGCCGTCGCGGGCGGTGACCCGGCCCGGCCCGGCCTCGCGGGCGGTGGCCGCGGCGCGACCCGGGCGGGGCGCCGCGTGCGTCAGACCCGCATGGGCTGCGGCGACTCCCGGCGGTCGCCGTCGGGGCCCGGGTACTCGCGGATGACCTCGTAGCGGGTGTTCCGCTCCACCGGCCGGAAGCCCGCGTCGCGGATCAGCTCCAGCAGGTCGTCGCGCGTCAGCTTGTTCGGCGTGCCGTAGTTGTCCGCGTCGTGTGTGATCTTGTACTCGACGACCGAGCCGTCCATGTCGTCCGCACCGTGCTGCAGCGCCAGTTGCGCGGTCTGCACCCCGTGCATCACCCAGAAGACCTTGACGTGCGGGACGTTGTCGAACAGCAGCCGGGACACCGCGAAGGTCTTCAGCGCCTCCGCGCCCGTCGCCATCGTGGTCCGCGCCTGGAGCCTGTTGCGGACCTTGCCGTCCTTCATGTCGACGAAGTCGTGCTGGTAGCGCAGCGGGATGAAGACCTGGAAGCCGCCGGTCTCGTCCTGCAGTTCACGCAGCCGCAGGACGTGGTCCACCCGGTGGCGGGGCTCCTCGATGTGCCCGTACAGCATCGTGCACGGGGTCTTCAGGCCCTTCTCGTGCGCGAGGCGGTGGATCCGGGACCAGTCCTCCCAGTGGGTGCGGTGGTCCACGATGTGCTGGCGGACCTCCCAGTCGAAGATCTCGGCGCCGCCACCGGTCAGCGACTCCAGCCCGGCGTCGATGAGCTCGTCCAGGATCTCCGAGGCGGTCAGCCCGGAGATGGTCTCGAAGTGGTGGATCTCGGTCGCGGTGAAGGCCTTCAGCGAGACGTCCGGCAGCGCCTGCTTCAGTTCGCGCAGCGACCGGGGGTAGTAGCGCCAGGGGAGGTTCGGGTGGAGCCCGTTGACGATGTGCAGCTCGGTGAGGTTCTCGCTCTCCATCGCCTTGGCCAGGCGGACGGCCTCCTCGATGCGCATCGTGTACGCGTCCTTCTCACCCGGCTTGCGCTGGAACGAGCAGTACGCGCACGACGCCGTGCAGACGTTCGTCATGTTGAGGTGGCGGTTGACGTTGAAGTGGACCACGTCGCCGTTCTTGCGCGTACGGACCTCGTGGGCGAGGCCGCCGAGCCAGGCCAGATCGTCCGACTCGTAGAGGGCGATGCCGTCCTCGCGGGTCAGCCGCTCGCCGGCCCGGACCTTCTCCTCCAGCTCGCGCTTGAGCCCCGCGTCCATGCGGCCGCCTCCCAGATGTCCTCGTACTGCGCCTGTCCCAGGGCCTTTTCCCGGGCGTGCCCCCGGATCGCCGGAGGCCCCACCCACGTTACGCCTAGACCTCTTCGGGCAGGTCCCCGACCCGGTTCTCCCACTTCGTGGACAGCACGATGGTGGTACGCGTCCGCGACACGCCCTTCGTCCCCGACAGCCGGCGGATCGTCTTCTCCAGGCCGTCGACGTCGCTGGCACGCACCTTGAGCATGTACGAGTCGTCACCCGCGATGAACCAGCAGTCCTCGATCTCCGCGAGGTCGCGCAGTCGCTGCGCCACGTCCTCGTGGTCGGCGGCGTCGGAGAGGGAGATGCCGATCAGCGCGGTGACGCCGAGACCGAGTGAGGCGGCGTCGACGGTCGCCCGGTAGCCGGTGATGACGCCCGCGGCCTCCAGGCGGTTGATGCGGTCGGTGACGGAGGGACCGGAGAGCCCCACGAGCCGGCCGAGCTCGGCGTACGAGGCCCTGCCGTTCTCGCGCAGGGCCTGGATGAGCTGCCTATCCACGGCGTCCATATGCCTGAGCCTTCCATTATTCATCGCTACCGCAATTTTACGTGTGAAATCCAAGGCGTGCAGGGTGTACACCCCGCACTGCCCCTGCGTATCCGGAACGAACCACGCCACGGACGGCCCGTCCGGCCGGGACCCCCGTCCCCTCGCCCGACGGCCGGCTAGTCGGCCCTGGAGCCCCCCAGCTCTCCCTCCCAGCGGCGGTACAGGCCGTGGGCGACGCCCGCCGCGTCCAGCACCCGCCCCGCCACGAAGTCCACCAGGTCCTGGATGTGCGTCGCCCCCGCGTAGAAGGCGGGGGACGCGGGCAGGACCACCGCGCCCGCCTCGTCGAGCGCCACCAGGTGCCGCAGGGTCTGGCCGTTCAGCGGGGTCTCCCGCACGGCGACCACCAGCCTGCGCCGCTCCTTCAGTGTGACGCTCGCCGCCCGCTGGAGCAGGTCCTTGGACAGCCCGAGCGCCACACCCGCGACACAGGCGGTGGACGCCGGCACGATCAGCATGCCCTTCACCGGGTACGACCCCGAGGACGGTCCGGCGGCCAGGTCCCCGGCCGCCCAGTGGCGCACCGCGCCCACGTCCACCCGGAACGTGCCGGGCTTGCCGTCCGCGCCCCGCTCCAGCCAGGTGCGCAGGTCGTCCTGCCAGTGCCCGTCCCGGAACGCGATCCCCGTCTCGTCGAGCAGGGTGAGCCGCGAGGCCCGCGACACCACCAGGTCCACGCTCTCGCCCGCGTCGAGCAGCCCGCGCAGTACGGCCGCGGCGTAGGGGGTCCCGGACGCCCCGGAGACCCCGACGACCCACGGGGTGCGATTGGCGTCGTTCATGGCAGTGAGCCTATCCGGCCACCCGGTGGCGGAACCGGGGCAGGTTCCCCGGACGTTTCCGGGGAAAGACGCGGAAACCACTGGGGGCCAGGATGTCGACCACCTCGCTCGAGCCGAGCCGGACCGACCGGGCGAAGGCCGCGGGCAAGCTGATGCTGGCCTGGGTGGCGCTGCTGTGGGCGCTGGAGGCGGTCGACCACGTCACGGGCCACAGCCTCGACACGTACGGGATCACCCCGCGTGAGCCCGCCGAGCTGGCGGACGTCGTCCCGGCGTCCTTCCTCCACTTCGGCTTCGGTCATCTGGCGTCGAACACCGTTCCCCTGCTGGTCTTCGGCTTCCTCGCCGCGCTCGGCGGCATCCGCCGCTTCCTGGCCGTGGCCGCACTGATCATCGTCGCCGACGGCGTCGGCGTCTGGCTGATCTCGCCGCCGGGCTCCAACACGGCGGGCGCGTCCGGTCTGGTCTTCGGCCTCTTCGGCTATCTGCTGGTCCGCGGCTTCGTGGACCGCCGGCCGGTGGACATCGGCGTCGGCCTCGCGGTCGGCGCGATATGGGGCAGCTCGATCCTGCTGGGCCTCTCCCCCGCGAACACGGGCGTGAGCTGGCAGGGGCACCTCATCGGCCTGGTGGCGGGCGTGGTGGCGGCGTTCGTGTTCCGCCGCTCGGCAGTCAGGCCGTGATCACGGCCTGACTGCCGGGCAGGCGCCGACGGGCGGGCCCGCTCCCCGGGCCGGGGCCCCGGGCACCGAGGCTGCCCGGTGGGGCGAACGTCGTTTCCCGGGCCCGCAGGGGCACGGGCCGCCTCGATCAGGACCGGGCCGCCTCGGTCAGGGCGCGGGCCGCCTCGGTCAGGACCGGGCCGCCTCGGTCAGGACCGGGCCGCGGGATCCACGGGGAGTTCTGCCGTGTCCAGAGTGACCTTCCCGATGCCCGTCTCCACGACGACCGGCCTGCCGTAAGAAATCGTGTCCCGGCCGAGATAGCCGTCCGGGCCGGGATTCCAGAGCGTCACGCAGTGCGCCTGGTACGGGTCGAGGATCAGGTAGTGGGGATCCCGCGCCGCGCATAGGCCCGGTCCTTGATCTCGTAGTCGTTGCGGACGCTGCCCGGCGAGACCACCTCGACCGCGAGTTCGACGAGGTCGGGCGGGTAGGCGCTGAGGTTCCTCTCGCTCTCGGCCCTCGGGATCACGGCGAGGTCGGGGCAGAACTCGTTCGCTTCGTCGAAGGGGATCGTGACGTCGCTGATGAAGTCCCACTCGTCGGGGAGCTGGGCCTCCAGCGCGTTCCACACCGCCCTGATCGTCTTGGCGTGGTGCGGCTTCACGGGGCCGATCACGAGGGCGGCGCCCTCGACGATCTCCGTCCGGTAGCCCGGAAACATGCCCTCGAGCCGACTGAGCTGCGAGCGCAGCCGGCCGCTCTCCGAGACGGTGACGGTCACGTCGGCGACGTCGGCCGGATCGGCCTCCCTGTCCATGCGCTCGATGGTAGGCCGCACGGTGGCTACGGGGTGAGGCCCCGGACGGCCAGATCGGTCAGCGCGCACACGAACAGGGCAATGCCGATGAAACCGTTGACGGTGAAGAACGCCCGGTTCAGCCGGGACAGGTCGTGCGGCGTCACGATCGAGTGCTCGTAGACGAACGCCACCGCGACGACCGCCAGGCCCAGCCAGAGGAACGCCCCGGCGCCGGTGGCGAGGGCGTACCAGGCGAAGAGAACCAGCGTCACGGCGTGGCAGGCCCGGGCCCCCCACAGCGCGGCCGGGATGCCGAAGCGGGCCGGGACCGACATCACGCCGTGGGCGCGGTCGGCCTGCACGTCCTGGCAGGCGAAGATCAGGTCGAAGCCGCCGATCCACACGCCGACCGCCAGCCCGAGGATCACAGCGTCCCAGGACCAGGCCCCGGTGACCGCGAGCCAGGCGCCGACCGGGCCCATGGCCTGGGCGAGCCCGAGGATCGCGTGCGGGAAGTTGGTGAAGCGCTTCCCGTACGGATAGACCACCATCGGCACGACCGCGACCGGCGCCAGCGCCAGGCACAGCGGGTTGAGCAGGGCTGCGGCGCCGAGGAAGACCACCACGGCGATGCCCGCCCCGGTCCAGGCGGACCGCACCGACACCGCCCCGGTCACCAGCTCGCGGCCGGCCGTCCGCGGATTGCGGGCGTCGATCTCGCGGTCGATGATCCGGTTGCAGGCCATCGCGAAGGTCCGCAGGCCGACCATGGCGACGGTGACGAGCAGCAGCGTCACCCAGTCGATGCCCCCACCGCTCTCGAACATCGCGGTGAGCGCGGCGATGTACGCGAACGGCAGCGCGAACACCGAGTGCTCGATCATCACCAGCCGCAGGAACGCCCTCGTCCGGCCGACGCCCGGCACCGCCGCCGCCGAGGCGCTCACAGGCCGTACTCCTTCCACCGGCGGTCGACCAGCGCCGCCGTGTCCGGGTCCGAGACGACCATCTCCGGCCAGCCCCCGTCCCGGGTGTAGCCCTCCTCGGGCCACTTCCGCGTGGCGTCGATGCCCGCCTTGCCGCCCCAGAACTGCTGGTAGGACGAGTGGTCGAGGTGGTCCACGGGCCCCTCGACGACGGTCAGGTCGCGGGCGTAGTCGGTGTTGCCCAGCGCCCGCCACGACACCTCGTGCAGATCGTGGACGTCGCAGTCGGCGTCCACCACGACGATGAGCTTGGTCAGCGACATCATGTGCGCGCCCCAGATGGCGTGCATCACCTTCTGGGCGTGCTTCGGGTACTTCTTGTCGATCGAGACGATCGCGCAGTTGTGGAAGCCCCCCGACTCGGGCAGGTGGTAGTCCACGATGTCCGGCACGATGATCTTGAGCAGCGGGAGGAAGAAGCGTTCCGTCGCCCGGCCGAGCGGACCGTCCTCCGTCGGGGGACGCCCCACCACGATCGACTGGAGCAGCGGGCGCCTGCGCATCGTCACACAGTCGATCGTCAGCGCCGGGAAGTCCTCCTGCGGCGTGTAGAAGCCGGTGTGGTCGCCGAACGGGCCCTCGGGAAGCATCTTCCCCGGCTCCAGCCAGCCCTCCAGGACCACCTCCGCCTGCGCCGGCACCTGGAGCGGCACGGTCTTGCAGTCGACCATCTCGATCCGCTTGCCCTGGACGAAGCCCGCGAACAGGTACTCGTCGATGTCCCCGGGCAGCGGCGCCGTCGAGGCGTACGTCACCGCGGGCGGGCAGCCGAAGGCGATGGCGACCGGCAGCTTCTCGCCGCGCCGCGCCGCCACCTGGTAGTGGTTGCGGCTGTCCTTGTGGATCTGCCAGTGCATGCCGATGGTGCGCTTGTCGTGGCGCTGGAGGCGGTACAGGCCGAGGTTGCGCACCCCGGTGTCGGGGTCCTTGGTGTGGGTGAGGCCCAGGTTGAAGAAGGAGCCGCCGTCCTCGGGCCAGGTGAACAGCGCGGGCAGCCGGTCCAGGTCGACCTCGTCACCGCGCAGCACCACTTCCTGCACCGGCGCGTCCTTCACCTTCTTCGGCGGCACGTGCGTCATCGCGCCCAGCTTGCCGAACGCCTCGCGCACCCCCACGAAGCCGTGCGGCAGCTCGGGCTTCAGCAGCCCGCCGATCTTCGCGCTGATCTCGTCGTACGCCTTCAGCCCGAGCGCCTTCAGCAGCCGGCGGTCGGTGCCGTACACGTTCATCGCCAGCGGCATGGACGAACCGCGCACGTTCTCGAAGAGCAGCGCGGGGCCGCCCGACTTCTGGACCCGGTCGACGATCTCCCCGACCTCCAGGTACGGGTCGACTTCGGCCTTGATGCGCTTGAGGTCGCCCTCACGCTCCAGTGCCCGGAGCAACGAGCGAAGATCGTCGTAAGCCATGCCGTCCAGTATCTGCCACTCGCTACGCTGGACTCGTCACGGGGGCCGTTCCACGGCCCCGTTCTCCGCACGCAGGGGGCCGCCAATGCTTCGGGTGCTGATGTTCTTGGTGCCGCTGGCGCTCAGCATCTACGCCTTCATCGACTGCATCTCCACGGACGAGAAGGAGATCAGGCACATCCCCAAGCCGCTCTGGGCGATCCTCGTGCTGCTCTTCCCGCTCGTCGGTTCGATCTCCTGGCTGATCGCCGGAAAGGACCGCGGCACGCGGCGTCCGTCACGGCGCGGCGGCTGGGTGGCTCCCGACGACAACCCCGAGTTCCTGAAGTCCCTCGACGAGGACGGCCCCGGGCAGCCCAGGGACCGGGCGAAGGACCCGACGCGCGACGAGGACCCGGGCACGTCCTGAGGACAGGAGGGACCGGGTCATGGACCGGGAGCGGAATCGCGAGCCGAATCGTGAGCTGGACCGGGAGCTGGCACGGCGGTGGCTGTCCACCGCCCTCGACGAGGCGCGCACGGGCCGCGCGGAGGGCGGCATCCCCATCGGCGCCGCGCTGTACGGGGCGGACGGGTCGCTGCTCGGCCGCGGGCACAACCGCCGCGTCCAGGACGGCGACCCCTCGGTGCACGCCGAGACGGACGCGTTCCGTGCGGCGGGGCGTCAGCGGTCGTACCGGGGGACCACGATGGTGACCACCCTCTCCCCCTGCTGGTACTGCGCCGGGCTGGTCAGGCAGTTCGGCATCTCCCGGGTGGTGGTCGGCGAGGCGGAGACGTTCCACGGCGCCCACGGCTGGCTGGCGGCGCACGGCGTGGAGGTCGTGGTCCTGGACGATCCCGCGTGCACGGCACTGATGCGGGAGTTCGTCGACGCCCACCCGGAGCTGTGGCACGAGGACATCGGCGACGACGGCTGACTCGCGGGCGGCGCCGCGCCGTACCGTGCCGGGCCGTGTAGCGCCGTACCGTGCCGGGCCGTGTAGCGCCGTACCGCGCCGCGCAGGGCCGTACCGCGCCGCGCAGGGCCGTACCGTGCCTCGCAGGGCCGCGCCGTTCGGTCAGGTGCGGGCGGCGTACTCCGCGCGGAGCTGCCCGAAACGC
Source organism: Streptomyces tirandamycinicus (assembly GCF_003097515.1). Classification (NCBI taxonomy): domain Bacteria; kingdom Bacillati; phylum Actinomycetota; class Actinomycetes; order Kitasatosporales; family Streptomycetaceae; genus Streptomyces; species Streptomyces tirandamycinicus. The sequence goes on along the minus strand of NZ_CP029188.1, from coordinate 3,909,035 downwards.
TCGGGCGTCCAGGAGGACCAGTCGGCGGGCCGGCCGTCGAGCGCGTCCGACAGGTACTCGAAGTGCTGGTGCCAGCCCGCCAGGTTGTCGAGGCGCCGCTCGTCCGGTCCGGCGAACTCGTTGGTGAACCGCAGCACGGCCGCCAGCGAGTCGGCGGGCGCCGGCTCCATGTGGAAGCGGATACGGCCGTACGTCTCGACGGTGTACTCGGCGACGGCCTCCCGGTCCCAGGCCGTGACCCGCCCGGAGACCACGGCACCCTCGGTGCCTTCCTCCGCGTTCAGCCAACGGAGCGTCACCGCGCCGCCCAACTGGGGTTCCAGCAGGTCCGCCGCGGCCAGCCACTGCGGCAGGCCCTCGGGCGTGGCGACTGCGGCCCAGACCCGCACCACCGGGTGCGGCAGCAGGAGCACGAAGTGCAGGACGTGCACCGGGCCGTCGTCGCCGGCCCGGGTCTCGCCGGTGCCGTACGGGATCGCTTCCGTCATGGCACCAGCGTCGCCCCTGCGGGCCGGGCCCGCTACCGTGTGGCGCCCACTCGGACGCCCGCCGGGGCCTCCCCCGGCCATCGCCGGGACACCCGCCGTGCCCGCCCCACGACTTCTCCGGGACCTCTCCGGACCTCCCCGGGGCCTGCCGGACCCGCCGGGCCTGCCGGGCCTGCCGGGCCTGCCGGGCCTGCCGGGCCTGCCGGGCCTGCCGGGCCTGCCGGCGATCGTCTCCGCCCCGCCCGCCCGTCTCCGGCCCGCCCGGCAGCGGCGGGCGATCAGACCCCCGCGTAGCCGTGGAGGCTGTTCACGAAGAGGTTGACGCCGTAGTAGTTGAAGAGGAAGCAGGCGAACGCGATCAGCGCGATGTACGCGGCCTTGCGGCCCTTCCACCCGGCGGTGGCGCGGGCGTGCAGGTACGCGGCGTACGCCACCCAGGTGATGAAGGACCAGACCTCCTTGGCGTCCCAGCCCCAGTAGCGGCCCCACGCGTCGCCCGCCCAGATCGCCCCGGCGATGATCGTGAACGTCCACAGCGGGAAGACCGCGGCGTTGATGCGGTAGGCGAACTTGTCCAGGGACGCGGCGGACGGCAGCCGCTGCAGCACCGAGCGGGCGAAGGAGCCGGGGTCGACGCCGTCGGCGAGCTTGCTCTCGTAGGAGTCCCGGAACAGGTACAGCAGGGTGGCGACCGCGCCCAGGTAGAAGACCGCGCCGCAGAAGATCGCGGTGGAGACGTGGATCCACAGCCAGTACGAGTCCAGGGCCGGAACGAGCTGGTCGCTCTCGGTGTAGAGCCAGGTGACCGCGATGCCCAGGTCCAGCAGGACCGTGGTGACGAGCGGCAGCCCGATCCAGCGCACGTTCTTCCTGGCGAGGAGGAAAGCGAGGTACGCGCCGACCGCCACCGTGGAGAAGGTGGTGGAGAACTCGTACATGTTGCCCCAGGGGGCGCGCTGCACCGAGACGGCCCGGGCGACGACCCCCGCGGCCTCGATCAGGAAGGCGAGGACGGTCAGCGAGACCGCGATCCGGCCGTACAGGTCGCCCTGCTGGTCGCCGCCGGCCGCGCCGGGGCCGTCGGGGACGTCCCGGGCGCCGGGCGAGGAACGGGTGACGACCCTGGGGCGCTCCAGCACGGTGGTCCCGCCGCCCTTTCGGGCGACCCGGACCTTCGGTGCGGCGGCCCGGCCGTCCGCCGTCAGGGCGGCGGCGGTACGGCCGACCTTGCTGCGGCTGCCGAACGTCCACTCGGCGATGTGCGCGAGGAAGGCCAGGGTGTAGACGGCCATGGCCGAGTAGATCAGCACATTGCTGAACTCGGCGAGGCTCTCGTTGTTGGCGGCGGCGAGATTCACTTCTCAGCCCCTTCGGCAGGAACAGCTTCGGCTGGTTCGGGATCGGGTGCGGTCGGCGCCTCGGCGTTGAGCGATGCGGCGAGGTCGGCCAGCTCCTCGGGGAGCCCGGCCGACTCGCTCCGGCCCAGCCCCGCCATCTCCACGACCGTCACCCCGTCCTCCCCGCGAACGGCGCGCACCCACACCCGGCGGCGCTGGATGAACAGGGAGCCGACGAGTCCGGTGATCGCGGCGACGGCACCGGCGAGGGCGAGCCCGTTGCCCGGCTGCTGGGAGATCTGGAAGCTCGCCCACTCCTTGATCTCCTTCTCGAAGGTGATCGAGCCGGCGCCGCCGGGCAGCTTCATCGTCTCGCCGGGCAGCAGGGTCTGCTTGAAGACCTCGCCCTTGGCGTCCTCGAACGGCTTCATCTTGCGGGTGTCCAGCTGGTACACGTTCTGCGGGACGCCGGAGTCGACGCCGAGGCTGCCCCGGTACGCGCTGAGGTTGAGCGCCGGGAACACCAGGGCCGGGAACTGGGAGAACATCTGGCCGTGACCCTTGCCCGCGTAGGTGGGCACGAAGAAGGCGGGGAAGCCGAGCTGCTCCTTCTCGCCGTCCTTGTTGCGGTAGCCGTCCAGCACCTTGATGACGCCCGTGGAGCTGACGTTGTCGTCGATGGGCAGCAGCGGCACGGCGGCCCGGTGGACCACCTGGCCCTTGCCGTCGCGGACGGTCACGACGGGCGCGTAACCGTGGGCGAGCAGATAGAGCTTGGAGCCGTCGACCTCCAGTGGCTCGTTCACCCGGACGACGGCCTTCCGGTCCTTGCCCTCGGCGCCCTTCGCGTAGGTGACCGCCGCCTCGAAGGTACGGGGCGTGCCCTTCTGCGGGCCACTGGGCTCGTACGTGCCGGTGAACTGGTCCAGGGTGAAGCTGAACGGGACCAGGTCGTCGACGTCGAACAGCGACCCGGACCTGAAGTCGTCGTACTGGGTCAGGGTGTTGGCGAAGCCGTCGCCCTCGACGACCAGCTTGCCGCCCTCGGACTTGAAGAGCTGCCCGACGGCGAAGGCCACCAGCATCACGATCAGGGAGACATGGAAGAGGAGGTTGCCGACCTCGCGCAGATACCCCTTCTCGGAGGCCACCGCGTCCCCGGCGGCACGGGCCCGGAACCGCCGCTTGCGCAGCAGCGCGAGCGCGGCCTCGCGGACCGCCTCGGGCTCGGCCTCGGTGCGCCACGTCGTGTACACGGGCAGCCGGGTGAGCCGCTTGGGCGCGCCCGGCGGGCGGCCGCGCAACTGGCCGATGAACTGCCAGGTCCTCGGGACGATGCAGCCGATCAGCGAGACGAACAGCAGAATGTAGATCGCCGAGAACCACACCGAGCTGTAGACGTCGAAGAGCTGGAGCTTCTCGAAGACCGGCGTCCAGAACTCGTTGTTGTCCTTCCAGGTGCCGACCTTCATCTCGTCCACGCTGTTCTGCGGGATGAGGGAACCGGGGATCGCGCCCAGGGAGAGCAGGAACAGCAGGATGAGCGCCACCCTCATGGAGGTCAGCTGGCGCCAGAACCACCGGATCCAGCCGGCCGTCTCGCGAACTCCCCAGGCGAGCGCGCCGACGGGGCCCGGCGCGCGCGGTCCGCCGAAGGACCCGGGCACGGCCCGCTCCTGGGGGGCGGTGGAGAGCCGGTCCCCCGCGCCGCCGAGGTCACCGGGCTCCTGGCCGGCTCGTTCGGCGCCGGCGGCCTCGGTCGTGGTGCCGGTATCGGTCGCCGTCCCGGGTGTCGTCCCGGTCCCGGTCGTCGTTTCGGTCCCGGTCGTCGTTTCGGTCTCGGTCTCGCTCATGGATCAGATTCCCACCTGGAAGCCACTGGACCAGCTCTGCATCTGCTGCACCAGGACGTCCCACGCACCGGTGAGCAGCAGCGCGCCGGTCGCGATCATCATGCCGCCGCCGATCCTCGTCACCCACGCATAGTGCCGCCTGACCCAGCCGAACGCACCGAGGGCCCTGCGGAAGGCGACGGCCGCGAGCACGAACGGCAGCCCGAGGCCGAGGCAGTACGCGGCGGTCAGCAGGGCACCGCGGCCCGCGCTGCCCTGCTGCGTGGAGAGCACCGTCACCGAGGCGAGGGTCGGGCCGATGCAGGGGGTCCAGCCGATGCCGAACAGCGCGCCGAGGACGGGTGCCCCGACCAGTCCCGTCGCGGGCCGCTTGTGGAAGCGGAACTCGCGCTGGGTGAGGAAGGGCATGAGGCCCATGAAGAAGAGGCCCATGAGGATCATCAGCACGCCGAGGACCGTGGTGAGCACCTCGCGGTGCTCCTGGAGGGTCCAGCCGAAGAACCCGAAGAGGGCCCCTCCGGAGACGAAGACGGCGGAGAAGCCGAGCACGAAGAGAGCGGCCCCGGAGGCCATCCGCCCCTTGCGGGCCTCGGCCAGGTCGGTGCCGGTGACACCGGTCACGTAGGACAGGTAGCCCGGCACCAGCGGCAGTACGCAGGGGGAGAAGAAGGACACCAGACCCGCCAGGACGGCGACGGGGAGCGCGAGCAGCAGCGCGCCGCTCATGACCGTCTCGTTCTGCATCCCTACTGCTCCGCGGCCTTCTCCGCGACCACGGGGTCGATCATGGAGCGGAGCTGCTTGTCGTCCAGCGCCGTCAGGGCCCGGGCCGCGATCTTCCCCTCGCGGTCGATGACGAGCGTGCTCGGGATGGCCTGCGGATTCAGGCTGCCCTTGGGGAACTTCAGGATCAGCTTGCCGATGGGGTCGTGGAAGCTCGGGTAGCCGACCGCGTAGTCCTTCTCGAACGCGAGCGCCGGGCCGGTCTGCGGGTCGCGGGTGTTGATCCCGATGAACTCCACGCCCTTGCTCTTCGTCTCCTCGGCGACCTCGGCCAGATACGGCGCCTCGGCACGGCACGGCGCGCACCACGATCCCCAGAGGTTCAAGACGACGACCTTGCCCTTGTAGTCGGCCAGGTCGAGCGGCTTGCCCGTGAGGTCCTTGCCGGACAGCCGGGGGGCCGTCGTCCGCTTGCCCTCGGCGACGGTGACGATCCCGCTCGTACCGGCGACGAAGTTGGTGTCGCCGCCCCCGCCGGACTTGCCGCCGGCATCGCCGGTGCACGCCGACAGAGTGAGCGCGGCGGCGAGCGCGCCGACGGTGATCAGGGTGCGTCGAGAGGCACGGACAAGGCTCATGTGAAAAGTTTCGCATGTGGGTTCAGGGGATCTTGGCCGCCCCCCTTGCCGCCCGTAACGCCCCTTGTCAAGGGGGGTTAAGGGTGTGCTGCGCAGGACCGGCGCGCCGATTCCGGCGTGCCGGCGCATCCGCGACCGCCGGCTATCCGGCATTCCCGAGATAGGCGTTCCAGCCGCCGTCCGGGGACTGCCCGACCTCGAGGGAACGGAGCTTCGCGAGAATCCCCGGGTCCTGCACGTCGAGCCAGTCGCAGAACTGCCGGAACGACACCAGCCGCACGTCCTTCTTCCCGGCCATCGACTTCAGGGCCTCCTCGACGGCGTCCATGTAGATACCGCCGTTCCACTGCTCGAAGTGGTTGCCGATGAAGAACGGGGCGCGGTTCGACTCGTAGGCCCGCCGGAATCCGCCGAGATAGGCCTCGGTGGCCTGCCTCCGCCAGCCCGGATAGCGGGAGGGCACCCCGTTGGTCGAATTCCGGGACTGATTGGCGAGGATGTTGTAGTCCATCGAGAGCACCTCGAAGGAGTGGCCGGGGAACGGCATGGCCTGCAGCGGCAGGTCCCATACGCCGCCGCGCTTCTCGGGCCACTTCTGCCGGCCGCCCGGCGAGCTGGCGTCGTAGCGCCAGCCCAGTTTCCGCGCCGTCGGCAGGAGACTTTCCTGACCGAGCAGACAGGGGGTGCGGCCGCCGACGAGTTCCCTGCCGTAGTCGAAGGGGAGCGGATCGAGTTCCGTCCAGCCGCTGTTGCTCTTCCACCGTGTGACGAACGACACGGCCTGGTCGATCTCGTTCTCCCACTGGGCGGGCGTCCAGTTGCCGACCGAACCCGATCCGCCGCAGAAGTGCCCGTTGAAGTGGGTGCCTATCTCGTGCCCTTCGAGCCACGCCTGCCGCACGTACTTCAGGGTGTCCTTGATGTGCGCGTCGGTGAGATAGCCGATGTCGGAGGCCCCCACCGGATTGTTCGGCGGACGGTAGAGCGACTTCCTGGACTCGGGCAGCAGGTAGAGCCCGGAGAGGAAGAACGTCATCGCCGCGTCGTGCTCCCTGGCGAGTTCCAGGAACCGCGGGAAGAGGCCGTTGCCGACCTCGCCCGCCCCGTCCCAGGAGAAGATCACGAATTGCGGCGGGGCCTGCCCGGGTTCGAGCGGCTCAGGGGCGTCCGGCTGCCGGGGCTGCTTTCCCGTGTCGGCCGTCGAGCCGTCGCCTATGAGACGCACCGGCTTCTTCGCCGCACCGGCGTTCTTGCCACCGCCCCCGCCCGTCTCACCGCCGCCTCGTCCCGGTTCCCCACCGCCGCCCGAGCCGACGCCGCAGCCCGCGGCGCCGATGGCCGCGGCGGCGCCGAGTCCCGCTCCCAGCAGGCTCCTTCGCGTGATGTCGCGCATGCCGGCCGTCCCCGTTTCCCTGTCGCATTCCCGCACGTACTCGCATGGAGGGAGATGGCGTGCGGAACGCGAAGGTTCCCGGGGTTAGCACGGAATGTGCGGGACGGCGATACGGCTATGCGCCAAACGCCTTGGACTGTCCCTTGGCCGGTTTGGCACCCGCGAGGAGATGCGCCGGTACAAGATCGCGCGCGGGCTCCGCATACCCGACCGAGACGATCCCGTCGCCCTGGAACGTGAAGGTCGTCAGCGACGCGAGGGTGCACTGCCGGCGGCGCGGGTCGTGCCAGAGCCGGCGCTGCTCCACATAGCTGCGCACGATCCAGATCGGCAGCTGGTGGCTGACCAGGACCGCCTCGTGGCCGCGGGCGGCGTCCCGGGCCGAGCCCAGCGCACCCATCATCCGCACCACCTGGTCCACGTACGGCTCGCCCCAGGACGGTCGGAACGGATTGGTCAGATGCCGCCAGTTGCCCGGCCTGCGCAGCGCGCCGTCGCCGACGCCGAAGGTCTTGCCCTCGAAGACGTTCGCCGCCTCGATCAGCCGCTCGTCGGTGTCCAGCGTCAGCCCGTGGGACTTGGCGATCGGCGCCGCCGTCTCCTGCGCCCGCTCCAGCGGCGAGGCCGCCACGTGGGTGACGTCGCGGTCGGCGAGGTACTCGGCGACCCGGTCGGCCATCCGGCGCCCCAGCTCGGAGAGGTGGTAACCGGGGCGGCGCCCGTAGAGGACCCCGTCCGGGTTGTCCACTTCACCGTGCCGGATGAGATGGACGACGGTCCTGTCCGTATTGATTCCCGTACCGGTCATGCCGTGGCCTCCGCGGCGGCACGGGCGGCGGCGGGCAGCGCGGCGGCGATCCGCTCGACGGCCGCGTCGTCGTGGGCGGCCGACACGAACCAGGACTCGAAGGCGGACGGCGGAAGGTAGACCCCTTGGGAGAGCATCGAGTGGAAGAACGCGTTGAAGCGGAAGGCCTCCTGGCGCTTCGCGTCCTCGTAGTCCCGCACCTCGCCGTCGGTGAAGAACACCGAGAACATGTTGCTCGCGGACTGCAGCCGGTGGGCGACGCCCTCCTTGGCCAGCGCGTCCGTGACCAGGCCCCGCACCGCCGCGGCGGCCGCGTCGACCTTGGTGTACGCGGCGTCGTCCAGGAGCCGGAGCTGGGCGAGGCCGGCGGCGGTCGCGACCGGGTTCCCGGAGAGGGTGCCCGCCTGGTAGACCGGCCCGGCCGGGGCGAGGTGCCCCATGACGTCGGCACGGCCGCCGAACGCCGCCGCCGGGAAACCGCCCCCCATGACCTTGCCGAAGGTCATCAGGTCCGGTACCACACCGTCGACGCCGTACCAGCCGGCCTTCGACGTACGGAAACCGGTCATGACCTCGTCGGAGATGTAGAGCGCGCCGTTCTCGGCGCACACGTCCTTGAGCGCCTGGTTGAAACCGGGCAGCGGCGGGACGACACCCATGTTGCCCGGGGACGCCTCCGTGATCACGCAGGCGATCTCGCCCGGGTGCGCCAGGAAGGCGGCGCGGACCGAGTCCGGATCGTTGTACGGCAGCACGATCGTGTCGCCCGCCTGCGCCCCCGTGACGCCCGGGGTGTCCGGCAGCCCGAAGGTCGCCACCCCGGAGCCGGCGGCCGCAAGCAGCGCGTCCACGTGCCCGTGGTAGCAGCCGGCGAACTTGATCACCTTGGCGCGCCCGGTGAACCCGCGCGCCAGCCGGATCGCCGACATGGTCGCCTCGGTGCCCGACGAGACCAGTCTCACCTGCTCGACCGGGAGGACCCTGGCCACGATCTCCTCGGCGAGCGCGACCTCGCCCTCACCGGGCGTACCGAACGAGGTGCCGCGCGCGACGGCCTCCTGCACGGCCGCGGTGACCTCCGGGTGGGCGTGGCCGAGGATCATCGGGCCCCAGGAGCACACGAGGTCCACGTACTGGCGGCCGTCGGCGTCCGTCAGGTACGGGCCGCTGCCGGACACCATGAAGCGGGGGGTACCGCCGACGGCGCGGAAGGCCCGGACGGGAGAGTTCACGCCGCCGGGCGTCACGAGGGACGCGCGGTCGAAAAGCGTCTGCGAAACTGGGGCGTCATAGGGAAAGCTCACGGAATCCATGGTGTCAGAGGCACGGGACGTTCTTGCGGACAGGTGTTTCACCGCACGTCCGTGGGGGAGGTCACTGTCACGATGATCGGGTTGCGCGGCGGGGGCCGTGCGTCCTAAAAGCAGTCGGGTGGAGATATGCATCGCGGTGGCGGACTGGGCGAGGGGACTGACGACCTGGGTCCCGAGCCTGCCCGGCGTGGGAAGCACCGGCGACACGAGGCGGGTGCGCCCGAGCCCGTGGAGAACAGGGGTGGCCGGGGCATGGGGGTGACCTACAAGTACTTCGGCGCGCCGGACGGTGCGACCGCCGCCCGGGTCCCGATCTCGATGCGCCCGGAGGAGCTGGGCGGTGACGAGCTCGGCATGGGCGGCATGTTCACCAAGATCAAACCCGAGACGATAGCCGCGATGGTCCTCACGGGCATTCAGGGCATGCCCCTGAACAAGGTGCCCCCGCTCGAACTCGTGGTCCTCCACCCCGATTACGCCGTGGTGAAACTCCCGATGACGGTCGTCGACCCGCTCCGCGACATCGGCGAGGAGTCGGTGGGCGCGGCGGCGTTCATCTGGTCCACCGTCCCGGACCGCGGCGGACCGCGGGACGCCTTCGACGTCTACCAGTTGCTGCACGAGTGGCAGGATTTCAGCCATCGTCTGCATGAGGCGGGGCACCAGCCGTACTGCCTGGTGTGGCCCTGAGCCGGGGCCGTCGTACGGCCGACGGCGCGGCCGGCGGACAGCGGACGGCGGACGGCCACGCTCGTACCGGGCGTCCGTGCTGGGGATGACGACTCGTCGACCCGGCGCGGTGCCGTAGCCGGCGCGGTGCCTTAGCCGGCGCGGTGCCTTAGCCGACGCGGTTCGCGGTTCGGTCGCCGGGGCTTACCGGACGGGCCGTACCGAGGGCGGCTCGCAGGTCGGGCGGGGGTGTCGGGCCGGGCTGCCGGGCCGGGCTCGCGGGTCCCGCCCGAGTGGTGCCGCGACCGCGCGGTGCCGGAGGTGACGCGACCGGATCGTGGCGCGACGGCGGAGGTCGGGGCGTCGTCCGTGCCCTCGGTGCCCGTCTGGTCCCGGCGGCGTTCCCGCGGCCGCGGGAACGCCCGCGTGCCGCCGCCCTCCGCCGCCCTCCGCTGCGGCTGCGCCCGGCTCGGTGTCCCCGCCGCCCTGACGACTCCGGCCGCCCGGGAGCCGCTCGTGCTCACGGCCGAGTGCTGCTCTCGCCTGCCCTCGGGCCCTCGCCGAGGTCAGGCCCCGCCCGAGGTCTCAGTGGTGCCCCGGCCACGGCCCCGGTCACGGCCACGGCCCGGGCCCGGTTCCCGCGACGGCCCCGCGCCGCACCCCGCCCGACACGGCACCGGACCGGTGCCCGCTCATCCGCCTCACGGGCCGCCAGGGCCGCTCCGGGCGGCGAAGGTCCGGTGAGCATCCTGCGGTGATCCCGCGTTCCCGGCGCCTTCCGGGCGTGCACGCGCGGTTGCCGGACACCCTTGTGAGCGGTGAACCGACTCCAGCCGGACGCCCCGGCTGCCGATGTCCGGACTGCGCCCGCCACGACGCGCCGACGTCCCGTGGCGGGTGCTGACACGGAAGACGAGATTCCCGAGTACCGAGGAGGTCCGGCGTGGGCGACGTCCTGCTGGCGTTGTGCATCCCGCTGACGCTCTGCGCGAGCGGTCTCTACGCGGTGTGCGACAGCTGGTGGCGGCGGAGGCGCGGGGTGGTGCCGCGTCATCTGTATCCGGGCGTGTGCTCGTACGTGTACGCCTACGAGCACCCCCGCGCGCACGCCGGTGCCCGGCTCGCGGAGCGGGAGATGCTCACCGCCGCGGAGGACATCGTCGACGAGGCCTACGCGAGGCTGGCGTGGCTGTACGACGGCACGTGCACCGGGCCGGGCGCCGCGACGGGCGCCAAGACGGGCACCGGGCCGGGCCTCGCGACGGGCACCGGGCCGGGCGCCGGCGCGGGTACCCGCACGGGCGCCGAGGCCGGCCGGGTCGGCGCGGACTCCACCGCGGATCCCGACCCGTCACTGCCGGCGCCCGCGCGCACGGTGACGCGTCCGCCGGAACGCTGACCGCTTCGCCGAACGCGCCGTACCGACGCGCCCGCGGCGCCGTCTGCTCGACGGCCGGGCCGAGTTCCGCGCTCCCGCCCGCGGTGTACGCGGCGACGAGGGCACCGGGTCGAGTCCCCGCGCGCCCGGCGTCGCGGTCGGCTCGGCGCGCTCCGGGCACTGTCGGTGCGGCCGCGTACCGTGCGGGGCATGGACGACACGACACCGGTGGTGCGGATCGAGCCGTGGTCGGAGGGCGACTTCGAGCTGCTCCGGGCCTTGAACGCACCGGAGATGACGGAGCACCTCGGGGGCCCCGAGCCGGAGGGCAAGCTGGCCGAGCGGCACCGGCGCTATGTGGCTCTGAGCACGGACCGGTCCGGGGCGGGGCGGATGTACCGGGTGGTGCAGACGGCCGGCGGGGAGCCGGTGGGTTCGATCGGGTTCTGGCGGAAGAGCTGGCGCGGCGGCGAGGTCTACGAGACGGGGTGGGCCATCCTGCCCGGCTTCCAGGGGCGGGGGGCCGCGACGGCGGCGACGCTGGCCGTCGTCGAGGAGGCCCGTGCGGCGCGCGGGCACCGCCATCTGCACGCGTTCCCGTCCGTCGACAACGTTCCGTCGAACGTGGTGTGCCGCAAGGCGGGCTTCTCGCTGATGGGGCAGTGCGACTTCGAGTACCCGCCGGGTACACCGCTGCGCAGCAACGACTGGCGTCTCGACCTCGGCGGGCCGGAGGCGGGCGGGGACGGTTGGGACCCGGAGCAGCAGTGACCGCTTCCGGAGCTGCGGCCGTCCGTCAGGGCGGTGAGCGTCCGGAGGCTGATGGTCTGGGGGGCCGAGCGTCCGGGTGGGGCTGAGCGTCCCCGTAGGGCGGTCACGCGTCCGCGGCACCCAACGCTCCGAGCCCGGCCGAAACCGCTGGCTGGGGCCGCCCCCCGATGGCATGCTGGCGGCGTGAACGGACCGGAGATCCACATCAGCTTCGCCCCCGAGCTGCGGCTCTTCGTCCCGGCGGAGCGGAGGGCGCAGCGGACCTCGCTCGTCACGGACGGCTCGTCGAGCCTCGGGCACGTGGTGGAGTCGCTCGGGGTCCCGCTCACCGAGGCGGGGCGGCTGCTGGTGGACGGCAGCCGCGTCGAGACCAGCTACGTCCCCTCGGAGGGCGAGCACGTCCGGGTCATGGGCGTCGAGCGCCCGCAGCGGGTGCCCGGCGCCCCCCTCCGGTTCCTCCTGGACGTCCATCTGGGCACCCTGGCCCGGCGGCTGCGGCTGCTGGGCGTCGACGCCGCGTACGAGAGCGAGGACCTCGGCGACTCCGCACTGGCCGCGCTCTCCGCCCGCGAGCGGCGCGTGATGCTGTCCCGGGACCGGGGTCTGCTGCGCCGCCGGGAGCTGTGGGCGGGGGCGTACGTCTACAGCGACCGCCCCGACGACCAGCTCCGTGACGTGCTGCAGCGGTTCGCGCCCGCTCTCGATCCGTGGACCCGCTGCACGGCCTGCAACGGCCGGCTCGCGGACACGGACAAGGCGGCGGTGGAGCACCACCTGGAGCAGGGCACGCAGCGGTCGTACGACGTGTTCGCGCAGTGCACGGCCTGTGAGCGGGTCTACTGGCGCGGTGCCCACCACGCCCGGCTGCAGGCGATCGTCGAGGGGGCGCTGCGCGAGTTCGGCAGCCCGGTGGGCTGAGGGCCGCGCCGTCGCGGACGGCGGACGAGGGGCGTCGCGGACGTGCCGTCCCGCGCCGCTGTCACGGGGCCGCGGCGGTGAGATACCGCTGGACCGTCGGGGCGAGCCAGGCGATCACCTCCTCCCGGGTCATGTCGACGGCGGGCTGGATCCGCAGCACATAGCGGGCGAGAGCCATTCCCAGGATCTGGGAGGCGGCGAGCGCGGCCCGGCGCGGTACCTCTTCCTGCACGGGGCACACCCCGGCGGCGATGGGCAGCAGCTGCCCCCGGAACACCTCCGCCATGCGCTCGGCCCCGGTGTCGTTGGTGACCCCGACCCGGAGCATCGCCGTCAGCGTCTCGTCGTGCTCCCACCGGTCGAGGAAGTGGGAGACGAGCACGGCGCCGATGTGCCGTCCGGGCATCGCCCCCAGCGCGGGAAGCCGCAGGTCGATCTCGGAGGCCGCGGCGAACAGGCCCTCCTTGTTGCCGTAGTACCGCATCACCATCGACGGATCGATCCCCGCGTCCCTGGCGATGGCGCGGATGGTGGCGCGTTCGTACCCGTCCGCGGCGAAGCGCTCCCGGGCGGCTTCGAGGATCGCGGCGCGGGTGGCGTCGGAGCGGCGCGGGGCGGGAGGTGGTTCCGGAGTCACGTCAACAAATGTAGGCCAACGGTCGTTGACACGCCAGCGCACCGGGGTCTAGCGTTGCCTACAAGCGTTGGCAAACGCTCGTTGACTTTCCTGCGCCGCGCCGTTGCCCACCGGAGGACACCGGCTTCCCGGCGCCCGACCACCGACAGGAGGCACCGCCATGACCGAGGAGACCGCAGCCCGGAGCACCACCACCGCCACGGGCGCATCCCCCGCCCCCGCCCCCACCTCCGCCCGGAGCTCCGCGGAGACGGAGGTGACGGTCGTGGGCGCGGGGCCCACCGGGCTCCTGCTCGCGGGCGACCTCGCGGCAGTGGGCGTCCGCGTCACGGTCGTCGAGCGGCGGGCGCCCGAGAGGAGCAATCTGACCCGGGCCTTCGGGGTGCACGCGCGCACACTGGAGCTCCTGGACGCCCGGGACCTGGCGGACCAACTGGTGGCGAAGGGCACGCCCATCACGGGCCTGCGCCTGTTCCGCCGGCTCTCCCTCGACCTGTCCCGACTGGGCTCCCGTTTCCCGTATCTGCTGATAGCCCCGCAGTACGAGGTCGAGCGGCTGCTGGAACGCCGTGCGCGCGCCGCCGGGGCCACCTTCCGGTACGGCACCGAGCTGCGCGGACTGCGCCAGGACGCCGAGTCGGTCACCGCCGAACTCCGCGACGAGCACGGCACCGACGCGACGCTGCACTCGCGCTACCTCGTCGGCACGGACGGCATGCGCAGTGCGGTCCGGCGGTCGCTCGGCCTGCCCTTCCCCGGCGTCTCGGCCATCCGCTCGATCCTGCTCGCGGACGTGCGGCTCTCCGAGGAGCCGGAGAGCCTGCTCGCGGTCAACGGCACCGGCCGGGCCTTCGCCTTCATCGCCCCCTTCGGCGACGGCTGGTACCGGGTGATGGGCTGGAGGCGCGACCGGACCCGGCCCGAGGACCGGCCGGTCGAGCTGGACGAGGTGCGCGAGATCGCCCGCGAGGCGCTCGGTACCGACTACGGCATGCGGGACGCCCGGTGGATCTCCCGCTTCCACAGCGACGAGCGCCAGGTCCCCGAGTACCGCCGGGGCCGGGTCTTCCTCGCCGGAGACGCGGCGCATGTGCACTCCCCCGCCGGCGGCCAGGGCATGAACACCGGTCTTCAGGACGCGGCGAACCTATCCTGGAAGCTCGCCGCCGTGCTGCGGGACCACGCCCCGGACCCGGAAGGACTCCTCGACACCTACCACTCCGAGCGGCACCCGGTCGGCGCCCTGGTGGTACGCAGCAGCGGCGCGATCGTGCGTCTCGCCATGGCGCACACACCGCTCCAGCGCCTCTCCCGCGCCCTGGCGACGAGCTTCCTCAACGCGGTCCGGCCCGCGGCGGACAGGGCGATGGGCATGATCTCGGGCATAGGCGTCTCCTACGAGGCCCCGCGCGGCACCCACCGGCTGACCGGCAGGCGCGCCCCCGACCTCTCCCTCCGGGAGGGCCGGCTCTACGAGCTGCTGCGCGGCGGCGAGTTCGTCCTGGTGGCACCGGACGGCGCCGACACGGCCCCGCCGGCGGCACCCGGACCCGTCGCCAGGGCCCACTGGCGCGACCCGAACCGCACGGCGCTCCTGATCCGCCCGGACGGATACATCGCATGGGCACGGGACTGAGCACGGATCACGGGGTGCGGGCGCGCGGCACGCCACCGACCGGGTGCGGACGCGACCCCCTGTCCCGGTCACCGGGGCCGGTCGTGCCAAGCTGCCCCCATGGTCGTCGCCCGCTCCGTGCTCCTGTTCGCCGTCGCCGCCTTCTGCGAGATCGGCGGCGCCTGGCTGGTCTGGCAGGGAGTGCGGGAGCACCGGGGGTGGATCTGGATCGGCGCGGGCGTTCTCGCCCTGGGGGCATACGGGTTCGTGGCCACGTTCCAGCCGCAGGACGACTTCGGACGGGTCCTTGCGGCCTACGGCGGGGTGTTCGTCGCGGGTTCGATCGCCTGGGGCATGGTCGCCGACGGCTACCGTCCCGACCGCTGGGACGTCCTGGGTGCCCTGGTCTGCCTGGCGGGCATGGCGGTGATCATGTACGCGCCGCGCGGCCGCTGACCCTCTGCCTATCCTGGCGGGTGGTAACGATCAGTTGACCCGGGAGCCGCCATGACCGCCACGCCCATTGCCGTCGTCACCGGAGCGAGCAGCGGAATCGGCGCCGCCACCGCGCGGAGTCTCGCCGCGGCCGGCTACCACGTGGTCCTCACCGCCCGGCGCAAGGAGAGGGTCGAAACCATCGCCGCCGAGCTGACGGAGGCCGGGCACCGGGCCACGGCCCACGCGCTCGACGTCACCGACCGCGCCGCCGTGGACGCCCTCGCGGCTTCCCTCGACGGCTCCGGCCCCGTGCAGGTCCTGGTCAACAATGCGGGCGGGGCCCTCGGCGCCGACCCGGTCGCGACCGGCGACCCGGCGGACTGGCGGCAGATGTTCGAGGTCAACGTCATCGGCACGCTGAATGTCACGCAGGCCCTGCTCCCCGCGCTCACCGCCAGCGGTGACGGCACCGTGGTGGTCCTCTCGTCCACCGCGGGCCACGCCACCTACGAGGGCGGCGCGGGCTATGTCGCCGCGAAGCACGGGGAACACGTCCTCGCCGAGACCCTCCGCCTGGAAATCGTCGGCACCCCGGTCCGCGTGATCGAGATCGCCCCCGGCATGGTGAAGACGGAGGGATTCGCGACCACACGGTTCCGGGGCGACGCCGAGAAGGCCGCCAAGGTCTACGAGGGAGTGGCCCAACCGCTCACCGCCGAGGACGTCGCCGACACCGTGACCTGGGCGGTCACCCGCCCGGCCCACGTCAACATCGATCTGCTGGTCGTCCGCCCCCGGGCCCAGGCGTCGAACACCAAGGTCCACCGGGAGCGCTGAACCGCCCCGTCCGGCGGCAGCCCGCCCGGGCGGCGCTCCGCCCGGCCCGCGACGCCGCCCGCCGCCCGCCGGCCGCCGGCCGCCGGACCAGCCTGACCACCGGTCAGGCCGCCGGTTCCGCGGGCACGGCCTCGTTCCGCGCCGCGCCTTCTCCGGTTCTCCGGTTCTCCGGTTCTCCGGTCAGGAGGCCGGGCGGCTAACGCCGGCCGCGGAGGCCGAAGAGGCCCGCGAACCGCGACGGGCGGGTGGACGGCGCGGAGCCCGGAGCCTGTGCGAAGGCCAGCGACGACAGGAAGGACAAGGACTTCAGCTGGGACGGCGACGTGCCCGCGGGCACCAGCGGCAGCCCCCGCATCAGGCGCGTCACCGCGATCGAGTAGGCGATGCCGAAGACGAGCGAAGCCGCCAGCGCCAGATGCTTCGAGAAGCCGTCCACGAGCGGGTAGATCTGCCAGTGCGTCAGGTAGATGTACATCGAGCCGGTCGCCACCAGCCCGGCCACCTGGTTGACACGCTCCCGGCTGGGCAGTGTCGGCAGCCACACCAGCAGCGCGAACCCGGCGACCACGACCGCCTCGCGCCAGGGCTCGCCGGGGAAGAACCCCGGCACGGTCGCGACGGCGGCCATGGTCACCAGCAGCCGCTGCGTCACCGTCCGGGACTTCGCCGCCGCCCAGCCGAGCGCGAACAGCCAGAAGACGGTCACCGCGTCCGTCATCTGCGAACGGTGCGGGAGGCCGACGAGGTCGTAGCGGGTGAGCAGGCCGAGCCCGGTGAGCAGCACGGGGAGGGCGAACGGGAAGCGGCGTTCCGCGCGGTCCGCGAAGGGCAGGCACAGTACGGCGACGACCGCGACGAGGATGTAGACGAGGGCCTCGATGAACCAGGTATGGATGCCCGGCCCCATGTCCTGCGGCCTCAGGGCGTTGTGCAGCAGGAACAGGTTGGACAGCGTGTAGTCGTCGCTGACGAGGAGCGCGAATCCGATCCAGGCCATGCTCGGCAGGGCGATACGGGCGATGCTGCGCCCGACGCGGCCGACGCGTTCGCGCCGTGCGGCGTCCGTGAGGTGGAAGCGGGCGAAGTTGTACCCGGCGACGGCGAGCAGCAGATGGGCTCCGCCCCTGATCGTGAAGACGCCGATGTGCGAGCCCACGACGCAGACGATCGCCGCGGCGCGCAGGGCGACACCGGTCTCCAGTCTGCGTCTTCGGGAGCGCGGACGCCCCGAGGGCGGTCTCTGCCCGGGCTGCCTCACGAGCTCGCGGATCGGGGTGGTGTGCCAGTCGGCCGGCAGCCGGCCCAGCCGGTCCTCGAGGTGGATGGACATCTCCACGTACGACAGCGAGTCGCCGCCGAGGCCGACGAACGTGCTGTCCTGCGTCACGTCCGTGCGGTCCAGGATCTGTGTGTAGAGCGCGCACAGGTCCTCGGCGGCGTCGCCGCCGGAGGAGGACGCGGGCAGTGTTTCGCCGCCGTCGGGGCGGGTGAGTGCGAGCACGGCCGGGTAGTCGGCCTTGCCGGTGGCCAGACGGGGCAGCTCGTCCACGACCCGGACGCGTACGGCACGCACCGGCAGATCGCACTCGTCCGCGATCAGCCGCCGTATCCGCCGTTCCTCGGCGGCACCGGAGGCACCCGGGCCGCAGGAGCCGGTGCGGTCACCTGTACCACCGGAGCCGCCTGGTCCCCCGGAGCCACCGGCATCACCGGAGCCGCCCGGGACGCCGAAGTCACCGGAGCCACCTGGGCCGCCCAAGTCACCCGAGGCACCCGAGGCAGCGCCGTCGCCCCGGCCGCCGGAGGCCGTCGCCGCGATGGCGAGTGCCTCGTCGTCGCCGGTGCACAGCGCGGCGATCCCGTGCCCCGCGAGCATCGCCTCGACCCGCTCGGGGTCGATCCGCAGGCCCAGAAGCTTCACGAACCGGCTGCGGCGCCCCACGATCTCGTAGAGCCCCTCGGGGGTGCGCCGCGCGAGGTCGCCGGTGCGCAGCTCGTCCACCGTCCGGCCGAGCGCGAGGTCCTCCGGGCCGTGGGCGTAGCCCAGCATGACGTTCGGCCCCGCGTACACGAGCTCCCCCGTTCCGGCCCCGGGGTGGTCCTCGACCGGTGCGATGCGGAACGAGCCACCGGGAATCGGCACCCCGATCGCCGCCGGGTGGGCGGCCGCCAGATCGGGCGGCAGATAGGCCATCCGGGCGGTGGCCTCGGTCTGGCCGTACATCACGAACAGGTCCCAGCCGCGGCGCGCGCCCAGCTCGGCGTAGTGCGCCACGCGCTCGGGTGCCAGCCGGCCGCCGGCCTGGGTGACGTACCGCAGATGCGGCAGGTCCATGTCGGCGAAGCCGACCCGGTCGAGCAGGTCGAAGGTGTACGGGACGCCCGCCAGGGACGTCCCGCGGGCACGGCGGAAGAGGTCCCAGAAGCAGGGGTCCGCCACCGACAGTCCGGTGAGGACGAGACCCGCCCCGCGCAGCAGATGGCTGTGGACCACGGAGAGCCCGTAGCAGTAGTGCAGCGGAAGGGTCGTCGCGGCCCGGTCGGTGTCGCGGATGCCGAGGTACGCGGCGATCGACTCGGCGTTCGCCTGGAGGTTCTCGTGCGAGAGGCGGACCAGCTTCGGCGAACCGGTGGAGCCGGACGTACTGAGCAGCAGGGCGAGATCCGGATGCAGGTCGTGGGCGGAGACCGCGCGCCGCTCCTCGAACTCCCACCGCCCCGGGACCGGCCGTACGACGACATCGGGGTCGTACGCCGCGATCAGCGACTCCACCGCCTCGGGGTGGTCGCCCGGAACGAGGAGCACCGGATGTCCCGCCGCGAGCGCGGCGAGATGCACGACCAGGGCCTCGGCGGTGTTGGCTCCGGGCAGCAGCACGAGCCGCCGCTCGGTGCCGAGGCGCAGGACGGTGTCCGCGACCCGTGCGGCGAGTTCGCGGTAGGAGATCTCGCCGTCCGCGGTGATGAGGGCGGTGCGGTCACCGTGGGTCGCGAGGCGGTGGGCGAGAGGCAGCATTCGGCCACTGGCGGGTGGTGCGGAGTGGAGCGTCACGGGCGCATCGTAGGTAAGCCTTTCCTTATCGGGAAGAGGAGGGTCGGCCCTCCGGGGCGGCGGAAGGCGAACCGTTCGCCAACTGGCCCCGCCCGCACGGGCGGAGAGATCCAGCCGCCCGGTGATCGCCTCCACCCTCGCCACCCGTGTCCAAGCCGTTACCTATGGCACTATTGACTCTTAGGTGAGGTTTACCTTACTAATGCTCCGTTCGGTTGTTCCACTCCCGGCGCCGGTCCCGCGCTCCACGCGGCACGCTCTCGCGTGGCGGTGGTGAGCACGTCAGAAAGGCCTTCACTCCTCATGCGACGCCCGTTGGCCCGCGCTCTCGCCGCTCTCGCCGCGACGGCCCTGTTCCTGCCCGCCGTCGCCGGCTGCAGCGGCGAGCCCGCCGGTCTCGTCATCTACTCCGGCAGGAACGAGAACCTCGTGGCGCCGCTCATCGAGAAGCTCGAGGAGCACCTCGGCACCACCGTCGACGTCCGATACGGCGGCAGCGCCGAACTCTCGGCGCAGCTCCTCGAGGAGGGCGACGAGACCGAGGCCGGCCTCTTCCTCTCCCAGGACGCGGGCGCCCTCGGCGCGCTCTCCAAGGAAGGCAGGCTCACGCCGCTGCCGCCGGCGACGCTCGACAAGGTCGCACCGAACTACCGCAGCTCGGCCGGCGACTGGGTCGGCGTCAGCGGGCGGGTCCGGGTCATCGCGTACAACTCCGAGAAGGTGACCGCGCCCCCGGGCAGCGTGCACGACCTGGTGAAGCCCGAGTGGAAGGGCAAGATCGGCTACGCCCCGGCCAACGCCTCCTTCCAGGCGTTCGTCACCGGCATGCGCGTCCTGGAGGGCGACGAGGCCACCCGCACCTGGCTGAAGGGGCTGAAGGCGAACAGCCCGAAGGCCTACGACAGCAACCTCAACGTCCTCGACGCCGTCGACTCCGGCGAGGTGTCCCTCGGCCTGCTCAACCACTACTACTGGTACGAGAAGGCGGCGGAGAAGGGCGCGGACAAGCTCCGGGCCAAGGTGCACTACCTCCCGAACGGCGACCCGGGCGGCCTGGTGAACGTCGCCGGAGTGGGTCTGCTGAAGGGCGCCGACAAGCAGCAGAGCGCCTACGCCCAGAAGGCCGCCGACTTCCTGCTGTCCGCCGAGTCGCAGCGCTACTTCGCCGAGGAGACCAAGGAGTACCCGCTCGCCGCGGGCGTCGAGCAGGCCGAGGGCGTCCCGCCGCTGGACTCCCTCCAGCCACCTCAGATCGACCTGGGGCGGCTCGACTCGCTGAAGGCGACCCTGGCCATGCTCCAGGACGTCGGAATGGTCTGACGGTGACCACACCGGATTCACCCGTCCGGAAGCGACCAGCCCCCCGCCCGGCCGCCGCCCCCGCGTCTGCCGGGCGTCGGCGCGCCGCGGCCCGGCCCCCCTGGCCGCTGCTCCTCACCGCCTGCCTGGCCGGGGCGCTCGCCCTGCTGCCGCTCGGCTATCTGGCCGTGCGGGCGCTGGAGCGCGGCCCCGCCTTCGCCTGGGACGTCATCGCCGACGAGCGGACCGGGGCGCTCCTGCTGCGCAGCCTCGGGCTCGCCGCCGTCGTTGTCGCGGCCTGCCTGGTGCTCGGCGTCTCCCTGGCCTGGCTGACCGTGCGCACGGCGCTGCCCGGCGTCCGCGTCTGGTCGGTGCTGGTGACCCTGCCGCTGGCCGTGCCCAGCTACGTCGCGGCGTTCACCTGGCTGTCCGCCGCGCCCCGGCTCGTCGGCTTCACCGGGGCCGCGCTCGCGATGACGCTGGTCAGCTTCCCGTACGTGTACCTGCCCGTCGCGGCCGCGCTGCGCGGGATCGACCCCGCGCAGGAGGAGGTGTCGCGCTCGCTCGGGAACGGCGCCGTGCGCACGTTCCTGCGCGTCGTCCTCCCCCAGCTGCGGCCGGCCGCCGCCGGGGGCGGGCTGCTGGTCGCGCTCTACGTGCTGTCGGACTTCGGCGCGGTGTCGCTGATGCGGTACGACACCTTCACCCGCGGCATCTACACCTCCTACCGGGCCAGTTTCGACCGCACCCCCGCCGCGGCGCTCAGCGCCGTACTCGTGGTCATGACCGTGGCGCTGGTGGCGGCGGAGGCCCGCACCCGCGGCCGCGCCGGGCACTCCCGGACCGGCCGGGGCACCGCACGCCCGGCGACGCCCCTCGCGCTCGGCCGGCTGCGGCTGCCCGCGCTCGCCTGGTGCGGGGCCGTCGTCGTCGCCGCCGTGGGCTTCCCGCTGGGCGTGCTCGGCTACTGGCTGGCCGTCGGCTCGTCCGCGACCTGGGAGCCCGCCCTGCTCACCGACACCGCGCTCACCACGCTGGGTGTGGCCGCGGCGGGCGCGGCGCTCACCACCGCGCTGGCCCTGCCGGTCGGCGTGATCGCGGCCCGCCACCGCGGCCGGGCGGCGCACCTGCTGGAGCAGGCCGCGTACGCCGGGCACGCCCTGCCCGGCATCACCGTCGCCCTGGCGCTGGTGTTCTTCGCCGTCCGCTACGCCCGCCCCCTCTACCAGGAACTGCCGCTGCTCGTCTGCGCCTACGCGGTGCTCTTCCTGCCCGTCGCGGTGGCCGCCACCCGGGCGGCGGTCCTCCAGGCCCCGCCGGTGCTGGAGGACGTCGCCCGCTCGCTCGGCCGCTCACCGCTGAAGGTGCTGCGCGAGGTCACCGTGCCGCTCGCCGCCCCCGGTGTGGCCGCCGGAGCCGCCCTGGTCTTCGTGGTGTGCATGAAGGAGCTCCCCGCGACCCTGCTGCTGCGGCCCACCGGCATGGACACCCTGGCCAGCCGGCTGTGGACGGAGACCGGAGCCGGCTCGTTCGCCGCCGCGGCGCCGTACGCGGCCGCGCTGATCCTCCTCGCCGCCGTCCCGTCCTACCTGCTCGGAAGGCACCGCACATGACCGACCTTCAGATCTGGGGACTGACCAAGGGGTACGGCCCCGGCGCCGCCGTCCTCGACGGCCTCGACCTCACCGTCCCCGGAGGCTCGCTGGCCGCAGTCCTCGGCCCCTCCGGCTGCGGAAAGACCACGCTGCTCCGCATCGTCGCCGGCTTCCTGCACGCCGACGCGGGCACCGTCACCCTCGGCGGACGCGCCCTCGGCGGACCCGGCGTCCATCTGCCGCCGGAGCGCCGCCGTATCGGCATCGTGCCGCAGGAAGGCGCCCTGTTCCCGCATCTCAGCGTGGCCCGCAACGTCGCCTTCGGGCTGACCGGGCTGGACCGGGGCGCACGCGGGCGGCGGGTCGGCGAGATGCTCGGGCTCGTCGGGCTCGACGGCTACGGCGACCGTATGCCGCACGAGCTCTCCGGCGGGCAGCAGCAGCGCGTCGCCCTCGCCCGCGCCCTGGCCCCCGAGCCCGACCTGGTACTGCTCGACGAGCCGTTCAACGCGCTCGACAGCGCGCTGCGGGCGGGGGTACGGGCCGATGTGCGCGCAGCGCTCCGGGCCACCGGCGCCACGGCGGTCCTGGTCACCCACGACCAGCAGGAGGCGCTCTCCACCGCGGACCTCGTCGCGGTCGTCCGGGACGGCCGGGTGGCGCAGTGCGCCGCGCCGCAGGACCTGTACCACCGCCCCGCGGACCCCTGGGTGGCCGCGTTCGTCGGCGACGCGGTGCTCGTCGGCGGCGCCGCCGACGGCGGCACCGTGAACACCCCGCTGGGCCGTGTGGCCCTGGCGGGCGGACCCGACGCACCGGGCGGGCTCCGCGAGGGCCGGGTGCTGCTCCGGCCGGAGCAGATCCAGCTGACCGACCCGGCCGCGGCGGACATCCGGGGCACGGTGACCGACGTGCACTTCTACGGCCACGACGCCATGGTCACCGTCGACGTCGACGGCGTGGACGGTCCGGTCGGCATCCGCGTCCCCGGCCCGGTACCGGTCCGCCCCGGCGGGCGGACGGGTATCCGCGTGACGGGGGAGGCGACGCTCCACCCGGCGACCGGCTGACGGCGCCGGGGCGACGCCCGGCCGCCTCGTGGACGAGAGGCGAGGACGGGGGACGGGGGACGGGGGACGGGCGGTGAGAGACGGCCGGACGGGGGACCGGGGGCCGGGCTGCGGGCATGTCCTTTGTCACACCCGGGCGGTGCCGCCACCGCCGGGGACGGTTCACCCGGCCCCGCCCCGGCCGCGACGGAACCCGTACGGGCCCGGGCCGAAGCCGGGCCGGGTCCGCCGACTCGGGCCCGCCGCGGCCTTCTCCGCCCGGCTCCTCCGTAGCGCACATCACACCCCGTCCCGCGCGCTCGTCGCCAACACTGGTTCGGACAAACCGACCGACAAGCGGAGGATCAGAGCCAGGTGGTGCATATACGAAGGGGCCGGCGTGGTCTGGCCGCCGCGCTCGTCGTCGGCGCGGTGGCTCCCGTGGTCGCGGGAACCGCGGCGGCCGACGCCCACGCGGCGCCGCCGCAGGTGAGGTGCAGCTCGGATAAGGCCGGGCTGGCGGCGAAGCTCCAGCGGGACATCACGGCGGCGCTGAGGGGCCGGACCGCCCTCACCGCGGTGTCCCTGCACGACCGTACGACGAAGACGGTGTGCGAGCTGCGCGCGGACCAGCGCTTCGACTCCGCCAGCACCGTCAAGGTCACCGTCCTCGCGGCGCTGCTGTGGGACGCGGACAGGCAGGACCGCCGTCTCACGGCGCGTGAGGCCGACCTCACGACCGCCATGATCACGAAGTCGGACAACAAGGCGACGACCGCGTTGTGGAAGCAGCTCGGCACCGCGAAGGTCGGCGGCTTCCTGTCCGCGGCCGGCATGACCCGGACGGTGCCGGGCAGCGACGGCCACTGGGGACTGACCCAGATCACGGCCGCCGACGAGCAGAAGCTGCTGGACCTGATCACCGCGAGGAACGGCGTGCTCAGCGACCGCGCCCGCGCCTACGCGCTCAGACTGATGCACGAGGTCGTGCCGGCACAGCGCTGGGGCACCCCGGCGGGCGCGCCGCGGTCGGCGGCACCGCACGTCAAGAACGGCTGGCTGTCGCGTGACACGGACGGCTGGCGGGTGCACGGCCTGGGCGCCTTCCTCGGCGGCGGCCACGACTACAGCATCACCGTGCTCACCCACGGCAGCAGGACGATGGCCGCCGGAGTCGAGACCACCGAGGCGGTGGCCCGCGCGATCCACAAGAACCTCGACGCCGCCGCGGGCGCGGGGGAGACCGGGACGGGCTGACGCCCGACCGCCCGGCCGGACGGACCGGGCCGCCGCGGGCCCGTACGTACTGCGCCCGGACCGGGCCGCCGCGGGGGCGTGGGCGTCACCCCTTGACGCAGATGACCTGCTTGAGCTTGGCGACGACCTGCACCAGGTCCTTCTGCTGGTCGATCACCTGGCTGATCGGCTTGTAGGCAGCCGGGATCTCGTCCACCACGCCCGAGTCCTTGCGGCACTCGACGCCCCGCGTCTGCTCCTCGAGATCCCTTGTCGAGAACCTCCGCTTCGCCGCGTTCCGGCTCATCCTGCGGCCGGCACCGTGCGAGGCGGAATTGAACGACTTCGGGTTGCCCAGGCCGCGGACGATGTACGACTCCGTACCCATCGATCCGGGGATGATCCCCCACTCCCCCGAGCCCGCGCTGATGGCTCCCTTGCGGGTGACCAGCAGGTCCATCCCCTCGTACCGCTCCTCGCTGACGTAGTTGTGATGGCAGCTGATCACGCCGGGGCGGTACTCCTCGGTCCTCGTCCCGCCCTCGGCATCCCGCTGCTCACAGGAGACGACCGAGTCGAACGTGACCTTGGCCTTGACGAACTCCCTGCGGACGACCTCCTGGAACAGCCCCATCATGATCGCGCGGTTGTACCTGGCGTACTCCTGCGCCCAGAAGAGGTCGTTGCGGTAGGCCGCCATCTGCGGGGTGTCCGAGACGAACACCGCGAGATCGCGGTCCACCAGGCCCTGGTTGTGCGGCAGACCCCGGGCCTCGCCGATGTGGTACTCGGCGAGTTCCTTGCCGATGTTCCGGGACCCGGAGTGCAGCATCAGCCAGACGGAACCGCTCTCGTCCAGGCAGAACTCGATGAAGTGGTTCCCGGAGCCGAGCGTCCCCATCTGCCTGGCCGCCCGCTCCCGGCGGAACTTGACCGGATCGGCGACGCCGTCGAACCGCGCCCAGAAGCCGCCGAACCCGGCCGACGGGAATCCGTAGACCCGACCGGGATCCACCGGGTCGTCGTGCATTCCGCGCCCGACCGGGATCGCCCGCTCGATCCTGGAACGGAGCCGGGACAGATCACCGGGCAGGTCGTTCGCGGTGAGCGAGGTCTTCACGGCCGACATCCCGCAGCCGATGTCGACACCGACCGCCGCCGGGCACACCGCGCCGCTCATCGCGATGACCGAACCGACCGTCGCACCCTTGCCGTAGTGCACGTCCGGCATCACGGCGAGCCCCTTGATCCAGGGCAGTGTCGCGACGTTCCGCAACTGCTGCATGGCGCCGTCCTCGACCGTGGCCGGGTCCGTCCACATCCGGATCGGGACCTTGGCGCCGGCCACCTCCACGTACGACATACCTTCTCGATTCCCCCGAATGGTCAGATAACGCAAAAGGATCGCCAGGGCCCAGGAAAGGGACATCGAACCGGCGTTCACTGCTCCGCGTGCGATAGACATTGTGTCCATCGGCACGCATCGGGCGGCAACACGTTTTCGCCCCGGGCGGCCACGGGCGAAACCGGGCGGTCACGGGCGCCACCGGACGGCCACGGGCGAAACCGGACGGCCACGGGCCGGTCGGCGACCGGTCCGGCCCGGGCCGGATGCGCAGGACGGCAGAGAAGGGAGCCTGGGAACGTGCGGCGAAAGGGGTACGCATCCGGCGTCGCGGCGCTGCTCACGGCGCTCGTCACCGGCTGCACCGGCGGATCCGCCGACGGCGGCGCCACCACCGAGGCCAAGGCCGGCGAGACCGCCGGGCCCGTCGCGGCTCCCGGCAAGTACCGCACGCTCTACGAGCCCTGCGGGGCCGTCGAGCGCTCGATGCTCAGGGACCTGCTCCCCGGCGCGGCCGAGCTGCCCGAGGAGCCGCAGGAGAAGGTGTTCCGCGGTACGGCCGCCGTCACCTACGACACGGACCGCCGCGTCGGCTGCAGCTGGAAGGCCGACGCCCCCGACGCCTCGCACCACCTTCGCATCGACGTCGAACGCGTGGTGTCCTACGACCAGGACGTCAGTGACGAGCAGCGCGCCCTCGAGGTGTACACCAGGAAGCAGGACGCGGCTGAGCTGCCGGCGCCCGCCGCGAGCGGCCGGAGCGGTACCGGCGCCCCGGTGACGGGCTCCCCCGCCACCGGCGCCGAGCCCTCCCCGGGCACCACCGCCCCGTCCGGCGGAGCCGCCTCCGGCACGCCCGGCTCGCCCGGCTCCCCCGAGGGACTGCAACCGCGCCTCCTCGACGGCCTCGGCGACGCCGCCTTCCTCGACGACGTCCTCACCCGGACCGGTTCCACCGCCCGGCACCGCACGGTGAGCGTGGTGTTCCGCACATCCAATGTGATCGTGACCGTCGAGTACGGCGAGCAGCCCGCCCGGGTGACGGAGATCCCGGACAGCAAGGAACTGCAGGAAAAGGCCCAGGGACTGGCCCTGAAGCTGGCCGAGCGGTTCAACGACTAGCGCGGGGGCCGGGCCTCCGGTGCGAGCGGGCCGCTTCGCCGCCCGGTCCCGTCGGGCGACCCCGCCGTCGTACCGTGTCGGCGTACCGTGGCCGCCCGGAACTCCGGACCGTCCACCCGGAGGCCCGGACCCGCGTCCGGCACTCCGGAGGACCGTACGACAACCGACTGAAGGAACCATGCACCGATCAGCCCCGCGACTCACCCGCATACTCGCCTGCGCCGCCGTCCCGGTGATGCTCGTCGTCGCCGGCTGCTCTTCGGACTCCGATGCCAAGGGCTCCGGTCCGGCCGACGGCTCGTCCTCCTCGCCCGAGGCCACCGCCCCCGGCGGCGAGCAGTCGCCGGTGTCCGTGGAGCCCGCGAAGTACGCCAAACTGCCCGACCCCTGCAAGGCACTGACCTCCAAGACGGTCGAGGAGCTGGTGCCGAAGGTGAAGAACAAGGCCGGCACCGCCGGCACCTCCAACGACACGGCCGCCCGCGGCAGCTGCTCCTGGAACGGCCTGGAGGACAAGGGCGTCAAGGGCTCGAACTACCGCTGGCTCGACGTGTCGTTCCAGCGCTTCGCGTCCGAAGCGGGCATCGGCAGCGGCGGGGACCGCGCCAGGAACGCCTATGAGAAGGAAGTGGCCGCGGTCAAGGCCACGGAGAAGGCCAAGGACGTCAAGTCCTCCCCCGCTGCGGGCGTCGGCGAGGAGGCCACCGCGATCGCCTACGGTCTCACCAAGTCCGGCGAGGACTTCCGCTACGCCACGATCGTGGCCCGCACGGGCAATGTCGTGGTGACCCTCGGCTACAACGGTACGGGCTTCGCGGGCGCCGAGAACCCGGACCCGTCGCAGCTGATGAAGGACGCGGTGACGGCGGCCAAGGAGGCCACCGCCTCCGTCGCCAAGGCCAACTAGGTCCGCGGCCGGGCGGCCGGGAGGAGGGCACCCCTCGGGCCCGGCGGACCGACGCCGGGGGGCCACCGCAGAGGCGCCACCGGTGAGGCGCCGCCCCACGACATCCCCGCGCGGGCGAACGCTGCGGCTGAGACGGCTGAAACGGCGGGGACGACCTCCACCGCCGACCCCCCGGCCTGGGCGATCTCACTCCCGCTGCGGCGACCGCACCCCGCACGATCCGCCGGCCGGGCCCCGGCACCCCGGCGCCCGGCCGGAGTCCGCCCCTCCCCGGAGGGCCCGACTCCGTCTTCATGTGCCAGGCTTGGGCCGCGCCGCGGGCGCCACGAACAGAAGAGGGAGGGGATCGCGGGTGGCCGCGATGCAGCTGACACGCACGCACCGCATACTCATCGGCGTGGTGGTCGCCGGAGCGGTGATCATCGCCGCGATCGGTTTCGCCGGGTCGTACGCCGCGGTGCGCGAACTCGCCGAGCAGAAGGGCTTCGGCCGCTTCTCCCTGGTCTTCCCCATAGGCATCGACGCGGGCATCTGCGTGCTGCTCGCGCTCGACCTGCTGCTGACCTGGATCCGCATTCCCTTCCCCCTGCTGCGCCAGACGGCCTGGCTGCTCACCGCGGCGACGATCGCCTTCAACGGCGCGGCCGCCTGGCCGGACCCGCTCGGCGTCGGGATGCACGCCGTCATCCCGGTGCTCTTCGTGGTGTCCGTCGAGGCCGCCCGGCACGCGGTCGGCCGGATCGCGGACATCACCGCGGACAAGCACATGGAGGGTGTCCGCCTCACCCGCTGGCTGCTCTCCCCGGTGCCGACGTTCCGGCTGTGGCGGCGGATGAAACTGTGGGAGCTGCGCAGCTACGAGCAGGTCATCAAGCTGGAGCAGGACCGGCTGATCTACCAGGCCCGGCTGCAGGCCCGCTTCGGGCGGGCGTGGCGCCGCAAGGCCCCGGTCGAGGCGCTGATGCCGCTGCGGCTGGCGAAGTACGGGGTGCCACTGGCGGAGACCGCGCCCGCGGGGCTGGCCGCGGCCGGGATCGAGCCGATGCTGCTGCCCCCCGACCCGGCCCGTGCCGAGGAGCTGTCCGTGGCGGCGGCCGCCGCAGCCGAGTTGCCGGCGGCGCGGCCCGGTCAGCAGGAGTGGCCGCAGCCGCACCCTGACGAGCGGTTCGAGCAGCCGGAGCAGGCGGTCGTCCACGAGAGCCCGTGGTTCTCCGCGCCCCAGCTCGCTCAGGAGGGGTACGCGGGCGCGTACGACCCCGCGTACGAGGAGGGCCCGGAGCCGCGTCCGGTCCGCCCGGCCGGCCCGGTCGGCCCCGGCGTGATCCCCGGTCCGCGCAGCGGCCGGGAACCCGGGCCCGAGCAGGAGCGCGACCATGAGCAGGAGCCCGGCCGCGGGTCCGGTCACGGGGACGAGACCGCCCACCGGACCGCCGGGGCGGAGCACACCGGCGAGCGGCAGCCGGACGGGTACGGAGCCGTTTCGCAATACGAGGCGGGGCCGCAGTACGAGGCAGGGCCGCAGTACGTGGCGGGGCCGCCGCAGGAGGCCGTTCCGCGGTACGAACCCGAGCCGAAGGGACCGGCGGCCGCGGAGGACCCGTCCCTGGACGACGAGGAGTTCGCCGAGCTGGCCTACCCGGTGTTCAAGGCGTACACCGACCAGCACGGCAGCCACCCCACGAGTGACCAGCTCGACATACACCTGACCGACGTCCACGGGATCCACCACCCGCGGAGCGCCAGCCTGCTGCGGAAGCTCAACCAGCAGTTCCAGAACCGCTACCAGGCGGACATGGAGGCCGAGCACATCGCCTGAGCCGGGCGCATCGCCCGAGCGGGGCACATCGCCTGAGCCGGGCACATCGCCCGAACCCGGCACGGCGCTCGGGTACTGCCGCTCGGGTCCTGCCGCGGTACCACCGCGCGGTTTCCGAGTCAGGTGCTGCCGGTCGGCTCCCGAGTCCGGTCCGGACGACGCGGCGGAACGGCAGGGCCCTCCACCACGCGGCGGTTCCACTCCTGGAACCCGGGCGTGGCGGAGGGCCCTTCTGCCGAACGGTCGCGCCGGGAGCTTCCCGGTGACCCCGGCCGGTCAGGCGGCCAGCAGCTTCCGCACCCGGTCCGCCCCGACCGCCAGCAGCAGCGTGGGCAGGCGCGGGCCCGTCTCCCGGCTCACCAGCAGCCGGTACAGCAGCGCGAAGAACGAACGCTGCGCGACCTTCAGCTCCGGCGTCGGCTTGGCATCCGGATCCAGGCCGGCCATCACCTTCGGCACTCCGTAGACCAGGGTCGTCAGGCCGTCCAGCGACCAGTGGGTGTCGAGCCCCTCCAGCAGCAGCCGCAGCGACTCGCGCGCCTCGTCGCCGAGTGAGCCGAGCAGCTCCGCGTCCGGCTCGGAACGCACGACCGTGCGGGCGTCGGCCGGGACCTGGGTGGTGATCCAGTTCTCCGCGCGGTCCAGCCTGGGCCGGGCCTCGTCGAGCGAGGACAGCGGGTTCGCCGGGTCCAGCTCGCTGAGGATGCGCAGTGTCTGCTCGTCGTGGCCGGCGGTGATGTCGACGACGGAGGCGAGCGTGCGGTACGGCAGCGGGCGCGGCGTGCGCGGCAGCTCACCCGCGGCGGTGCGGGCCGCACGGGCGTACGCGGCGGCGTCGGCCGGGAGCACGGTGCCCTCCGCGACCTTGGACTCCAGCTTGTCCCACTCGTCGTAGAGGCGCTGGATCTCCTGGTCGAACGCGATCTTGAAGGACTGGTTGGGCTTGCGGCGGGCGTAGAGCCAGCGCAGCAGGGGCGCCTCCATGATCTTCAAGGCGTCGGCCGGGGTCGGCACGCCACCGCGCGACGAGGACATCTTGGCCATGCCGGAGATGCCCACGAAGGCGTACATCGGGCCGATCGGCTGGACGCCGTCGAAGATCTCGCGGACGATCTGGCCGCCGACGACGAACGACGAACCGGGGGACGAGTGGTCGACACCGCTCGGCTCGAAGATCACACCCTCGTAGGCCCAGCGCATCGGCCAGTCGACCTTCCAGACCAGCTTGCCGCGGTTGAACTCGCTCAGCCGGACCGTCTCCGAGAAGCCGCACGCCGCGCACGAGTACGTCAGCTCCGTGGTCGCGTCGAGATACTCCGTGACGGTCGTCAGGTCCTTCTCGCAGTTGCCGCAGTACGGCTTGTACGGGAAGTAGCCGGCCGAACCGCCGCTGCCGTCGTCCTCGGACGCCGCGCCGGAGCCCTCGGCGGCCTCCAGCTCGGCCTCGTCGACCGGCTTCTGCTGCTGCTTCTTCGCCGGGGCCTTCGCCTTCGTCCGGTACTGGTCGAGGATGCCGTCGATCCGGGCGCGGTTGCGCATGGCGTGCAGGATCTGCTCGCGGTAGGCACCCGAGGTGTACTGCTCGGTCTGGCTGATGGGGTCGTACTCGACACCGAGCTCGGCGAGCGACTCGACCATCGCGGCCTTGAAGTGCTCGGCCCAGTTCGGGTGCGGCGAGCCGGCGGGCGCCGGCACCGACGTCAGCGGCTTGCCGATGTGCTCGGCCCAGCCGCCGTCCACCCCCTCCACGCCCGCGGGCACCTTGCGGTAGCGGTCGTAGTCGTCCCAGGAGATCAGGTGGCGGACCTCGTACCCGCGGCGGCGGATCTCGTCCGCGACCAGGTGCGGGGTCATCACCTCACGCAGATTGCCCAGGTGGATGGGCCCGGACGGAGACAGGCCAGACGCAACCACGACCGGTTTCCCGGGCGCACGCCGTTCCGACTCGGCGATGACATCGTCCGCGAAACGGGAGACCCAGTCGGTCTCGGTGCTGCTCTGAGCCACGATCGGCACGTCCTTGATTGCTTGAGTCTGTCGAAGCCGGCGTCTGCCATTCTCCCAGACGGAACAGCGCACCCGCGGGTTGTCCACAGGCGCACGCCCGCCGGTCCGGGGTCCCGCCCCGAACGGTCCGCCGGCACGGGCCGATGCACGGGAGCCCATGCACGGGAGCCCGGCCGTCCGCAGGCGCCGGTTGTCCACAGGTCAGGGTCCCGTGGAACAAACAGGTTGCTCCACCGTGGGACACTTGACTACCGAATTGTCGGCGCCGACCGCACCGCCCGGCGCCCCACGCCGACCCACGACGGATCACGCCGACCCACGCCGACCCACGCCCGACGACGAACCACGCCCGACGACGACCTACGACGCCCCACCACGCCCCACTCACAGGAAACGGAAGCCCATGGCCTCGGTCCCTTCCCTCGCCTCGACCGTGCAGCAGCGCCTCGCGGACGCCCTCTCGGCAGCCCTGCCGGAAGCCGGCTCCGCCGACCCGCTGCTGCGACGCAGCGACCGGGCCGACTTCCAGGCCAACGGCATCCTGGCGCTCGCCAAGAAGCTCAAGGGCAATCCGCGCGAGCTCGCGGCCCAGGTGGTCGCGTCCGTCCCGGCCGACGACGTGCTGCGGGAGATCGAGGTCTCGGGCCCCGGCTTCCTGAACATCACGGTCTCCGACCGGGCGATCACCGGGACGCTCTCCGCCCGGGCCGCCGACGACCGTCTCGGGGTGCCGCTCGCCGACGGCGCGGGCACCACGGTGATCGACTACGCGCAGCCCAACGTGGCCAAGGAGATGCACGTCGGCCACCTCCGCTCGGCCGTGATCGGCGACGCCATGGTGCGGATCCTCGAGTTCACCGGCGAGAAGGTGGTCCGGCGCCACCACATCGGCGACTGGGGCACCCAGTTCGGCATGCTCATCCAGTTCCTGATCGAGCACCCCCACGAGCTGGACCACGAGGACGAGGCCGCCGTCTCCGGCGAGGAGGCCATGTCCAACCTGAACCGGCTCTACAAGGCCTCCCGGGCCCTGTTCGACTCCGACCCGGAGTTCAAGGAGCGCGCCCGGCGGCGGGTGGTGGACCTGCAGTCGGGCGACGAGCGGACCCTCGCCCTCTGGCAGCGGTTCGTCGACGAGTCGAAGATCTACTTCTACTCCGTCTTCGACAAGCTCGACATGGAGATCCACGACCCCGACGTGGTGGGCGAGTCGGGCTACAACCACATGCTCGACGAGACCTGCCGCATCCTCGAGGAGTCCGGCGTCGCGGTGCGCTCCGAAGGCGCTCTGTGCGTGTTCTTCGACGACGTGAAGGGTCCGGACGGCAAGCCCGTCCCCCTGATCGTGCGGAAGTCCGACGGCGGCTACGGCTACGCGGCGACGGACCTGTCCGCGATCCGGGACCGGGTGCGGAACCTCGGCGCGGACAGTCTGATCTACGTCGTGGACGCCCGTCAGTCCCTGCACTTCAAGATGGTCTTCGAGACCGCCCGCCGGGCCGGCTGGCTGAGCGACCGGGTCAAGGCCGTCCAGCTGGCCTTCGGCACCGTCCTCGGCAAGGACGGCAAGCCGTTCAAGACCCGTGAGGGCGAGACGGTGCGGCTGGTCGACCTGCTGGACGAGGCGATCGAGCGGGCCTCGGCCGTCGTCCGGGAGAAGGCCCAGGACCTGTCGGAGGAGGAGATCGCCGAGCGGGGCGCCCAGGTCGGCATCGGCGCGGTGAAGTACGCGGACCTGTCCACGTCCGCGGCCCGCGACTACAAGTTCGACCTCGACCAGATGGTGTCCCTCAACGGCGACACCTCCGTGTACCTCCAGTACGCCTACGCCCGTATCCAGTCGATCCTGCGCAAGGCCGGGGACGCCAGGCCGCGGGCCCACGCGGAGCTCGGGCTGGCCCCGTCCGAGCGGGCGCTGGGTCTGCACCTCGACCGGTTCGGCGAGGCGGTCGCGGAGGCGGCGTCCGGCTACGAACCGCACAAGCTGGCCGCGTACCTGTACCAGCTGGCGTCGCTCTACACGACGTTCTACTCGGAGTGCCCGGTCCTCAAGGCGGACACCCCGGCCCAGGTGGAGAACCGGCTGTTCCTCTGCGACCTGACCGCCCGCACGCTCCACCAGGGCATGGCCCTGCTGGGCATCCGCACCCCCGCGCGCCTCTGACGCGCGGCACCGGGCCAGACCGGTCCGGCGCACCGACGCGGACGGCCCCGGCGATCGACTTGAGTTCTAGTGATCGCCGGGGCCGTCCCCCGTTCGCCTCGCGCGTCAGCGATTGATCGGGTGGGCCGGCCTTCCCGTCGTCTCCTCGATCTCGTCATGGGCCTTCTTGAGCAGGGTCTGCGCGATGTCCATGAGCGCCCGAGCGCCGGCGATCTCCTCGCCGACCCGCAGCTGGGCCGGGTCGGACGGATGACGGCTGGCGTGCCCGTGGCCGCGCACTTCCGTGCCGTCGGCGAGCCGCAGCATCGCGGCCGCCCTGGTCCTGTCGCCTTCCTCGAGGAACTCCATATCGACGTGCCAGCCGACGAGAGTCTGCATGGCGGATCACCTCCACAGCGGTACCACTCCCAGGGTGCGCCGACGGCAGGCTGATCACCACCTCGTCCCCGCCCGGCCGCCCCCGGCAGACCCTCCCGGTGGGCGTGGCCCCTCCAGCGGGCGGGCCGTTCCGCCGCGGCGCTATCGCCGGGCGCCGCCGAGCTTCTGCGCGACCTCCGTCGCCCAGTACGTCAGGATCATCTGCGCGCCCGCGCGCCGGATCCCGGTCAGGGTCTCCAAAATCGCCTTGTCGCGCTCGATCCAGCCCTTCTCCGCCGCGGCCTCGACCATCGCGTACTCACCGCTGATCTGGTACGCGGCGACGGGCACGTCCACCGACTCCGCGACCCTCGCCAGCACGTCGAGGTACGGCCCGGCGGGCTTGACCATGACCATGTCCGCGCCCTCCTCCAGGTCGAGCGCCAGCTCCCGCAGGGACTCCCGCAGGTTCGCGGGGTCCTGCTGGTACGTCTTGCGGTCGCCCGTCAGGGAGGAGCCGACGGCCTCGCGGAACGGCCCGTAGAACGCGGACGAGTACTTCGCGGTGTAGGCGAGGATCGACACGTCCTCCTTGCCGATGGTGTCGAGCGCGTCCCGGACCACCCCGATCTGACCGTCCATCATCCCGCTGGGGCCGACGACATGGACGCCCGCGTCCGCCTGGACCTGGGCCATCTCGGCGTACCGCTCCAGCGTGGCGTCGTTGTCGACCCGGCCGTCCGCGTCGAGCACCCCGCAGTGGCCGTGGTCGGTGTACTCGTCCAGGCAGAGGTCGGACATGACGACCAGTTCGTCGCCGACCTCCTCCCTCACGGCGCGGATGGCGACCTGCAGGATCCCGCCGGGGTCCGTGCCCGCCGTGCCGGTCGCGTCCTTCTTCGCGTCCTCCGGCACACCGAAGAGCATGATTCCGGAGACCCCGGCCTCCCGGGCCTCGACGGCCGCCTTGCGCAGGGTGTCCATCGAGTGCTGCACGACGCCGGGCATCGCCCCGATCGGCACCGGCTCGCGCACCCCCTCCCGCACGAACGCGGGGAGGATCAGATCGGCGGGGTTCAGCCTCGTCTCGGCGACCATGCGCCGCATCGCGGGGGTGGTTCGCAGCCGTCGCGGCCGCGACCCGGGGAAGGATCCGTACACAGTCATGCCCACCACGCTACGCCCGTGCGGGGACCGCTCTTGCCGACACCGTGTCCCCCCGGGGCGACCGCGCGGCTCCCGTAGCGGTACGGCCCGGAACGCACGCGAAGGGGCCGCGGGGAGCATCCCCACGACCCCTTCCGGCCATGTCCCTAGCATCACCCGGGACAGCGTCCGCACTCACACCGGACGCCGTCCGCAGGCATAGCGCACACCGGACGCCGTCCCAGGCACACCGCACGCCGTCCGCAGAAACGTCGCACGCCCTCCGCGCTCACACCGGAGGGCCTCCGCCCTCACGTCGTCCGGCGTCTACGCGCTCCCGGACGCCGCTCGCTCGGCCGCGTCACCGGGTCGCCCGCCTCCAGCGCGGCCTCCCGGCGCCGCGCCCCGAACTCCGCGAGCGCCTCGGCCAGCTTGTGCACCGACGGCTCGGGCGACAGCACGTCGACCCGCAGCCCGTGCTCCTCCGCCGTCTTCGCGGTCGCGGGACCGATACAGGCGATCACCGTCACGTTGTGCGGCTTGCCGGCGATGCCGACCAGGTTCCGCACGGTGGACGACGAGGTGAAGAGCACGGCGTCGAAACCGCCGCCCTTGATCGCCTCCCGGGTCTCCGCCGGCGGCGGCGAGGCCCGCACGGTCCGGTAGGCGGTGACGTCGTCGACCTCCCAGCCCAGCTCGATCAGGCCCGCCACCAGGGTCTCGGTGGCGATGTCGGCCCGCGGCAGGAACACCCGGTCGATCGGGTCGAACACCGGGTCGTACGGCGGCCAGTCCTCCAGCAGACCCGCCGCCGACTGCTCACCGCTCGGCACCAGATCCGGTTTGACGCCGAACTCGATCAGCGACCGCGCGGTCTGCTCGCCCACCGCCGCCACCTTGATCCCGGCGAAGGCGCGGGCGTCCAGCCCGTACTCCTCGAACTTCTCCCGCACCGCCTTCACGGCGTTGACCGAGGTGAAGGCGATCCACTCGTAGCGGCCGGTGACCAGCCCCTTGACCGCGCGCTCCATCTGCTGCGGCGTACGCGGCGGCTCGACGGCGATGGTCGGAACCTCGTGCGGCACGGCTCCGTAGGACCTGAGCTGGTCGGAGAGCGAAGCGGCCTGCTCCTTGGTGCGCGGCACGAGCACCTTCCAGCCGAACAGCGGCTTGGACTCGAACCAGGCGAGCTGGTCGCGCTGCGCGGCGGCGCTGCGCTCGCCGACCACGACTATGACCGGCCGGTGGCCCTCCGGCGACGGCAGCACCTTGCCCTGCTTGAAGACCTGGGCGATGGTCCCGAGCGTCGCCGTCCACGTCCGCTGCCGCGTCGTCGTACCGGCCACCGTCACCGTCAGCGGGGTGTCGGGCTTGCGCCCGGCCGACACCAGCTCCCCGGCCGCCGGCGCCACGGCGTCCAGCGTCGTGGACACCACGACGGTGCCGTCCGAGGCACCGACCTCGGTCCAGCAGCGGGCGTCCGCGGTCCGGGCGTCGATGAACCGCACATCCGTGCCGTGCGCGTCACGCAGCGGCACACCCGCGTACGCGGGCACCCCGACCGCGGTCGCCACACCCGGCACGACCTCGAAGGGGATGCCCTCGGCGGCGCAGGCGAGCATCTCGGCCCCGGCGTCGCCGTCGAGCCCGGGGTCACCGCTCACGGCACGGACCACCCGCTTGCCGCCCCGCACGGCCTCCATGACAAGATTGGCCGCGTCCCTCAACACCGGGACATCGGCGGTTGTTGAGGCATCGTCAACAACGGTCAGCTCAGGTGTGCTCACTCCGGCGCGCGCGTGGCCGCGAACGACGTCGAGGACTTCCGGCTCGGCGATCAACACGTCCGCACCCGCCAGCGCCTCGACGGCGCGCAGCGTCAGCAGGCCCGGATCACCGGGACCGGCGCCGAGGAAGGTGACCTGCCCGTGTACCGGACCAGCAGGGACGTTCGAGGTGGTGGGGCTCAAAGTGCGCGCTCCCCCATAAGACCGGCCGCGCCCTTGGCGAGCATCTCCGAGGCGAGTTCGCGCCCGAGTGCCACGGCTTCGTCGTGCGACGTGGGCACGGGACCGGTGATGGACAGCTGCACCAGCGTGGAACCGTCGGTGGTACCGACGACACCCCGCAGGCGCATTTCATGAACAGCCTGCCCGCCGGCGGGCAGGTCGGCCAGCGCGCCCACGGGCGCACTGCAGCCGGCCTCCAGGGCGGCGAGCAGGGACCGCTCGGCGGTCACGGCGGCCCGGGTGTACGGGTCGTCGAGCTCGGCGAGCGTGGCGGCGAGGGCGGTGTCGGCCGCCGGGCACTCCACCGCCAGGGCCCCCTGGCCGGGGGCGGGCAGGACCGCGTCGACCGGCAGGAACTCGGTCGCCTCGTCGATCCGGCCGATACGGTTCAGGCCGGCCGCGGCGAGCACCACCGCGTCCAGTTCCCCGTCCCGCACGAAACCGATGCGGGTGTCGACGTTCCCCCGGATCGGCACGGTCTCGATCTGCAGCCCGTGCGAGCGGGCGTACGCGTTGAGCTGCGCCATCCGGCGCGGCGAGCCGGTGCCCACCCGGGCGCCCGTCGGCAGCCGGTCCAGGGTCAGCCCGTCCCGGGCGACCAGCGCGTCACGCGGGTCCTCCCGCCGCGGGATCGCGGCCAGGACGAGGTCGTCCGGCTGCGTGGTCGGCAGGTCCTTCAGGGAGTGCACCGCGAAGTCGACCTCGCCGGCGAGCAGCGCGTCGCGCAGCGCCGTGACGAACACACCGGTGCCGCCGATCTGCGCCAGGTGCTCGCGCGAGGTGTCGCCGTACGTGGTGATCTCCACGAGCTCGACGGAGCGGCCGGTCAGCCGCCGCACCGCCTCCGCCACATGCCCGGACTGGGCCATGGCGAGCTTGCTGCGCCTGGTTCCGAGCCGCAGGGGCCGCTCGGTCCCCGATGCCCTCTCGGTCATACTCGCCCTCGGTTCTTGATGTCGGCGTCGGTGACGTCGGCCCGGCTGACGGAGGCGACCGTCTCCGGGTCGAGGTCGAAGAGTGTGCGCAGCGCGTCCGCGTACCCGGCGCCCCCGGGCTCGGCCGCGAGCTGTTTGATCCGCACGGTGGGCGCGTGCAGGAGCTTGTCCACGACCCGGCGGACCGTCTGGGCGACCTCCGCGCGCTGCCGCTCGTCCAGGCCCGGCAGCCGGCCCTCGAGCCTGGCGATCTCGCCGGCCACGACGTCGGCGGCCATGGCGCGCAGGGCGACCACGGTCGGCGTGATGTGCGCGGCACGCTGGGCGGCCCCGAAGGCGGCGACCTCGGCGGCCACGATGGCGCGCACCCGGTCGACGTCGGCGGCCATCGGCACGTCCGCGGACGCCCCGGCGAGGGACTCGATGTCGACGAGCCGGACCCCGTCGAGCCGGTGGACCGCGGCGTCGATGTCCCGGGGCATGGCGAGGTCGAGCAGGGCCAGCGGCTCCTCGCGGCCCGCGAGCGCGGCCTCGACGGCCTCGGCCCCGAGCACCAGCCCGGTCGCGCCGGTGCAGGAGACCACGACGTCGGCACGTGCCAGTTCGCCGGCGACGGAGGCCATGTCGACGGCCCGGGCGCGGACGCCCGTACCGCCGGGCTCGGTGAGGATCCGCACCAGCCGTTCGGCGCGCTCACGGGTACGGTTCGCGACGACGACCTCGGCCACCCCGGCGCGCGCCAGCGTGGCGGCGGCGAGTGAGGACATCGAGCCCGCGCCGATGACGAGCGCGCTCCTGCCCGCGGCCCACTCCCCGGTGGGGGTGCCCTCGGCCAGCTGCTCCAGGCCGAAGCTGACGAGCGACTGCCCGGCCCGGTCGATACCGGTCTCGCTGTGGGCGCGCTTGCCGACCCGCAGGGACTGCTGGAACAGGTCGTTCAGCAGCCGGCCCGCGCTGTGCAGCTCCTGGCCGAGCGCGAGCGAGTCCTTGATCTGGCCGAGGATCTGGCCCTCGCCGACGACCATCGAGTCCAGACCGCAGGCCACCGAGAACAGATGGTGGACGGCCCGGTCCTCGTAGTGCACGTACAGATAGGGGGTGAGCTCCTCCAGCCCGACGCCGCTGTGCTGGGACAGCAGCGTCGAGAGTTCGGCGACTCCCGCGTGGAACTTGTCCACGTCGGCGTAGAGCTCGATCCGGTTGCAGGTGGCGAGTACGGCCGCTTCCGCCGCGGGCTCCGCGGCGAGGGCGTCCTGCAGCAGCTTGCCCTGCGTCTCCGCGGAGAGCGAGGCCCGCTCCAGGACGCTGACCGGGGCGCTGCGGTGGCTGAGGCCGACGACGAGGAGGCTCATGCCGGCATCACGGCGGGCACGTCCCCGTCGGGTCCCTTCCGGCCGTCGGCCGCGGCGGAGGCGGAGGCGCCGGTCGGCGCGACGGGCGGCACGGCGGCCTCACCCTCGGTCTCCTCGCCGGCCTTGCGCTGCTCGTGGAAGGCGAGGATCTGCAGCTCGATCGAGAGGTCGACCTTGCGCACATCCACGCCGTCCGGCACCGAGAGCACGGTGGGTGCGAAGTTGAGGATGGAGGTCACGCCCGCGGCGACGAGCCGGTCGCACACCTGCTGCGCGGCGCCCGCGGGGGTCGCGATGACCCCGATGGACACGCCGTTGTCCGAGATGATCTTCTCCAGCTCGTCCGTGTGCTGGACCGCGATGCCCGCGACCGGCTTGCCGGCCATCGCCGGGTCGGCGTCGATCAGCGCGGCCACGCGGAAGCCGCGGGAGGCGAATCCGCCGTAGTTGGCGAGAGCGGCGCCGAGGTTGCCGATACCGACGATCACGACCGGCCAGTCCTGGGTCAGGCCGAGCTCACGGGAGATCTGGTAGACGAGGTACTCGACGTCGTACCCGACACCGCGGGTCCCGTAGGAGCCGAGGTACGAGAAGTCCTTGCGGAGCTTCGCGGAATTGACCCCCGCGGCGGCCGCGAGCTCCTCGGAGGAGACCGTCGGCACGGAGCGCTCCGACAGCGCGGTCAGCGCGCGCAGATACAGCGGAAGCCGGGCGACGGTGGCCTCGGGGATTCCTCGGCTGCGAGTCGCCGGTCGGTGGGTTCGGCCAGTTGCCACGGTGCTCCTGCGGGATGAGCGAGGCAGGCGGCCATGCGTCCCAGGACCGCCCCGTCGACAGCAGGCTATGTCTTTGTGAACGCGTGCACAAAGATAGTGTCCGCTTTGTCCGTGCAAAGTGACCGGGGTCACGCAATCCGAACGCGCCATCCCGGAACCCGGGGTGATCGACTCTCGCGGAGAATCCAAAGGGGGCAAAGCGGTTCACACTCCTCACAGCCACGCCCCCGAGACCCCAGCAAAACGCCCACGATGGTAGCCGTCTTTCGGTCACGCCCCCAGTTCGCGGCGGAGCCGGGCGGCATCCACGCGCCAGAACGTGTGCTGCTCCCCGTCCACCAGCACCACGGGGATCTGCTCCCAGTACGCCCGGTGCAGTTCCTCGTCCCGGGTGATGTCCTTCTCCTCGAAGGCCGCCCCCGTCTCCGCGCACACCCGCTCGACCACGGACCGCGCGTCGTCACAGAGATGGCACCCGGGCTTTCCGATCAGGGTCACCACACGGTCACCGGCCTTCTTCTTGCCACGCGGCAGCAGAGGAGTCATGCCCCCTATTGTCCGCCCGCGCGCGACACACCCTGACGGCCCCTTTAACAATCCGGCCGCGGAGAGTTCACGCCCCGGCATCCCCGTGCGTCGGGAACCGGCGAGCGGACTGGCTATGCTCACGACATGGCCGCACTGGGATGGCTCACTCCCCGTAGGCGCTCCTCGACCGCCCGGAGCGTTCTCGCCGGCGAGGCCGCAGCCGAGGCAGCACGCAAGACGTCACAGCAGTTCGAGACGGACGCCCGGGCCCGGGCCGGCGCGGACACCGCACCGGCCGAGCCCGCCTTCCCCGTGGCCGGGGACGTCGCCGCCGCCGCCTTCTTCGACCTGGACAACACCGTCATGCAGGGCGCCGCGATCTTCCACTTCGGCCGCGGCCTGTACAAGCGCAAGTTCTTCCAGCGCCGGGAGCTGGCGCGGTTCGCCTGGCAGCAGACGTGGTTCCGGATCGCGGGCGTCGAGGACCCCGAGCACATGCAGGACGTGCGCGAGTCGGCGCTGTCCATCGTCAAGGGCCACCGCGTCTCCGAGCTGATGTCGATCGGCGAGGAGATCTACGACGAGTACATGGCGGACCGCATCTGGCCGGGCACCCGCGCCCTCGCCCAGGCCCATCTCGACGCGGGCCAGAAGGTGTGGCTGGTCACCGCCGCGCCGGTGGAGACCGCGACGATCATCGCCCGCCGGCTGGGGCTGACCGGCGCGCTCGGCACGGTCGCCGAGTCCGTCGACGGCGTCTACACCGGCAAGCTCGTGGGCGAGCCGCTGCACGGCCCGGCCAAGGCCGAGGCGGTACGGGCCCTGGC
Source organism: Streptomyces tirandamycinicus (assembly GCF_003097515.1). Lineage (NCBI taxonomy): Bacteria > Bacillati > Actinomycetota > Actinomycetes > Kitasatosporales > Streptomycetaceae > Streptomyces > Streptomyces tirandamycinicus. The sequence continues at coordinate 3,867,697 of NZ_CP029188.1, read as the reverse complement.
CGGTGCCGAGAACCTCGACCTGTCGCGCTGCGCGGCGTACAGCGACTCGCACAACGACATCCCGATGCTCTCCCTGGTGGGACATCCGTACGCCATCAACCCGGACACCAAGCTGCGCAAGCACGCCCGGGAGCGCGACTGGCGGCTGCGCGACTACCGCACGGGCCGCAAGGCGGCGAAGGTCGGCATCCCGGCCGCCGCCGGGGTCGGCGCCCTCGCGGGCGGCACGGCGGCCGCCGTGGCCCTGCACCGGCGCCGCCGCTGACCGCACGATCGCGGCCCAGCACGGCGCCGCGGTGCCGGCCTCCCGCGTCCCCTGCCTCCCACGGCGGAGGCGGGCCCCGAACGCCCCACCTCCCGCCACGGCACGCGACGAACGACATCCGACATCGGGCCCCCGGCACCCGGCATTCCGGGGGGCCTACCCCGTCCTGCCACCCGCCAGTCGCAACGCCCTCACACGAACACAACCCATCACGCTCCCCAGCGATGCCGAAGTAGTCCGATCAGCAATCGATCACAATCTGCGACCAAATGTGCCGCCTTGCCGTAACAGAAGCGACGGATTCGATGATTTGAGCAACTGGGTGTAGCACTGCCTGTACGAAGCGTTATTCTCCTCAGACGCACATGGGCCCCACGCGTCGCCACGACGAGTGACCGGTCCCGCACAGCACGTGATGGAAGCTCTGCCTCTGGGAGTCCCGTGTACCCACACGTCGGGGTTGACGCCTCGGGCCTGGCTACGCTCCGCGCGGTGGTCCTCGACCACATGCGCGGCTTCGTCCCCACCGCGTACGCCGTCCCCGCCTTCGCCGCGAGCCCGGCCGCCCTCGGCCCTGCCGGTCCCTGCTACGCCCTGGCCGACCGCATCGAGAAGGCGCCGGCCCGCAGCGGCGTGGTCGACGGACGGCCGGGCGAGCGAGAGGCGGGCAGACGGGGCGGCCGCCACGCCGCCACCTCGACCGCCGCCCGCCGGCCGAGTGCCGACAGCGACAGCGCGCGGATGATGGAACTGGTCGAACGCGCGCAGGCGGGCGAGGCGGAGGCGTTCGGCCGGCTCTACGACCAGTACAGCGACACCGTCTACCGCTACATCTACTACCGGGTCGGCGGCAAGGCCACGGCGGAGGACCTCACCAGCGAGACCTTCCTCCGCGCCCTGCGCCGGATCTCCACGTTCACCTGGCAGGGCCGCGACTTCGGCGCCTGGCTGGTGACCATCGCCCGGAATCTCGTCGCCGACCACTTCAAGTCGAGCCGGTTCCGGCTGGAAGTGACGACCGGCGAGATGCTCGACGCCAACGAGGTGGAGCGCAGTCCCGAGGAGTCGGTACTGGAGTCGCTCTCCAACGCGGCGCTGCTCGAAGCGGTCCGCAAGCTCAATCCGCAGCAGCAGGAGTGCGTCACCCTCCGCTTCCTCCAGGGCCTCTCGGTCGCCGAGACCGCCCGGGTGATGGGGAAGAACGAGGGGGCGATCAAGACCCTGCAGTACCGGGCCGTGCGCACCCTGGCCCGGCTGCTGCCCGACGACGCCCGCTGACAACCGCCGACACCCGCCGACACCCGCCGACACCCGCCGACACCCGCCGCCCATCGACCGTCCCGTCCCGTCCCCCGTGAAGGTCCCACCGGCACCACCCCGCCCCCCACGCGCCCGTCCCCGGCCCGCCCACTCCCAACTCACCATCCGTGAGCACTCGATGACGCACTGGTCCGATCATCCTCCGCGCGTAACCCAACTGCCGAGCCGCTCGTTGTGCGCAATGCAGGCTCCCTGCGGTCACGTCGTGCGCGCAGCCACTCACTCTTTCGTGTGGATGTGCTCAAGTCGTGCAACCTTCCGGACCCCCCGGGGAGTCGACCGTCATGACGAGAGGAGGTGCCGCCAGTGATCGCGAACGTTTCGGCGCACCGGCGGGCGAACGCCTTCGCCCAGGCCCTGGAGACTCAGGCGCTCCGGGGCGCGGCGGCCGAGCAGCCCGAGAGTTCGGCCCAGCCGGCCGAGCAGGGACGGCTGTTGGCCCTGGCGAACGGCCTCGGCGAACTGCCGAAGCCGGAGTTGGATCCCGATGTCAAGGTGGTGCAGCGAGCCCGGCTCGTGGCCGCCATGGAAGCCATGTTCGCGGAGGGCTCCGCAGCCCGGGGCCCTACCGTTCCGGAGCAGCGGAGCTCCCGCCGCGGAGCCCATCGGGCCTCCCCGCTCCGGAGACTCCGTCCGCGCTCCCGGTGGTCCAAGGGCCTCGCGGCCGGGGGACTGACGGTCGGAGTGGCCGCCGGTGCCTTCGGCGGGGTGGCGGCCGCCAGCTCCGACGCCCTCCCCGGTGACTCCCTCTACGGGCTGAAACGCGGCATGGAGGACCTGAAGCTCGGCATGGCCGACGACGACGCGGACCGCGGCGCGCTCTACCTCGACCAGGCCTCCACCCGGCTGAACGAGGCCCGCCGCCTCATGGAGCGCGGCCGCGCGGGCGAGCTGGACACCGAGTCGATGAACGAGATCAGGCACACCCTCAGCGGCATGCGGCACGACGTCTCCGAGGGCCACCGGCTGCTGCACCAGGCGTACGAGCGGGACGGCTCGCTCGGCCCCATCGCCACTCTGTCGTCCTTCTCCAGCAACCACCGCGAGGTGTGGAACGGACTGCGGGACCGGCTGCCCGCCCAGCTCACCGACGTCGGCGACCAGGTGAGCTCGGTCTTCGACGCCATAGACCAGGAGGTCGGCCCGCTGCGGTCGCTGCTGCCCCGTCCTCCCGAGGCGGAGCGCCTGGGATCGAGCAGTCCCGGATCGTCCCCGGAGGACCCCTCGAACTCCTCGGAGACCCACCCCTCCACGCCCTCCTCGCCGTCCGCCGGCGGCCCGGCCGGGGACAGCCGGCCCCAGCCGTCCGGGTCGGGCACCGTGGAGGACGAGCAGCTCATCGGCGGCAACACGGGCGGGTTGCTCACTCCCCCGCAGAACAGCGCCTCGCCGTCACCGTCCGGCAAGCTCCCGGACCCGGCCGCGCCCGTACCGGACGTGACGATCCCGCCGCTGTTGCCGGGGCTCCTGCCGGGCCTGGGCCTCGACAGCGAGGACACACCCTAGCCCGCTGCACCGGGGCCGGTGAGAGGCAGCAGGGCGGGGGCCGGATACGCTTCGACGCGTATCCGGCCCCCGCCCTTGCGTCAGGGACCACCGGGGCGGCCGCAGGGACAGTCCGGGGCGGCCGCCGAACAGGGCGGTCAGAAGAACACGGACCGCCGCTGCACCAGCAGTTTGTACAGCGTGTGCTGGATCTGCTCCCGCACCTGGTCGGTGAGGTTGAACATCAGCATCGGGTCCTCGGCCGCCTCCGGCGGATAGCCGTCCGTCGGAATCGGCTCCCCGAACTGAATCGTCCACTTCGTCGGCAGCGGCACCGCCCCCAGCGGCCCGAGCCACGGAAACGTCGGCGTGATCGGGAAGTACGGGAATCCCAGCAGCCGCGCGAGCGTCTTCGCGTTGCCGATCATCGGATAGATCTCCTCGGCCCCGACGATCGAGCACGGCACGATCGGCACGCCCGCCCGCAGCGCCGTCGAGACGAAACCGCCCCGCCCGAAGCGCTGGAGCTTGTAGCGGTCGCCGAACGGCTTTCCGATGCCCTTGAAGCCCTCCGGCATCACCCCGACGACCTCGCCCCGCCGTAGCAGCCGTTCCGCGTCCTCCGTGCACGCCAGCGTGTGCCCGGCCTTGCGCGCCAGTTCGTTTATCACCGGCAGCACGAAGACCAGGTCCGCGGCGAGCAGCCGCAGGTGCCTCCCGGCCGGGTGGTTGTCATGGACGGCCACCTGCATCATCAGGCCGTCCAGGGGCAGCGTCCCGGAGTGGTTGGCGACGACCAGCGCCCCGCCGTCGGCGGGGATGTTCTCGATGCCCTTCACCTCGACCCGGAAGTACTTGGCGTACAACGGCCGCAGCAGCGACATCAGCACCTGGTCGGTGAGCTCCTTGTCGTAGCCGAACTCGTCGACGTCGTAGTCACCGGTGAGCCGGCGCCGCAGAAACGCCAGCCCGCCGGCGATGCGCTGGTCCCAGCCGGTGTCCGTGCCACGTGGCCCCGGGCCCTGCGACGGCTGCCCGGGCGTCCCGTCCGCGTCCCCGCGGGCCGCCGCGTCCTTCGGCACCGCCCGATCCCCGCCCAGCTGTCCCGGCACGGAACCGACCGTGATCTCACGCGCCGACTCGCCCACGGATTTCCGCCGGCCCGATCCGGTGCGGCGCCGCGCCGAGCGCTGCGGCGCGCCGTTGCGCGACCGGTCGTCGTCGAACGGAATGACCTTGGCGTCCGCCATCGTTGCTCGCGCTCCTTATCCGGCGCTCGGTGGGGTGGCACCGCCGGCCGACGGCAGCGCGGCGACCTTGTCGACCGCTCTCGCCAGGGTCTCCGGCGGCAGCAGGCCCGGCCCGCAGCTCCGCGCGAAGTCGGCGAAGGTCTCCGCGGTCGTGTAGGCGGGCTCGAAGCCCAGTGTCTCGCGCATCTGCACCGTGCTGACCACCCGGCCGTGCGTGAGGAGCCGGATCTGCTCCGGCGAGAAGTCGGTGATGCCGACCGTGCGCAGGGCGGAGCCGACCCAGGTCACCGCGGGCAGCAGCACCGGCACCGTGGGGCGGCCGAGCCTCCGCGAGCACTGCGACAGCAGCAGCACACCGTCGCCCGCGATGTTGAACGTGCCGCTGTTCAGCGTGCCGCGGCGGGGCTCGTGGCAGGCGATCCGCAGCACGTCGACGACGTCGTCCTCGTGGACGAACTGCAGCCGGGGGTCATAGCCCAGCACGGTCGGCATGACGGGCAGCGAGAAGTAGTCCGCGAGCGGGGAGTCGGCGTGCGGCCCGAGGATGTTGGCGAACCGCAGCACGCACACCGCGACATCCGGCCTGCGGCGCGCGAAGCCGCGCACATAGCCCTCGACCTCGACGGCGTCCTTGGCGAAGCCACCGCTCGGCAGGGACTTGGGGGGCGTGGTCTCGGTGAAGACGGCCGGGTCGCGCGAGGCGGAGCCGTAGACGCTCGTACTGGACTTGACCACCAGCCGGCGGACGGTCGGCGACTTCTGGCAGGCACCGAGCAGTTGCATGGTGCCGATGACGTTGGTCTCCTTGACCGCGGTACGCCCCCCGGACCCGAGCGGGGTGCCCGTGACGTCCAGGTGAACCACGGTGTCCACGTCGTGCTCGGCCAGGACCCGCGCTATGGCCGGCTGCCGGATGTCAGCCCGTACGAAATCGGCTCCGCCGAGACGGTGCCCGGGAGTCACCGCGTCGACGCCCACCACCCGTTCCACTCCGGGGTCCCGCTGGATTCGGCGTACGAAGCGGCCCCCGAGCTGCCGGGCCACACCGGTGACGAGCACGACCTTGCCCAAGATCAGCGCCTTCCGTTCGGTCCTGGCTATGCGTCACCGTAGCGGGTTGATGTTGCGCCGTGTTGACCGCAGGGCCTTCTACCCGGCTCTTTGATCCCAACGCACGACACCACCGGCCGGAAAGCACCGTGGCCCCGTCCACCTCGCGGGTGAAAGGGGCCACGGCGTTCGCGACAGCTGCCGCTTACTTCTTGTTGCGACGCTGGACACGCGTGCGCTTGAGCAGCTTGCGGTGCTTCTTCTTGGCCATCCGCTTGCGCCGCTTCTTGATAACAGAGCCCACGACTACCCTCGCTCACTTCTCTTCACTCGGTGCGGGGCGTCTGGGCCCACACGACCTACGTCGGCCTAGCCTACCGGCCCGAGCTCCGAGCTTGTAATCCGAGGGGTGTCTCAGGCCGATTCGACCCCCACAAAGGATTCCCGGAGGTACTCGTGAACCGCTTGCTCCGGAACCCGGAAGGACCTGCCCACCCGGATCGCCGGCAGATGACCGCTGTGCACCAAGCGGTACACGGTCATCTTCGACACGCGCATCACCGAGGCGACTTCCGCCACGGTCAGGAACTTGACCTCGTTGAGAGGCCTTTCGCCAGCAGCCATGACCCACCTGTACCTTCCGCACACGACGCACACCGGCTTCCCCTCCGGTGACTCTTCGTCGCAGTGCGCTCACTCCCCAGAGTAGGGGCGGGTGGTGCGAGTGGGGAAGAGGAGCAGCCATCGGTCGTTTACCGTGACAGACACGCCCGATTGAGTACATAGCGAGTAAGCGGCCGGTAGCAAGGGGACCGCACAGCGTCATCCAGCGGGACGGCGACGGACACCCGCCCCTCGGCCTCCCCGACGAACAGCGCCGGATCGTCCACGTCCGCCAGGCCGATGGCCTCGAAACCGAGCTGACCTGCGCCGCAGACCCAACCGTGGTCCCCGACCACCAGCTCCGGCAGGGAGGTACCGGACTCCGCCGCACCCTCCAGCGCGGCCCGCACCGGGAGGGGGGAATGGGTGTGCACGCCGGTGCCACACCCCGCTTCCCGCGCTCCGGGTGCTCGCACCATCGCGACTCCCCGTACGTAGTCGATGGTGTGCGTACGTACGCCGAACCGGGTCGTTATGTCGACACATCGCCCCTGCGCGGGTGTGAGAACGAGACAGCCCGCCGCCGACAGTGCGTCTGCCAGCGCGGCGTAGAAGCCGAGCAGCCGCTGCGGATGCCCGGTCCCGAACAGCACGGTCCCGCGGCGTTCGGCGACCGCCGCCAGCCGCCCGGCGAACGCGTCGAGCCCGCTCAGCGTGCGCTCCGGATCGATGACGTCCTGACCGGAAACATGCTGCGGATCCCCGGACACCCCGCATCTGTCCGCCATCAACGCGATCAGGTCCCGTTCGCCCCAGGCCCACTCGGGGTCGAGCCCGAGCGTGACCCGCGGATCCCGCGCCGCGAACAGCCGGTAGCTCCGCAGGCTCTCCTCCCGGGACGTCGCCACCGGCCCGGCGAGTCCCGCCGCCAACAGATGCGCCCGCAGCGCCCCTCTGCTCACCACGGCGACGATCGTCCCGCAGCGCCCGGCGCCGCGGGACGGGAACCCGGCGAATCCCCACCGTCGGCGTAACGGCCGCGGCTGGCCCTCCACATGGCGGGCGCCCCCGGCAACAGGCGGCCGGGGGCCCGCTAAGGGAGCAGGCCCCGCAGCGGGAAGACCGCGCGGCGCGTCGCGAGCACCGCCTGGTCCAGCCGGTCCGCCGGGTCGTAGCCGTCCTCCCAAGGACGCCATGCCGGCGTGCGGCCGTCCGTCATCCGCCCCGGACCCAACTGCCGTGTCCGCGCGTACACCTCGTCCCGCCACGAGGACGGGATCACCGACTCCGGGTCCACCGGCGCATGGGCGGCGATCCCGACGAGGTGGGTCCAGGACCTCGGCACCACGTCCACGACCGCGTAACCGCCCCCGCCGAGTGCCAGCCAGCGCCCGTCCTCGACGTACGCGTGCGCCAGCGAGTGGCAGGCCTCCTGCACCAGCCGCTGGGCGTCCAGGGAGACGGCCAGGTGCGCCAGCGGGTCCTCGAAGTGCGTGTCGGCTCCGTGCTGCGTGACCAGGACCTGCGGGCGGAAGTCCCTCAGCAGTTCCGGCACGACGGCGTGGAACGCGCGCAGCCAGCCCTCGTCCCCGGTCCCCGCGGGCAGCGCCACGTTGACCGCGGAGCCCTCGCCCTTCCCCGGGCCACCCGTCTCCTCCGGCCATCCGGTGCCCGGGAAGAGCGTCCGGGGATGCTCGTGCAGGGAGATCGTCAGCACCCTCGGGTCGTCCCAGAACGCCGCCTGCACACCGTCCCCGTGATGCACGTCGACGTCCAGGTACACGACCCGCTCGGCCCCCAGCTCCAGCAGCCGCGCGATGGCCAGCGACGCGTCGTTGTAGATGCAGAAGCCGGAGGCCGAACCCGGCATCGCGTGGTGCAGCCCGCCGGCGAAGTTCACGGCATGGGGGGCATCGCCCCGCCACACCGCCTCGGCCGCCCCCACGGAGTGCCCCGCGATCATCGCCGACACCTCGTGCATGCCCGCGAAGGCCGGGTCGTCCATCGTGCCCAGCCCGTACGACGGGTCCGCCGCCCGCGGGTCCTCCGAAGCGGACCGCACCGCCGCCACATAGTCCTCGCGGTGGACCAGCCGCAGGGTCGACTCGCCCGCGGGCTTGCCCGCCACCACGTCCACGGCGCGGTCCAGCCCGTAGGCCCGCACCAACCCCATGGTCAGCGCGAGCCGCACGGGATCCATCGGATGCCCGGGGCCGAAGTCATACTTCGTCACCGCTTCGTCCCACATCAACAGTGCGCGGCCGCTCATGGCCGATACCGTATCGGTCGTCCTCCGGCTCGAACGACCTCGCGTACCGCCACGTCACCAGCACCAACACCATCGGGACGAGCATCGCTCCCCGGTAGCTCCACGCGTCGCCCAGCCCTCCGACCAGCGGTGCCCCGATCAGAAACCCCACGTAGGTGAAGACGTTGAGCCGTGCGACGGCCGCGTTGCCCGCCCCCGGGCCGCCGCCCGCGACGGCCAGCCGCCCCGCCGCGGCGAACGTCTGCGGCACGATCACGCACAGGCCCAGACCGAGCAGGGTGAATCCGGCGACACCCGCCGGCGGTCCGGGCGCCACCGCCACCACGGCGAACCCGCCGACCGCCAGCACCGTCCCGCTCCGCACGACCGTCACACCCCCGAAGCGGCGCACCCCGAGATCCCCCACGGCCCGCCCGAGCAGCGTGGTCACCATGTAGGCGCCGTACGGGACCGTCGCAAGCTCCTCGGAGCTCCCCAGCACGTCCTGGAGGTACTTGGCGCTCCAGTTCGCCACGGTGGAGTCACCGATGTACGCGAACGCCATCACCATGCACAGCGGCAGCAGCAGCCCGAACGGCACGCCCCCGCTCCCGGGCGGGTTCGCGCCGTCGCCCGGTGCCGGGCTGCCGGCGCCGACGTACCAACGGCTGCCGAGCAGCGCCGCGGGCAGCAGCACGAGAACGGCCGGCAGGTACGACACCAGGAGCGGCACATCCCCGTGCGCGCCGATCCAGGCGAGGGAGGTGCCGAGTATCCCGCCGAGGCTGTACGCGGCGTGGAAGCCGAGCATGATGCTCCGGCCGTACGCCTGCTGCAGGCTGACACCGAGCATGTTCATCGAGGCGTCCAGTGCGCCGACGGCCAGCCCGAACACCCCGAGGGCCAGGGCGGCCTGCCACACCACGGTGCCCGCCCCCAGTGCCGGCAGGGAGAGCAGGACCACCGGCTGCGACCACCGCAGCACCGCTGCCGGCGGCCGTCGCGCGACGAACCTCCCGGTGGCCGCGCTGCCGACGCCGGCGAGGACCGGAACGGCCGCGAGGAAGAGCGGCAGTTGGCCGTCGGATATCCCGTAGCGGTCCTGGATGGCGGGTATCCGCGTCACCAGGAGGGCGAAGGCCACGCCCTGGACGAAGAAGCTCAGCGCCAACGAGGCCCGACCGTGCCGCAACCGCGCGTCCGTCATGGCCGCACAGCGTAGGCCGCTCACCTACCCATGGGTAGGTCGGTCAGGCCAGCAGTTCGGGCAGCTCGGACATGGCGTCGAAGAACCCGTCGGCTCCGGAGAGGTTCGCGGCCGGCGTCATCGCGGTGAACCCGTACACGTCCATCCCCGCCGCGAGGGCGGCGGCGACACCGAGAGGACTGTCCTCGATGACCACGCAGCGCTCGGGGGCGGCACCCATTCGTTCGGCGGCGTGCAGGAACAGGTCGGGCGCCGGCTTGCCACGGCCCACGTCCTGGGCACTGAAGACGTTCTCCTCGTGGAACCACGCGTCAAGCCCGGTCTTCCGGTGCCCGACCCTGATGCGCTCATGGCTCCCGGAGGACGCGACGCAGTACGGCACCCCGTCGGCCGTCAGCTTCCCCAGGATGTCGAGGGCCCCGGGGACGGGCGTCAACTCACGCTCGAACGCGGCGAACACGCGGGCGTGCAGTGTCTCGTCGAAGTCGTCCGGGAGCCGCTTCCCGGTCCGCTCCAGGACCATTTCGTGCACCCGGTGCACCGCGGCGCCCATGTAGTCGCGCACGGATTCCGCGTAGGAGGTGGGATGCCCCAACTCGGTGAGGTACGCGGCAAGGATGGTGTTGGACAGGGGCTCGCTGTCCACGAGGACACCGTCGTTGTCGAAGATCACGAGGTCGTAGCGCATGCCCTCAAGCCTAGGAAATCACCTGCTCGGCAGGACGCGGCAGGGCAACGGAACAACGCAAAAAGGCCTCAACCCCCGAGTTTCCACTCGGGGGTTGAGGCCCAATGATTGTTCGGCGGCGTCCTACTCTCCCACAGGGTCCCCCCTGCAGTACCATCGGCGCTGAAAGGCTTAGCTTCCGGGTTCGGAATGTAACCGGGCGTTTCCCTAACGCTATGACCACCGAAACTCTATGAAACTGTCCAACCAGCCGACCAGCACCCCACCACCGGCGGTAACGCGGTCTCGGCATGTTCGCAACTTCAGAACAAACACAGTGGACGCGAGCAACTGAGGACAAGCCCTCGGCCTATTAGTACCGGTCAACTCCACCAGTCACCTGGCTTCCATATCCGGCCTATCAACCCAGTCGTCTACTGGGAGCCTTACCCCATCAAGTGGGTGGGAGTCCTCATCTCGAAGCAGGCTTCCCGCTTAGATGCTTTCAGCGGTTATCCCTCCCGAACGTAGCCAACCAGCCATGCCCTTGGCAGGACAACTGGCACACCAGAGGTTCGTCCGTCCCGGTCCTCTCGTACTAGGGACAGCCCTTCTCAAGACTCCTACGCGCACAGCGGATAGGGACCGAACTGTCTCACGACGTTCTAAACCCAGCTCGCGTACCGCTTTAATGGGCGAACAGCCCAACCCTTGGGACCGACTCCAGCCCCAGGATGCGACGAGCCGACATCGAGGTGCCAAACCATCCCGTCGATATGGACTCTTGGGGAAGATCAGCCTGTTATCCCCGGGGTACCTTTTATCCGTTGAGCGACGGCGCTTCCACAAGCCACCGCCGGATCACTAGTCCCGACTTTCGTCCCTGCTCGACCCGTCGGTCTCACAGTCAAGCTCCCTTGTGCACTTACACTCAACACCTGATTGCCAACCAGGCTGAGGGAACCTTTGGGCGCCTCCGTTACCCTTTAGGAGGCAACCGCCCCAGTTAAACTACCCATCAGACACTGTCCCTGATCCGGATCACGGACCCAGGTTAGACATCCAGCACGACCAGAGTGGTATTTCAACGACGACTCCACCTGAACTGGCGTCCAAGCTTCACAGTCTCCCACCTATCCTACACAAGCCGAACCGAACACCAATATCAAACTGTAGTAAAGGTCCCGGGGTCTTTCCGTCCTGCTGCGCGAAACGAGCATCTTTACTCGTAGTGCAATTTCACCGGGCCTATGGTTGAGACAGTCGAGAAGTCGTTACGCCATTCGTGCAGGTCGGAACTTACCCGACAAGGAATTTCGCTACCTTAGGATGGTTATAGTTACCACCGCCGTTTACTGGCGCTTAAGTTCTCAGCTTCGCCCCACCGAAATGGAGCTAACCGGTCCCCTTAACGTTCCAGCACCGGGCAGGCGTCAGTCCGTATACATCGCCTTACGGCTTCGCACGGACCTGTGTTTTTAGTAAACAGTCGCTTCTCGCTGGTCTCTGCGGCCACCCCCAGCTCAGAGTGCAAGACTCATCACCAGGCGTGGCCCCCCTTCTCCCGAAGTTACGGGGGCATTTTGCCGAGTTCCTTAACCATAGTTCACCCGAACGCCTCGGTATTCTCTACCTGACCACCTGAGTCGGTTTAGGGTACGGGCCGCCATGAAACTCGCTAGAGGCTTTTCTCGACAGCATAGGATCATCCACTTCACCACAATCGGCTCGGCATCAGGTCTCACCCACATGAGAGACGGATTTGCCTATCTCTCGGGCTACACCCTTACCCCGGGACAACCACCGCCCGGGCTGGACTACCTTCCTGCGTCACCCCATCGCTTACCTACTACCACCTCGGGTCAGCGGCTCCACCACTCCGACCTCGTCCGAAGACTCAGCCGGCGGCTTCACGGCCTTAGCATTAATGGGCTCGATACTGGGCGTTTCAAAGCGGGTACCGGAATATCAACCGGTTGTCCATCGACTACGCCTGTCGGCCTCGCCTTAGGTCCCGACTTACCCTGGGCAGATCAGCTTGACCCAGGAACCCTTAGTCAATCGGCGCACACGTTTCCCACGTGTGTATCGCTACTCATGCCTGCATTCTCACTCGTGAACCGTCCACAACTCGCTTCCACGGCTGCTTCACCCGGCACACGACGCTCCCCTACCCATCACAGCACCCGTTAGGGCTACCTGCTGCAATGACACGACTTCGGCGGTACGCTTGAGCCCCGCTACATTGTCGGCGCGGAATCACTTGACCAGTGAGCTATTACGCACTCTTTCAAGGGTGGCTGCTTCTAAGCCAACCTCCTGGTTGTCTCTGCGACTCCACATCCTTTCCCACTTAGCGTACGCTTAGGGGCCTTAGTCGATGCTCTGGGCTGTTTCCCTCTCGACCATGGAGCTTATCCCCCACAGTCTCACTGCCGCGCTCTCACTTACCGGCATTCGGAGTTTGGCTAAGGTCAGTAACCCGGTAGGGCCCATCGCCTATCCAGTGCTCTACCTCCGGCAAGAAACACACGACGCTGCACCTAAATGCATTTCGGGGAGAACCAGCTATCACGGAGTTTGATTGGCCTTTCACCCCTAA